>JAYRZU010000018.1:0-85362 GCA_041916315.1 Anaerolineae bacterium
CAATCCGGCGAGAGCGGCTTCCGCGATTTCCGCGTGCAGGTGGACCCGGTCGGGAGCGACAACTTCTATCAGAACAACGGTCTCGCCGCGTTCAGCCGGGTGGTCGGCGCGCCGCGTGTGCTGGTGGTGACGCAGGGCGCCGACGAAGCAGCGAATCTCGTGCGGGCGCTGGAAGAGCAGGGCTTGCTGGTCGATGTGGTCGGCCCGAACGACCTGCCCATCGGCGTGGCGGCGCTGGCTGACTACAACTCGATCCTTTTGAACAACATCCCGGCGACCGTGCTTTCGAACGAGCGCATGGAGACGCTGCAAACCTTCGTGCGCGACCTCGGCGGCGGTTTGGTCACTATCGGCGGGGAAGATGCGTACGCGCCCGGCGGTTACTTTGAGACGCCATTGGAAGAGATGCTGCCCGTCGAAATGCAAATTCGTGATCAGCAGCGCCTGCCGCAAATCACGCTGGTGTATGTGATCGACCGCTCGGGCAGTATGTCGCTGGTCGGGCCAAGCGGGGTCGCCAATATCGAACTCGCAAAAGAAGCGATCATCCGCTCGATCAACTTCTTGCAGCGCAACGACCGCGCCGGGGTGATCTCGTTTGACACCGACGGCTACTGGGTGCTCGACATGCAGCCCGTGCTGGATCGGTTGTATTTGCAGGCGCAGGTGGGCACATTGAGCGCGGGAGGCGGCACGGATATCCTCGCGGGGATGCGCCTCGCGGGCGAAGCCATGCAAAACGAAACGTCCGAGCGCAAGCACATCATCTTGCTGACGGATGGCGGTGCCGATCCCGGTGGACTGGTCGAACTGACGCAGGCCCTGAATACGGATTACGGCGTCACCACGTCGGTGATCAGCATTGGCGAATTCACCGTCGATTTTTTGCGGCAGATGGCGGAAGTCGGCGGCGGTAACTATCACGAGGTGATGGCCGTCGAGACGATCCCGCAGATTTTCGCGCAGGAGACGGTGCTCGCGACGCGCTCGTACATTATCGAAGGCGAATTCAACCCGGTGTTGAGCGCCATCAGCCCGATCATGGAGGGTATCAGCGAAGCGCCGTCGCTGCTTGGCTATGTGGCGACGACACCCAAAGACACAGCGCAGGTGATTTTGCGCGGGCCGGAACCCTTCAGTGACCCGGTGTTGGCGGCATGGCAGTACGGCTTGGGGCGGACGGTCGCGTATACGAGCGATGTTTCCGGGCGCTGGTCGGGCAACTGGGTGTCGTGGGAAGGCTTCGCGCGCTTCTGGAGCCAGACCGTGCGCTGGACGATCACCGAGGGGACGGACCAAAACCTCGAATCGCGCATTGTGATGGAAGGCGAACGCGCCCGGCTCACCGTCGATGCGCGCGCCGATGATGGCAGTTTCCTCAATGGGCTGAACCTGATCGGCTCGCTGGTCTACCCGGATCGCAGCGCGGTCGGCATTCAGTTGGAGCAGGTCGCGCCCGGGCGCTATGAGGCGACCTTCACGCCCGGCGCGGAAGGCGCGTACTTCGTGCGCGTGAGCGAGGCCGACGGCGCGCTGAATCAAACGGGCGGGTGGGTGATGAGCTACTCGCCGGAATACAGCACGCGCTCAGATGCGGAATCGATTTTGCCCGATTTAGCTGAACTGACGAGCGGCAAGCGCCAGCCGCTTGACACTGCTGCTCAAGCGTTCGCCCACACGCTGCAAGCGCAGGTGGCGACCAACCCGCTCGCGCCGACGCTGCTCTTGATCGCGGTGCTGCTGCTGCCGTTCGACATCGCCGTGCGCCGTCTGATCATCACGCAGAGCGACCTCGCCCGGCTCCGCCGCTGGCTGTCGCCGCCGGAAGTCGTGCCAGATGCGACCGAACGTGTCTCCGCGCTGATGGGCGCGAAAGCCCGCGCGCAGGAAAGAACGAGCGTCACGGCAACCCATGTCACGCCCACGGGCGAACCGACGCCGGGGGGCGAAACGCCCGCGCCGCAAAAGATCAAGGTGGCGCCGAACGCCCCACCGCCGATTCGCGGCGCCCCGACGCTCAAGGAGTCCGACGAGGGGAATATCGCCGGGAAGCTGCTGCAAAAGCGCAAAGATCGCGGTGGGGGGAGCTAATCTGCTCCCACCGTCTCCCCTACGTTCGGCGCTTCTCCATAGGTGAGCCGCGCGGCATCTGCTAGTATGAAGTTGATTGGGTTGAACCTCACCCCGGTATTTGTAGGGACGCGCTTCTGCGCGTCCGCTGAGACGGACAGCCAGAAGGCTGTCCCTACGAAGATAGTGTCTCAAATCCGGGGAGGTGAGGCGCGCTGCGGCGCGACCTGACCATGTGTTGACTAGTTGAGGACTCTGGATGAGACGACTTTTACTGTTTGTGGCGGCTGTTCTGCTGTTAACCACCGCGGCCTTCGCGCAGCAGGTGACCCCCGCCGTACCTTCGCCCGATTTGACCGAAATCCCGCCCGCCGCCCGCTTCACCGCCACGCCGAACATTCCGCATCAGGGCGAAATTCGCCTGTACCCGATTGTGCCCAATCCGAATGACGCGCGGTTGGCGAGCTGCGCCGCGCCGACGCTCGAAGGCTTTTTGCCCTATGTAGTGCGTCCCGGCGACCGCCTCGACGTACTGTTGACGGGCTACACCATGATCACGGTGACGCAGTTGGCCGCGCTCAACTGTATCGACGATCCGACGCAGCTCCCGGTTGGCGCGGTGATCTGGCTGCCGCGCTCGGTGTCGGTGTTCACGGCGTCATCGGTCAGCCCGGTTGATGCGGTCAGCCCGGCGGCGATCCGCACGTTGACGGCGGAAGCGGGCGATAACACCAGCGGCACGACGCTCACGTGGACGGCGCAGGGCGAACATGTCTACCTGTACCCGTGCGTTGATGCGACGACCTGCGTTCGCCCGCAGACGGCGCAGCCTGTGCCCGCGGAAGGGTCGCTGCGCGTGTACCCGTTCGCCAACGCCGGTGAGTACACCTACCGCCTTGAAGCGACGGCGGGTGATCAGGTGATCACCGAGGATGTGAGCTTCACGATCACGTGTGCGCAGGACTGGATCGGCGGGCTGGACATGCCGCGCTGCCCGGAAGACCCCCCACTCGCGGTGATGGTCGCCTACCAGCCGTTCGAACACGGCGCGCTGATCTGGTTTTCGGACACGCTCGAAATCTACGTGCTGACGGATGATGGCCACGCCCGGGTGTATGAGGATATTTTCCGCGAAGGCGCGCCCGATCCGACAGCGGTTGCGCCGGAAGGCTTGCTCACACCTGTGCGCGGCTTCGGCTTAATCTGGGATCTGCTGGGCGGGACGGAAAGCGGCCTCGGCTGGGCGACCGCGCCGGAAATGGGCTTCGATTCGGCACGGCAGGCCGCCGGACGTACCTCCTACACGACCTATATCCTCGCGCCGGAAAACACGGTCTACGCCGTCACGCTCATCCCCGGCATGGAAGTCGGCTATTGGTCGCGGGTGGAGTAAAGAGTTGACAGTTTCTAACCGCACTCGGTTCAGTGTAGCAACCGGGTGCGTTTTCTGATCACTGCAACCTGTCTACTGACAACTCTTACCCACTGTTACGCTGATGGACTGGGTTCCTGTGGTAAAATCGCGGCGATATGAGAAGACGACACACATTCCCACTCCCCCTCGTGCTCATCGCCTTGTCGATGCTGGTGGCCGCGCTGGCGTGTAACCTTACCGACAATGCGCCGCCGCCGTCGTTGGTTCCGCGCGCGACGTTTACGCCGCCGCCGACCATTGGCTTCCCGACTCTCGCGCCGGAAGAATTTCCTGATCAAGCGACGAACGTGCCGCGCGTGGAGACCCAGACCGATACCACGCTGCTCAACGTGATGAACCGGGTAGAGCCGGATCGCCTGATCATGCATATCGATGCGCTGGTCGGCATGCGGACGCGCCACGTTTTATCTTCGTGGACGAGTCCGACGGAGGGGATTGGCGCGGCGTATAACTACATCCTCAACCAGTTCAACCTCATCCGCGACCAGTCGTACCAGAATAGTTTCACCGTGCTGCAGCCGCAGGAATTCGCCGTCAATTTCGCTGATATCAATACCTTTAGCCGGAACATTATCGGCGTGCTGCAGGGGACGGAGACAGGCGCCGGCATCATTTTGATCGGCGCGCACTACGATAGCATCACGCGCGACGTGGAGAACGGCAATACCTTTGCGCCGGGCGCGAACGACAACGCGAGTGGGATCGCTGCGCTGATGGAAATCGCCCGTGTGATGAGCCAGACGCCGCACCGGGCGACGGTGATGTTCGTGGCCTTCGGCGCGGAAGAAATTCAGCGCAAGGGCAGCACGGCTTTCGTCAACGACTATCTGCGCGCCAACAACATCCAGATCGATGCGATGCTCAACATGGACGTGATCGGCAGCAGCACGAGCGGCACAGGCGCCGTCAACGACTACACTATTCGCCTGTTCAGCGCCGAGCCAAATGAATCCTCGTCGCGGCATCTGGCGCGTACGCTCAACCTATTGGGCGCGCGCTTGGCTCCCGGTATGGCGATTGATGTGCAGCCCACAGTCGACCGCGATGGGCGCTACGGCGATCACATGTCGTTCAGCGACGCGGGATTCGCCTCGGTACGTTTCACCGAAGCGCTGGAAGAACCTGACCGCCACCATACCGAACGCGATACGAAGGACGACATTCAGATTTCGTATCTCATGCGCGCCACGCAGACAATTCTCGCAGTCACCACGGCGATGGCCGACGGGCTGCGTCCGCCGCGCTCGGTGCAGCTCCGCGAAGGCGACAACGGTTTCCGCACGCTAGTGTGGGAACGCGTGCCCGAAGCCGCGGGCTACCTGATCGCGCTGCGCCCGCCGGGATCGCTCATCTACAGCGACTACTTTGAAGTGAATGACAATCAGGTCACATGGGACGGCTTCCGCGCCGACCGCTTCGCTTCGGTCGCGGTTGCGGCGAAGGATGCCAGCGGCTTGATTGGCCCGTTCTCGTTCGAATACACGATTGGAAGTTAAATGCGCCAGTTGAACCGCCAGATTGTAGGGACAGCCTTCTGGCGGTTCTATCAGCACCAAGTCAGCGCCGACCCCACCCCCGACCCCTCCCCGAATTCGGAGAGGGGAGCCAGCAAAAACCGGCTTTTCTCCCCTCTCTCCGCTTGCGTGGGAGAGGGGTTGGGGGTGAGGGGCACGACAACAATGATACGCATGGGATAACTTTCTGGGTGTGCGTTGCAACGCATCCCGACAGGTAAAGGCTGCGGCCAAGGCAAATACGATGTCTGAAATCGAACCGATTCCCCCGGAGCAAGCCCGCGCCATCCTCGACGCTGCCATGAAGCAGCGCCTCGGCGAGGATTGGGAGGATGAGGACAGCGGGTGGCTGCTGGTCACCGGACACGACTACATGGCGCGGGTGACGCGCGGTCGCCTTAACGTCGATTTCTACGTCGATCTGCTCGGTGCCGTGAGCGTCGAGGAGAAAGAGATCAGCCCCGCGCAGGAGAGTGGACGGATGCTTGCGTGGATCTTCCTGATGCTCTCGCTGGGGATTGCCTTCCTGCTGGCGCGGGCGGTCGGATGGCTGTGACGCTGCGCCGCCACGCCGCGATCCTGATCGTGATCGCGGCGATTCTGCTGATCGCTGCGCCAACGCTCACCTATCCACTCGGGCGCGATCAAGGCGAATTCGCGACTATCGGACGCGGTCTGCTGCAAGGTAAAGTCCCCTACATCGATCTCTGGAATCCCAAGCCACCCGCGGTGTTCTATGTGTACGCCGCGGCCATGTCGATCTTCGGGCAGACCGCGCCCGCCCTGCGCGCCATCGACCTGATCCTTTTCCCGCTGATCGCGCTGACGCTGTACGCCATGGGGACGCGCCTCGCGGATCGCCGGGTGGGGGTGTGGGCGGTAGCCCTGTTCGGCGTGTTCTACTTCACGGAGACGTTCTGGACGCTCACGCAAAATGACGGGATCGCCCTGCTGCCGATGACGCTGGCCATGTGGTGCGCGATCCGCGCCGCCGATGCGCCGCGCCGCTCGTGGCTGTGGGCGTTGATCAGCGGCGTCATGCTTGGATGGACGTTCTGGTTTAAGTACCCGTTCGCTGTGATGGGACTCCCGGTGCTGGTCGTCTATGCGGTGATCCGCCGATCTTGGGATAAATCGATCCGATCTTGGGATATATTTGCCATATTCGTAGGCGGATTGTTAACACTTGTCGGTGGTGCAGCCGTGCTGCTGAGCCTCGGCGCGTGGGACGCGCTGCTCGAAAGCGCGCAACTGACGTCCAGCTATACCACGCTGACCGCCAACGTGCCGGATTTGCTCGACGCGTTTCGCGTCGCGCTCAGCTATCGCTGGTCGCAGTGGGGTTTGCTGGTGCTGCTCGGCGTGGTCGGTGTGATCGTCACGGTGCGGCGGCGCGAGGTGCGCTGGTGGGCGGTCATCGTGTGGCTGGTCAGTGGCGCGGCGATGATGCTGGTGCAGGCCAAAGGCTACGATTATCACTGGCTGCCGATGCTGGCGCCGCTGGCGCTGCTCGGCGCGTGGGGGATCAACCAAGGACTGAGGACTGAGGTGAAAGGACTGAGGATGGCGGACGCTGCAGAATCTCAGTCCTCAGTCCTCAGTCCTCAGTCCTGGTTTTCTCTTGCCGCCCTTCTGTTGATCATGGCGGTCGTCATCGGATCACAAACCCTGCCATACTTGACCGGACAAGAAGATCAGGCAACGTACTACGCCCGCTTCGTGGGCGGTGAATTTCGCGCGGATGAGTCGCTGCAAGTGGTCAACCTGCTGCGCGAACGCGTCGTGCCCGGCGACGCGCTGTTCATCTGGGGCTTCCGCCCGGAGATCTACTACCTGAGCGGGCTCAACCCGGCGACGCGCTTCATCTTCCAGTTTCCGCTGGTGGCGGACTGGTATCCGCCGGAATGGCGCGAGCAGACCGCCGAAATCCTGTGGGCGGCGCTGCCGCCGTATGTGATCGTCGCGCAGGTCGACTACATGCCGTGGGTGACGGGGAGTGAAGAGGATTCCAATACGCTGCTGCAAGCGTATCCTGACTTAAACGATTGGTTGATCTATAATTACGAGCGCGATTCGCAGATCGGTAATCTTTTTCTATGGCGACGAAAAACGTAGTAACCGTGCGTCCGGCGGTATCCGAGGACATTCCCGCAATCATCGACCTCATTCGACCCTTCGTCGAAGAAGGCACGGTCTTAGCCCGCACCTACAGCGAACTGGACGAACTGCTCCCGAGTTTCCTTGTGGCGACCGAAGAGGACGACTTGATCGGCTGTGTGGTGCTGGAAATTTATTCACGCAAGCTAGCGGAAATCCGCTCGCTGGCCGTGGCGCGTTCGGCACAGGGCAAAGGTGTCGGGCGCATGCTGGTCGATGCGTGTATCGAGCGGGCGAAAGAGCTCTCCATCCTCGAAGTGATGGCGATCACGTCCGCCGATGGTTTCTTCCAATCGTGCGGCTTCGATTACACGCTGCCCGGCGCCAAACGGGCGTTGTTCCTCGTGACCAAGGAGCGCAAGCCCCTCGGCGAGTAAGTCGTTTGCACTGCGGTTGCCTGCGGGGAAGGAGCACACCTCATGCTGGAAATTCAGCCGCTCAATGACGATCATCAGATCTGGGCTCGACAGCTCATTCATGATGAGTGGGGGTCGACACGCATGGCCTCGCGCGGACGCCTGTACGATATGACGACTCTGCCGGGGTTCGTCGCGCTGGTCGACGATCAACGCGTGGGGCTGGTGACTTACCGCCTCGACGGGGACGAATGCGAGATCATGTCGTTGGACAGCCGCGCCGAAGGTCAGGGCATTGGGTCGGCGCTGCTCAAGGCGGTGCAGCAGGTCGCGCGGGCAGCAGGCTGTCGCCGTCTGGTGCTGATCACCACGAATGACAACACCCACGCTTTGCGGTTCTATCAACGCCGCGGTTGGCGGCTGGCGGCGCTGCATGTGGGGGCGGTCGACGACGGGCGGCGGCTCAAGCCGGAGATTCCGTTGATCGGCCATGATGACATCCCGATCCACGACGAAATTGAATTGGAGATGCAGTTATGAGCACCATCCTTCACATCCTCTCCCGGTCGGACTGGGCGCACGCGCAGGCGGTCGGTACGTATCACGCGGCCTCGATTGACAGCGAAGGCTTCATCCACTTTTCGACGGCCGCGCAAGTTCAGCAGACGGCGAACAACTACTATCAGGGCCACGACGATCTGGTTGTGCTGGTGATCGACACCGACAAAATCCAGCATGAACTCAAGTGGGAACTGGCGAGCAATCGCCAGAAGTTCCCGCACGTCTACGGTGACCTGAATCTCGACGCGGTCATGCGCGTGGTCGACCTGCCCATGCAGCCCGACGGCTCATTCAAGGTTGACCCGGCGATTTTCGGGTAGCAACAGCAGACCTCACCCCCAGCCCCTCTCCGAAAAGAGGAGAGGGGAGCCAACTGCGCCCACAAGGCCGCCCCTCTTCGGGCTTGGGTGTTGAGGAGGCGAAAATTCAATACGAACCAACACATTGTAGGGGAGGGGCTTGCCCCTCCCGTAAGCGGGCGAGGCAAGAGAGTGTTGAACAAGGTCAGATTCCGACCCTGCCCCCTGCCCCTCCTCGAATTCAGGCAGGGTAGCCAACCATGTCTGCAAAGTCGCCCCGCTCCCCGTGTGCGCGGTAGATGGAATGGGGTGAGGGGTGTGAATGCCGGATATTGAAGAACTTTTTGAGGTAAATCCATGCGCATTTTGATGCTGGCATTCGGTTCACGCGGCGATGTGCAGCCGTATGTGGCGCTGGGCAAGGGGCTGCAGCGCGCGGGCTTCACCGTGACGCTGGCCGCGGGCCGCAATTTTCAGGCGTGGATTGAGCGGGAAGGGCTGCGCTGTACGCCGTTCCGCATCGACATCGAAGCCTATATGCAGTCAGATTTGGGGAAAGACTGGCTCGGCAACAGCAGCGACAACCCGCAGCGCGAACTGCAAAATATGCGGCGCATGGTCGATACGATTGCCGTCGACGTGGTGGATGATCTGCTCAACATGGTCGCGGATGCCGACGTGCTGGTGAGCGGCCTGCTGACCGTCGAGGTGGTCGCCGCGATTGGACAAGCGCGCGGCGTCCGCCCGCTGCTCGCCATGATGTCGCCGCTCGCACCGACCGCCAGCGGCGCGGCGGGCATGCAGGCGCTCCTCCCGCGTCAAACCAATCCGCTCAACCGCTGGTGGGGCTATGTGATCGAAACGATGCTGTTTTCGGCACTCCGACCCGCGTCTGCCCTCATGCATGAGCGGCTCGGCTTGCCCCCCGTCCAAACCCGCGAATTCATCCGTGCGGCGAACCGCACGCCGACGCTGCTGGGGATCAGTCCGCTGGTTGTGCCACATCCGTCGGATTGGGGCGCGCACCACCATGTGACCGGCTACTGGTTCCTCGACGCGCCGCCGGATTGGCAGCCGTCGCCCGCGCTGCAAGCATTTCTCGACGCGGGCGCGCCGCCTGTGTACATTGGCTTTGGCAGCATGTCCAACCGCGACCCCCAGGCGACCACCCGCGTGATGATCGACGCGCTCAAGGCGACCGGGCAGCGCGGCATCATTCATTCCGGTTGGGCGGGTTTGCACGCCGAGGATTTGCCGTCCGACATCTTCCTGCTCGACTTCGCGCCGCACGATTGGTTGTTCCCGCGCATGGCAGCGGTCATCCATCACGGCGGTTCGGGGACGACGGGCGCGGCGCTGCGGGCGGGCGTCCCGTCGGCGATTGTCGCGCACATTGGCGATCAGCCATTTTTCGGTCGGCGGGTGTACGAGCTTGGCGTCGGTGCGCCACCGATCAAACGCCACGACCTGACGACGGAGCGCCTCACCGCAACGATTCGCGCGCTGAGGGGGGATGCCGCGCTGCGGAGCCGCGCCGCCGCCTTAGGCGAACGCATCCGTGCCGAAGACGGCGTCGGCACAGCGGTGCGGGTGGTTGAGAAACTGCTGCGCTAGCCGATCACGTGCAAAAATCGTGCTATGATCGGGTAGGGTTGGAGGGGCAAATGGTGCTAGAGCGCAAACTCACGACAATTGCAGACTTTGAGAGTTTCCTCGCGCAGTCTGATCACGGCTTGTTTGAACTCATCAACGGGGAGATCATCGAAAAAGTGCCGACGCGCGAACATGGCATCATCGCAGGTAACATCGTTACCGCATTCAACAATTACCTGAACACGCGCGAGATCGGCATTGCCGCCGTGGAAGCGCGGCACCGTCCGCCGAATGACCCGCACAATGATCGCATTCCCGATGTGTCGTTGGTCGCGGATACCAACAAGCCCGTCGAACGCGAAGGCGCAGCGAATTATATGCCCGATATCGCCGTCGAAATCCGGTCACCTAAAGATAGTCTCAAGGACATGAGCGATAAAGCCGCGTTTTACTTGCAGCACGGGACACGGATGGTCTGGCTGATTTACCCGGAAAAGCGCCTCGTCGAAGTGCTGACTCCGGACGCGCGTGAGCTGCTTGGCGAAAGCGAGACGATCTCTGGCGGCGCTGTGTTACCTGACTTCATGCTGCCCGTCAGCGCCGTTTTCCGCCGCGTCTAGATTAGGCTCAACCGCATCCATTCCAGGTCGTAGTACACGCCGTCGATCTTCAGATAGCGGTGGTCGAAGTAGGCCGTTTCAAACCCCGCGCTGACATACAAGCGCCGCGCCGACTCGTTGCCCACCGTGACCGCGAGCTGAATCTCCTCGGCGTCCGGGATGGTTTTAGCGAATGCGATCACCTCGTTCATCATGGCGCGGGCAATACCCCGACCGCGTACCTCCGCATTCACGAACACCTGATGAATTTGCAGGCGATGCCGAATCTTCTCACGGTGACCCGCGTAGAACAGGCTCGACAGCGCGACCTGCTGCCCGTCGATAAACACGCCGAAAATGGGATTATAGGGCAGTGACTGTGCGATCCGCTGCAGGGCAGGTTCGCGGTCAAACATGCCGGGGTCATTGGCTGATGCGCCAAAGGCGGTCGGCGCGTCGGTCAGCGCGCGCCGCCAGATCGCCAGGTATTGATCGACGTCGTCGGGGATCAACGGGCGGATGTCCATTGGTTTCACTCCTCCATCAAAATCAGCCTCACCCCCAGCCCCTCTCCCGTGGGAGAGGGGAGTTGAGCGCAGCGAAACGGGGTGAGGCGCTACGATACTTCAAACAAGCGCAGCAGCTTGAGCGCGATTTGCAGATTCGTGCGCACACCGGGATCGCTCAGATCCCACGCGCTGATCTCGTGGATGCGCTCAAGGCGATAATTCAGTGTACTGCGGTGAATGCAGAGAAGCTCCGCCGTTTTGACACCGTTGCCGCCTGCGTCCAAATACGCTTCCAGCGTGTTGAACAAGTCGGCCTGGCCTTCGCCGGAAAGCTTACGCAGCCCCGGCGCAAACGGGTTGCCGAGCAGCGATTCTTTCCCGGCGCGGTACAGCGCGTACAGGTAACCCAGATCGTCAAAGCGCACGACGCGTTCTTTGTTGCCTAACCGCCGCGTGATGGTCAGCGCGTCGCGGCACTGCTGATGCGCCGCCCCGACGCGATCCGCGCCGCGATGCACACCGCTCACGCCGATGCGCACGTCGCCGATGCTCTCGTCGATGCTCCCGGCGATCTGCGGGATGTCGGCTTTGGCGCTCATGAGGACGAGCACCTCGCCCGCGAACTGGCCGACGACCGCGCGCCATTTGTTCGCTACGGCGAGGCTGTTGATGCGGCGGTACAGGTGCAGCAGGCGTGGCGATCCCGTGTCCTGATCTTCGACCAGCAGCACGACGAACGCCTGATTCAAGTCTACGCCGTAGCGCAGCGCTTGATCGGTGAGGATGGCTTCGCGCCCGCGTTCCCCTTCGATCAACTGTGAGAGCAGGCCGCCCTTGAGCGACGCTTCCGCGCTTTGAATCGCCTCCTGATGCAGCAGCATGAGCGCGGCGATGGTCGCGCCGATCTCGATGGCCATGCTGTCGAGGT
The DNA here is from genome assembly GCA_041916315.1 of Anaerolineae bacterium. Taxonomy (GTDB): domain Bacteria; phylum Chloroflexota; class Anaerolineae; order Aggregatilineales; family Phototrophicaceae; genus Flexifilum. The sequence goes on from JAYRZU010000018.1 coordinate 12,022, forward strand.
TGGAGATCGGGCGGTCGTCGGCGATGATCCACACGTAGCCGTAGATATTGCTGTGCACGACAATCGGCGCGAGGATGCGCTCCATCTGGAGGCCGACTTCCGGCATCTGCGGCAGATGCACCGGGCGGCGCGTGCGCCGGATTTCGCCGAGGATACCGCGCGTTTCGAGCGCTTCGATCAAGCGTGGATCGGTTTTGCCTTCGCTCAAGGTGTAGCGGCGGGCTTCGTCCACGTCGGCGATGTTGTGGCTCGCCAGCGCTTCAAAGCGTTCGTTTTCGATGCTCACCGACTGCCCGATCAAGCCCGCCAGCGTGACCGCGAGCTGGCGCAGGTCGCCACCTTGCAGCACGAGCATGGTCAGTGTGCGGTGAATGGTCAGCGCGCGTTCCATCATGCCCATGTGCTGCTGCGCGATGCGCTGATTGGTCGCGCGGGCGATGTCAACAAAGCGCGCCTGATACGGGATTTCGATCAGCGGAAAGGCATTGGCATCCGCGATTTCGCGCATGTTGTCCGGCGCGTGATCGATGTGGCGACCGACCGCCAGCGCCAGCGCCGCCACCCCCTGATCGGCCATCGCCTGCACGTAGCGGCGCTGATCGTCGGGGTTTTGCGGCAGGTTGAGCGCCGTCGTCAGCACCAGTTCGCCACCGTTCAACCACTGCGGCGCGTCTGGCACGCTGGAGACATGCACCCATTCGACGAGGCGTTCGACGCCTTCGTGCCCGGCAACAATCAGCGCGCCCTGCATTTCTTCGAGTTCGAGGATTTCCGCTACGGTGAGCATAAGTTCACTGCGATCACTTGACCAGCGCTAAAGCAAAACCATCATAGCCTTTGCTGCCGACGGTCTGCACGGTGGAAAGCCGCACGCGCGGATCGTTGGCTGCGGCGGCCACAAAGCGCCGGATGCCCTGCACACGCGAATCGGGGTGCTGCGGGTCGACCACGCCGCCGCTGCGGATGACGTTGTCCACGAGGATCAGGCTGCCCGGTCGTGCCAGCTTGATCGACCAATCGAAATAGTCGGCGGTGGAGTCCTTGTCGGCATCGATGAAGATGAAATCGAAGGGCGCTTCCCCGGTCAGGCCGGGCAGCAGATCAATCGCTTTGCCTTCGCGTAGGTCGATCACGCCGCTCAAACCTGCCTGCGCAAAGTTGCTGCGGGCGACCTGCGCGTGTTTGGCATCAAGTTCCAGCGTGATCAGCTTGCCGTCAGTGGGCAGGGTGCGCGCCAACCAGATTGTGCTGTAGCCGCCGAGCGTGCCGATCTCCAGAATGCGGCGCGCGCCGACGCTCTGCGCCAACAATGCCAGCAGTTGACCCTGCAGCGGCGTCACCTGAATATCCGGCAGCCCCGCGGCCACCGACGCAGCCAGGGCGGCTTCCAGAATCGGATCGCTCGGCGTAAAGGCGTCGGCAAAATACTGATCCACTGCCGTCCATTGAACTTGAGTCATGCCCATATCCTCTATCTAGGTGACACCGTTTGATTGCGTGCGCGCGGCGAAGACGATATACGCGCCGCTGGCACGCAGTTGTAGCTTGCGGACGCCCGCTTCGCCGCCCCACAGGCGAAAGACGCCCTCAACCAGCCGTTGCAGACCGTAGCCGAGTTTGCGGAAGTATCCCGGCGTGAAGACATGCGCCAGCGCCGCCGGAATCACACCCCAGCCCGTCCAGAGATCCTCTAGCTGGTAGCCGTTCTGGTTTAGCAAGGTTTGCCAGCCATCCGGCGTGAAGTGGAAATACGACGATCCGTGCCACGCTTCCCAGAAGCTCGCCCCGCCGACGAACCACGCGCGCGGCTTCGAGACCCGTGCGATGTTGTGCATGGCGAGGAAGGGGTTATATAGATGTTCAAACACGGCGGTCGAGACCACCACGTCGAACGTGCCAGCGGCGAAGGGCAGGCGGTGCGCGTCGACGAGAATGTCCGCGCCTTTGGCCGACCAGTCCACGCCGATCACGTTGGTGAAGCCGATGGCGTTCAGAAACTTGCGGTTGTCGCCGCTACCACAGCCCAAATCCAGAATGCGCAGGTTCGGGCCATGCTGCTCGTACAGCGTGCGCAGATAATGCTGACTGCCGGGATCGAGCTTAGTCTTGATCGCGACGTTGACGGGCGGGCGCTTGGTCGCCTCGGCGGGCGCGCGAAACATGGTGCGCACGACCTCATAACGATCCAGCGGCTGTACCGGAATGCAAAACTCCAGCTGCACGGTCTGCGGGCAGTTGAGGGCTCGAAAATCGTACACCTGGCGATCATTCACGGTGACGAGCGGCGCGGTAAAGGTGCAGCACGTACACTGCCGTGTGCCATCGGCGGCGCGGGTGAGCGGCGCGTGATCGAGGGGGCACACAAGCTGCGTCAGCCAGTGGTCAAGGACGCTGCTAGAGCGCGTTTCTACCATGAGAGGGCATCCTATTTCGCTATTGGGCGCACATCGGTGTATTGATCGGCGAACCGATGGCGCGCCTTGAGCGCCTCGAAGCGCGGATCGAACGTCTCCCGATAGGCGGCGGGGTTGGTGAAGTTCAGCCGCATATCGTAGGCGTCTTCGTTGTTGCTGTGATAGTAGTTGGTCTTTGTACCGACCGTTTCGAAGCCGTACTTTTTGTACAGGTTCTGCGCAACGACGTTGCTCACGCGCACTTCGAGCACGATGTAGGCCGCGCCGAGCGTGAGCGCCCGCCGGATCATCGCGGCGAGCAGCACTTCGCCCCAGCCGTTGCCGCGAAACTGCGGATGCGTGGCGATGGTGCTCACGTGCGCTTCGTCGACGATGTTCCACAGGCCGCCATAGCCGACAATCACCGTGTTGCTCTCTGGCAGGATGCCAAAGTTGCCGATGATGCGCCGCCAGTTCGACGACGGTCTGTCGCCCGCCGACTTTTCCAGCACGACCATGTGGCTGTAGTTCGATTCGGTGATCTCATACTGATAGGTGCGCGGCGGCCACGGGGGATCGAAGGCCATACGGTCAATCGCGGAGACTTCCGGGATATCTGGGAGGCGCATGTAGCGCAGCGTCAGACTCATGCGGGTATATCTTTAGTCTTCACATAGATCGGGGTGACATCCGCCGCCGGAAACGCCTCGGTCGCGTCGCGCAGGCGATCCCACGCTTCTTCCGCGAGAAAACCCGCGCGGCGCAGGCGGAAGGCGCCCGGCGCGAGTGTAACGGGTAGATCGTTGGCCGCGGCCTCGCTGATCGCCGTACGTCCAGTCTCATCAATTTCGCCCGTGATGATGGCCGCGCCGTCGATGCTGCCAATCAACGTCGGCCAGTCGAGCAGTTGGGCTTCGCCGCGCGCCTTCCAGTGCCCTTTGCGCCATTGGTAGGTCGCAGCGATGATGCGGCCGCGTCCGGCCTGCGCCACGGCGATCAGTCCGCCCTGAAAATGCGGTTGCCCCGCGGCGAGGATATCGAGCGTGGGGATGCCCACCAGCGGAATGCCCCGCGCAGCCGCCAAGCCCTTGGCCAGCGCCACGCCGATGCGCAGCCCGGTATACGAGCCCGGCCCAGTCGAGACGGCCAGCGCGGTCAAGTCGTCCATGGTCAGGTCGGCGCGCGTGATGAGATCACGCACAGCGGGCGCAAGCTGCACCGTGTGCATATTTGGCGAGAACCACGTCTGCTCGGCGCGCACCGCCGCACCGTCATGCAGAGCGAGGGAGAGGTTTTGGGTCGCAGTATCGATAGCTAGTAGCATCAAGGTTCTTTTACCATAGGGACGCGATTTATCGCGTCCGAAATCCTAATTCATGAGAAGCGCGGACGCCATGAATGGCGTCCCTACACAACGACTTCAAGTGCGCCCGGTGAATTGATCGACCAGCTTTCGGTAGCGTTCGCCGACCGCCGTAAAGATGACGCTGCGGCGCGTCACTTCGAACGCGCGCAGTTCAATCCACAGGCGTTCGCGGGGCAGCGCCGGGGCGATGCGCTCCGCCCATTCGATGACGACAATGCCGCGCGCCTCCAGAATATCATCCAACCCGATGGCGTCGATATCGGCGACGCCGCTCAAACGGTAGCAGTCGAGATGATAGAGCGGGGTCGAGTCTTTCGCGCGGGCATGGACATGCACGAGGTTGAAGGTCGGGCTGATGAGCGGTTCGTCCGCGCCCCAACCGACACCAATCCCCGAGGAGAACACCGTCTTGCCTGCGCCGAGATCGCCAGACAGGCACAGGATGTCGCCGGGCTGCAGCAGCGTCCCCAGTTTGACGCCCAAGCGGCGCGTTTGCTCCGCGTTGTGGCTGATGATATCTAACTCGCCTTCGCGCAAAATTGGCACGATGATCGCTCCTGAAACCTGAATCTCATTATACATGGGCACACCGCCCACGCTAGAAGAAAAATCTGTGGGTCAGGCAACCCCACCCCGAATTCAGGGAGGTGAGACAGAGAGACGTTCGCCCTGCCGAGCGTGTTGTCGTAGGGGCGCACGGCTGTGCGCCCGGTGTTTCCGACCCCACCCCCCGACCCCACCCCGAATTCGGGGAGGGGAGACAGATAAGACGTTCGCCCTGCCGAATGTGTTGTCGAAGGGGGGCATGGCTGTGCGCCCGGTGTCTTCGACACTCGCCTCCGAATTTGGGGAGGCGAGACAACAGCCGCCGCACAAACGAGAATTCACCAAAACCTCAATGTTTGCATGCGTGAATCAAGCCTACATATAATGGGAGTACCACAGCAGGCGGAGCGCGCGTATGTTTGGTCAATGGAGTTTACGCCGGCGGTTGACCGTCGCCGTCGTCCTTTACACAGCCGTTAGTCTCATCGTCATCGTCTTGCTCATTCTGAATATCGCCGTGCGCTTCGTCAACGAGCAGACGCAGGACGCGTTGACCGCGCTGAATCGCAGCACCGCCGCCGCGATCACGGGCGAACTGCGCAGCGTCGAAACCCTGACTTATGCGCTTGGCGGTGTGCTCGATGGACAGCGCGACTCGATTCTCTCGCTGTGGCAAACCGCCAGCTATTCGCTGCGGCAGCCGGATGTCCTTGTGCAGCGGATTGGGACTCTGCAGCCCGTGAGTGGCGGTTACCGCCTGAATCTCTTTCGCCGCTCGTCGACGGTGACTGCCCCCCGCCAGAAAAACACGGTGCGCGCGATTCCCGCGGAACTCGCGCCGCTGGGCGACCTCGCGCTCGGCGAAGCAGTCTGGTTTTACAGCGTCGATCCGTATGGCACGACACGCGCGCCCAGTCTCATTTATTCACTGCGACTGCCCGGCACCCGTGGTTATATCTGGGCGGAAATCACCGGGGCGCGCCTCTCCGAATGGCTGGAAACCCTGAGCGAAGACAGCCCGTACCCGTATGGCGCGGTCGTGACGACTGCCGAGCAGGTGTTCGCTGCCGGGGGTATCGGCGCGGCAGCGCTCACCGATCCGCAGGCCGACCTGCTGCCCCTGATGAGCCAGGCGGTGACGGGTTACGCCATGATGGAAGATGCTCCGTTTTACACCGGATCGCTCTATGTCATCAATACGCCGCTGCTGGATGGCACGTGGAACGTGATCGGCCTCGTCTCCGAGGAAGATGTCAGCGATCAGTCGGATGAAGAACTGCTGCAAATCGTGTTTCTGATTCTGGTGGTGATCGGCGCGCTCGGTTGGCTGCTCGACCGCTTTGCCGCCACCGCCATCACCACGCCGCTGGTCGATTTGACCATCACCGCGCAGGAGATCGGGTCGGGCGACATGCGCTATCAGGTCGGTTACCAGAACCGCCGTGATGAGATGGGGGGGCTGGCGCGATCGCTGGAAGACATGAAGTCCAACCTCGCCGATTCCCTTGACTCGCTGTCGATGTGGAGCCGCACCCTGGAAAAGCGCGTCGCCGACCGCACGAATGAACTGCAAGTCGCGCAGACTGACGCGCTCAACCGCGCCGCCGAACTGCGCGCTGTGTATGATGCTTCGCTCTCGGTCGTGAGCGAATACTACCTGAACATCATTCTCTCCACGCTGACCGGGCGCGTGGTCGATTTGCTGCAAGCGTCGTATTCCGGCATCTGGTTGGTGACGGAAGACCGTGCCGGGTTGCAGTTGGTCGCCAGCACGAGCGACGATGCCGGGACGATTGGCCGCGTCATCGGCGTGCACGACGGGCTGGCGGGCAAAGTGGTCGAAACGGCACAGTGGCTCGTGCTGGAAGATTATCTGCACTGGGAAGGGCGGCTCGGGTGGGTTGCGCCGTACATCGAACGCGCCCTCGCTGTGCCGCTGATGTATTCGGGCGAACCGATTGGCGCGATTGTCGCGGGGCGTTCCGGCGATGCGCCGAACTTCAGCGGGGATGACGCGCGGTTGCTCACGCTGCTGGCGAACCTCGTCTCGCCCGTGGTGCGTTCGGCGCAGTTGTACGGTCAATTAGATGTTGCCATGCAGAAGGCTAACAGCGCCAACGAGGTCAAGACGCGCTTCCTTGCCAGCGTGACGCACGAACTGCGTACGCCGCTTAACCTGATCATCAACAACCTCGACTTCATGCGCATTGGCTCGTTCGGCAAGGTCAATGAAGAACAGCGCAAGCGTCTGGATCAGACGGTGCGCAGCGCCGAACTGCTGCTGTACCTGATCAACGACCTGCTCGACGTGAGCAAGATCGAAGCGGGCGAAATGCAGTTGTACTTCCAGCCCGCCGAAGTGCGCCCGATCATCGAAGACGCGCTCGACTCCACGCTGGCGCAAATGGATGCCAAACGGGATGTCTCGCTCGAAATCGACATGCCGGAAACGCTGCCGACGGTCGTCATGGACGCGCGGCGCATCCGGCAGGTGCTGCTCAACTTGCTCTCGAACGCGGTCAAGTTCACGCCCGCCGGGGAAGTGCGCTTCACGATTGCTGCCGACGCTGACTCGATCACCTTCACGGTGAAGGACAGCGGCATCGGCATCCCCGAAGACGAACTGCCGAATATCTTCGAGGCGTTCCAGCGGTCGACGCGGGCCAAGGCGATGGGGATCGAAGGCACGGGTTTGGGCTTGCCGATCTCACGCCATCTGGTCGAGGCGCACGGCGGGACGCTGACGGTGGAGACTGAGATCGGCAAAGGTTCGACGTTCACGGTCAGGCTGCCGCTCGTACCGTCGCAGACGCCGCGTACGCCGCAGCGTGCGCTCCAGCTCGGCGCGCAGCAGGTGTAAAGGTAGCTGTTCAAGTCCACTGTTTCCGACCCCACTCCCATCCCCTCCCCGAATTCAGGGAGGGGAGACTACACTGCTTGGCAAACCAAGTTTGTTTTCGTAAGGACACCCTCTGTGTGAGGTCACTTCACGGACGGGTTTACCCCACATATGAGCCTCACCTCATGACCCCCTAGAAAGTACGGGGTGATAATTCCACCATTCTGCGCTAGAATCATCATGGTTTAGATGAAATGTAATGTTTTCGTTCATGCAGGTGTGCTGAACGAGACAGGATGCTCATGCGTTTGCTCATAATAAGTCTGCTGGCGCTGTTGACCGCCGGGCTCTGCGCCGAAAGCGTCGCCGCACAGACCGAGACTATTACCGGGACCATCGACGGAACGACCAATGTTCGCTCCGGTCCCGATCCCCGCTTTGAAATTGTCGGCCAACTGCAAGACGGCGATCAGGTGATCGTCGATGGTCGAGAGAGCGCCGCGGCGCGCTGGCTGCACATCACGCTGGAAGATGCGGGCGGTTGGATTCCCGCGTTCATGCTTCTCCCCGATGGCGATGTGACGATTCTGCCGATTCTGGATACGACGGTCGAAGAGGCGTTAGAAACCGCGGTGCGCGTGATTGCCTACGGGCGCGTCAACGTGCGCAGCGCTCCGGGCATCGACGGCGAAATCATCGGACAGTTGGATGTCAACGATGAAGCCGAGGTCATCGCGCGGAGCAGTTCCCGCAACGACTGGCTGATGATCCATCTGGATGATGAAACCGAAGGTTGGGTCGCGTATTTCACGGTGACCGTGACGGGCGATCCGTCGGGTCTGCCGATCCTCGTGCCCGACAGCACGGGCGCGGGGCTGATTCCGCCGTCAGTGCTCGTGCGGACGCTGTTCAACGCGCGCTTGCATATCGATCCGACGCTCAGTTCACCGCTGACGATCATCGTGCCGTACAACGCCGAGGTCACGCCGATTGCGCGTTCCGAGCGCGGCGACTGGGTGTATGTCGGCTATGCGGGGGTCGAGGGCTGGGGGGTGGCGCGCTTGTTCGCCATCACCAACGACGATCTCATGGCGCTGCCAGTGAATCCGTAAAAATAACCTAACCCCCGGCTCCTCTCCGAAAAGAGGAGAGGGGCTTACTCCTCCTGCTAGTGGGTGAGGCAAGCCGATAGGTGCGCAGAATTCCGTGATCGCCAGCCAAACTGTTTAGGACGAGGCATGCCTCGTCCCTACACAAATGCGCCCATCTGTCTCCCCTCCCTGAATTCGGGGAGGGGCCGGGGGTGGGGTCGGATGTACAGCTTACCCACTCCGAAATGACTGTTTGCCTCGTCCCTACAGATGCAGCTTGAAATTTGGCTGTTGCCCGTTGAGCTTCCTGAATTTGAGGTGCGGTCAGCATTTGCCCCTTAGAAACACAAACGCGCCGCAGATCTGCCCCTGTAATGAGATTGCACGAGGGGCACACTGCCGCGCGTTTGCGCTATCAGCGATGGCGAGACGTTAGCCGCCCTGTGCGCCTTCCGGCAGCACCGCGACATCGCGCGAGAGGGCGAGGCTTTGCCCCTCCAGATCTACCTGTACATGGACGAAGCGCAGGCCGTCCGTGCACACGATAAACAAATGGGTGGTGGTGATGCCTTCCGGCAGTTCGATCACCGGGCTCCAGTCGATCCAGCCGTCGGTGAGCGGCGCGCCGTTTTCGTCGAAAATCATCACCTGTTGAATGGTGCCGATCACCTGTTCTTCGCCACCGCCATAGGTGTTGGTCTCGTTGGAGAGCAGCAGCACCTGTTGATCCGGCAGGTAAGAAATCGGCACGACATTGGGACGCGACCCGTAGACTACGACCAGCACGTTGCCGCCCGCCGGCGCTGGCAGCGCCGCGATCCCGACTTCGCGGTATTCGTCGTCGAGCAAGGTGGCGCGGTCACGCAGCGACTGGCGCCAGAAGCGCATGGCGAAATCCACGTCGCCGATGGCGATCGTGTCGCCGATGAGCGGCGCTTGCTCTGGGCCGAAGGTCGGCCACGCGAACGGCTCAAGCTGCGCCTGAATTTCCAGACCTTCGTTCGCCGCGTTGACGTGCAGATTGTCGTTATCGTCCAGATCGGTCTGGTTGATCAGGTAGTCGGCGTGCTGCAGCGCGAGCGCTTGCAGGGTCGTGCTGGAGCGCAGCGGCCAGGCGTCGTTTTCGAGCCGGAAGGTGTTGATTTCGCTGAGCAGCGCGTCGGCGGCGCTCACATCCTGATTCGGATAATTGGCGAGGATCGCCGCGTCGATTTCGCTCACACCGGAGACGGGGCGGATTTCGCCAGAGCTGACCCGTTCGGTCGCCGCGGCTGGCGCGCCCGCATATACGAGCTGGCTGTCGTACTGCGTTGAGACCGCGACGGCCTTCGCGATCTCGACCGGGGTATCAATCTCCATGCGCCCATCGGAGAAGCGCACGCTGAAGCGATCGCCGAGTTCCTGCGGCAGCACCACGTTCGTCTGGAAAATCTGCGGCGTGCCGAGCGCGGTCCCATTTTCATCGAGGAACTGGTAGGTGATCGGCATGCGGATGTTATCGGTTGTTTGCGCGGCATAGCGCGATGGATCGCCCGTCATGTAGAGCACATTGCGCGCCGGGTTGAACAGCACGGGCAGGGTATTTGGTCGCCCGCCGAAGACCGCAATGAACAGCGTGTCATCGCCGACGCCGTCGAGCGCCGCGACGCCGATCTCGCGGAAATTGGCGTTCTGAATCGTCTGCGCGTGGATGCTGGAGTTATGCCAGAAGTTCAGCGCGGAGTCGACCGTGCCGACCGCCGCATTCTCCCCGACGATCACCGTATCCGGGTGACCGTAAGTCGGCCAGTTGTAGGGAGCTTGCGTCGCGCGCTGCTGCGGATAGCGTCCCTGTCCGTCCCGGTGGAAATCACCGCCGTTCTGGGGGATGTTCGTCGTCATCAGGTAGCGCGCCTGATCCTGAGCCATTTGCTGCAGGACAGCATTCGGTGCCAGGGGAGCTAACCCCATGCTCACCCGCCAATCGTTGATTTCGCCGACAATGCGGCGTTCTAACGCGGGGTTGGTTTGGGGAACCGACTGACCCAAAACGTGTGCAAAGGGCACGACAAGAACCAGAACAGCGAAGACCAGCAGAGCAGCAGTGCGGCGAACCATGGGGACTCCAAGTTAATTTTTATCAACCATGTCTAAATCTGCATTATAAAGGGATATTAAGATTCCACTCGTGAAATAATTATGAAATATCCCGCGTCTGTGTTTCAATACACCTGTCATTCGGGTAAAGGGGAACAGCATGCGGTTTGATGCACTCTTGATTGGGGCTGGCCAAGCCAACCCACCGTTAGCCCGTGCGTTGGTGGCGCGCGGCCAAAAAGTCGCGCTGATCGAGGAGCACCTCCTCGGCGGGTCATGTGTCAACTACGGCTGTACGCCCAGCAAAACGTTGATCGGCAGCGCGCACGCCATTCACACGGCGCGGCGGGGCGCGGAATTCGGCTTTCACGCCGAGGATGTGCGCGTGGATTTCAACCGCGTCATGCAGCGTCAGCGCGACGCCGTGCAGACCTCACGCGGGGCGATGGAGAAGCGTTACGGGGAGCTGGAAGGGCTGACGCTCATTCATGGGCATGCCGAATTCACAGCGCCCCACACCATGCACGTCGGTGATCAGGTGCTGGAAGCTGACCGGATTTATCTGGATGTGGGCGCGCGGCCGAATCCGCCGGACATCCCCGGCCTGAACGAAATCCCCTACCTGACGCACCAGTCGCTGCTCGACCTGACCGAACTGCCGCGCCACCTGATCATTGTAGGCGGTGGCTATGTCGGCATCGAATACGCGCAGGTATTTCGCCGTTTCGGCAGCGAAGTCACGGTGATCCAGTCCGCCGGGCAGATTTTGCCACGCGAGGACAAAGATATCGCCGACGCCCTGACAAAAGTGCTGAAGGCGGAGGGCATTCGCATTCTGCTCAACGCGAAAGTATCCTCGCTCAAACAGCGCGGCGACACGATCATGGCGCGCGTCGACGGGCACGGCGGCGTGAGTGGATCGCATGTGCTGCTGGCGGTCGGCGTCAAGCCGAACAGCGACCGTCTCGGCCTCGACCGTGCGGGAATCGCCGTGGACGACAAAGGTTTTATTCAGGTGGACGACACACTGCAGACAAGCGTCCCCGGCGTGTATGCGCTCGGCGATGTGAACGGGCACGGGTTGTTCACGCACACCTCGTACAACGATTACCAGATCATCGAGGCCAACCTTGATCAGACCAAGCGCAAACAATCGGATCGCATTCCGACCTACGCCGTGTACACCGATCCGCCGCTCGGTCGCGTGGGGTTGAGCGAACATGAGGTCAAGGCGAGCGGTCGCCCCGCGCTCAAAGCGACGCTGCCGATGTCAAGCGTCGCCCGCGCGCGTGAATTCGGGCAGACCGACGGTTTCATGAAGGTGCTAATCGATGCGGAGACCCAGCAAATCCTCGGCGCGGCCGTGCTCGGCTTGACGGGCGATGAGGTGATCCACACGTTCACGATGGCGATGATCGCCAAAGCGCCCTATACGGCGATTCGCGATGCCATGTTCATCCATCCGACGGTCAACGAACTGCTGCCGACCATGCTCGAAAAGGTCGAACCAATTTAGCGTCACTCCGGGGTGCGGTCGCCGCATGTAGTTGAATGTACATCTCGCCCCTCTCCCAAGGGTTGAGGGGCGACACTTGAATTTTCAGGATGCATTTGTAGGGGCGAGGCAAGCCTCGCCCGCTAACGGGAGGGGCAAGCCCCTCCCCTACAGGCTCTTGTCTCGGATTGAACTGTTGCCCCCTCAGTCTCCCAAGGGAGAGGGGTTGGGGTGAGGCCATGAACATCCGTTATAACCATCACGAGGTTGATTTATATGCCCCCGACACTGGTTGCTTATCTCGACCGGATTAACTATGACGCGCCTGTGCGCCCTGATCTTCCCACGCTGATCGGCGTGCATCGCGCGCATTTGCTCAACATCATCTATGAAAACCTCGACATTCACCGGGGCTGCCCGCTCACCGTCGATTTTGACACGTTCTACGCGAAAATCGTCGAGGAGCGGCGCGGCGGGTGGTGTTTCGAGATGAACGGTTTGCTGGCGTGGGCGCTGCGCGAAATCGGCTTTGAAGTCACGCTGTTGGCGTCGGCGGTCGGACGTACTTCCGTGGACGAGCCGTTCGCCCCCAATCACCTGATTCTGCGTGTCGATCTCGATCAGCCGTACCTCGCCGACGTCGGCTTTGGCAACGGTCTGCTTGAGCCGATTCCGCTGGCTGAGGGTCGCTATCAGCAGGGTTGGCTAGAATTCGGCTTGCAGCGGGACGGCGACCGCTGGTGGTTTCAGAATCAGCCGTATGGCGGCCCCGGCTTCGACTTCACGCTCGAACCGTATCAACTGAGCGACTTTGCCCAGCAGTCACACCACTTGCAAACGTCACCAGAATCGGGCTTCGTGCGGACAACCGTGTGTCATCGCTATACGCCGGAGGGGATCATTACGCTGCGGGGTGCGACGCTGCGCCATGTCACCGTGGAGGGACAGCGCGACGAAGTGATCCGCGATGCTGCGACTTACGCCCGCACGCTGGCAGACGTGTTCGACCTGCATCTAGAGGATACGGATGCGCTTTGGGAGAAAGTCTGGACGCGGCATCAGGTGTGGTCGCAGGGTTCGTAAACTGGCGCTACACCTGTTCGGCAGGCGGAAAAATTGCGGTCACATCGACCGTTTGAGCGAGCAGCGGCGAGTCGAAGGTGTCGCCTGCGCCATACGCGCCGATGTATTTGAACGCGCCGTCGGTCAGCGTCCACACTTCGAGATATTCAGCGACCGGATCGGCAATCCAGTATTCGCGAACGCCGTGCTTTTCATACAGGTAGAACTTCTCTGATTTGTCGCGTTTCGCTGTACTGGGGGACAAAACTTCTAGAACTAAGTCAGATGCACCGCGTACATGTTTGGGCTCGATGATACTGAGGCGATCCTGAGCAATCCAAATCAGGTCCGGTTGAGGAACGTTTTCTTCATCGAGATACAACTCGACCGGAGCGAAAATGATCCGTCCGCCAAGCTTCAACGACTTTAAAAGATCATAGACGTTCGCAATGACAAACTGATGAGTCGTGAAGGGCGTCGGCGACACAATGATTACTCCATTGAGCAGTTCAATTGGGGTATTGGTTTCGGGGAGTTTGAAATACTCCGCGGCGGTCATGCGCCGTTCGCCTAGTGCCATCAGAACACCTCGCACCTAACTTACGGACACGATCTAGCGTGTCCCTACTCCACAGTATAACCGATCTCGTCCAGCAGACTTCTGAGCGTCTCGACGGGCAGGCCGACCACGTTGGTATAGCTGCCGTCGATGCGTGCAACCGGGTGAAAGCCTTCATGCTGGATGGCGTAGCTGCCCGCCTTGTCGAACGGATCGCCGGTCGCGATATAGGCGTCGATCTCCGTGTCGCTGTAGTCGCGCATAATCACTTCGGTCTGCGTCAGTCGTGTGAGCTGACGCGGCGACTCGCCCGTTTGCAGCAGCGTGAGCGCCGTACACACGATATGCCCGCGGTCCCGCAGCCGCCGGAGCATGTGCCGCGCGTCGTCCGAATCGATGGGCTTGCCGAGGATTTCCCCGTCAAGGATGCCCATCGTGTCGGCGGCAAGGATGACGACCGTATCCGCCGCTAGCACCACCGCGGATTCGCTCAGCTTGGCGGCGACGGCATGTGCCTTTTCGATGCTCAGGCGGCGCACATAGTCGAGCGGCACTTCGCCCGGGTGCTGCGTCTCATCAATATCCGATTTGATCACCGTGAAGGTGACGCCGAGCGCCGCCAGCAGTTCGCGCCGCCGCGGCGACCCCGATGCGAGGATGAAGGGCATAGCAACAATCCATTCTAGTGTGGAAAAGCCGCCTAAGTGTATTTCAAAATGGGGAGGCGTGCATTTTTCGGCTAACGCGGCTGCCGTTCGGCGGTCAGCTTGATCTGATACAGCGCCACGTTCCAGTAGAAGTTGTAGTGCTCGTAAGTGGCATCATTCATCTGATTGAGGATGAGCGTCAGCCGCGTCTGATCAGCGTCGGCGGGCGCTAGCTGAAATTCGATCACGGCGTGGTTTTCTGGCAGATCGGGGAGGCGGTTCAGCTTGCTCCAGGCGGTGTACTTGAGGACGGATTCCGGTTCGAATTGCAGGACGACCCCGCGGTTCTCGAAGGGTATGGTTCCATGCAGCTTCCCCGAGACGACGATCGGAGCGCCGACCTGCCACGTCGTCTCTGTGGTGATGTCATCTTCGGAGATCCATTCGTTGATCAAAGTGGGTGTGGTCAGCACCCGCCAGATGACCGCAGCAGGCGCGTTAATTGTGGTCGCTTTGGTGATCGTGCTCGGAAAGGGCATGGGTTCTCTCCTGAAATACGCTTGTGCGGAGAATCAAAAGGACGAGGCTGCTGCCCCGTCCCTTACTGATTTACTGCAATCGAGCTGCTTGCTTAGGCGATGGTCACGTCTTCGCAGAGGTACACGTCTTGAATCGCCCGCAGGAGCGCCGCGCCTTCGGCCATCGGCCGCTGGAACGCCTTGCGACCGCTGATCAAGCCCATGCCGCCAGCGCGCTTGTTGACGACCGCGGTCTGCACGGCTTCGGCGAGGTCGTTCGCGCCGCTCGCACCGCCGGAATTGATCAAACCCGCGCGGCCCATGTAGCAGTTCGCCACCTGATAGCGCGTGAGGTCAATCGGGTGATCGCTGCTGAGCTTGGTGTAGATGCGTTCGTCGAGCTTGCCGTAGGACGAGCCGCCCGTGTTTAGCGCCTTGAAACCGCCCGTTTGCGTCGGCAGCTTCTGCTTGATGATGTCGGCCTGAATGGTCACGCCGAGGTGATTCGCCTGCCCGGTGAGGTCCGCCGACGTTTCGTGATTCACGCCGTCTACCTTGAAGCCGTTGTTGCGGGTGTAGCACCAGAGCACGGTCGCCATGCCGAGTTCGTGCGCCATCGCGAAGGCTTCGGCCACTTCGATCAACTGGCGGGTGCTTTCGTCCGAGCCGAAATACACGGTTGCGCCGACCGAGGTCGCGCCCATGTCCCACGCCTGCTTGATCTTGCCGAACATCACCTGATCAAACTTATTCGGGAAGGTGAGCAGTTCGTTGTGGTTGATCTTCACCATGAACGGGATGCGGTGCGCGTACTTGCGCGCGACCGAACCGAGCACGCCAAACGTCGAGGCGACGGCGTTGCAGCCGCCTTCAATCGCCAGCTTGACGATGTTTTCAGGATCAAAATACGCGGGGTTCTTGGCAAACGACGCGCCCGCCGAGTGTTCGATGCCCTGATCGACCGGGAGGATCGACAGGTAGCCGGTTCCCGCCAGGCGACCATGATTGAACATGGATTCGAGGCTGCGCAGCACCTGCGGTGTGCGATCCGAGCCAACCCACACGCGATCCACGAAGTCGCCACCCGGCAGATGCAGGGTTTCTTTGGGGATCGTCGTGCTGGTATGATTCAACAGATAGTCGGCATCCTTGTCGAGCAGTTCCACGATGTTGTCGATGCTGAGGGATGCACCCGGTGCGGTTGCTACAGCCATCGGTCATTCTCCTTCAAAATCCGTACAGACGAAGGCGCAGTATAACACAGCCGAGTTTCTTCACGAAAAATTTCGCTTCTAAAGGTAACGAATATCACCCTTCCGCATATACTGGATAGTATGTTTTGATATTAAGGATAGGTCTTATGCCGGTTTCTGTTGAGTGGATTGTCGAAGGCAGGGTTCTGTATAACCGCCTCACCGATCCCTACACTGATGATGAGGTAGTCAGCGGTTCTGAACACGTCGTGCAGCATTTGAATAACGCCACTGATCCTGTCTTTTTCATCGTGAACACGGTGGGTTTGACGAGTTTTCCCCGGAACGTCGTCAAGGCGACGTCAAGTGTCCAGTCGTGGTTGACGCACCGGAATATGCGTCAGCTCATCGTGATCAGCAACAATTCGGCGGTGCGCTTTATTTCACTATTGGCGACGCAGGTGCAGCGCAATAAGGTTATTCTGCATGGCAGTGTCGATGATGCATTGGCTTATATTGGTCGACAAGTGCCCGAACTCGCCGAACGCATGACTCCTCCGGCGGCATAGATGTCTGGTTTGTAGGGCGCCGTCCCTTGGTTGAGACGTCGCCCTTCGCGGTCAACCTTCCCCGCTAGACCAACGCAACCGCTTCAATTTCCACCAGCGCGCCGATCGGCAGCTTGGCGACTTCCACCGTGCTGCGCGCGGGCGGGTCGTTGGGGAAATATTCGGCATAGATCGCGTTCATAGTGGCAAAATCACCCATGTTCTGCAGGAACACGGTCGTCTTGACCACGCGATCCATTCCCGACCCTGCGGCTGTCAGAATGGCCTTGACGTTCTCCAAGACCTGCCGCGTCTGCGCTTCGACCCCGACGGGCAGTTCCTTCGTCCCCGGGACCATGCCCGTCTGCCCGGCGGTGAAGACGAAGCCATTGGCGATGATCGCCTGCGAGTACGGTCCAACTGCGCCGGGGGCGTTCGGCGTTTTGACAACTTCACGGCTCATGGATTTTCTCTCCTGTACATAGTAAGTAGCGGATAGCAAGTAGCGGATAGCAAGTAGCAATTAGCCCAGAGCACACCGCGACCAACGCGATTTCCGTAGGAGCGCAGATATTTAGTCCCCTCGGTAGTTGCATCGATTGGGCAGTGACAGCCGCGAAGTTATTTCAGAATCGCCGTTTTGCCTAACCTCACCCCTAAATCCCCTCTCCTCGTTTCGGAGAGGGGACTTAAGAATGCTGCCTGTCTCCCCTCTCCTCTAGGAGAGGGGTCGGGGGTGAGGTTGAAGCTTTCACCAATTCTGAAATATGCTCAGACCTGTGCGCGTCCCTACCAATCGGCGGTACTGTCCTTGGCTTGATGCTAACAGCTAAGAGCTAATTGCTAACGGCTAATTGCTTTTCGGTCGAATTATCCCCGGTTACACGCAAAACGCCAATGTGTTTCAAATCACATTACTTGCATATCAGCAGAACGTGCTATAATCGGCGCACTCAAGGAGTCGCCGCGTATGAACAAACTGCTCAGTTTGCTGCTGGGGTTCATGGTGGGAGCGGTCATTGGCGGTCTGCTGGTGGTCGTGTTCTCGCCGGTCTCCGGCCAAAAAGTCGTTGACGCGCTCAAAGAGGGGTATGCCGAAACGCTCGATGAGGCGCGGCAGGCCAGCGATCAGCGCAAACGCGAACTCGAAGCCGAGTTCAAACGGATGCGCTCCAAGTAAGAGGACTGAGGGCAAAGGACTGAGGACTGAGACAAGCACAGACTCAGTCCTTGAACCTCAGTCCTCAGTCCCTCATTTTGTATCCACCTGCAACTGATACGGCATCGGGATCGTCGTCACGGGCGACAGCGGCGTGAGCGCTAGCACCAGCGACTCGGCGTCGGGGTTGGGCGTGAACGTCCACGACTGCTCGGTGTCGGTCGCGAGCCAGCGCGTGACCTGCACTTCGCCGTTGACCGTCTCGATCATCTGCACCCACGCTGACTGAGGCAGGCGGTTATCGGTGCGAATCCAGCCCTGGAAATCCCAGCCTTCCGCGTCACCTTCAAAGTCTTCGCTGTAGTTGAGCGCATCGATGCGCACGTCGTCAATCGCCAAGCCCGCCTGATTGACGGCGTCGTCGGTGATCATCTCGAAGCGGACGAGGATGTTTTCACCCGCGTAGGCATCCAGCGAGATCGATTCGTCAATCCAGGTGGCGGTGCTGCCGCCGCTCGTGCCCGTATAGCCGTCGCCGTAGGACGTGCCGTAGGGATTCTCGTCGGTCGTGTGCGGCGTGGGGACGATGTCCCACGTCGCGCCATCGTCTTCGCTGACCATTACATAGCCGTAGTCCCAAAGGTCTTCGAGGTGATACCACAGGCGATAATCGAGCGTCGCGCTGGTCACGCCCGTGAGATCAAAGGCGCGGGTGAGCGTGGTATCAGTCATGTCACCGCGATTGCTGTAGGCGACCGTTCCGGTGATGTCGGCGTCGATCAGCGGCGCACTGTCCGGCATGGCGAGGCTGACTTCCATCGCTTTGACGCCCTCCATCGGCAGCAACGTGAAGTAGTGCGCGGCGTACTGCGGCACTTCCCCCCGCACGGAGACGGGATAGCGCGTATACGTCGCCTGATCGACGGCCACGGTGCCGAAATCTGCGATGGACGTGTAGCCGCGGTCCCAATTCGTCCCGATGGTGCGATTGGCGACGACCCAATCGGCGAAGAATTCGTCAACGCCGGGTTCGCCCATAGCCCGCAGCACGTCGTCGACCGATTGCAGGCCGCGCGGCGCGTTGTCAGCGCTCAACTGCTGCATGGCTTCGAGACCATAGCGATCGTAGAAGTAGATGAGGAACATTTGCGCCGCGCCGTAATTCGCGCCGCGCAGGAAGTTGTCTTCGTTCCAGTAATTCAACTGGGTTTGCGGCGCGTACAGGAAGTCATAGGCGAAGAAATCCGGCGTGCCGTTGAGGTAATACTCGGTGAACGTCGATAGACCCTCGTTCATCCACGTTTCTTCGTTGAACTGGAGGTTCTGGCGAATCATGTGCTGGAATTC
This sequence comes from Anaerolineae bacterium, assembly GCA_041916315.1. Lineage (GTDB taxonomy): Bacteria > Chloroflexota > Anaerolineae > Aggregatilineales > Phototrophicaceae > Flexifilum. The sequence continues at coordinate 30,861 of JAYRZU010000018.1, forward strand.
GTGCGCGACAATCACACCCGTCGAGCGCACATCGAACGACGAGCCGAGCGCGTCGAGGTTGAAGAAGAACATCTCGCGCTCATTGCTGCCTTCCACGGCTTCTTCGGGATAGCTGTCATCGCTGCTGACATAGGCCGCGGTCGAGCCACCGAGCTGGTAGGCGAACAGGCCATGCACGCGCAGTTCGCCGTCGATGCCGGGCTGCGCTTCGCTGCCCCACAGGTTGCGCACCTGATCGTAGACTTCGTCGTCGAAGAAGTCAGCCAATTCCTGCAAATCACGCGTCGACACGTTCGCGCCGTTTTCCACCCACAGATAAATGTGTTCGCCCGCGACCTCAAGCGTCGCCGTGATGTCGCGCGTATAGCCTTCGCTGGAATTGGAGACGCGGAATTCATCCTGATCGCCGACCTGCCGATCCGGCGGGTTGTCGGGCGGCGCGGGGATGTCAGTCACGCCGCGCAGTCGTTCGGCCAGTTCGAGACGGTCGCGCGGGGGAATAGGTTCGCTGGCCAGTTCGGTCAGCGTGGGGTACTCGGGATCGACATCCTGAGCCATGACGCCGCCCGCCATCAACAGCAGTGCCAGCACAAGCAACAGTTTTCTCATGGGTTCCCTTTTCTGTTTGATCATCACAGCGCGATACTCCGGCACAGCGGAGATCAGCACCACTCTGACTCAGTATACAGCGAGTCGCAGGGTGCGGTTCGATGCGTAGGCGAGACGTAGGGACGGAGTCTGCCGTGGAGCACGCGGGATCCGCGCCGATATAGAACAAAACAGGCGCCGGTGCGTATAAGGGAATGAATGCAACCACGTTGGCCCAAGGGGGGGAACCATGAGCCAGACCAACACCGCACCAACGACTAAACCGGCCAGCCCGCTGAGCGTGCGAAATTTCCGCTTGCTGTGGATCGGCGAGAGCGTTTCGCTCCTCGGCGATCAATTCACGATCATTGCGTATCCGTGGCTCGTCCTGCAGCTCACCGGTGACGCGCTCATCCTCGGCACTGTCATGGCGCTGATGGGCATCCCCCGCGCGCTGTTCATGCTGATCGGCGGCGCGCTGGTCGACCGTTTCTCGCCCCGCACCATCATGCTCGTCACCAACCTGGCGCGGCTGGTACTCGTGGGTGTGTTGGCGGCGCTGACGCTCAGCCATGCCATTCAGACGTGGATGCTCTACGGCTTCGCGCTGCTCTTCGGGCTGGCCGATGCTTTCTACTTCCCCGGCCAATCCTCGATTGTGCCGCAGATTCTCGAAAAAGATCAGCTTCAATCCGGCAATACGATTGTGCAGGGGACGGCTCAGCTCAGTCTATTCATTGGCCCGGTGCTGGCGGGCGGTTTGATCGCGCTCGTCGGCGGGACGGCCAATGCCAGCGCCGACGCGCTGCCCAGCATGATTGGGATTGGGGTCGCCTTCGTGATCGATGCATTTTCGTTCCTGGCCTCAGTCGGGGCGCTGTGGCTGATGCAGCCGCGCCGCGCCGTGGAACTGGACGAGGATCAGCGGAGCGTCATGCAGTCGATTGCGGCGGGCATGCGCTATCTGTGGGCCAATGAAGCCCTGCGCTTCATCCTGATTCTCATCGTGGCGTCGAACTTCTTCATCATGGGGCCGATGATGATCGGCATTCCTGTGCTGGCGCGGACCACGCTGGCGGAAGGCGCGGCGGCCTACGGGATCGTGATGTCGGCGTTTGGCGGGGGTGCGCTCGTGGGCATCATTCTCTCTGGCGTACTGCCGCGTTTGCGACCGGCGCGCATGGGTACGATCCTGCTCGCCATTCAAGCCTTGATGGGCGTGGCGCTGGCGCTGCTGCCCCTGAGCACGGCGACCGCCTACGCGGCGGTCATGGCGCTGCTCATGGGCGCGGTCAACGGGTATGTGAACATTTCGTTCTTCACATGGCTGCAAAAGCGCGTGCCCGAACACCTGATGGGGCGCGTGATGAGCGTGATCATGTTCGCCTCGGTCGGGCTGACCCCCGTCTCGACGGCACTGGCGGGCGTGCTGATCGACTGGAACCTGACGGCAGTCTTCATCGGCGGGGGTTTGCTGATGGCGCTGGTCACACTGTCCGCGCTGACCTCGCGCGCGGTGCGCGACATGGGTCTGCAGGTCACGGGGGAGTTTCACGCCGTGAGCCTCGGCACTGCGGTGCGCGCGACGAGCGAGCTGCCGAGTCTGCGCACGGTCACGGGCGAAATCCCGGTCAGCGGCGGGGATTAGTACCTAGATCCGACCCCACCCCCGGCCCTAACAGGGGTAGGTTTCAATTGTAGGGACGAGGCATGCCTCGTCCTCCCTCGTCCAAATAACCGTCCCCATAACTGCTAAAGCGTTCTCTTGCTTTCATGGAGGACAGACTGTTTGTCCAAATCCAGAGAAAAAACAGGACGAGGCGTGCCTCGTCCCTACAGGGGTTTGGGCGAAAGAAACCCGCGGCTAACTGACTTTCCAGCGGACTTCATGCGTTTTCGCTTCCGGATCGATCATGCGGATGAGGCGTTCGCCTTCTTCCGTGAGTGCCTCCCGATCCGCTGGCGCGAGCGGCGCGAACGGATCGATCACCAGCGCAGCGGCTTTCTTGGCGCTCTCGACCGTCCACAACCCAGCAACGAAGCCATCCACGAGGATGGTCGCGGAGATGCGCAGATTGCCCGAACCGAAGATGCGGTCGCGGTACTGGTCGTTGATGATGCGCGTGCGCTTGGCATGGGACAGCAGCAGATTGTCGAATTCGGGTAGGAAGCGCAAGGGCGCGGGCGTGTCCGCGTCGGGGATCGACTGGTCAGGCAGGTCGAAGTATTCGGCGCGTCCGCCTTCCTCTTTGTACGTGACCAATTCCGGGCGCAGCGCCTCGAACAAGTCTTTGAGCTTGCTGAAACCCGACCACGTTTGCATATCGCTGATCGTTGCCGGGCCGAAGGCCGCCAGATAGCGGAACACGAGTTCGCGCAGCGTGTCGATCTGCGGGATCGGCTGATCGAGCCACGTTTCGGCGAGCGTGAACTTGGGATTACCGGGGTACGCCCACGCGCCGCCCTCCGGCACGACGACGAGTGGGATCTGCGTGCGCAGCATATAGCGGATCGAACCGATGTCGGCGGTCGGATAGCGCGCGCTGAAATGCGCCGTGATGTCGGCGAAGCTGCGCGGCGTCTCCGCAAGGAAGGCGCGCCCTTCTTCCAGCACCACTGCCGGATCGAAACCGCTTGTATCGCGGTTCTTGTTGATCGCCGCGAGGCCCGAATCTAGCACAGGCTGAAGGATCGAACGGAAACGCAGATAATCCGCCGCCGTGACCAGATGCAGGGTGCCACGCATGAGCGTCGCTTTGACGAGCGTCCGCTCGCGAATGAGGCGGGTCATCTCGGCGCGGTCGAAGCTGGGCAGGCGCGTCCATAAACCGATGTAGGGCGCGCTCAACGCCTGCGACTGCATCCCGGCCAGCCGTTCCACCCCTTCAGGGATGGTCAGAGGGGCACGGTCGAGCAGCATTTGTCGTGCCAGCGTCGCGCGGTTGAGCTCGCGGATGGTCAGCGTGCGGATGGTCATAGATCCTCCTACGGGGCTAAGTCATACAAGGTGAGCTGCGGTCGACCGTGCAGATCGTCAATGGTGGTGACGACTTGACCCGGCGCGCTGTCTGGGACGTACGGGCTTGCTTCGAGCACGACATAGACGCCCGCCGCGCGGTTCTCGCTGAATAGCTGCGCCAGCGCGGCGATATCCTGCCCATTCGGGCGCACGGGCGGGCAGGTTACGGGCAAATCGGGGAAGCGGTAGCGCAAGCCCTGACAATTAGAGAGCGCCCCGATCACCAACTGCACCTCGCGCTCGCTCAACGCCGCGCCGACCGCATCCAGACCAAAGCCGGAGGCATCAGTCCCCGTGTACTGGGTGATGTCGATGCGGGGCAGCGGGAGATCAGCGGGCGCGGCGACCGCGAATGGCAGCCACACCAGCGCCGCCCATACTCCCACCCCGATTAATGTGACGACCGCGGTGAAGCGTGAACGACGCGCGATGTCCGCGAGGACGAGCGCCGCGCAGAGGAGTAGAATCGCGACGGGGACGACGAAGAAGCGCGTCTCCTGCGGCAGATTGATCCACAGGGCGAAGACGGGTGCGAGCAGACTGAGCGGGAGGAACCAGCGCCGCCGCACGATCAAGACGATTACGGCCAGCCCACCCAGGAGCAGCCCGGGTAGGCTCAGATACCCGCTGAGCGCTTCGACTGTCAACCCGGCATTGCCGAGGATGCGGTCGAGTGAGAAAAAGGTGCTGGAGTCGAAGTCGGTGCGGGCGCTGACGGCCAGCGACAGGGAATTGGACAGGAAGTCGAGTCCACGGGAGCGCACAACAAGTACGAACGCTGCCAGCAAACCGAGGGCCGCGCCGAGCGTGATCCCCAGCCATAGGGCGCGCTGACGCAGCGTGATGCGGCGACCCCCCAGCGTGAGCACCGCCGCGAGCGGGATGCCATAGTAGGGCAGCGTGTTGATCTTCGCGCCGACCGCGCAGAACAGACAAAGGCCGCACAGCAGTGCATCCCATGCACTAACGCGCCGTGAGAGGCGGTAGGCGAAATAGAGCGCGGCCAGCGCCGCCGCGCCAGAGACCGGATCGGCAAGGGCGAGGCGACCGAAGAAGAAGTGATAGGCGCTGAAGGTGTAGAGCAGCGCGGCGCAGACCATGCCCCACGTCCCCGCGGCCAAGCGACCGATCCCCATGACGGCGGCAACGCCTACCAGCGCAGCGATCAGGGTGGCAGTGCGCGCCACCCACAGCGGATCGCTGGCGGTCGGCTGGAACAGGGCGAACCACCATACAGTGAACTGTCGACCTAAATTGATGCCTTCGAGCGGGGAGAGGTTGCGCACGACGAGTTCGCCTGTGTAAATGTGCACGGTCTCATCGATGAAGGGCGGAAAACGGCTGATGCTGCCGAGGTTCACGCCGAAAAACAGGAGCAGCAGTCCAGCGCTGAGGAGGGGGTACCAACGTCGCAGGGTCAAGTGCGCTACTCCTTCACAGGTGGAAATCACGATTTGAGTATACGCAGACTCGCGGCGGCTGCCTACCATACGCCGGGACGGCGGTGCGCTGCAACCGCGACCTTTATCTGCGCTTGGGACGGGGAATGTGACGGCTCAGAGACTGCGTTGGGCGTCGCAGTCTCTGAGTGTCTATCTGGCCGTTTCCAACAGATTGAGCGTGAAGTGTTCGAGCGTGGGCAGCACCGTATCGGCCAGCGCCAGCACCTCCGGCGCGAGCGGGAACTTAGGGCTGGGCACGGCGATGATGTAGCTGCCCGCTGCTTTAAGTGAGCGCACGCCGTTGCCCGAGTCTTCGATGCCCGCGCACTGCGTTACATCCACGCCGAGCTTGGCGGCGGCGGTCAGCCAGATTTCCGGATCGGGTTTGCCACGCTGCATGTCGTCGCCATAGACGACCGTCTGATAGACGGAACGCAGCCCGGTGATCTTCAGCACATGGTCGATCACGCGCGTGGGCGACCCCGATGCCAGCGCGATCGGGTAGCGGCTGGCGCTCAGCTTGACCGCCTCCACCGCGCCCGGGAGAATTGGGAGCTGCTCGCCCAATTTCGCCATCACCAGCGTGATCACGTCGTCCATGATTTGATCGAGCGACATGCTCAGGTTGAGGCGTTCCTGCATCACATGCGCCCACTCGATGGTCGAACGTCCCATCGCCAGCTTTTGATCATCCATCGTCCACGGTTTGCCCAGCCGCGCCGCAAATTCAATGCGCGACTCGTACCAGCACGCCTCGGAATCCAGCAGGACTCCGTCCATATCCCATAGAACTGCTTGAACTGCCATGCATTTTCCTCTCTCGTCAGCGCCGGAATTGTAGCATGGAGTTCGGTCGGTCAAAATTGTCAGGGTACGGCAGGAGCGGCATTTAGACTCCCCTCTCCCACGCACGCAGGGAGAGGCGAGGGGGCGCTTTTACACGCCCCACACCCGGTGATCGCTGAGGTATTTATAGGCGTTATCGGGGAACAGCGTGATGATCACGCCCGGTTCGCCGCGCTCAGCCAGCTCGTTCGCGATCTGGAGCGCGCCGACAGTCGCCGCCGCCGCGCTGATGCCGACGAGATAGCCTTCTTCGCGTGCCAACCGCCGTGCCATGTTGTGCGTGTCTTCGGTGCTGATGCCGATCTGCCGATCCGGGAAGAATTCATCATAGATGCCCGGCTTGATGGCGGTCGGCATGTGCTTCAAGCCTTCCAGCCCGTGGAACGGCGAATCTGGCTGGAGCGCGATGATCTGCACGTCCGGATTGTAGTCTTTGAGGCGGCGGCCCGTGCCCATCAGCGTGCCGGATGTGCCCAGCCCGGCGATGAAATGGGTGACTGTGCCGTCCGTCTGCTCCCAGATTTCCACGCCCGTCGAATTGTAGTGCGCGCGCCAGTTCGCCGGGTTGTTGTACTGGTCGGCGTAGAAATATTCGTCGGGGTGCGCGGCGATCAATTCACGCACCGCGCGGATCGCGCCGTCCGAGCCTTCGAGCGGGTCAGTCAGCACGAGTTCGGCACCGTAAGCGCGCAAAATCGCGACGCGTTCCTGACTGGCGTTGGCGGGCAGGAACAGCTTGACCTTATAGCCCTTCGCCGCGCCGAGCATGGCGTAGGCGATGCCGGTGTTGCCACTGGTGCTGTCGAGGATGGTCGTGCCGGGGCGGAGTTTGCCCGCCGCTTCGGCCTCGCGGATGATATTCGCCGCGGCACGGTCTTTCACGCTGCCGCCGGGGTTCGCCCATTCCGCTTTGGCGAACACGCGCACATCAGCGGGCAAGTGCGCCGTGATGTTGCGGAAGGCGAGCAGCGGTGTGTTGCCAATCAGCGCTTCGATGCTCGCCGCATTGATGGTCGTTGGTGTTTGGTACAGCATGCGTCTAGGCCTCATACAAACAAAAAGCCGGCAGTAGAAATAAAAAAGCGCGGTGCTCCGGTCTGATCTACCGGGCGATCCACGCCTTCTACTGTCGGCTCGAAAGGTCGAGAGTTGAATTAACTAGCCGTCTGAAGGTCGCTGATCGCTCCGCTTCAGACAACAACATGCGCTCATGGAATACATCAGGAATGTCCTGTTTGGTTGATGTGCCTCAGTGTATGCGATCCCGTTCGGCCTGTCAACTGACCGCAGTCCGTTTTTGCCCATGCTCATGGAATATTCAGGCTTATCTCGCGTTGAGGATCTCAGCGGTGAACCCGGAAACTCCTGTGCCACGTGAGCGGGGAAAGGACACAAAGGTGAGCCTGCTGTCTCCCCTCCCTGAATTCGGGGAGGGGCTGGGGGTGGGGTCAGATTCTAGCATGCCTTGTAGACGAAGCCATCCGCGCCGAGGTACATGCCGCCATCCACGTTGACGCACAGCTTGATCGAGTAGATGTGCGGCTTGTCCGGGTAGAGCACATCGGACATGTACTGGATGGGCGTGTGCCCGTGCACGATCTGCTGACCGCCGTAGCGCCGCAGCGTCTCCGAGGCGCGCAGAATGCCATCTGGGCGTGTTTCGGCGAAGGCAAAGCGCTGTGAGAACAGGTCGAGTAGGTGGCCCCACTCGCCGAGTTCGTCGTCGCGCAAGATGTCGTTGATTTCGTCGTTGATCGCGTCGAGGGATTGGCCGTACTCCCGGTAAAAGATCGCATCCGCGTGCATGAGCAGATAATCGTCGACGCGAGCCAGCGCCGGGAGATTGCGCAGCCAGGCGATCTGCGGGGCTTTCACGCGCTGCAAGTCGCGTTCCTGACCGCCGTTGCGCCGCCATGCTGCCGCCATGCCGCCCTGATTGCCGAAACGATGCGCCGCGAGAAACATGATCTCATGGTTGCCGAGCAGCGCGCCGACCGTGCCGCCGGCTACGCCCGCTTCGCGCTGCAAGCGCATCACCAGTTCGACCACGCCGATCCCATCGTCGCCCCGATCGAAGAAGTCGCCTAGAAACCAGACGCGGCTGTCGCCCCCACACCACGCGAGCTCCCGATTGATGAGGCGCGCCTTCGTCAAGAGAGTGATCAGCTTGTCGCGGTGACCGTGAATATCGCCGATGAAGTAGAGCGCGCTCATAAGGCATCCGGCACGACGGCAAATTCGAACGGCGGCTCACCGTCGAAGAACTGAGGAGCTTCTACGAAAATACCGCGTCCAGTCACGGCGACCGTGCCGTTGGGGAGCGTCACACTTCCGAGCGTGAAGACCTTGCGGCCGTCCTTGCTCTCGATTTTGCCCGTGATTTGCACGATTACACCGAGCGGAACCGGTTGCTTATAGTCGAAGCTGAGGTGGACAGCCACCACCCGCGACCCGGATAGATGTGCCGCCGCGCCCATCGCTTCGTCAATCAGCGCGGCTAGTGCGCCGCCATGCGCGTAAGCGGGTGGCCCCGCCTGCCGCTCAGTCAATGCGACCGCAGCGATCACGCTGTTATCGCTGTGCAGGTGCAGCGCCGCGCCCATCTCATCTAAGAATTGCGATCCCTTGATCCGCATCGGCTAGTCCTTACTTCAGAGTGCCCGATTATAGCGAACCTTGACCACGGTGGGAATTGAACGCCCGGTTCCGATTTGGGGTAGTATCGAGGCGGATTGATTCAAATAGGATGTTGGTGATGCGGAAACTGATGATAGGACTGTGCCTGTGCTGGATCGGCGCGCTGGCAGTCGTCGCGCAGGAAGCGACGCCCGAGGCGACGCCGGAGGCATGGATTGTAGACGGGGTCGAGCGCACGTATACGCTCTACGTGCCGGAGGCGGTGACCGACCCGGCGCCCTTGGTGATCGTACTGCACGGGCGCTTTGGCACGGGCGCGCAGATGGCCGACTATTCGCAGTTCAACCGCGTGGCTGACGACGAGGGCTTCATCGCCGTCTATCCCGATGGCATTGATGGGGAATGGAATTTTGTGCGCGCCGTCCCCGGCTACGACGAAACCCGCGACGATCTCGCGTTTCTGGTGGCGCTCATCGATCACATTGCGGAAACGCATGCGGTCGATGTGACGCGGGTGTATCTGGCGGGCTTCTCGAATGGTGGATTCATGGTGCACCGCGCCGCCTGCGAAGACCCGACGCGCTTCGCCGGGTTCGCGGTGGTCGCCGCGGCGGCCTTCGGCGGTATGCAGGACGTGTGCACCAATGAACTGCCCGCGCCGATGATCCTGATTCACGGCACGGCGGACGAGAATGTTCCGTGGGATGGCACAGGCGTCACGCGGGACGGGCAGACGATCTATATTACCTACCCGATTGGCACGACGTTCAGCTATTGGGCATCAGTCAACGGCTGTGAACAGGACGCGACCACGCGCGACTTCCCCGCGCTGGACGCGGCGACCAGCGTGCGCGCGCTGACAGTCACCTGCCCGGAAGGCACGGCGGTCACGCTGTATGGTGTGCTGAATGGGGGACACAATTGGCCGCGTCCGGATCTGGAGCCGTATTCGGGGTCAGGCGCGGTGAATCACGACATTGATGCCGCGCGGGAAATCTGGCAATTCTTCGAGCCGTTGAGTCGGGAACAAGAAACCAGCCTCACCCCCTAACCCCTCTCCGACCGGAGAGGGGGGAAATGTGCTTGCCTGTCTTCCCCTCTCCAGTGGGAGAGGGGACTGAGGGGTGAGGCTACGGCGTGCTGCCGTTTGAACCATTCGAGCCGTTGCTGCTGCTCGGGGGAGTCGGCGCGCCCGCGTTGGTGATCGCCGCGGTGACGCGGTTGGCCAACCCGGTCAACTCCATGGGGATGACAAACTTGGTCGAGGCGCTGCCACCGACGGCGCGCAGGGTATCGAGATACTGAAGCATGAGTGTCTTCTCGTCGACATCCTTAGCCTCTTTGAACAGGGCTTCCAGCGCCAGCGCGCGGCCTTGTGCCAGCAGCACCTGCGCCTGCCGTTCACCTTCCGCGCGGAGCACCAGCGACTGCTTCTCGCCTTCCGCTTTCAAAATGGCGGACTGCTTCTCGCCTTCCGCAACCATGATCGCGGCGGAACGTTCACCTTCCGCGCGCGTGACTGTCGCGCGGCGTTCGCGTTCGGCGCTCATCTGGCGGTTCATGGCTTCCTGCACGAGCTTCGGCGGTTCGACTTCGCGGATTTCGACGCGCGTCACCTTCAAGCCCCAGCGTTCGGTCACTTCGTCCAGCTTGACGCGCAGCACATCGTTGATCGCTTCGCGCTTCGAGAGGACATCGTCGAGTTCGATATCGCCGATGACCGCGCGCAGCGTGGTCGCCGCAATGTTGAGCGAGGCCGCCACCACATTTTCGACTTCCAAAATCGAGAGCTTAGGGTTGACCACGCGGTAGTAGACCAGAAAGTCGATGTCGATGGCGGTGTTATCCTTCGAGATCGCCGTCTGCCGCGGAATTTCGAGGAAGCGTTCGCGCAGGTCAACACGGCGCGCCGTCTCCAGCAGCGGGATGATGAAGGTGATCCCCGGCCCGCGTGTCCCGGCATACTTCCCTAACGCCAGCACGACCAACCGCTCATATTCGGGGACGATTCTGACGATGCTCGACAGCAGCAAAAACAGGAAAATGACAAGGCCAATGACTAGAATTGGAGCAAGTTCTTCCATGCGCTATATCTCCTCAAGAGGTTGGTGATGCTTCTGCTTTACAGCTTCAACGAATAAGGTCAAACCATCCTGCTCGACGACGGCGATGGCCGTGCCCGTAGGCAGCGGCAGATCCGCCCGCGCCGTCCATGATTCCCCGCGCACATATACGGTGCCGACCGGATCAATCGCTTTTTGGACATAACCCACCGCCCCAATGATCGGCTCATCGTCGAGCATCGCGGGCTTCTGCTTGTGCGATTCGAGCACGCGCAGCAAGGCGTAGCGGTGATACAGCAGCGCTGCGCCCACGGTGATGGCGATCAGCGGGAGCGCGACTGCAACGCCATCGCGATACAGCGTGACGCTGCCCACAGCCTGCAGAATCAAGCCTGTGACAGAAACGAGCGCGAGGCGCTTTTCGATCAAGGGCATGACGAGGAAGCCGAGCACGCCGACCACCAGCAGCAGCACGGCCAGCCAATTGGTGGGGAGCTGCGTGAGCAGCGCAATCGCGCCGATCAACCCGCCGACTGCCAGCACCTCAATAACGCCCGTACCCGGCACATAGACGGCGGTTACGCTCAACCACAGCGCGGCCAAGAGTATCAGATAGACAATGTTCGGGTCAACCAGCATGGTCACATCCTTTCAACCCTCACTTTGATTCATTATAGCGCAGATGACGGTCACCCCACCCCCTAACGCTTAGGGGAGGGAGTCAAGAAATGATTAAATCGGATCGTGCCGGATGGACGAATATTTTAAGAAACAGCTAATCCGGACGACAGGCGGGGGTGTGAAGAATAATTGCACAGGCGTTGATTTTGGGAATATAATGCTCTCACGTTGGAATGTAATGGAAGGTGCGGGCTTGTTACCGACCTCAATTGTGATGCCCGATTTGAAAATTAACCCGGAACGTCTGCACGCCGATTTCGTCGAACTCGCGCATATCGGGGCAACGCCCGAAGGCGGCATCAACCGCCTCGCACTCTCAGCCAATGATATCCACGCGCGTGCGTGGTTTGCGGACAAAGTCGAAAGCGCCGGGTTGGCCGTGCGCGATGATGACGCGGGGAACCTAAGCGGCGTCCTCTACAGCGCCGAACCCGGCGCCAAGACGCTCCTCCTCGGTTCCCATTTAGACAGCGTCCCCAACGGCGGCCAGTATGATGGCTCGGTGGGCATTTTGTGCGCGCTGGAATGCCTGCGCACGCTTCGCGAGGCTGACCTCGACCTGCCGATTAATGTGGAAGTGATTGACTTCACCGACGACGAAGGCTGCTGGAAATCGTTGTTTGGCTGCCGCGCGCTCACGGGCGCGCTGGCGCAGGAAGACCTCTCCGCCATCAACTACGGCGAAGGTTCCTTCCGCGCTGCCTTGATGCAAGTTGGGATCGATCCCCGGGCGATCTGGCGGGCAAGCCGCGCCCCGCAGTCGATTTGCGGCTATCTTGAAGTGCACATTGAGCAGGGGCCGCGCCTGCATCGCGAAGGTGTGAACATCGGCGTCGTAAGCGGCATCGTAGGGCGCACTACCCACCGCGTGACCTTCTTCGGTCAGGCGGGGCATTCGGGAACGACCGACATGTATAAACGCCGGGATGCGCTCCGCGGCGCGGCGCTGTTTATCGTCCGCGCGCATGACCTCGTCCGCGAACGCTACGGTGACGGCATTTTCAACTGTGGCGACGTCACGGTCGAGCCGGGCATGTTCAACGTCATTCCGAGCAAAGCCTGTCTCACCGTCGAGTATCGCCACGTGAGCGAAAAACTGATGGCCGAAATGGAAACCGCCATCACGTCGCTCGCTCACCAGTGCGCCGCTACCTACGGTCTTGCCGTAGAAACTGAAGAGATTGCCCACATGCCAGCCGCTTCTTTAGCGGCTGGTATGATTCAGCTTCTGGAAGGGGTGTGTGACGATCTCCAGTTGTCGCACAAACGCCTCGTCAGCTACAGCGGGCATGCGCCGCAAATCCTCGCGGACTTCACCGATACAGGCATGATTTTCATCCCATCTGTCAACGGCATCAGTCATCATCCGGACGAATACACGGACTGGCCGGATGTGGTCAACGGTGCGAACGTGCTGCTGCAAGCCATTCTGCGCTGCGCTCGGCGCAACTAGCCATGTTTACTCACCCCTCCCATCTCCAAGAGGTGATGGGAACGGCCTTAGGCTGGCGAGGTGAGTTTTTTTAGCTATCATTACATGTGGAGACAGTCATGGTTCCTCGATTGGCGGGGCATTTACCAGAACTCCTGCCGTTCGCCCGCGAGCTTGCTGATGCTTATCACCACGAAGTGATCACAACGTGGGAAGCATGGCATGAGCGCATCAGCCTGTGGTGGACGCCCGAGCGCCTGGAAGCGGCGGACCGCGTTGTTCCCGGCTGGCGCTTGATGGCAACCCACCCGTTTGGCAGCAACCTTGTGCACGTGACGTCGGTCGTGGTGGCGCTGCTCATGCTGCCCGAATATGCCGAGCTCACGCCCGAACAGCAGCGCTTAGTCGAATGGATCGTGATCTTTCACGATGTAGCCAAGCGGCGGCAGCCCGGTTTCCGTGACCACATGCATACGTTCCGGTCGGCGGCGATCACGGGTGGGGCGCTGTCCGCGCTGGGGTTCCCGGCCAGCGGCGATGATGAAGCCGTGCTGCGCTGGTCACGGTTGACCTACGACGCGACGACGACTAACGCCCGCGGTGAACCGATTCCCGACAATGCCAAACTGCCCGCGATCACCGATGGCATCCGAACCTTGTTCGGGTGGGACACCTCGACCGGGTTGATTGTGCGCGGCGTGCTGCATCACCAGACAATCACCAATATCGAAGATGATCCCCAGGCTGCCGAACTGACGCCGGAAGAAATCCGCCGCTACATCAGCCCGACGCTGCTGCCGATTATGCGCGTGTTCTACCTCGCGGATTGCGACGCGTGGGTGCTGTTTGACCTGGACAACCGGTCACAATGGCGGCAGAGTACGCTCAACGTGTTCGCTGCCGTCGCGCGGTTGATGGGGTAAGCTCGACTCTTTCCCCCTTTTGACTGATGTTTCTTTGCCCAAACGCGCGTACCCTGAGTCGTGGTATCAGCACATGGGAAGAATGGAAATGGCAGCGCAAGAAACCCTGCGCCTCGTGACCAATCTCGACGGCGAAACGGCGATTAAGCTGTGGCTGAAGGGGCTGGGGATCGAGTCGGTAGTGAAAACAGAAGTGGAAGAGCGCGTGGTCTACTGGGCGGATGGCCCCGGTATGATCCTGATGGCGGCGGAAGTGAGCCAGCGCGCGCGCGAGTGGATGGGTGCGACGTTCGGTTTGCCCGCGACGCTCGAAATCGGCTTTGAACTAGACGCGTGCCGCGACCGTTCCTCGCCGCGCACGACGATCATCAAGGGCACGCTCGAATTCCTCAAGCAGACGGGCGCGGACGGCGGCTTATGGTTCGACACGAACAAGACGCTCGTGCTCATCAAGCGCGGGGGCGAACTGACGCTCGATGCGAATGACAGCGTGTGGACAGCGGCGCGCCTCAACCTCATCGCCGAGCCGTACACGCGCGAAGCGCTCAGAGCGTACTAGATCACAATACCCAGTGGACGAGGCATGCCTCGTCCCTACAAGAACCGTTTTCGTAGGGACAAGGCATGCCTTGTCCTATTTTGATCAGGTTCCAACTGTTCACTGAGAACTGTAAACGGTCAACGCTTTATACCGTCGGGCGAATGACCGACAGCACGCGCCCCTGTACCTGACAATGCGCCGCCGACACGTAGATCGCGTCCATCGTCGGGTGCGCGGGTTGCAAACGGACGCGCTCGCCTTCGTTGTAGAAGTACTTGAGCGTGGTTTCGCCGCGTTCGTCCAGCCACACCGCGACCATGTCGCCGTTGTTGGCCGTTGCCTGCTTGCGGAAGATGACGATGTCGCCGTCGCTGATCATGGCGTCGATCATCGAATCGCCGCGCACCTTCAACGCGAAGACTTCCGCCGGTTCGACGCCGCGCAGCAGCATGGGCGCGACTTCCACCGCGTCGCCGCTGTCCTGCGAGTCGTTGAACACTGGGATTGGCTGCCCGGCAACGATGCTGCCCGCCATCGGCACGCGCAGCACCTGCGGCGCGCTGAACACGGGTTGAACCGTCCCCTTCTTGCCATTCTTGACCAACCGCAGCCCGCGCGAAGACCGCGCCGACCGCGCCAGATACCCCGCCGTCACCAGTTTGTTCAGGTTGTAGTTCACAACCGACGTCGACGCGATGTTGGTCGCCTCGCCGATCTGGCGGATGGTGGGAGGAAATCCGTGCGTATCGATATACGTTTCGATAAAGCGCAGGATATTCCGCTGCTTCTCCGATAACTTCTGACGATCTCTCATAACGCTCTCCATGTTCCGTGTAAAACAAAACATATTTTCGATTGTAGGCGAACGCTCGTTCTAAGTCAATCAATTTGTTTCATAAAGGTTATAATAGAGGGAAGAACTCTCATTTTTCCGGGTGAAATTCCGATGACCAGTCTGCTCCACAGTTTGCGCGAACGTGATGCTTTTCTGCTGCCGCTGCTGGCAGAAGTTTGGAAAGTGAATGTTGATCTGCTGGAGCCGCCCCAGATGATCGAGGCGCTCAACAAGGCGATGCTCGACCCGGCGCGCGCGGAAGCCATCTGGGAGACGCTGAACGACCGCGAGCGCGGCGCGTTGATCGCGCTGATCTCGCCGCCGTCGAACGGCAAAATGCCGGAGGCCAAATTCAGCATCTTCGGCACGATCCGCCAGATGGGGGAGGGCAAAGCCAAGACCGAGCGCCCGCATCGCAACCCGACCACGCCCGCCGAAGGGCTGTACTATCGCGGTCTGATCGGCCTCGGCTTTGAATTGGCGGAAACGGGGCAGCGGCGCATCGTCTACATCCCGTCGGATCTGGCGTCGGTGCTGCCGCTGCATAAAACCTCCTACGATGATCTCCCCGACGAAGACGACGACGATTTCCCCATCGAAGAGGCCGAACCGCTGGCCGCGCTGGAACGCGTCGAGAACATCCGCCCGGCAGATACCTCGCTGGTCGACGACATGACCACGCTGCTGGCCTATCTGCAGCTCCACGCGCCGCTGCTGGAACGTGACACGTTCGCCGCGTCCGATCTCACGGCGCTGGCGAAGGTGCTGCTCAATTCGGATCGGGCGCGCCTGGTATTTCTGCTCAGCCTCGGCGTGGGCGCCGACTTGATCGAAGTACAGGGCGGGCGCGCGCTGCCCAAACGCACCGAGGCGCGCCGCTGGCTCGGCGGCAGTCGCTCCGAGCAGCTCCGCAAGCTGGCGGAGACGTGGCGCGAAACCGCCGCGTATGTCGATCTATGGCATGTGCCCGGTCTGCACGTCGAAACCGAAGCCGGGACGATGAGCCAGTATCATCCGGCTGGGGCGCGCAGCGCGGTGCTCGACATCCTGAAGAATGCGGTCCCCGCGCAGGGCTGGTGGTCGGTGGACGACTTCATCGACAACATCAAGCAGGACAGCGCCGACTTTCAGCGCCCCAACAGCGACTTCGACTCGTGGTACATCCGCGACAACGACGGCAAATACCTCTCCGGCCTGAAAGACTGGGACGCGGTCGATGGCGCACTGCTCGACTTCCTGATCAACAGCCCGCTGCACTGGCTCGGCCTCGTCGATCTGGCAGAAGGGGCGGCGCGGCTGACCGTCTACGGGCGCGCCTTCCTCGGCTTGAGCGCGTACCCCAACCCGACCGAGACGGGCGAGAAGATCGACGTGAGCGCGGATGGCTCGCTGAAGGTGTCGCGCAAGGTCGCGCGCATCGACCGCTTCCAGATCGCGCGGTTTGCGACGTGGCTCGGCATCGAGAACGGCGGCTACCTGTACAAAATCGACACCGACAGCATCAACCGCGCCGCCGGGCAGGGCATCAACACCGGGCATATCGCCGCCTTCATCAGCCGCGCGACCGGGGATGCGCCGCTGCCCGCCGCGCTGGCCAACCTGCTCAACAATTGGAAGGCGGGGGCGGTCGCCAGCGTGCAGTTGGAAAAGGTCATGATTCTGCGCACCACCTCGCCGGAGATCATGCGGCTGATTATGGAGACACCCGGTCTGCGCCGCTTTATGGGCGCGCAGTTGGGCGAGATGGCAGCGATTGTGCGCACGGACAACCTCAACGACCTGCGCGACGCGCTCGGCGGGCACGGCATCCAAGCGGATATCATCGGGGGCTGACAACAAAGATTCAACGCAAAGACGCCAAGACGCAAGGCCGCAAAGGGAATAACTACGAATACCCTACGCCGCGCGGCTGATCGCCTGACGGAAGCGAAAATACCCTCAAAATAGGACAAGGCTGGAGGGTGTTGAGAAAGGTCTGATTCCGACCCCACCCCCGGCCCCTCCCCGAATTCAGGGAGGGGAGCCAACATCGCTCGCTCAACCGAATGCGTTTTTGTAGGGACGCGATTTATCGCGTCCGCTGGCCTAAAAGACGGACGCCATATATGGCGTCCCTACAATCCTTGATTCCGACTGGAGACCTCATGCGCCGATTCGCCCTGCTTCTCGTTGTACTCCTCGCCGTGAGTGCGATGCCCGCCTACGCGCAAACCGATCTGCCGGACACCGACGGCATTCCCGCCAACTGCGAAAACACGACCAGTCCCTACGCGAACCCGAACCTATTCCCGCGCTACGCCAACGGGCAGCTCGCCTTGATCGACTGGTCGAGCGGTGACACCGTACGCGTGCTGGAAGCGGCCAGCGCCGCGTCGAACTTCTGGCTGCTCGGCTGGTCGCCGGACTGCCATTACCTCGCGGGCGGGCTGGGCGATGGGGAACGCTACACGACGATCATTTGGGATGCGACGAGCGGCGCGCAGATGGGGAGCGTCGAAGATGGCTACCGCCGCCCGCACTTTCTGACGTGGTCGCCGCGGGGCGATTCGGTGGTGGTCGAAACCCGGCACGGCGCGTTCCTGTGGGACTTGGCGACGGGCAATCGGCTGCAATTGACGATTGATGCCACTAACGGTCGCAGCTTTCGCCAAATTCACTGGAATTACGAAACAGACTCACTCGACACGCAACACTTAGCTGGAACACCCATTTCTTATGCCTTGAGCTCAGGTCGTCCATTGAATTTTGTACGTGACCTGGATGAGGATGAGTACATCGTCAGTGGGATGCATCAGGCCTACTTTTTGGTGCGGACTATCACCGCTCCCAATGAACGCACCCCCTATAGTTGTGCCCATATCTACCACAGAGATGCTGAGCATATTGAATCAGTGCCGTATGTTACGTATATACCGAATACATTCTTTCGGATGTACGGCGATTCATTGCTCATTGAAGAAACAGGCACAGGTGATAACCTGCAAATTATTGACGGGGAGTTTTTGGAAGGTGTGCGTCAAGGCTGGGCATATGGGGAACTGTCGGCTCACTGTGATATGTTCTTCACCGCATTCCTGATGAACCGTGATAACTATCGACGGCTCGGAGTTGTGCTGCGTTTCCGCGATAATGCGACTATCCACACTATTCCAAATATGCCGTGGCTTTGGTCACCAGATTTCCCGCGTGTTGCTATGCTGCGAGAGCAATGGGACGTTACCGGACGTTATCTGTTCGCGCAAACCTATGACGGCGCGCAGGTGTGGGACAGCGCGACCGATAGCACGTTTTACGTCACCAATGCCGACGAGTCGCAGCGCTATGGCTACAGCGTCGATGCGGTCACATGGGATGTGGGGAACGGGCGTATCAGCGTGGACATGCTGTACAGTGCTGAAGTTCGCGTGTTCGACCTCGCGACCGGTCAGCGGGTCGGGTAAAAGGATGATCACCATGCGCCGACTCACCTTGCTCCTCGTGCTGTTCCTCGCCGTGAGCGCGATTCCCGCCCATGCGCAAACCGATCTGCCGGACACCGACGGCATTCCCGCCAACTGCGAAAATGCGACCAGCCCCTACGCTGATCCGAACCTGTTCCCGCGCTACGCCCACGGTCAGCTCGCCTTGATCGACTGGTCGAGCGGTGCAGTGGTGCGCGTGCTGGAAACGGCCAACGCCGCGCCGAACTTCTGGTTGCTCGGCTGGTCGCCGGACTGCCACTACCTTGCAGGTGGACTCGGCGACGCGGAACGCTACACGACGATCCTCTGGGATGCGACGAGCGGCGCGCAGATCGGCACGGTCGCCGATGGCTACCGCCGCCCGCACTTTTTGACGTGGTCGCCGCGGGGTGACGCGCTGGTGGTCGAAACCCGGCGCGGCGCGTTCCTGTGGGACTTGGCGACGGGCAATCGGCTGCAATTGACGCTTGATTCGTCCAATGGACGCAGTTTTCGGCAGATCAATTGGAATTATGGCGAGGGCACACTCGATACGAATATGGGCGGGGGTATGCCCATTCGTTTTAGTCTCGAAACAGGGCGACCCATCAATCTTTCGCTGAGAGATAATCAATTTGTCGGCAGCGTGTATGGCACGCCGAGTTTCTTCGGGCTTGATTCAATTGTTGCTGCCCCAAATGCCCTCAGTCCCTACCGCTGCGAATCCTTTCAAAGCCAGTATTACAACTCTAGCGGAACACGATTTCCCGACGCCAACCTCCTCGCTTCACAGGGTCGGTTGCTGCTTGTCGATACCATTACCCACGAAACGCTGCAAGTGCTCGACACAGACTATCCGCAACGTGGCTCGTGGTGGCCAATTGGAAGTCTTTCTCCGAACTGTGCCATGTTCTTTACTCGTCTACCTGAAAGTGATCCGACTAGCTGGGTAGTCATTAGCATTCGCGATAGTGGGCGAGTGCACTCTGTGCTCAATGTAGCGCCACTCTTCACATGTTGTGCTCTAGGCCGTGACCGCTACCAAGACTGGGTACCTTATTTTAGCGATCTTCCGCGTGATCTATGGGACTCGACCGGGCGTTACCTGTTCGCGCAAACCTATGACGGCGCGCAGGTGTGGGACAGCGTGACCGATAGCACGTTTTACGTCACCAGCGCCGACGAGTCGCAGCGGTATGGCTACAGCGTCGATGCGGTCACATGGGATGTGGGAAACGGGCGTATCAGCGTGGACATGCTGTACAGTGATGAAGTTCGCGTGTTCGACCTCGCGACCGGTCAGCGGGTGGGGTAAAAGGGATGATCACCATGCGCCGATACTTTTTGCTCATTGTTCTGCTCGTCGCCGTGAGCGCGATCCCCGCCCTCGCGCAAACCGATCTGCCGGACACCGACGGCATTCCCGCCAACTGCGAAACCGTTGACAGTCCCTACGCGAACCCGAACCTGTTCCCGCGCTACGCCAATGGGCAGCTCGCCTTGATCGACTGGTCGAGCGGTGACACCGTACGCGTGCTGGAAACGGCCAGCCCCGCGTCGAACTTCTGGTTGCTCGGCTGGTCGCCGGACTGCCATTACCTCGCAGGCGGCCTCGGCGACGGGTTGCGCTACACGATGATCCTCTGGGATGCGACGAGTGGCGCGCAGATGGGGACAGTCGCCGATGGCTACCGCCGCCCGCACTTCCTGACGTGGTCGCCGCGGGGCGATGCGCTGGTGGTCGAAACCCGGCGCGGCGCGTTCCTGTGGGACTTGGCGACGGGGACTCGGCTGCAATTGACGATTGATTCGTACGATGGTCTTAGTTTTACTCGTATCAATTGGAACTATGAGACAGAAACACTTGATACAACAACTTGGGCTGATACATCTGTTAGTTTCAGCCTTGATACTGGTCGCCCGGTAAACATTGCCCTCGCCGCTGATCAATATGTCGGCAGTGGCAGAGCAGTATATGGCGTTACCGAATCCGTAGTGACTGCTCCTAATGGAAATGCTCTCTATGGTTGTGATCATTTCAGCTATCGCGTTTGGGACTATCCGCGTTATGAGTACTATGAGGGCGTAACCATTCCCGGCGTCTCTCTTCGAGTATCGGAAAACCGGCTAATCCTTGTAGCAGATGGCACTAACGAGACTATGCAGGTGTTGGATGATGATTTCACCGAAGCCGTCAGAAACGGGCTGGCATACGGATATTTAGCGCCTAACTGTGATATGTTTTTCACATGGCTCTATATGGAGCGAGAAAATTACCGACGAGAAGGGCTTGTCATCAGCATCAGGGATGGCACTCGGTTACATATCGTCTTGAATATGCCTCTTGCGTGGTCGCGTGATTTTCCAAGACGTGTTCTGCCCCGGGAACAATGGGACGTTACCGGGCGCTACCTGTTCGCGCAGTCGTATGACGGCGCGCAGGTTTGGGACAGCGCGACCGATAGCACCTTCTACGTCACCAGCGTCGACGAGTCGCAGCGGTACGGCTACAGCGTGAACACGGTCACCTGGGATGTGGCGAACGGGCGCATCAGCGTGGACATGCTCTACAGTGCTGAAGTCCGCGTGTTCGACCTCGCGACGGGGCAGCGGGTCGGGTAAAAGGATGATCACCATGCGCCGATTCGCCCTGCTTCTCGTTGTACTCCTCGCCGTGAGCGCGATCCCCGCCCACGCGCAAACCGATCTGCCGGATACCGATGGCATTCCCGCCAACTGCGAAACCGTTGACAGTTCCTACGCCGACCCGAACCTGTTCCCACGCTACGCCAACGGCCAGCTCGCCTTGATCGACTGGTCGAGCGGTGACACCGTGCGCGTGCTGGAAACGGGCAGCGCCGCGCCGAACTTCTGGCTGCTCGGCTGGTCGCCGGACTGCCATTACGTCGCGGGCGGTCTCGGCGACGGCCTCCGCTATACGACAATCCTCTGGGATGCGACGAGCGGCGCGCAGATGGGGACAGTCGCCGATGGCTACCGCCGCCCACATTTCCTGACGTGGTCGCCGCGGGGCGACTCGCTGGTGGTCGAAACCCGGCGCGGCGCGTTCCTGTGGGACTTGGCGACCGGGACTCGGCTGCAATTGACGCTTGATTCGTTCAATGGGGAAAGCTTCCGGCAGATGGTTTGGAATGACACGGCTGGAACGCTGGAGACTGTGAATATGGTGGATCGCATCATCGTGTTTGACCTAACCACTGGGCGACCCGTGAACTATCCCTATGCGGACGGTATCTACCCTGGCGGCGTGCGGCGGAACATCGCTGCGCCCACTGGCGGCAGTCCGTATGTCTGTTCCGGGGCACGTATCCCGAATGTCGAAATCTGGCGATCAGAAGACCAACTCGTGCTTCTCGACAACTTCACTCACGAAGTGTTACAGGTGCTTGAGCCGGATTTTGCATTGGGTGCGCGGGTACTGGGGAGTTATGGGCGCTTATCGGCCAACTGTGACCTGATCTTTGCGCTGCTGTTTACGGATGAAGATCGGAATTTGCCGCGCGAGGGCGTGGTCATTCGCCTTCGTGACAGCGTCCGCGTTCATACCATTTCGAATATGCCCGCGCGTTGGTCGCCCGATTTCCCGCAGGTGGTTGTCATGCAGCGCGAAGAATGGGACGCCGCCGGGCGTTACCTGTTCGCGCAGTCGTATGATGGGGCGCAGGTGTGGGACAGCGCGACCGATAGCACGTTCTACGTCACTAGCTCTAACGAGTCGCAGCGCTACGGCTACAGCGTGAACACGGTCACCTGGGATGTGGCGAACGGGCGCATCACCGTCGATATGCTCTACAGCGCTGAAATCCGCGTGTTTGACCTCGCGACGGGTCAGCGGGTGGAGTAACGGATGCGCGCCCGCTAGGTCTGAATGGGCGCGGGTTCGTAGGCGGTGAGCATATCCCGCCACGCCTGCGGGATGGGCGCTGATTGGTTGGCCTGATAGTCGAACACGACGATGGTGATCAGCCCGGTGGCGGCAGTCTCCACTTGATCGCCCACGCGGCACACCAGCACCTGCTCAGTGTCAAAGCTCTTGGTGCCCAGACGTTTGGCGCGCGTGAACACATGCACATCATCGCTGGCGTTGAGCGGCAGCTTGTAGTCGATGACGGCGCGCGCCATGATCAAGCCGAGCTGATTGATGCTGCCATCCCATAAGGCGAGCGCGTTAAAGTAGCTGATGCGCGCCTGCTCAAAGTAGGTGAGGTAGACGGCGTTGTTGACGTGGCCGAGCGCGTCGAGGTCCGACCAGCGCACAGGCATGGGGATGTGATGCCGGAACCCTTCCGGCGGTGTGATCAAAGTCATGCGGTCATCCAGCTCCACAGTAGAGACGGTTGGCGGTAATGATAGCACGGCGCAGGTCAAGGAACGGCGAGGTTGTGCTGTAGACCTGCAAACGCACGATGTTCGCATTCACCCACAGCGAAACGGGCTGCTGCAGGACCTGCCCGAACGTCAGCGGACAGCCGACGAAGCCGCTGTTGGCGATCAGTGGGCCGTAGCGCAGGTCAAGGCTGACCAGATACTGCGCGCCCGAATAGCTGGAGAGGGTGACAAATTCATCCGGGGCGGCGTACACGTTCCAGAGATCGCCCACGCGCAGGGAAGTGGCCAGAAACAGGCGATTGACGACATCGCCGCTGCCCGTTTTGGTGTTGAAGTAGATGCCGCCTTCCCACACGCCGATCACGGGCGAGTCGGCGTGGTAGGCGTCGCTCCACATCCATGCGTACCACTTGTCGAAACCGTAGTAATTGGCATTGCTGAGGTCTGTCACCGCCGGGTCGCGGGTGAGCATGGGCAGCGCTTCATCTTCCAGCGTGACGCCCGGCACGATGCCGTGCCAGCAGGGCTGCGCATCACAGCGGAAGAAATCGTCGACGACCTGCGCGCCGCTCGGTTGGTGGACAAGGAGCGCGGCCAGCGCCGTGAAGACGATGGAGAGCACGAGACTCAGACGCAAGACGGGCAGAACCACAGGCACAACCTCGATAAGCTAGATCCCAGTGATTGGGTCTGGTTGGCACATTCTGACCCCACCCCCGGCCCCACGCCTCCGTATTCAGGGAGGGGAGCCAGCCGACTCGCCGCGCCGTCGTTCTCGTCACTGGCCCAGGTAGAGAAGATTTGGTCAGATAAAAGGCTGAATTTACGGCGCGAGGCAGCGCCGCGAGCGCAACCCTACGCCACAGCTCCATTCTACCGGATTCACCACGCGTTCGGCTTGATCGGCGGGATTCAGCCAGTATTCCGCCCACGTCCCCTCCGCGACCCAGCCGCGCGTGCCGTCCGGTGCTTCGATGCGCCACCAGTTGTAGCTGCCGTTGCAGCTCGGCCCGCTGATCACCGTGAGGCGGTTGCCCGCATACAAGCGTCCATGCACGCCTGTACTGCGCGCCGGGAGCGCCCGCAGGTTGAGCAGATCGATGCCCGGCGCGACGACCGCTTCCGCGCCGACGTGCAGTCGCGAGCGCGGCGCGAGCGGACACGGCACAGCGGTCGCGGCGGCAGAAGTGATCCCACCTGCCGAGGCGAGAACTGTTACAATCAGCAGCACAAGGAATGATTTGGTGAACATGGGATGCCTTAGGAAAGCAAGTTATCAGTTGACAGTACTGCAAACCTCACCCCCTAGCCCCTCGCCTTTAGGCGAGGGGGAAGTATGAGGGAGGCGGCAGATCGGTAGAATAGTGGGCGGTTCATTTTGGGCTTTGCGGACGCCATGAATGGCGTCCCTACGAGAAAAAGGTTCTTGTGTAGGGACGCGATTTATCGCGTCCGCACAACCCAAAAACCTACTCCAATATTCTACGCACCGATCACTGATAACTGTAAACCACCTCGGCTCCGGTTCAAATGACGGCTTAAGGACGATTAACATGCGCTTTTATGACGAAGGTGAAGCGATCACTTACATTTTCCGGTCGATTGCGCGGCTGCGCGATGTGGAACGCGGTCCCGACGAAGATTCGCGCGACACAACGCCGACCAAACAGTTGATCCAGATGGCCGACCTGCTCGACTACCCGCGCGAATACGCGGTCGTGACTGGGAGCAAGGGCAAAGGTTCGACCACGGTCATCACGGCGAAGCTCTTGCAGCACTTGGGGCACACGGTCGGCACGATCACCAGTCCGCACCTCGTCTCGTGGCGCGAACGCATCCGCGTGAATGGGCGCGCCATTCCCTCCGCGGATTTTGTGCGCATCCTCGACAGTCTCGCGCCCTACATCGATCAGATCGAGAGTACGCTGACGGGCAAGCAGTACTTCAGCCCACAGGGGATCTTTCTGGCGATTGCGCTGCGCTGGTTCGACGAGCAGGGCGTTAACGCGGCGGTGCTGGAAGTCGGGCGCGGCGGGCGCTACGACGACATCAGCGTTGTGCCGAACCGCCTGTCCTTGTTCACGCCGATCATGCTGGAGCACGTCAAGCAGTTGGGTCGCACGATTGAGCGCATCGCGTGGCACAAAGCCGGGATCATCAAGCCGTACAGTTACGCCTACAGCGTGCCGCAAGCGCCCGAAGCCCTCGCCATGATCCAGACGGAAGCCGACGCGGTCAACGCGGAGTTTGCGTGGATCGCGCCGCAGGACATGGGCGAATACCTCGGCGAAACGGAGACGGGCGTGCGCATGCGCTACGGTCGCTACGGCGACATGACGCTCTCGCTCAAAGGCACGTATCAGGTCATGAATGCGACGCTGGCGATTCAAGGCGCGGGCAACATGCACGGGCGACTGGCGGGCATCTCACACGCATCACCGGAATACCTGGCGGCGATTCATACGGGGTTGGCGGACGTGAAGTGGTACGGGCGGATGCACAAACTGCAGGATCGCCCGGCGATCTGGGTGGATGGCTCGACGACGGTGGTCGCGGCGCGCTCGGTCTTGGAGAGCATCCCGATCAGCACGCCGCTGATCACGATCCTCGGCACGCCCGTCGACCGCGACTATGAGGGTGTGTATCAGGTGTTCGCGCGGCGGAGCGCCGCGCTTATCCTGACGGAGAGCAAGATCAACTTCAACGTGCGCTTCCCCGACCCGGACACCGCGCTGACCGCCGCCCGCCAGTATCACAGCGATGTGACGTATGTGCCGTCGCTGGATCGCGCGGTCGAGCTGGCGCGCGCGAAAGCGGGCTTAGACGGCACGATTGTGTTGGCGGTCGCGCAGCCGCTGGTCGGCGAGGCGATGCTGCTGTGGGGCTTCAATCTCGACGCGATTTGAAGTGACTTATGGATAACACGTTTCTGACCCCACCCCCGCCCCTCCCCGAATTCAGGGAGGGGAGACAGCAAAAGTGTTGTTTGTCTCCCCTCTCCCCGCTTGCGTGGGAGAGGGGTTGGGGGTGAGGGGTGCACGATCACATGCGGATGGATCGACAAGCAGCCTATCCCTAACTCACGCTAATTAGTCGCGGTTTTGCACCCCTGGGAGCCTCTTCTGCGTATAGATAGTTTGAGATGATATGAACCCGCATTGGAGGGAACCATGTGCTGTTTAATCACTATTCTGCTCCTGATTGGGCCACGCGCGGCCGCGCTGCTGTGGGCGATCACCGATCAAGCCCGCTGGCAGGCCACGTTTGACAATTTGATCATTCCCATCATGGGCATTCTGTTTCTGCCGTGGACGACGCTGGCCTATGTCGCGGTCGCGGCGGGCGGCGTGGAGGGGATCGAATGGGTGTGGCTCATCATCGCCTTCCTGATCGATATGGGGAGTTCCGGTGGCGGGGCGTACAAGAATCGCGGTCGCCTCAACCGGGAGCGCGCCTAAGCGTCTCGGCAGCTTGGACATTGACAGCGGCGCGAAAAGCCGCAAGCTATAAAGCATCGTTCACACTACAACCTCACCCCTTCGCGCTTGGGCGGAGAAGCGATGCCAGTCTTGTGTAGGGACAGCCTTCTGGCTGTCCGTCACAGCGGACGCGCAGAAGCGCGTCCCTACCAGGGACTGCCTGCTTCATAACTTTCGTGTCCTGAGCTTCTTTGCGCGAGATGCTGGTTGGTGAGATTGTTTGAGGGAGAACCACCCATGCAAGCGACCCACCTCACGATGGAAGAACTGGAAGCCGGTTTGCAGACGCTCGGCGACTCGCCGAGCGAAGGCGGCGTGATTGAACTCATCGTCGCGCGCCCGGCGATTGATCAGCGTGTGCTGCTGGACAGCGCCGAGATCAGCCTGACGGATGGCTTAGCGGGCGATAACTGGAAGGCGCGCGGCAGCAAGGCCATGCCCGATGGCAGCGCCAACCCGGAAGCACAGATCACGCTGATGAACAGCCGCATCGCCAACCTGATTGCGGGGGATCGGTCGCTGTGGCCGTGGGCAGGCGATCAACTGTACGTCGATTTCGACATCAGCGCCGAGAATTTGCCACCGGGGCAGCGCATCGCGCTCGGAACAGTGATCCTTGAAATCAGCGCCGTGCCGCACACAGGCTGTGCCAAGTTCACCGAGCGGTTTGGTCACGCGGCGATCCAGTGGGTGAATTCGCCTGTGGGTCGGCAAGCGCGGCGGCGCGGCGTGAACTGCCGTGTTGTACAAGGCGGCACGATCCGCGTGGGGGATAGGATCACGAAGGTGTAAAGGCAGCGCACGTCACCGGAGGCTCAAGCCTCCGGCAAGCGAAAAAAGCCTGCTGAAGCAGGCTGCACAGCCCCGTTTACGGGGCTTTTTACGCCTAGCCCGCTGCTCTGACGGTCGGGCGATGGAATTTACTGGGGTAATTCATGAAAGCCTTCTATTCCGACACGTTTGTGCTGCCGCTGCCCGAAAATCACCGTTTCCCGATGGCAAAATACCGCCTGCTGCGCGAGCGCATCCTCGCCGAGGGGATCATCGCGCTGGAGGATTTGATTGTGCCGCCCGCCGCCACCGACGAGCAGATTTTGCGCGCGCACGACGCCGACTATCTG
Source organism: Anaerolineae bacterium (assembly GCA_041916315.1). Classification (GTDB taxonomy): domain Bacteria; phylum Chloroflexota; class Anaerolineae; order Aggregatilineales; family Phototrophicaceae; genus Flexifilum. The sequence continues at coordinate 58,258 of JAYRZU010000018.1, forward strand.
GAACGGGTGGTGGGTGGCGACCTGACCGCACACGAAATCCGCCGCATTGGTTTTCCCTGGTCGCCGGAGATGGTGGAACGGTCGCGGCGGTCGTCAGGTGCGACGATTATGGCGGGGCGCACGGCGCTGGACGAGGGGATCGCAGTGAATCTGGCGGGCGGGACGCATCACGCCTGCCGCGATCACGGCGAGGGTTACTGCGTGTTCAACGACAGCGCCATCGCCGCGCGCGCCCTGCAAGCCGAAGGCCGCGTCCGCCGCGTGGTGATCCTCGACCTCGACGTGCATCAGGGCAACGGCACGGCGCAGATTTTGCAGGGCGACCCGACGGTGTTCACGTTTTCGATTCATGGCGCGAAGAACTTCCCGTTTCACAAAGAACGCAGCGATCTCGACATCGAACTGCCGGACGGCACCGGGGACGCGGTGTACCTCGAACTGGCGGAGGAAGGCGTGCGCCGCGCCATCGCCATGAGTGGCGCGGACATCGCGATTTATCTAGCGGGCGCTGACCCCTATCACGGGGATCGGCTGGGGCGCATGGCGTTGAGCATGGCGGGGCTGGCGGAACGGGATCGCTTGGTGCTGGGCTTGTGCCGGGAAGCGGGCTTGCCTGTCGCCATTGCGATGGCGGGCGGCTACGCGAAAAACGTCGACGACATCGTGGCGATCCACACGCAGACCGTGCGGATTGCGGCTAGCACTGCGTCCACGCGATGAACTGAATGAACGGCGTCGTCGTGAACTGCCGCGGTGTGAAGCGCTGCACTGCTGATCCCAGTCTATCACTGATGGCGATGTTCGCCTGACGATTGTTGTTCTCTGCAAAGGCGATTTGTGTGCCATCCGGCGACCAGACGAACGTCCCCGCCGATTGGTGGCTGAGCACGCGCTGCGTGGAGGCATCCACCAGATCGATCAGCGTGAGCGGCTTGCCGATGAAGTCTGAACCCCCCGCCGCCGCCGCGACCATCCCGCTGTCGGTGGTGAGCGCGGCGCGCCACGCAATGGTGTTCGGGTCGACGCGGATGAGCGGCGTTGCCGTACCGGCGACTGGGTCAAAGAGCATGAGCGCGTAATCGTCGGGGCGCGGGTCGATGAAGCCGATAGCGTCTGCGGTAATCCACTGCGGGCGCCACACGGCGCGGCTGGCGGGCGAGGTGCTGAACGTGCCCGCGCGCGTGTCGATCACCGTGAGGAAGGCGTCGCCATGCGGCGCAATCCACGACACCCACGCGGAGTCCGCGCCGCCCCACCAGAAATCTGATCCCGAGCCGAAATGCGTGTGCGCCAGCATATCAACGCCGCGCAAGAGTTCGGTGCGGATGCCGGTGGCCGTGTCGACCAGATCGACGCCGATGAACTCCCCGTCGTAGAAGGGGACGACGGCGCGCGGTTCGGCGGACATAGGGAAGATCGCGCCATTGGTGAAGATCGAATTCCACACGGTGTCCGGCGGCACAAAGAAGAGGTCGTCGGCGTATTCTGGCACGAGATCCGGGACGAGCGTCGTGCGCCCGCCCGTCGGCACGTCGAGGCGGACGAGGTCGTAGCGTCCGCCATCGTCAACCCGCTCCACCCACACCCAGTGATCGCCCTGCCACTGAGCAGGCAAAATGCCGGATGCGCTGCCGCCCAAACCTAACCCGCGGAGCGACGGCGCGGCGGGCGTGCCCGCGGCTGCGTAGATCTCGAAGTGCCAGCCCGCCTCGGCGCATGAAGCGGTTTGACAGCCGGAGATCCGCTCGACAGCGACATACGCGCCCGTCGGCGACCACGCCAGCCGCCACGAGAGCACATCATGCTGGAGCGGCACGTCGATCAGATCGGTCGCGCCGCTCACATCGGCGAGATAGAGGTGTGCCGCGCCGACCGCGTCGATGCCGATGGCGGCGAGCTGAGCACCGACGGGCGCGAGTTCGGCGGTGATGACGGGCAGCGTCGCCAGCGGGGAAGGCCGCGGCGTGAGATCGGCGGCGGCGAAAACATGATGATAGAAGCGCCGCCCGTCGAACTCGGCGATCACCAGGTACTGACTGTCGCCTGACCAACCCGCGATGGTGACCGGATCGAGCGTGGGGTGGCTGTCCACCGTGCGCGTGTAGGGGATGCTCTGGCGGATTGTCCCGGTCGCATCGGCGATGGTGAGGAAGCGCCGCCGCGCCAGATCACGCCACATGAAGGCGAACGCGCTCCCATCGCGCGCCCACGCGATCTGCTGGTAGCCGTTCGACTGGCTGGAAGCGTCGATGCCTGTTTGCACAACGCGCTGACCCTGCGGTGTGTCGAGCAGCAGCGTCATGGTGGCGCGTTCGCCGAAGCGCTGCACGAAGCCCGCGCGGGATGCGCCATCTGGCGAGTTGATGCTGTACAGGCGCTGCACTTCGCGCCGATCCAGCACCGTGTGCCCGGTGGCGGTGTCGAGGATGTAGGTGACGGGCGCGACCGTGTAGCCGTCGTAAAGCACGACACAGCGGTAGGCGTCGCCGCGCGAGAGCGCAAGACTCCCTGCCGAGAGCGCGATCAGCAGGCCAAGGGCGATCAAGGCGGTGCGGATGACCAAGAACAGCGGTGATCGGCGCATCAGGCGGCGCTCCCTACGTCGCAGCGCGTCCACGCCGTGAGCATAGTGGCACTCAGGGCGGTGTTATCGATGCGGTACGTGCCGAGCACCTGCCCGTCCGCGCTGGCGAAGCGCAGACCCGCGTCCGTGCCGTCAAAGGTGAGGTAGGCGAGGTGCGCGCCATCCGGCGACCAGATGGGTGAGTGGGCGGCATCCCGGCTGACTTCGACCGCTCCCGAGCCGTCGAGCGCTGCCAGCACCAGAAAGCCGTTGGAACGGGCATTGATGGTCACACGGGCGGCCAGCGCCTCGCCATCCGGGCTGAGCACCCCGTCCCAGCGCGTGACGCCGCTGGGCAGCTCCGCGAGGTCGATCTGCGTGCCCGTCGTCGTGTTGAACAAGGTGAATGCGTAGCGATTGCCGCGCTGGTTGATGAAGACCACCCGTTCGGCGTCGATCCACTGCGGGGCGAGGATGTGCGTCGTGCCCTCGGCAGTGGCATACAGGGAGGCGGTGTCGAGGTCGTAGAGCGTTAGATAGGTCTGCCGGGCGGAATCAGCGCGGCGTGACCACAATACCTGCGCCGCGCGCGCATCCTCTCGCCAGAAGGCCGAACCGATGCGGTCGCCGGGGCGGCTGAGCGTATCGACGCCGCTGACGAGATTCGTGCGCGTTCCGGTCTCCAGATCCAGCAGATCAACATTGATGTGACCATCAACGCGAGTCGGGACGATCAAGCGCGCGCCGACGGGCTGTTTGAGCAGCACCCACGCATTCGGCAAAGTAGCGAAGTCCGGCGGCACGTAGAAGATGTCCTGCACGTAGCCGCGTACCACGTTCTGCGCCAACAGCGTCATTTCCCCCGTGGCAGTATCCAAGGCGGCGAGGTTGAGCGGCGTCGTGGCGTCATCCTGCTGCGCCCATACCCACTGATCACCATGCCACAAGCCGAGCAGCACTTGAATCGGCGGTTCGGCGGCCTGTTCGTGCAGACCGGGCAGGTTGAGCGCGACGGGTGTGCCATCGCGGCGGTAGAGATCGTAGCGCCAGAAGATATCGCAGGCGGAGGCGAGGCAGCGGCTGTGATGGCTGACCACGACGAAATACTCACCGCTGGGCGACCAGACAATGCCTTGCAGATCGCGCCGCGCCACGTCCAGCGTGATCGGCGTGAACGGTGCGTCGAGCGCGCCTACCAGCAGCGCGGCTTGCCCTTCAAAGCGTTCGACGGCGGCGAGCGTCGCCCCGATCGGTGACCATTCCGCCATGAGCAGCGGCGTCTCGTCAAAGGGGGTGGCGAGTTCGGTCAGCGGATTGGTGGCGAAGAAGCGCACCCGGTCGGAGAGATAAGCGCGTTCGCGCAGCGTGAGCACGCGGCTGTCGCCCGACCAGCCGATCAGGGTAAGGCTGTAGGTCGCCGACCCGAAGGTGGTCGGCGTATTCGTGAGCGTCTGCGCGGTGCCATCATCGATGGGATAGATCGCCAGTGTAAAACCGTCCTGATCCGGATCGCGCCACAGGTAAGCGAACGAACGGCTGTCTGGCGACCAGAGCAGCGGCGTGCTGCTGCTCTGCGCGCTGCCATAACGCCCCGTGTAGATGACGTGGGCGGGTACGGCGCCGTCCGTGCTGGTCAGCGTGAGCGCCATGTGCTGTCCCGGCAGCGCGCGGTAGGCGGCGATGTAGCGGCCATCGGGCGATGTTGCGCGGAACACGACATCCCCCGCCAGCGGCAGCCGCTGGCGCTGACCGGCCGCGGTGTCGAGAATGCGGCTGGCGGGCGCGCCGGTGAAGTCCGAGAAGGTGAGGCAGCGGTAATCGTCACCGCGGGAGAACGTCACGCTGGCGGCGGAGAGCAGCGCCAGCAGCAGCCCGAGCGGGAGCGCGCCCCGGAGGAGGTTCGCGAGCGGGGATGTCAGCTTCATCGTCGAATGTCCCTCACAACGTGGGCGGATCGCAGCGCGACCATCCCCCTAGCCAGATCGATGCGGTCGATGGTATGGTGCGCACAGGGATCACGCTGAGGCGTGTCCCATCGGGCGCGGCGATCACCACGCGCGGAGTTGTGCGCGTGTATTCGATGAAGACGATCCGCGACCCGTCGGGCGACCAGAGCATCGAACTGGTGGTGCGGTCGCTCAACACGGCTGATTCCGAGCCGTCGAGCGGTATCAGGTAGGTGCTGCCCGTCGGATTCGAGCCTTGGATGTTGACCGCCAGTTGATCGCCAGACGGCCGCAGTGTGCCCGTCCACTGCCGACTGCTGTTCGTCAGATCGAGCAGGTGCTGCTGCGCGCCCGTGCCGATATCCAACATATCGAGCGCATAGGCGTTTTCGGTTTGCCGGACGAAGCCGATCAGCGTATCGCTGATCCAACTGACCAACTGAATATGCGTCGCGGCCTCCGTGGTGGTGTGGATCGAGCCATCCGCTAGATTGAGCGCCGTGAGATAGGTCTGCTGATCGGGCGGCTGCCCCCGCGACCACACGACGAGCGCGCGCTGCCCGCTCCAATCCCAGAAGCCCGTGCCAGAGAATTCGGTGGTTCCCAGCACCGCCGCGGCTTGACTGATGATCGGCGTCAGCTCCCCGGTCGCCACGTTGAACAGATCGACCCGGACCGCGTCAGCATCCTGCCACGGCACGATGAGCCAATCATTTTGGGGAATGCTCGGCGGAGATTGACTGTTCGGCAGCACGTACAGCCAGCGCTGTGGACTAAAGTAGAACATATCGGCCACGTAGTTGTCGATCAGATTGGACACGACGGTCGTGCGGTTACCGCTGCGCACATCCAGCGCTACGAGATCGATGCGCGCGTCGGCGGTCGGCTGTTCCGCCCATAACCAGCGGTGATCGTCCTGCCACATGCCCATGACGATGCGGTCGCCCTGATCGGCGGGGACGGTATGCAGGCCGGAAAGATTGCCCGCGATCAGGGTGCCGTCGCGCGCGTACACATCAAAGCGCCAGTAGAGATCGCAGGCCGCGCCGACACACTCGCTGATGTAACTGATGAGCGTGAAGTAGCGGCCATCCGGTGACCAGTACACACCTTGCACGTTGCGGCGGGGGATGTCCAGCGGAATGGCGACGGGGGGTGCGTTCAGGTCGTGCAGATAGAGCGTGGACGATTCCGCCGTGCCGAGATCAGCGGCGGCGAACTGCGCGCCGATGGGCGACCAACTGCCGAAATAAAGCGGCACATCATCGAGTTCGGTCGCGATCAACACGAGCGGTTCGGTGGTATAAAAGCGGAAGTAGAGCGCGCCACCCGTGCGTTCCTGCACGGCAAAGGCACGGCTGTCGCCCGACCAACCCGTGATCTGCACGCCGTTGAAAAATGAGGTGTTGCCGCGCAAAGTATACGGGATCGTCTGGTCCGTCTGATCGGCCAGGTTGTAGACGGACAGAGCGAGTTGGCCAGCGAGGTCACGCCACAGGTAGGCGAAGCGACTGCCATCCGGCGACCAGAGCACATGATTGATGGAATCGAGCGGGGTTTCTGCGCGCAGTCCCGAGCGGATCACGGTGGTGATTACGGGCTGATTGTCGTCGGGGTATTCGGCCATCAGCAAGTCCATCGTCTGATCGGCGCGCACATGGAAGTAGGCGGAATAGCGCCCATCCGCTGAGCTAGCACCGAGGTTGCTGAAGCTGTTGGACACGGGGAGTTCATGCACGCGTCCATAAGCAGTATCGATGTAGTACAGGCGCGTGATGCCGCTGTAGTCGGAGAGGTTGAGGCACACGTCGTCAGCATCCCGGCGCGCGATGATCACGCTGGCGGCGGCGAGCAGCACAGTGAGCGTGCCGAGCAGCAGCCCGCCGCGCACTACCAGCCGCCAGATTAGTCCCTTGTTTGCCCGCGCGCGTGAGGCGCTAGCAGTCGCAGTCATCCGTTTTTCGCTGTCACTCCTCGACTATCCGCCCGATTGTAACGGAATCGGCTGATTGCTGCGTGAGAAAAGGGGTATGCGAGGTCAGCCCGCATTCAGGGAGACACGCGCTTCTGCGCATCTGCCGCGTCCGACCCCACCCCCGGCCCCTCCCCGAATTCAGGGAGGGGAGACGACATTACGCGCAGCGTCTTTCCTCTCCCCGCATGCCTCATCCTCTGAGAGCCGACAGTGTGCCAAGCTCAGCTGACGCCGAGGTACTCCGGTTTGAGGATGCCTTCCAGATCGCTGTACGGCAGCGTGATTTTCTGCGGGCCAGCGGCATAGGTGGCGACCTGATACGGCGGGAAAATGATCAGCAGGCCGTCTGGCGTGAGCGCGAAATTGGCGTAATTCTCTGGGGTGGGCGCGGTTCCGGTCGCCAACCACTCGGGATCGGTCATCTCGGTCAGGGTTTCGGCGAGCTGCACGATGGCCGCGATCGCCTCCAGCGTCACTCCGTCCGCCAAGAGATCCGACCACAGCAGTTGGCGCTCGTTGACGAGATCGAAGGTGAAGGTGGTGTAGGTCGTGTTGGGGTGTGCGCCGCCAGTGTACTCATATTCGGTGAAGACCACGCTGAGCAGATCCCCGGTCGGCGTATACGTCTCACCGCTGATTTGCAGCGTCCACGGCGCGGAATTGGTTTCGACGAACGGCCCTGTCATCAGGAAACTCCAGAACGTCGCTTCGCGGTCGCGGAAGTACTGCATGACGATGGCTTTGGCGAACGCATAATCGTTGAGAATGGCCGGGTAGCTGTAGGCGGTTTCGACATGCAGCGCCTGATTCAGCGTGCATTCGCCGTCCGCGCTGGCCCACGCGGGATATTCCGCTTCGCCACAGCCGGGGAACGGCGTTGCATCCTGCGCGGCGGCGGGCAGCGTCAGCGTGAAGGCGATCAGCAGACTGGTGATCAGTAGAAATTTACGGAAGCTGGACATGCGATTCTCTCCTGAGATTCAGGGTAGTAGGTGCGCTTCTACAGTAATCCGCAGTGGGAGGATGGGCAAGCCTGCGGAGGGGAAGCGGTGGATGTGCAATGTCTGCAAAAAACAGGCAAATGGCATCTTCGAGAACTCACGCGGTGACAGGTATAATCAAGGGGTGTTGCATAAATTAGGCTTAGAAAGCGACGAGAGTGGCAGACATCACCATCCGGCAGATCGCCGATTATGTAGGGCAAGAAGTGACGCTCAAAGGGTGGGTGTACAACCGCACCGATAAGGGCAAACTGCAGTTCATCCAACTGCGCGACGGCACGGGCATCATTCAGTGCGTGGCCTTCAAGAAGGAGATGGATGAGGCGGAATTTGCGGTCGCGGGCAAGCTGACGCAGGAAAGCTCGATCACCGTGACCGGGACAGTGCGTGAAGACAGCCGCGCGCCCGGCATCCCCGGCGGCTATGAACTGGGCATCAAGAACCTGACGCTGGTCAACATGGCCGAGGAATACCCGATCACGCCGAAGGAACATGGCGTTGAATTCCTGATGGATCAGCGCCATTTGTGGCTGCGTTCCAGCCGTCAGTGGGCGATTTTGCGCATTCGCGCGACCATCATCAAGGCGCTGCGTGACTTCATGGATATGAATGGCTACCTGCTGGTCGATACGCCAATCCTCACGCCGACGGCAGGTGAAAACACGACGTCGCTGTTCGAGATCGACTATCACGGCGAACCCGCCTTCCTCGCGCAGACGGGGCAGCTCTACAACGAAGCCAACATGATGGCGTTCGGCAAGGTGTACTGCTTCGGCCCGACGTTCCGCGCGGAAAAGTCGAAGACGCGCCGCCATCTGCAGGAATTTTGGATGATGGAGCCGGAAGCGGCCTTCGTCAACCTGGAAGAGCTGATGGATCTCGAAGAGCAGATGATCGCCTATGTGGTCGAGCAGGTGCTGGCGAAGCATCTCCCCGAACTCGGCGTGATCGAGCGCGATATTGCCAAGCTGGAAGCGATCAAAGCGCCGTTCGTGCGCATCAGCTATGACGACGCGGTCGCGCGTCTGCAAGCCAAGTATGCGGCTATGCCGGAAGGCGACGAGAAAAACGAACTGAAGATCGAATGGGGCGAAGACTTTGGCAGCCCGCATGAAACCGCGCTGGCGGAGATGTTCGACCGCCCGGTGTTCGTGTATCACTACCCGACCGCGGTCAAGGCGTTCTATATGCAGCCTGTCGATGGTCGCCCGGAAGTGTGCCGCAGCGTCGATCTGCTCGCGCCGGAAGGCTACGGCGAGATCATCGGCGGCAGCGAACGCATCTACGATCCTAAGCTGCTGGATGAGCGTATTGCCACCATCGGCCTGCATCCCGAAAACTACCGCTGGTATCTCGACCTGCGCAAGTTCGGCAGCGTGCCGCATGCGGGCTTCGGCATCGGCATTGAGCGCACGGTCGCGTGGGTATGCGGCTTGCCTCACATTCGCGAGACGATTCCCTACGCGCGGATGCTCAACCGCAAGTATCCGTAAATCTGTGCACAGTTGACAGTAAGGTGTAAGGGCGCACAACCGTGCGCCCTTACGAGTAAGCCCGACCCGATTGGCAATCCCTGCCGGATGGTGCACTTAACCTTCGTTGTTGAATTTTCCCAACTATGTTAATATCCACGCGTCATAGTAACTATGCTTTGACTGGTTGCTGCTGCCCTCATTTTGGTCACCCGCCTGACGCACGTCCCCATTCATTCGCGCGCCTCCAGACGGGTCAATGTTAGTCAGGGAGTCCCGATGTCAATAGATTTTGCCTCCCGCTTGCTCGGCATGGTCATCTTTGCCCTCATTGGTGCGCGGTTGGGCGTCACGACGGCCGTCGCATTCACCCTACCTGAACTGGCGACCTCTTTCATTTTCTCGCTGGTTGGGATTTTGTTCGGTCTGGTGCTCACCCCGTGGATCACGGTGCGCCCGATTCGGGTGCTCAGCCGCATGGTGACGGAAATGCCCATCGAGATTTTGTTCACGTCGCTGGCGGGCATGATCATCGGGCTGCTGATCGGGCTGATGGCGGCGTACCCGCTATCGCTGTTTGACGGCAGCTTAGGCACACTGCTGCCGCCTATCGTGCTGATATGCTCCGTATACCTCATGACGACGATCTTTCGCGTGCGGTCGCGCGAGGTATGGCTGTTCCTCAATGAGCGGTTCGGCATCGGCCTGAAGCGCGAAAACGACGTGGCGGGTGTGGAACGGCAACTGCTGTTGGATACGAGCGTGTTGATCGACGGGCGCATTGTCGACATCGCGCGGACGGGTTTCGTCGGCGGGACACTGGTCGCCCCACGTTTCGTGATCGCCGAGCTGCACCGCGTCGCCGATTCGTCGGATACGCAGCGGCGCGCGCGCGGTCGGCGCGGCTTGAGCATCCTCAATGAATTGCAGCGCTCGAACGGTATGCTGTTCAAGATCATCGAAGAAGATATCCCCGATGTCCCGGAAGTCGATGATAAGCTGGTCGCCTTGGCGGTCAAGCTGAAAGCGCCGATCCTGACGATTGATTTCCCGATGAATCAGGTGGCGAAGGCCAACGGTGCGACCGTGCTCAACATCAACGAGCTGGCGAACGCCGTGCGCTCGGCTTACATCCCCGGCGAGAGCTTCGCGCTGCGCATTTTGCAGGATGGCAAAGAGCAGGGGCAAGGCGTCGGTTATCTGGAAGATGGCACAATGGTGATCGTCGAAGGCGGCGCGTCGTTCATGGATCGCACGATCTATGTGGAAGTCACCAAGCTGATCACCCGCGATACCGGGCGTATCATCTTTGCCAAGCCGACGGACGGCAAAAAGTAAATGCAAGTTAAAAGACAAAAGTTGAAAGTTAAAAGTGTGGCGGGTGCTTAGCACTTGTTCTCACTTTTAACTTTTTACTTTTAACTTTCTACTCGCTCCTATAGATTTGTACCCCATCCACATCATAGATCAGCGTTAGTCCATCCGCCCACGCCATTGAATCTCCCCTGAGGGCGCGTTCGCGTTCGCCAAAGTAGACGTAGCGTACAGGCGCATAATCCCACGAGTCGTGCTCACCGCCTGCGTACAGCCGACTGCGCTCATCTTCGTCCAGTTCCCCGCGATAGAAGCGGGTGAGCGTCTCCGTTTTGTCTTGCCAGTGGAGCGTTTCGGGTCCGTGACCCATGTACGTGCGCAGTGAGGTGTAGGCGGGGATCGCGTTACCCGTCTCCGGCGCGGTGAGGATCACGGCGTCCGGTTCGGCGTTGGCGGCGAGCCAATCGAAGGCGGCGATTTCCTCAGCAGGGCGAAAGATCGGGCGACCGGGATTGGACGCCGCCAGAAAGCCGCCGAACAGTAGAAACACGCTGGTCAGCAGCGCCGCACCTGTGAGGGCGTATTGGAACGCACGCCCAAAGCGAATTCGCCGCGCGATCCAACGTAAGCCGAGCGCCGCGAGGAGCGCCAGCGGGACGATCACGCCTTCGGACATGCGTCGCTGCACGTTGATCGGCAGGTAGACGAGGACCGGGACGATCAACAGCCAACCGAAGAGGAGGGCGAGTCTAACCTCACCCCCCGGCCCCCTCTCCGCTCGGAGAGGGGGTGTCGTATTGTCGTAGGGACGAGGCATGCCTCGTCCTGTCTGGTCGATTTGTAAAACAGAGGACGAGATATGTCTCGTCCCTACACTCCGCTGCTTCCAAATGCGCCACACTGCCACCGCCGCCGGAATGGTCAGCAGCGCGTAGCCGAACACGTAATGCAGGACGTGCGGCGACGGCAGATCGTTTTGGGCGCTCCAGATTACAAAAGCGCGGTTTACGAAAAACTGCCAGAAGAAATAACCGAAAATCGGCAGCGTCGCCATGCCGACAATCACCGCCTGCCAGAATAAGCGCGTCGGAAAGCGGCGGTTGAGCAGCCACGCGGCGAGTCCCCACGCGCCCAAAATCACGTATCCCAGCGCGAGATAGAACGGCACCGCCAGCGCGACGATGTAGCCGCAGACGATGGCGAGAAAAAGCAACCTCACCCCCCGGCCCCCTCTCCCAAGGGCGAGGGGGAGAAGAAACACGCGCTTTAAGCCCCTCTCCTTTAGGAGAGGGGCTTGGGGTGAGGTTGGCTTGGTTGCGGGTGGTGAGCCGATCTTCATCACCGCCAGCAGCATCAGCAACAGCGCCGCCCGCCCCAATGCGATGTGCGGCAGGCCAAACAGCACCAGAAACGAGAAGCCCTCCGGCACATACACATCGATGGGCAGTGAACCGAGCAAGCCGTTGTTGCCAGTGAGCGCCAGCAGCCAACCGAGCCCGCCGCCGAAGGTCGCCAGCGTCAGCGCGAGGCGGCGCGTTTTGACCGAGCGGGTGAAGGCGGCGATGAAGGCGTACATGACCGGGATCAGGAGCGCGTTGCAGATGGCTTGCAAAACGCGGAACGCGATCATCAGCGCGTGCGCGAGACGTGGATCGGTTGGGTCGAAGAAACGCCCGACGATCTGCCCGGCAATGATGTACGGCAGGTAGAACAGCGGTGCGGACGCGTGCGGTTCAGAGGTGTAAAACAGATAGAAATCCCAGATGCCGCGCGCGCCGAGGCGCATCTTGCCGAGGTATGAGTTGCCATCTTCGACGCCGAACAGCGACCCGCCGAAGCGCCACTGATCGGTTTGGGCGTTCCACGCGACGACGTAGGGCGTGGTCAGGAGGATGATGACGATCAGCGTGAACAGGGCGACATAGCGCCACTCGTGAAGAGCGCGAGGACTGAGGATTGAGGACTGAGGGCGCAGTGCATAGGGTGCCGCGGGTGAATTCATGGTGTTGAGTCAGTCCTTTGCTGTTACTCAGTCCTCAGTCCTCGAACCTCAGCCCTTGAGTTATTCTTCGCCAAACACCTGATCAAAAACTTCCGGTTCGATGAGGTCTTCCAGTGTCCAGTTGCACAAAATCGGGAATTCGGGCGAGGTGAGGTCAATGTCGTTGGCTTGCGCCCACGCGTCGAGATCGGCCACGGACTGGTTGATCGTGTCCATGTCGAACGGATCGCCGATCGCGAGGATCATGCGCTCCGGTTCCGACCCGTCTCCGGCGACCACGGCCCAGTGATTATCATCTGTCAGGCAAAGATAAGCACGCTGCGACATGCGGTTTCACCTCGATAATAGATTTTGAAACAATGCGAAACTAGAACTATGCCGACGCCTTGATGTGCGCTAAAATCAATTTTAAGTGAAAACAGCCGAAAGCTCACAGTGGACATACGTCAGGGTAGCCTTTCGGCGCAATGATGATGGTAACTGCATAGACTGACATCGACAGAGCAGAAAGACGAACCCATGCCGCTGCGGATTTACAACGTTCTCGGACGCGAAAAACAAGACTTCGAACCCATTGAACCGGGCAAAGTCGGCATTTACGTCTGCGGACCGACCGTCTACGACTACCCCCACATCGGCCATGCGAAGAACTACACCGCCTTCGACGTGGTCGTGCGTTACCTGCGGTACACGGGGCTGGATGTGCTGTACGTGCAGAACATCACGGACGTGGGGCATCTGCTCGACACGGAAGAAGATCGCATCCTGAAGAAGGCGCGGCAGACGCAGTCAAAGCCGATGCAGGTGGTCGAGACGTACACCAAAGCCTACTTCGATGCGATGGATGCGCTCGGCGTGCAGCGCCCGGATATTTCGCCGCGTGCGAGCGGGCACATCCCCGAACAAATCAAGCTGATTGAAACGCTCATCCGCAAGGAACATGCGTATGTGAGCGATGGCAGTGTGTACTTCGACGTGACGACCGACCCCGATTACGGCAAGCTGTCGAATCGCCGGGTTGAGGCGCAGGCGGCGGGGTCGCGTGTGGAAGTGCGCGGTGAGAAGCGCAATCCCGAAGACTTCGCGCTGTGGAAGCGCGCCGATCCGGAACACATCCTGCGTTGGGACAGCCCGTGGGGCGAAGGCTTCCCCGGTTGGCACATTGAATGCTCGGCGATGGCGAAGAAGTACCTCGGCGCGACCTTCGACATTCACGGCGGCGGCATCGACAATATCTTCCCGCACAACGAATCGGAAATTGCGCAGAGCGAATGCGCGAATGAGGTCGACTTCGCGAACTACTGGATGCTGGTCGGCTCGCTGATGGTGCCGGATCGCGATGGTAACCCGGTCAAAATGTCGAAGAGCCTCGGCAACTTTGTCACGCTGGCCGACGCGCTCAAGAAGTACCGTCCGGAAGCGATCCGCATGTTCATGCTGAGCGTGCACTACAGCAACCCGATCACCTACGAAGATGGGGCGATTGACGGCGCGGAACGCGGGTGGGAACGCATCTACAATGCGGTGCGCCTGACGCGCCGCGCCATGAACAGCGCCCCCGCGGGCAGCGGTGACGGCAGCGCGATCCTCGACGTGGTCAGCAAGACGCGCGCGGATTTCGCCGCCGCGATGGACGATGATTTCACCACGCCGCTGGCCATTGCCACGCTGCAAGAACTGACGCGTGAGGTCAACACGCTGCTCAACAGCGGGACGGCGGTCGGGTTGGATGTGCTCAACGCGATTCACGCCGCTTACACCGATCTCGGCGGCACCGTGTTAGGACTCATACCGGAACATGATGCGGCGACGGGCGGCGACGGGGCGCGCGAAGGTGCGCTGATCGAACTGCTGATCAAGATGCGCGCCGAAGCCCGCGTGAACAAGAACTGGGCCGAAAGCGACCGCATCCGCAATGAACTCGCGAAGGTGGGCGTGACGCTGGAAGATCGCCCCGATGGCACGATTTGGAAGACGACATGAGTGAATTTCTGTACGGACACTGGGCCATCATGGAAACGCTGCGCGCTGGCCGCCGCCAGTGCGAGCAGCTCGTGATCACCGAAACGGTCGAAGAAAAAGGGATCGTCGCGGAGATCATTGGCGTAGCGAATGAACGCGGCGTCAAGGTCAAAAAGGTGCAGCGGCGCATCATCGACGATTTGGCGCAGGGCGCGAATCATCAGAATATGGCGCTGCGCGCCAGCCCGTATCCGTACGTGGAAGTGCCGCAGGTTCTGGAACTCGGCAAGACACGCGGCGAAAAGCCGTTCATCCTGCTGCTGGACCTGCTGAAAGACCCGCAGAACGTCGGCGTGCTGATGCGCGTCGCCGACGCGGTCGGCATTCACGGCGTCATCCTGCAGGATCGGCGCGGCGTGGATGTGACCCCGGCGGTCGTCAATGCCTCGTCGGGCGCGGTTGAACATTTGCAGATCGTGCGCGTGACGAACCTGGTGCAGACGATGCGCGATCTCAAAGAGCAGGATGTGTGGATGGTGGGTTTGGACATCGGCCCGAACGTCCCCCCGATTGACAAGACCGATCTCAACATGAGCATCGGCATCGTGCTGGGGAGCGAGGGTGAAGGGATGCGCCGCCTCGTGCGCGATACGTGCGATTTGCTGCTGGCGCTGCCTATGCGCGGCGCGGTCGCCAGCCTGAACGTGGCGACGGTCGGCTCAGTGGCCTTGTACGCGGCGTGGCAGGCGCGCGGCTGGCAGGGTTGGGCGCACGCCTAAGGAAACAACAGGACTGAGGACTGAGGTCACAGGACTGAGTCAGCTTTCTCAGTCCTCAGTCCTTAGTCCTCAATCCTTGAGGAATGTTGGGCGGTTCAGTGTATATACTCAGGGAGGAGCGCGGTCATCTGCGCTAAGGAAACGGCATGATCGAAGACATTATTAAAGAAACGCAGCAAAAGATGAAAAGCACGGTTGCCGTGTTTGAACAGGACCTGCACGGCATGCGTGGGGGGCGCGCCAGCACTGCTCTGGTCGAACGCCTGCCCGTCGAATACTATGGGCAGGAGACCGAACTGCGTCAATTGGCCACGATCTCCACGCCCGAAGCCATGCAGATCTTGATTCGCCCCTACGACAAAGGCGCGGTCAAGGCGATTGAAAAGGCGATTCGCGTCTCGGAAATCAACCTCAACCCGAACGTGGATAACGATGTGATCCGCCTGAACATGCCGCCGCTCACGCGCGAACGCCGTCAGGAGATGGTCAAGCTCGTGCACAAACGCGCTGAAGACGCCCGCGTATCTGTCCGGAATATTCGCCGCCACAGCAACGATGACATCAAGGAGTTCGAGAAAGAGAAGATGATCTCCGAAGATGAAGCGAAGCATGGTGCCGACGAAACTCAGAAGCTCACCGATAAATTCATTGCTGAGATTGACGCACTCGTCAAGGCTAAAGAGAAAGACATTATGGATGTCTAGGCACGCTTAGTCGTGGGGGTTGGGTAGGGTATGGTTGCGGCTGCACCGGAACAGGTCGAGTACATTCCATTAGAGCGCGTCCCGCGCCACGTCGCCATCATCATGGATGGCAATGGGCGTTGGGCGAAAGCGCGCGGTTTGCCGCGCACTGAAGGTCACCGGCATGGGACCGAAAATTTGCGCCGCATCCTCAAAGCCTGTGTGAAGTTCAAAGTCGAGATTCTGACGATTTACGCCTTTTCGACGGAAAATTGGTCGCGTCCGCGTACAGAAGTGCAAATGCTGATGCGCATCCTCGAAGCGGTGATCGACCGCGAACTGAACGAACTCCATGAAAGCGGCGTGCAGCTCCGGCATATCGGCGAACTGGACGGCATCAGCCAGGGTTTGCAGAAGAAGATTCGTAAGGCGATGGAGGTCACCAAGGACAACCGGCGGCTGATCCTCAATATTGCCTTCAACTATGGCGGGCGCAATGAGATTGTGCGGGCGGTGCAGCACATCGTGCGGGATCGCATCCCCGAAGAGCAGATCACCGAGCAGTTGATCAGCAGCTACCTCTACACGAGCGACCTGCCCGATCCCGATCTGATCATTCGCACGAGCGGCGAGCTGCGCGTGAGCAACTTCCTCATCTGGCAGGGCGCGTACTCCGAGCTGTACTCGACGCCGACCTACTGGCCGGACTTCAACGAGGATGAGCTGCGCAAGGCGCTGAACGAATACGGTACGCGCAAGCGGCGCTTCGGCAAAACCGACGAGCAAATCGCGTCGGAATAGATCGAAAAGCCAGCAAGACTCAACGCAAAGGCGCGAAGAAAGAATGTAGGGACGAGGCATGCCTCGTCCTTTTGATTCTCTGCTGTTTCCGACCCCACCCCGAATTCAGGGAGGGGAGTCAGACGGGACGATGGTGTCCAGATAATGCATGAAGTCATTTCAGAATCGACATTTTGCCTAACCTCACCCCGTTTCGCTTCGCTCAAACGCCCCTCTCCAGAGGGCGAGGGGCAAAAGCACGGCGGGTCGTGTCCCTCTCCCCACGGAGAGGGACGGCTTGCGCAGCAAGCAGGGTGAGGTTGATTATTTCACCAATTGTGAAATAAGCTCATGCCTCGTCTTCTTGATTCTAGGCTTTGCGCCCTGGCGCCTCTGCGTTGAATCTTTACTCGTTTGCCCCAAAGTCGAGGATGCGGCGGGCGAGGACGGTGTCGAGATCGGCGGGGCGGGTGGCGAGAAAGCGCAGATGTTCAATGCGGCTGGGTTCGCCGAGCGCCAGCAGCAAAATCGACCCGGTGGAGATGCGCAGTTCGGCGTTGCTCTTGATGTTGGCGAGTTCGAGAAAGTCGGCGGTGCTCTCCCAACCGGGAATAGCATTCATCTCCGTGTCGAGCGCCTGCTCGAAGGTGAGATCCCACTGGCTGAGCACGCCTTCGCTTTCGGCGACGAGCGCGCTCAGCGCGTCCCGCACGGCGATAGCTTGCGCTGTCAGCGGTTGACGCGCTGTGATCGCTTGGGCGAGTTGATCGGCTTCGGCGTCGGTCAGCGTGACCCCGCGTGACTTGAGCGGGCGTTTGAACTGGCGCAGCAGCACAGAGAGCAGTTCTTCCAGCGGCGCGTTCTCGTAAGCCGCAGATCGTTGGGGCAGCATGAGGTTACCTCCCGGCTAACCAGTTGAGCACGGCGAGCACGCCGCGCAGATTGCGGGCGAAATCGGTATTGGTCGAATCGATCAGCTCGACATCGGCGGCGGCGATCCCCTCCCTATCCGCCCAATCGGCCAGCGTGCCCGTGACCGGGTACGCAGTGAAACTGGACTGGTAGGGATAGGGTGCGGCCTGTCCGAAAATCTGGCTCATGAGCGCCGAGCCGTGATCGCCGTCACATGTCCCGCGGTAAACGCCGTTGGCGGCACTGTGAAACGAGAGCAGGACAGCCGGGCGCAGGCGATGCAGGTAGGCGGCGAGGGCGCGCGTTTCTGGTTCCGACATTGGGGCGCTGCCCGCGCTCACAATCTGATCGCGCCACTGTGCCTGCGGCGACCAGTCACAGTCCCAATTGCGATTCAGATCGACGCGATTGGCGTTGAAGCGGCCCTCGGCGGTGCGTCCCCGAGTGACGCCATCCGGATTCAGCGCCGGGATGATCACGAGTGAGGTCGCGGCGGGCAGATCGGCGGGGTGTGCAGTGAAATGCGCGCGGAACTCGTCCATGAGCGTGACGGTGTTCGCCTCCCAGCCCCCGTGAATCCCGCCGACCAGCACGATAATCCGGTCGCCAGAACCGAAGCGGTAGGCGGTGATCGGTCGGTTTTCGACCGAGAAGCCGAGCGTAATCATCGGCTCGATGGTGGCAGTCGGCGCAATCACCGTAGTCGTAAGGGTGAGGCTTGCCTCGCCCGTGCCTGTAGGCGCGATGATGCTGGTGGTGGCACTGGCAGTGGGTATCAGGCTCGGCGGCGCGCCATTGATGGGGCGGGGCGTGTGCGTGGGCAGGATCGGCATGGCGGGCGCAGGCGTCGGTGTGAGCGTGACGATCTGGGCGGCGCTCGCTTGATCAGGCGCAGGTTGGCAGGCGGTGAGCAGCAGGCCGATCAGCAGGATGAGGGCTAACCAGACGGCAGCGGAGAGACGAAGCATGCGATCCTTTCCCGGTTAGCAAAAGGACGAGGTCATGCCTCGTCCTTACGATGGTGTAGATATTCTAGCGGATCGCGCGGACTTTACGAGCACCGCGGATCGCGCGGCTGGCGCTTATTCGGTGGTCGATTCCGGCTGCGCCTGCGGCACGTTTTCCGTCAGGCTCTGGAAGTCGAAGAGGAACGGGCTGTTGGACGGCACGAGCATCAACTGCACGTTATCCGACAGATTCTGCACGTACTGATACTGGATCAGGTTCGGGTTGGCGGCCAGCACTTCGGCGACCAACTGGAGCGCCTGCGCTTCGGCTTCCGCGCGGAGGACGATGGCCTGCGCTTCACCTTCAGCCCGGGCGATGGCGGCGTCACGTTCACCCGCGGCGACCGCGCGCGCCTGTTCGGCTTCCTGCTGGCGCTGCTGGACGACGAGCCGAGCGCGTTCACCTTCTTGCGCGGCGACCTGCGCCTGTTCAATCGCTTCCGCGTACTGCACCGAGAAGGTGATGTCGCGGATAATCAGGTCGGACATGGTCAGGCCTTCGGCGGCCAGACGGGTGCGCAGTCGATCAGCGGCATTGCTGGTCAGGGTTTCGCGGCCCCCAGCGTAGATATCGGCGGCTTCAAACCCGGAGACGGCATCACGCACGATACCGCGCGTCTGCGGCACGACGAATTCACGCCCATACCGTTCCTGCCCCCAACGCAGATGGAGCGTGTTGACATTGGCCGGATCAACGCTGTAGAGTACCGACACATCCAAACGCACTTCCTGCCCGTCCGAGGTACGCGCGACAATGGGGCCTTCGCCACCTGCCGCTTCGTCCATGGTCACCGACTGCTGGGCCACCGGATAAGTGAACGCTTGCTGCACCACCGGGACGATGATGTGTGTACCACCGCGCCGCGGGTTCGGGTCAAGCTCACCGTTCAGGGTGTTGACGACGACCGCCACCTGCTGCGGCTCGACGATCATGATCCCCTGACTAACCACGCTGAAGAGGATACCCACAACAACGCCGATGACCGCCAGTGTCACGCCACTGCGCACCGGTCGATTTTGCGACGCGGACAGTACCACCGCCGCGATACCTCCGAGGAAAAGCAAGAAACCAAGAAGCGACAGCGCTCCCAGAATTGAACTAACGCCCATTGAAGACTCCTTGTTGTCGTTAGAAAGGCAACATACTGATTGCAGTATAGCAGTCGTAGATTAATGCAACGTAATAACGGATGTAATCCCCAAGAAATTGGGAGGTGACTCGGAGAACAGCCGGGAGCGGCGCTTAAAAAGGTGATTGACAAGTCAATCAAATGAGATAAAATAGTCTCAATTGAGCTACGGAGTATTCATGTCAAGTGCTGATATGCGGGATATGCGCCGCGTTGAACTACTGAATAAAGCGGGTGAACTGCTGGTCGTCAAACCGACGGCGACGCTTGCGGAAGTGGCAGACTACGCCGGAATCGGCAAGGCCACGCTGCACCGCTACTTCGCCGGACGCGATGAACTGATTCTAGCGTTGGGCTATCGTGCTCTGGAGATGGTCACACAGGCGATTACCGCCAGCGCACTGGACCAGGGCAGCGTGTATGACGCCCTTGTGCGGCTGGTCGAGGCGCTGATCCCGCTCGGCGATAAGCTGCACTTTCTGCTGAATGAGCCGATTCTCGATCTGCATCCTGACTTCATGGTCGCGGATCGCGCCACCCAGACGCCGATTCTCGACCTGATCCAGCGCGGGCAGGCGAACGGCGAACTGCGCCCGGATCTTTCTGCCGAGTGGGTGCTGCATGTGCTGAACTACGCGCTGTATGCGGCGTGGCAGGGCGTCCACGAAGGTCTGCTGGCGCGGAAGGAAGCAGCGCGGGTGCTGATCACTACCGTGTTCCACGGCATCACGCTGCGCTAAACCACGTCAGCGTTGAACTGAACGAGGTACTTCCGGCAGGCTGCTGCAGCCCGCCGTCATTTTCGTGCTGTTATTTACCGGAGACTGTGTATGAGTGCAACCCCTCTTCAACCGATCCAGAACCGGATCCTCGTCCTCGACGTACTGCGCGGCTTCGCGCTGTTCGGCGTACTGCTCGTCAATATGCTGGATTTCAGCGGGTCGGCGCTGCGCGCGGGCACGCTCGGCACGCGTGGCACGGAACTCGACCAACTGATCGAGGCGGCGATTGCCTTCTTCGCCGTCACGAAATTCTATCTGCTGTTCAGCTTTCTGTTTGGCGTGGGCTTTGCCGTGCAAATGCGCCGCAGTGCAGGCAGCGGCAGATCGTTTGTGGGGATGTACCTGCGGCGGTTAGCGGTGCTGCTCGCGATCGGCATGGCGCACGCGATTCTGGTGTGGGATGGTGATATTTTGCGCTTGTACGCGGTTGCAGGCGTACTCCTGCTGCTCGTGCGCAAGCTGCCGACGCGCGTGTTGCTCGGAAGCGCGGCCATCATCGCTGTTGCCGCGTTGATCTACTTTGGTACGGCCAGCGATCTCGGTCAGGTCAGCGAAATGATGCTCATGGACGAAATTGGGCTGTTCAGCAGCGGCACCTACGGTCAGTTGGTGAGCTACCGCGCGAATGCCAGCTTTGTGCTCGACATTCAAATTCCGATGGTGCTGGTGATGTTCCTGCTCGGGTTGGTGGTGGGACGTGAGGGCTGGCTCGACGAACCGAACCGTTACCAGCCGTTCCTGCGCCGCTGGTGGAAGTGGGCACTCCCTGTCGGCTTAATTGGCAACGCGCTGATGCTGCTCGGCTATGCGGAGGGAAACATGGCGTTCGTCAGTGTGGGTGTCCACATCGGCGCGCCGGCGCTCAGTTTTGTCTATGCCAGCGCGGTGCTCCTCAATGCCGAGCGGTTGGGCTGGATGGCTCCGGTCGGGCAGATGGCGCTGAGCAATTACCTGACGCATTCGCTGGTGTGCACAACGCTGTTCTACGGCTATGGCTTTGGCCTGTACGATCAGGTCGCGCCGCTGGCGACGCTCGGGTTGGTACTGGTGATTTACGGCGCGCAGGTCGTGATCAGCGGGTGGTGGATGCGCCGCTTCCGCTTCGGCCTGATGGAATGGTTGTGGCGAACGCTCACCTACTGGAAAGCGCAGCCGCTGCAGCGTACCGCCCAAACCATGACCTAGACTGCCGCGGTCCTTTTAGCGGTCAGCGCTGCAGCTTGCCGCTCCCCCGCGTAGAACGCGGACGGGGGAGCGGCTGTTAGCTCAACGTTTAGTTACCCGGTTCGGCGGTGGCTTCTGGCTGCGGTACGCTTTCCGTCAGACTCTGGAAGTCGAACAAGAACGGGCTGTTGGACGGCACGAGCATCAACTGCACATTATCCGACAGGTTCTGCACATATTGATACTGGATCAGGTTCGGGTTATCGCTCAGAACCTGCGCGACCAGTTCGAGCGCCTGCGCTTCGGCTTCGGCGCGGAGGACGATGGCCTGCGCTTCACCTTCGGCGCGGGTGATGGCTGCGTCACGTTCACCAGCGGCGACCGCGCGCGCCTGTTCCGCTTCCTGCTGGCGCTGCTGGACGACCAACCGGGCGCGTTCGGCTTCCTGCTGCGCAATCTGCGCGTTTTCAATCGACTGCGAGAACTGATCCGAGAAGGTGATGTCGCGGACGAGGACATCGGAGAGGGTAAAACCTTCTTCGGCCATGCGGATGGCCAGCAGATCCTGAATATTCGTTTCGACCGCCGTGCGCTGTTCACCGTAAATATCGACGGCGCGATACTGCGAAATCGTATCGCGAACAAAGCCGCGGACCGTCGGGCGGATGAAGTTATCCTGATAGCCCACCGGCCACCGAGTATGCACGATGTTCGCCTTGGTCGGGTCAATCGCGTACAGCACAGTGATGTCGAGCGACACTTCCTGACCATCGACGGTGCGGGCTCGAACGGCGTCATTGCCTGTGCGGGCGCCTTCGTTGCTCGTGCCCGACATGGTGTATTCCTGCTGTGAAATCGGGTAGATCGTGACTGTCTGGAGTACGGGAACCACGATGTGCGTCCCGGCGGTCCGCGGTGGGTCTTCCAGATCACCGTTCAGCGTATTGAAGATGACGGCGACTTCGGTCGGTTGAACGATCAGAATGCCTTGGCTGATGACGCTGAAGAGAATGCCGATGATGATACCGACCACGGCCAACAGTACACCACCGCGAACGGGTCGGTTTTGCGAAGCGGACAACACCACAGTGGCGATACCACCGAGGAAGAGCAGAAAACCCAGAAGCGAGAGCGCCCCCAGAATTGAACTAATGCCCATTGAAGACTCCTTAGTCGTCGTCGATAGTTCAACGTACGGGCATCAGTATAGCACCGCGGGTTAACGTGGGGCGGGGCTAATCGTAATCTTCGCGGGCAAGTGTCATATTCTTGACACATTCTTAATGCCGGGGGCGCTGTGAGCGCCGGTAAGCGTAGGGGCGAGGCTGATGAGATCCCGCTGCCTCACCCCTATGCGACTTGCTTTACTCCAGAATCGGCGGGAAGAATTGCAGCGTCTGATCGACGAGACTCAGCACGTCGGCGTCGGGCTGCACGTCTGTGCCCCAGGCGGTGAAGGTCAACACGACCACCGACGCCGCGGGTTCGTTCGCCACGCTGATGACATAGGAGGTCGAAGGCAGATCATCAATGACGGTAGTGTAGCTGGCGACCAACGCGGGTAGCCCGCCGATGCTCGTCTCGCTGATGTCGCTCACCGCGCCGTCGACGTTGGCCAGCACGGCATCCAAAGCAGAGGCGGCGTCGGTTTCGAGGTAGACATCGACGAAGATACCCTGCGTCTGCGCTTCATCACTCAGCGCGTTGGTGAGGCTGCCGTCGTCGTTGGTGAAGCTGTAGCTTTCGCCCCACACGCGCGGATACTGGAAGTAAATGCCTTCGTTGGTATCGGTATAGCCGCGCACGAAGCCATCGAGACCTTCGTTGTTGATGCTCACGTCCGCCGCGGTCCGGGTGAGGTTCCCGGCCAGATCGGTGATCGACAGGCTGATGCGGTAATTGCCGCTCGGCGCGGGTTCGTAGTGAAACGTGAACGGCTCCAGACCAAAGGTTAGCGGCGCGTTGGTCTGCGGCACCACCGCGACTGAGCCATCCGGATTCAGAGTTATCAGATCGACGAGGAACTGATCTCCCGGCGCTGGGTTCGGCTGGTAGGCGGTCGTGCCATCGCTGGCGAGGATGCCCATATACGCTTTTGTTTCGCTGTTGAAGATCAACGTCGCGGGCTGCGATCCTTGCGCGGTGACATACGTCCCGCTCACGGTCATTTCATTGCCGGAACCCGCCGTGGATTGCAGCAGCGCCAGCACCGAATTTGTGCCATCGGTGACGACGGGGAATTCGACGCTCCACATGAACGTGCTCGGCGTCAGTTCGTTGGGGTACTCCTTGACGGTTTCGCCCGTCGGGAGCGTGGTGGTGTACGAGATCGGCGCGGTATCCACGACGACCTGCGATCCGTCGTCATTCTGGTAGAAGATGTAGTAGGAGAGGTCGACGACACCCAACCCCGCCGCGTTGAAGAAGACCACCGGATTATCGATCAGGCTAGCGCTGTCGCCTATCGTGAAGACGCTCGTGACTTCCAACTGGAGTGCGCTGCCGTCAAGCTCGTTGATGATCGTCTGGTAGAACTGGTTGAGATAGTCTTGCCAGAGCGCGAAATCGGTGGGCGCGGCGTCGGTATAGGTCGCGTCATAGGTCAGCGGGCCGCTGGGGAGATATATGGCGAGTCCCGTGCCGCCCGGCAGGACGCTGTCCGCGCGCGAATAAGCGACCGTGCGGTCGTAGGCGGCGATCACCGCCTGCGCGGCGTTGTAGGCGTCGTCGGTGATGCTGGTTTGCAGGCTGAACCAGTTCATAAAATCGCGCAGATCGACGTAGGAGTAAATGTCCGCGCGATTGCCGAGCGACGCCCCGAAGATCTGGCTGTTGTTGCGTGCCGTGCCGAGCGCCGAGAGCAGGGATGCGGTATCCGTGCCGACCGTCGCCGAGAAATCGCTCAGCGTGGTGAGCAGATCGGGCAGACTCGCCGTTTCGACCAGTGACAGCCCGACTTTGGTGCGCTGACCCGGGCCGGCATAGTAATCCATGTAGGTATCGATGAAGGCCGCGCCGACCTGAAAGGCGTCCCAATCGGGATTCTGCTGCATGGCGGTGATGCTGTTGAAGTATTCCCAGCCGTTGCTGGGGATGACTTCCTCCGAGAACAGCACGTAATCGGCGAACGGTTCGAGCGCGACGGCGACATCGGTCACGGCCATGAGGCAGGCGTCGAAGCCGACGATGTCGAAGCGGTCGAGGCCGAGGTCTTGCTGCGCGGTCGCCAGCGCGGCGACGATCTCCGGCAGTTCGAGCATGGAGGGCGGTTCGCTGCCATCATCCGGGCCGATGCCGCGCCAACCGCCGCCGTGACTGCCGATCACGAGCATGTAGTGTTCCGCCGGGTAATCGGTGACGGCCCACTCGATGAAGTCAACCAGCGCCTGTGGGTCGCCCATATCGACTTCGCCGAGTTCGGCGACTGGGGTCTGGTCAAACTGGGCTTCGAGGTTGTTCGCCGCGTACAACTGCTGGATGCGTTCGTCGGGCGTTTGCGCCACCTGCGCCGTGAGCTCTTCGGCGGTGCCATAGCCCTGTGTGACCGCCCAATCCACCACTGCGGCCCGCATCCCGTCCAGATCGACGGGCGGTTCGGCGGGGACATATTCCATGAAGAAGCGGCGGGTATCGGTCCAATCGCCAAAGCGCGCTTCGAAACCAGCGGCTCGATCTAACTGGGTGACGATGTTGACCCCGTTTCCGCTGCCAACGCTCTGCATCTCGTAATAATCGTTAAAGGCCGCGCCTTCGAGGTTATTGTCGACGGCGGTGTAATGCATGATCGTCCAGTTGGCCGGACCCGGTTGGGCATGTACCGCGCCCAAACTGCTGATCAGCAACATTGCCAAAACCAGTAGCTTCTTCATTTTTTCTCCAAGGATGCAGTTGTGAAGTTTTTTGGTACATCAACATATTAAACCTACTTCATTTGTTTACGCATTGGACTTCGGACGGGCTTTGACAACTGAGTCCGGATCTATTGCCCAGTCGGGGCTTTGGGTATAAACTACACTAAATCGTTGGAGCAAAAGTCGCGTGCTTGACCCGGTCCTCTATTTTGGTGCGTTTCGCCTGCCCGTTTATAGTCTCGCGCTAATTTTGGCCGCATTCGCGGCGGTCATGAGCAGTCTGTATCGCTCGCCGTATCGTCTCGCACAGGTGATCGATGTGGTGCTGGCGGCGGTCGTGCTCGGGTTGATCGGTGCGCGGTTGGAATACGTGGCGCTGACTTGGGAGTATTTCGCCGCGCACACTGACGAAATCCTGCGCTTGGAATTGGGCGGACTTGGTTGGCATGGCGCGGTGCTCGGCGCGTATGCGGGCATAGCGCTCATGGCGCGCTGGCGCGAGCTGGATCAGCGGGCACTGCTCAGCCGTTGGGCGTGGGCGCTGCCGCTGATCGCCCTCGCCGGGTGGATCGGGTGTGCGGCGGCGGGCTGTGGCTACGGGCGCGAAGTCGACACGCTGGCCAACTATCCCGACTGGTTGGTGTGGGAGACGCGCGACGTATACGGTATCCTCGCGCCGCGCTACGCGACCGCGCGCTTCGGCATGGTACTGGCGGTGATCAGCACGTTGGTGGGAATAAGAACGCGTGGCGAACGCCGCTTCTGGATCATGCTGGCGCTGCTCAGCGCGGGGATGTTCGGCATCGGCTTCCTGCGGGCGGATGCGTCACCGCTGGTCATAGGTCTGCGCGCGGACCAAGTGCTGGATGCTGGATTTCTGGTCGTGGCAGTCCAAAGACTATTCACCACAGAGAAACGACTCAACGCAAAGACACGAAGACGCGAAGGCGCAAAGTCAGAGATCGATTGAAGCAGCATCCGAAGTATATAGTTTAATCATGCGGACGCGTAGAAACGCGTCCCTACTTCTTTTCTTGGCGTTATGGCGACTTTGCGCCTTTGTGTTGAGTCGTTTGTCCTTAAGGAGTTAGCGGTATGCATGTGAACGTGGGGTTGGCGCAGATCTACCCGAAAATCGGGGATGTGCGCCACAACTTGGAGAAACATCTCGCCTATATCGAACAGGCGGCGAGTCAGAACGTCGAGCTGCTGGTGTTCCCAGAACTCTCGCTGACCGGGTATCAGGTGCAGGATCTCGTGCCGGAAGTGGCCATCCGCACCAAGCGCAGTGACCCGACATTCGCCGCGCTGCTCGACGCGTCCAAGCGCCTCGACCTGATGGTCGGCTTTGTACATGAGGACGAACGCCAGCGCTACTACACCGCGGCGGCGTATCTCTCCGGCGGGGAAGTGCTGCACATCCACCACAAAATCTACCTGCCGACCTACGGCATGTTCGACGAGGGGCGCTACTTCGATCAGGGCGAACACATCCGCGCGTTCAACACGCGCTTTGGCCGCGTCGGCATGCTGATCTGCGAGGATTTCTGGCATACGTCACCCGCGTATGTGCTGTGGCTGGATGGCGCGGATATGCTGCTGTTCCAGAGCGCCAGTCCGTCGCGCGGCCTCGACGGTGGCGATCGGCTGTCGGGCACGCGCTGGGTCGAACTGGTGAATCAGGCCTATGGCAGCATGTTCACCAACTACGTGATCCACTGCAACCGTGTCGGCTATGAGGATGGCAAAAACTTCTGGGGTGGCTCGTCCATCGTCGACCCG
>JAYRZU010000019.1:0-78549 GCA_041916315.1 Anaerolineae bacterium
CGGAGCGCTTGTGTGTCGGTTGTCATGCCAGTGGCACAGCCGAGTAGCAATCTCCGGAGCAGATAACCGCTGAAAGCATCTAAGTGGGAAACTGACCTCCAGATGAGACTCCTCATCGCGAAAGCGAGTAAGACCCCAAGTAGACGACTTGGTTGATAGGCGGGAGGTGGAAGCGCAGTAATGTGTGGAGCTGACCCGTACTAATGGTCGAGGGCTTTGAATCTGTATTGCGCGGATACAGGTACTTTTGAACGCTGTGACATTTCAGTTGTGACTTACCAAAGCGCGGGAGCTAATCGCTCCCGCGCTTTTTGATTCTTCACACCTTAAGTTCTTCCAAAAATATCTCCATCTTCATCAGTAATATTCAGAAGCTGCCGCTCATAATGTCCCACAGCTTCTTCATAGTGTTTTGACTCCTCATAATTTCCGTTACGACGCGCTTGCTCTGCAAGATTCTCAAAAACTGAAATAGTAACAGCAAATCGATCGCAAACATCTTTCCGACTTAGCGCAATTTTGGGTTCAGAACTAAGACTTGAAGGATCCTGAGCTGGACTTTGCAACCAAGTGATGAGTCTAGTCTCCACAAGACTACCAATATCTTTAAGAACCATTTCCAATTCATCTGCTGAGGAATAAGACCATCGGTTATATTCGGGGTAATCCAAAGAAGCGAAATTTGGCAGTAGCTCTTTCAAAGTTTTCAGGAACATATCCTGCCGAAGACCACTAACCACCTCACAATAAAGGTGCAATCTCTCTTCATCGCCGTGAAAGGTTACTCGATCTGGCTGCGAAGAAAACGGATTAGGTCGTTCGTAGGCCAAGACTTCAAAGGGAACAACTTGCTGTCGCACGAGTTTAAAGCCCGATTTGCTCAAAATTGGTTCTATCACTTCTCTAAACTGTGTAGTAAAGCTCATTAGATTGCCTTGGAAGAACGTCGTCAGATCGAGTGGAAGATGCAAATAGTCTATCACACTGATCTTGACGACGTACTTAGCCTCTAATCGTCCTAACGTGGACGCCACTTGCCCGACTTCTCGTCTTTCTGATATTTGCGTTTGACCGCCGCCCATGCGACCTGATGCGCAGTTTCTTCGCGGGTGTCGTCGCCGCGCCGCTCACTCGGCTGGTCGTACTGCTCCCAGGCGCTGTTGAAGGCCGCGAGGTAAATCTCCTGTGCGTGCTGCGGCACGTTATCGCGCACGCTCTCGGGCAGATCGGCAATGGTTCGATACGGCATAATCCAACCCTCCAACACACTAAACGTAACTTAAAACGTAATTAGGTATTGGAGGGTTGTCAAGGTGGCCTAGCGGCTGAGCTTGAGCGTGATCACCTGGAACGGTGCGAATTCCAGATCGATCACACCGTCGACGATTTCCAGTTCGGCGATCTCTTCTTCGAGCAGGTTGCACAGCGCGACGCGGCGCACGGGCAAGCCCAAGCCGATCAGTGCTGTCCCGCGGAAGCCTTCTGGCTCGTACAGACGCATGATCAGATCGTCGGAGTCTTCCGCCTTCTTGAGCGCGTCCACAATCAGTTCGGCGTTCTCCACCTCGAAGAAGGATTCGCGCAGGTGCTGCGTGCTGCCGCGGACGATCAGCGGAATGTTGAAGGCCAGCGCTTCGCCGATGACTTCACTGTAATCGACTGAGTGCTGGTGCACATACAGCGCACACTTGAACTCATGCTGGCCCATGTCTGCCACCGGATCCGGATACTTGGGCGAGCGCAGCAGTGACAGCGCGATCACGTTCTCGTGAATGCGGTAGCCATACTTGCAGTCGTTGAGCAGCGCGACGCCAAAACCCGGTTCGGAGAGATCCGCCCAGCGGTGCGCGGGGACTTCAAAGCGTGCGAGGTCATAGGGCGTGTTGTAGTGGGTGGGGCGCTTCACGATGCCGTGCTGCATCTCATAGGTGGCGCTTTCGGCGCGCACGTCGACCGGGAATTCGAGGCGCAGCATCTTGCGCGCTTCGTGCCAATCGACCTCGTGCCCGAATTCGAGAATTTGCCCCGTGCTCGTCAGCGACACGGTCTGCGTGATGCGGCTGCACGCGGTCGCATAGGTGAAGCGGAGCGCGGCCCGCAGTTTACCCGTTTCGATCAGCTCGACGGAGGTTGCCGCAAGCGGTGCGCTCTTCTTTTCCTGATGGAACACGTCGACATCCCACGCCTCCCAGTTGACCGGATCGTCGTCGTAGAGTACGAACTGGTTGCCACCCTCGCCGACGATGGCCTCGCGTTCGATGAGGTGCGAGTACAGGCTGATCAAGCGGCCATCGGCACGAAACGTGGCGCGCAGCGTGCTGTTTTCGAGGACGAACAGGTCGCCTTCCTGATAGCCGCTGACTTCCCAGACTTCTTCCGGCAGTTGATAGCTGGCAAATCCGAAGGGCTGCGCTTCGACCAGCACCAGACTCTTGCCGTCCGCGGCGGTTTGCAAGCTGTCCACCATATCCGCTTCGACGACTTCCTGACGGCGAATGCCGGTTGTGTTGACCACGCCAATCGTGCAGTTGCCGGAGGGATCGCACGGCGGGATGAGCGCGTCGAGTGCCGCCTGCCGCAGCTTTTCACCGCTGGCGAACAGATCGGCATACTGCACGGTCGAGTCCTCGTAGACCGCGGTGATCGACGAGCCGGGGAGAATGTCGTGGAATTGGTTGAGCAGCAGCAGCTTCCACAGGCGGTCGATCTCCGCTTGTGGATAGGGATAGCCCGTCTGCCACAGCGCCAGCGCGGAGAGCATCTCGACATCGCGGAGCAGCAGTTCGGCTTTGCGATTGTTGCGCTTGTTGCGCGCCTGGGACGTGAATGTGCCGCGGTGCAGTTCGAAGTACAGTTCGCCGACCCACTTGGTATAGCGATCCCAGCGTTCTTCGGCCTTCTTGAAGAACTCGATGGGCGCGGTCTGCCTGACGCGCGGCACACCGTCGACATCCCGCATGCGGTCGAGTCGTTCCAGCATATCTTCAGTTGGACCGCCGCCACCGTCACCGAAGCCGAACAGGTACATGCTTTCCCGCGCCCGTTCGTGATCTTTGAAGTTTTGTAGTCCAAACAGCAGATCGCGCGCCGAGCACACGCCGTTGTAGGTATCGCTGGGCGGGAAGTGCGTCAAGACCTGACTGCCATCCTGACCTTCCCAGATGAATGTGGAGCGATTCGGCTTGTTGAACTGGTTCCACGACAGTTTTTGTGTGAGGAAATACTTGATGCCAGAGCCACGCATGATCTGCGGGAGGGCGGCGGGGTAGCCGAACGTGTCCGGCAGCCAGAACTCAGCGCAGCGTTCGCCGAATTCCTGCTCGAAGAAGCGCTGGCCGTAGAGGAATTGGCGGATGTGCGCTTCGCCGGACGGGATGTTGCCGTCCTGCTCGATCCACGTGCCGCCGACCGGGATGATCCGTTTGGCGGCAACCGCGGCTTTGACCCGTTCGTAGAGTTCGGGGCGCTCGTCCTTGAGCCACGCATACTGCTGCGCCTGCGAGAACACGTAGACGAAATCGGGGTATTGGTCGATGTTCTGGAGCGCGTTGGTCACGCTGCGCACGACCTTGCGCTTGGTTTCGGCGAGCGGCCACAGCCAGGCAGTGTCAATGTGGGCGTGACCAAGCGCATACACCTGATGCTGCGAGTCGCCGTTCTTCTCGCTGAGAAACGCCTGCGCCCGTGCCCGTGCCCCCGGCCAGGTCGTCCGGTCATTCAGGTCGATGGCGTTGACCATCTCGTTCGCCACGTCGAGCGCCTGCAAGCCGCGCGCGCTGTCCGGTAGATTGTGCGCGATATCGACGACCACGAACATGTCCCAGTACAGATCCCACGCTTCGCGGTCGAACAGGGCGATCTCCGCCTGACGGAGCAATCCGACGCTGTGAAATGGGTCGTCGACTGCGCCGAACAGGGTGTTAACCGCCACTTCGATATAGAGGCTGCCTGTTTCGCCACCGGTAGCAGATGGCGTGAGACGATAGCGCACGCGCCGGGGCTTGATCTCACCCCAGTTATCGTTCGTGCCGATCAAGCCCTGCTGCGGCTGCCCATCGATCCAAATGCAGCCTTCGCAAGTCGCGTCCCAGAGCAGGAAGACTTCGCCGCCGCGCCAGGTTTCGGGAATTGTATATTCAACTTTGACCCAGTGCGTCGACCACAGCGGCCCGAACTGGTCGCCCACCGCAACCGGGTGATAATCGCCCTGCAGCGCCTGCGCATAGGGGATGCGATCGGGTGCAGCATAGCTGGTCAGCGTGGGCGCCTGCTTGGCAGGATAAAGCTTTCCGCCGAGCCGGGAGTCATCCAGAAAGAGTTTGACCCGGCGGCGGGTAAGTTCGAAATGTTTTTCCATGAGAAACCTTTTGAGCTAGAAAATCTCGCCTGGGGATTTTACTGCATTCCACGTCGATTGGGTGTTATGAGGTCAAGGGCGCGCCGATTTCGGTGGTCCGTCCTGCACGTTGTGGTCGAGCCAAGATTGGGTAAAGAAGCTCCGCAGGCTGATGCAGGCAAGAGTGCCCACCTGACCCCTTCACGGGCATACGGATTACCACTAAAATTACAAAATAAATTATGGAGGCAGGGATGAGCGAACGTCTGCGGATTCTGACCTGGCATGTTCACGGTAGCTATCTGTACTACTTAACGCAGGCGAACTGCGATTTCTATCTGCCCGTCACCGCTGATCGGGCGCATGGCTACGGGGGGCGCGGCGTCGGATACCCATGGGGCAGCAATGTCCACGAAGTTCCGGTGGAGCGTGTGCGCGATCTGCATCTCGATGCGATTCTCTTCCAGAACCGCAAGCATTATGAGCAGGATCAGTACCAGATCCTGTCAAAGAAACAGCTGCGCTTGCCGAAACTCTTTGTCGAGCATGACCCGCCCCAACAGGTGCCGACCGAGACGGTACATCCGGTGGCAGATACGTCGACCGTGCTGGTTCACGTCACGGATTTCAACCGCCTGATGTGGGATTCCGGCGGCGCACCGACCACGGTCATTGATCACGGTGTGGTAGTGCCTGCCGTCGAGTACAAGGGCAACCTTGACCGCGGCATCGTCGTCGTCAACAATCTCAAACCCCGCGGGCGGCGGCTCGGCTATGATGTGTTTGAGTACGTGCGCCAGCATGTCCCACTGGACATTATCGGCCTGGGGTCAGAAGAGATTGGCGGGTTAGGCGCACTGCCGCACGACGAACTCCCCGAATTCATCGCGCAGTATCGCTTCTTCTTCAACCCCATCCGCTACACGAGTCTCGGCCTGTCGATCATCGAAGCGATGATGGTTGGCCTGCCGATCGTCGGCCTACAGACGACCGAATTGACTTCGGTGATCGAGTCCGGCGTGCATGGGTACGTTGCGCTCAACCCGGACAACCTGATCGGGTGTATGGACAAGCTGATCGAGTCGCCCAAGCTGGCGGCTGTGCTGGGCGCGAATGCTCGCCGTGCCGCGCTGGATCGTTTCGGCATCGACCGCTTTGCTCAGGACTGGGAGCAGCTTTTCGTCGCTGTCTGCAGCGGTCGCTACCCCGCCCCCTTCCTGAGCAAGCGGAGTTCTGCACCTGCCAGCATTAAGCCTTCGGCGGCGACCGTCTCAGCCTAGCGTAGACCACCCCGATCCCTGTCCCTCGTGAGACGGATGGCAAAAGGATCGAACGAAGCCTATCTTTGTAGGGGCAGACCGATGTGTCTGCCCGAAACCGGGCGCACACGTAGGTGCGCCCCTACCGTTATTCTTGCTCTGCAAATTGAATTCCTAGTTCGCAGCGTTTAGTCACCTGATCGTTTCCCCGGTTTGCATCAGCCACATATAGCCATCTTCCAGCGTGGGTTCGGCGGGCAGCGCACCGCCGCCGGGATTGCCGAGCACGCGATACTGTACCCCATGCTGCAAGTGCAGCGTTGATACAACCGTGAGGTCGTCAGCGGGGCGTTGTCCTGTGAGCGTCCAGACGTGACCGCGCGCGCGGTCGATTAGGTCGGCAGGCGCCCCGCGAAAGATGACCGTGCCGCCGCGCATCACCGCCAGATCATTGCAGCTTTGGCTGATGTCCTCGACGATGTGGGTTGAGAGGATAATGGTGCGTTCCAGTGCCATATCCGCGAGCAGATTGCGGAAGCGCACGCGCTCCTCCGGGTCGAGACCAGCGGTCGGCTCGTCGACGATGAGCAGACGCGGGTTGCCGAGCAGCGCCTGCGCGATGCCAATGCGCCGCTTCATGCCACCTGAAAACGTTTTGAGTCGGCGCTTGGCCTCCGCCGTGAGGCGCACTTTCTCCAGCAGTTCCTCGGTCTGGCGTTGGCGTTCACGCGCATCAGTGATGCCTTTGAGAATCGCCATATAGTCGAGGAATTCGTAAGCGGTCAGGTTGGGGTAGAGGCCCAGTTCCTGCGGCAGATAACCGAGGTTCATCTTGAGCGCGTGGCGACCGTTATATGTGCCAAGATCGTGACCGAAGGCGGTTACGCGGCCCGCTGACGGGCGCAGCAGCCCAGCGAGAATCCGCATGAGCGTCGTTTTGCCTGCGCCGTTCGGCCCGACTAACCCGAACATGCCCGTATCGACGGTCAGCGTGAGGTTGGACAGGGCTTTCACCCCACCACGATAAGTCTTGCTCAGGTTTTCGATTTCAATCATGGCGTTTTCTCCTAACGCGCTTCACGCAGACGGGCATAACCCCACGCGGCGATCCAAACGATCGCGCCGATCATCAGTAAGCTGCTCAGCATGCCCGCGGCATCGGCCAGCACCAGGCTGCGATAGTTGGGATCGTTGAGATATGTATCCATCAGACCGAGGCCGTAGACGGGGTATATCAGGCGTCCCAGACTTCCCAGTGTCATCGCCGCCGCAAAATACAGATACACGCCGATGGGAATGAGCAACAGCGCCGCGAGGAGACCGGAGCGGCGGCTGCCCGCCCACGAGGTGAATAGGACGACGACGGCGGCGGCGAACAGGGTCAAAGGGATGACCAGCCCGATCCACAGCAGCAGCAGCGGGCGCACATCGTAGGGGCCGTACAAGAAGTAGAACACAAGCTGATAGAGTACTAAACAAAAGACAATCCCGGCGAGCAGCCCAGTCCACACCGACAGCACTTTGCCGCCGAGATAGGTGCGGCGGTGCAGCGGTGACGCATCGAGCAGTTCGCGCACACGGTACTGACGATCCAGCGGAATCGTATCGCTTAAAAGCGGAATGATGCCGATCACCATGACCATGAGTGCGGGCAGCAGCACGTAAATCCCGCGCAGGCTGGTCTCCGCGAGGTCAAGGTTGATGCCGATCAGCCACGCGGGCAGCGCTTGCGCCGCCTCAGCATCCAGCGGTTGTTCGCTCAGGCTGCCATCGTCAGCGCGGGAGATGACAGTTGTGATCCCATTTTCCACCCGCACCTCAATGACGCCGCTGCTGATGGGCGAGGCTACGTCACCGACCAGCACGCCGATGAACAACAGCGCCGCGAGGAAGAACAGGATCAGGATTGGCAGCGAGCGCCGTCGCCAGCTCATCAGCAGTTCGTAATAGATGATTCCCCGCAGTTGGGTCATAGTACCACCGCCTGATTGGTGCCGAGCATGCGTTCGCTGTCGCGCATGAGGTTAATAGTAAGAAGTAATGTGACGATGCCGATCAATGCGACGATCAGCCGGTTCGCCAGATACCGCTCCGGCGTCACGTCCCACGGCTGGACGAAAAACATCACCCAGGCCATGAAGTCATATTTGGGCAGCAGCACGGATTGACCCACGGCCATCGCCCCGCACAGCATGACGGCGGCGAACGCCCCATTGCTGGCTTTGCGCGTGCTCACGCTGATCCACACGCCGACGCCGATCATGCAGAGGGATGGCGGCAGCCAGCGGATCAAGGTCTGCACGAGCGATTCGGCATTGGGCAGACTCGTCACGACTAAGGAGGCGGTCAGCGCCAGCACTCCATAGATGAGCGCCAGCGCCGCCACCCGTTCGAACAGCACGTACATGAGCGGTCGCGGTTTCGCCAGGATCAATTCCAGCGGCGGCTCATCGTCCGGGGCGAACAACAGCGCCGCCTGCACGCCGACGAACAGCGGCAGCACGACTTCTAGCGCGTTAAAGCGTAGAAACGCGATACGCAGACCACCGAGACTGGTCAGGATGGCCCCGAAGATGATGCCGGTCGCCACGATGGGCAGGAACCAACCGACGGCGCGCCAACCGCGCCGCCATGCGAATTGCCAGATTGTCACAGCGCGACTCCTTTCACGCCGACCAACGCTGCTCACGGTCGGCGAGCCACAAAGCGAGGAGAATGGCCACGGCTCCGGCGAGGAACATGACCGGGTACAAATCCGAGCGCAGCAGATCGGGCAAGCTCCGGAGCGCGGGCAGCGCGATCTCGGCGCGGCGGGCGACCTGCGAGCACCACAGCGCGAAGCACGCGAGCACGCTCACGAGCGGGTCGAAGACGAGCACACTCAGTAGGAAAGCCAGCGCCGAGAGCGCGGTCATGGGCGCGAGCCACGCCAGAATCAGCGGCGTGAGTGAGAGTTCCGCGTGGACGGTGGCGAGCGCCAGACTGCTGGCGAGGCCGAGGCCGAGATTAAAGCTGTACAACAGCGCCAACCGCGCGAGCAGGATGATATGCGGTGACACTGGCGTCGACAGCTGCAGTTCCAAGGGCGGGTCATTCTCCACGCCATAGAGAAACGCGACCCCGACCGCGGCGACCAGCGGCGCGACCAGCACGAACGGGAGATCGGTGGCGCTGATACTCGGCTGATAGAGTGCCCCCGTCACCAGCACGCCGAGCGCCACAATCAATGCCGAGGCGATCCACGTCATGGGGTGAACGACGCGGAACTGCGCGCGCAGAATCAGCCGTGCCCAACGGACATTCAAGCGCGCAGTCGGCCGCATTGGCGTGAGCGGGATGGCCTGTAAGCGCCGCATGAGTTCGGCTTGCGCGGCGGGATCTACCGTCGGCGCTGGCCAGCTATCGAGGAAGGCGCGGACATCGTGATCAGGTGGTTTCATAGGTCTTCAGCTTTTCGCGTAGGCGGACAACGCCGTTCGAGAGGCGGGATTTCACGGTGCCGAGCGGAATGTGAAGCGCGTCGGCAATTTCTGCCAGCGTGAGCCCTTGGTAGTAGGCGAGGATGATGACCTCGCGGTGCAGGTCGGGCAGGCTGGCTAGCGCGGCGATCACCGTCTGCTCCTCATCCTGCGTGCTGACTAAGTCATCGGGCACATCCTCGCCCGGCAGGTCGTCCGGATCGTCACTGTGTGTGTGGCGCTGGTCGGCGCTGGCGTAGTGGTTGCGGGCGATGTTGGTCGCGATAGCATACAGCCATGCTTTGAAGGGGCGCGGGTAAACATACGTGTGGATGCCGCGCAGCACGCGTAAAAACGTCTCCTGCACGAGGTCTTCGGCCAGCGCGTGGTCACCATACGTCAGGCGGTAGGCGTAGCCGATGAGCGCACCGTAGTGCCGTTCTACCAACGGCGTGAGCGCGGATCGGTCACCGTGTTTCAGTTGTTCCGCCAGGTGTTCATCATCCACGCAGTTGCCCTCTCGTCTATTCCCTAATACAAGGGTTAGGTCAGAAAGTTCACGGCACGGGCAGAACCAGATAATTCTGGGCGAGGGCAGCGAGTTCGGTGTCGAGATTGAGTTCTGCTCCGTCGGCGCGCTGTTGTTCGAATCGAGCCGCGCCGAGGCGCTGTTTCAGGATCGGGCGCAGCCGGACGAGCAGCAAGCGGTTTTCGTGGGTGAGCGCGGGCTGCGCCAAGAGCAGACCTTTCCAGCGCGCGGCGGTCTCTGGCTGATTCAAATGGATCGCGAGGATGGCCGCGGCGACAAGCACACTCATGCTGGGCAGCGGCAGCCCAACCGCCAGCGTGAGTTCGATGGCCTGCGCGAGATACGCCTGCGCTCGCGCATACTCCAGGCGGTCGGCATGCACCATCGCCAGCGCCGCCCGGGCATAAATCATACCGCGCCGATCATTGAGCACTTCAAAGTGTTCTACGCTTTCGCGCAAGCGCTCAACGGCCAGCTCGAACTCGTCGCGCAGATAAGCTACCAGGCCGAGATCCCGCAGCGTGCGACCCACCCAACGGCGGTTCCCGGCTCTCTGGAAGAAAGCCAGACTCTCCGATAACAGGCGCTCCGCTTGTGGATAGTCACCAAGCAGGATGTAGTTTGCCGCCAGACTGCAATTGGTCACGGCGAGGCCGTCGCGGTCGTTGATCGCGCCGCGCACGGTGAGGCTGTCCTGAATGAGCGCTTCGGCCTGCCGGATGTTGCCCTGCCGCAGGTGTAAAGCCGCATGCGTGGTCAGCGCCATGCCGAGGTGTCTCCACTGACCCATTTCGCGGAAGATACGTACCGCTTCAACAACTCGGAGCTGTGCGCTCCGAAAACGACCATGATCGGCGTCGAGCTGACCGAGATTATGCAGGAGGATGCCCATGCGCACGCGGTCGCCGAGATGTTGGGCGAGGGCTAAGCCCTGCTCCCACAGCGTGCGCGCATCGACGACCTGCGCCTGTTGGTCGGCGAGACTGCCCAGCGCATTGAGAATGCCGACAACTTCCGGTTGTAAGTCGAGATCGTGATACAGCTTGAGGCTGGCTTCGAACTTATGCCACGCGTCAGCGAGCTCACCGCGATACAGGTGCACCTGCGCCAGCAGTTGCAGGCAGCGCGCGCTCTGGGCATCCGCGGCGATTTCCTGACTGAGCCGCAGACCCGCTTCGGCATAGGTGACCGCGGGCATAAGTAAGGTCTGCGACAAACTTACCTCCGCCAAGCCGATCAAGCTGGCACTGAGCGCGGCCATGTCACCGAGCGCTTCGGCCAGTTCCACGCTGGTTTCGTAGTAGTCGGCAGCGGCGGCGGGCTGCGCTTGTCGGGACAACAGATCGCCAAACAGTTGGAGCGCCCGCAGCTCGGCGCGATCACTGTCACGTACCTTGCCTGCGGTGATGAGATCGAGCGCCCGCCACAACCGACTTTGCGCCACGCTGTATTTTCCGGTGAAGCGTACCGCTTGTGTCGCGGTCAGCAAGATGTATTCGGCTTCTTTCGCCGGATCACCTGCGCGCTGCCAGTGATCGAGGAGTGTTTCGGCGTAGGCGAGGTAGCTCGGCGCGTCGGCATAGATGTCTTCAAGTGCCAAGGCGATCTCGCGGTGCAGGGGTGGCAGCTCGTCACCCAGGTCGCGGATCAATCGTTCTCGCAGTTTGTCATGCGCAAAGCGCCAGCTTTCGTCACGATACTCCAGGATGGCCGCATCCGCGCAAGCGCTCAACCAGGCGAGCAGCGTGTGTCCATCGAGCAGATCAGCTTGCGTGTTGAGCAGATCCAGCACCCGTAGGTCGAGCCAGCGCCCGGCGACCGCGGCGCGCTTGAGCAGCGCCGTGCCCCAGTCGGGCGCGCGCCCTAAGCGGTGGCTGACAATCGTCTCGACGCCGCCCACGAAGACGTGCGCGGGCAGGGTCACTTCGCCGATTCGGCTGAGCCCCCCGGCATGTTCCGCCAGCGCCCGCACCACCTCAATCAGAAAGTAGATGTTGCCTTCGGTCTCATGTTCCAGAAGATCGAGCACATCGCCGCGGCGGCCCACTGACCCGATCATCGAAACCGACAGCGCGGCAATCTGCTCGCTGTTCAAGCGGTCGAGCACTACCAGGGGGGCGTCCGGAAACTCCTGGGCGAGCGTAGGGCGTTCTTCCGGGCGGTAGCTGGCGATCACGAGCAGTGGTCGATTAGGCAGGCTGGCCTGCAGGGCTCTGAGCGGGAGCAGACTTTCGACCGCCCAGTGAAGATCTTCAAGCACGAGCAGGGTGGGGCGTGCTTGGCGCTGGAACAGCCGCACAATCGTTTCGATCAGACGCTGGCGTGCCGATTCACTGCTCAGAACCGGGGCATCGGGGATGGGGCGATTGAGCAGCAGGTGGATGTCCGGCACCAACGGCTTGATCGTCGCCGCTTCCAGATCGTCGACAGGCGTCGCAAGCAGGAGCTGCCGCAGGGGTTCGCGCCATAACTGGTAGGGGAGACCTCCGTTCTCGATGCCGTGCCCGCGTAAGACCGTGACACCGCGAATGAGCGCGCGGGTTTGCAGTTCGTCAACCAGGCGCGATTTTCCCAGCCCGGATTCACCGCGGATGAGCCATAGACTGCCCGATCCCGTGCTCGCCTGCTGCAGTGCGTCGCTCAGGGTTTGGAGTTCGTCGCCGCGCCCGACGAAGCGCGCTGCTTGCAGCAAACTTTCCCGGGTGGCGCTGTCTTCCGCTTGCAGCGGCTGGCCAAGCGCCGCGCGTAAATCCGAGATGACTTCACCGGCATCGCTGTAGCGGTCATAGGGGTGTTTCTGCAGCAGGCGCTCGATGATGCGCATCAGGGCGGGCGGCAGATTAACGTCGGTGAAATCTGGTTGGCTGTAGAGAATATCGTGCACGAGTGTGTCGATGTTCTCGATGCAGAATGGGTGGTAGCCCACAAAGAGCTGGTAAGCCAAAACGCCCACCGCATGCAGATCGACCCCGACAGTTAGATACGGTGCCTGATGATTGACGGAGCTTAAGAGCACTTCCGGTGCCATGTAGGGCAAGGTACCCAATGCATCGCGCACTTCCCCCGGTGGCACCGACAGCCCGAAATCCAGTACCTTGACGAGAGGGACGCCGCTCTGTGGATGGCGTTCGACGAGCACATTGCTCGGTTTCAGATCCCGGTGCACAATACCGTGACGATGGATATACATGAGGGCACGCAGCAACTGCACCAGCAAGTCGGCCTTGTCTGCCAGTTCCAACCCGCTTCCCGCTTTGAGCATGGTGCGGCCGCCCTGAATCAGTTCCATCGTAAAATAAGGCACATGATCCTGTGTAAAGCCGTAATCCAAGACGTTGATAATGTTGGGATGCCGGAGCGCCGCCAGCGCCTGAAATTCGCGCGCGAGCTCCAGCTGAGTATCGGCGTCCAGCAGGCTGTCCTGCCGTCGGGACTGGGTCGCTGAGTAGACGCGCTTAAGCGCGACTTGTCGACCAGAGAGGCGGTCGAAGGCGCGGTAGACGATGCCCATGCCGCCTTCACCGAGCAACCCCTGCAGGATATAGCGTTTGTTGATGGTTTCCATATGTGTGGGCGGCTCCGGCGGATTGTAAGGTTACGATATGCCCGTGATTATCGTAATACAGGGTTGCTCACTTACCCATTGAGAATTAGCAAAGAGGTGGTAATGTCGTCGTCGGCATCACAACTCATCGAGTTGGCAGCGATCTTCCTGCGCCTCGGCGTGACGGCTTTCGGCGGTCCCGCGGCGCACATTGGTATGTTTCACGATGAATTCGTCAAGCGCCGTGGGTGGCTCACCGACGAACACTTCCTCGATCTGCTCGGCGCGTCCAACCTCATCCCCGGCCCGAGTTCGACTGAAATGACCATGCACATCGGCTATGTGCGGGCAGGCTGGCGCGGTCTGTTGGTCGCAGGCGCATCGTTTATTTTGCCCGCCGCGGCGATAGTGATTGTGCTCGGGTGGCTGTACCAGTCTTACGGGACGACCCCCGCCGTTGATGGGCTGCTCTACGGCATCAAGCCTGTCGTGATCGCCGTCATCGGGCAAGCAATTTGGAGTTTGGGGCTCAAAGCGTTTAAGTCGGCGCTGCTCGCGGGAGTCGGAGTGGCGGTGCTCGTGCTGAACGTGCTGGGGCTGAACGAGATCGCGCTGCTGTTGGGCGCGGCGCTGTTCGTGATGTTGGTGCACAATCTACGCCGGGCGCCGACAGCGGCGATCTTCTGGCTGCCGCTGACTCAGATCATCCCGGTGACGCTGAACGAGCTGTTCCTGACGTTCCTCAAGATTGGCGCGGTCATTTACGGCAGCGGTTATGTGCTGCTGGCCTTTCTGCGCACCGACTTCATCGAGCGGTTGGGCTGGCTGACCGATCGGCAGCTTCTGGATGCGGTGGCGATTGGGCAGTTCACGCCCGGACCGCTGTTCACGACGGCGACCTTCATCGGCTACGAATTGCTCGGCGTGCCGGGCGCGATCGTGGCGACTATCGGCATCTTTCTGCCGGGCTTCATCCTGGTGTTGATTACGAATCCGTTCATTCCGAGAATGCGCCAATCCCGCTGGACGGCGGCGCTGCTCGATGGCGTCAACGCGGCGGCTATCGGCCTGATGGCGGCAGTCACGCTGGAAATCGCGCGCGCCGCGCTGATCGATCCGCTGACCGTCGCCTTGACCGCTGCTGCCGCCGTGCTGCTCATTCGCTATCACGTGAACTCGACGTGGCTGATCCTCGGCGGCGGTGTGATCGGGTTGGCTGCCCGCTTGCTCGGCAGCTGAAATCACTCCATAGGGAGCGTCGGCAGGTTGTCCTTGAAGCGCAGCAGTCGCCCGAACTTGATCCCGCGCAGCCAATCGAGGTCGGCTTGGCGCCTACGGACGCGCAGCTTTTCCGCGCCGCTATCCCATTTGAGCGACAGGCTCAGCGCGTCTTTGGGGCACACGTTGATGCAGTTCATGCACAGTGTGCATTCGGTCGATGTAACGCGCTGCCCGCCCGTCACGTACTGCGGAATTTGAATGTCCATCGGGCAGATCAGCGCGCAGGCGTGACAGTCATTGCACTTGGCGGCATCCCCGGTGATACGCAGGAGTGCGCGGCTCGAACTCAGCTTGAGCGGAACATTGATCGGGCAGACGTATTTGCAGAAGGCGCGGTTATCCTTCAAAACGATGGCGATCAGGATGCCTGAGAGGACGTACAGTCCCGCACTGATGAGGAACCACAGCAGCCCGCTTACCCCATTCGCGCCGTCGTGATAGCCATAGCCGAACCAGAACAGCAGCACCAATCCCAAACTGACGGCGAAATGCGCATAGCGCAGCCAGCCCCATTGACCGTGCAGGCGGCCTTTGCTGCGCCGATAGGGCAGTTGATCGAAAAGCGCCGCGAACCAGCATGCCCACCCGCACCACACGCGACCGAACAGCAGCGGCCCGGCGATTTTCGCCAGCGTGTAATGCAGTACGGCGGGGTGCGTCAGCGTGAGCAGCATCCCGAAGAACAAGCCTTCGATCTGCATGTTGCCGCGCCCGGAGAAGACCGTCACGCTGAACAGGATCGCCCCCATCAGGAAGATGATCAGGCGGCGCACGGCGTTGCGCTGCTTGCGCGGCGCGACCACGTACAACGTGATCGCTAGCGCTTCGGAGATGATGAGGTCGATCACGATGAAGGTGGGCAGGTGGTCGCGCAAGGTGAGACTGCCGACAGCGAAGACGAGAATCCAGATGATGAGAGCGGGGCGGAGGTCAAGACGTTTGGGTCGAACAGCGCGGGTCGTCATGGAATGGGGCTTCTTTCACTATCACGGTCATTGTAGTCCGCATTCAGCGCGCTGAGAGTCATCAAATACCCATGATTTTGGACGGAGTGGGTAGTCGCGCGGGTAAAACCACCGTTTCCTGTACGCCCCTTTACAAACGCGCGCGGTCTCTGTAGAGTTTTCGACGCTTTCGTTTGTTTAGAGGTACGGATATGAGACGACTTTTACTGGTGCTTCTGCTTCTGCTGGTGCTTGTCCCGGCGGCGTCCGCGCAAACGTTGGAATTTGACCCGACAGTGTGTGCGGAATACGACGATGGCGGCGAACTCGGCGCGGACTGCCTCGCCATGATCGAAGCGTTCCCGCGTCCGCCGCATGTCGAGGCGATTGACCTCGACTCCTATACGCTGGATACCTACAGCTTCTGGCGTATCGGCCCGGACGCCACGCCGACCTATGCGGCGGCGGGTGGCGAAGTGAATGGTGAAATTCCAGCGGGCTTCAACTTCGTGCGCGCCATCGACCTGAGCGTCGAAGGCTGGATGCAGATCGAAGATGGGCGCTGGATTGACCGCAACTTGGCGCGCTGGACGCAGCCCTCGTATTTCACAGGCGTAACGATTGACGACGGGCTGGAATATCCGTTCGCGTGGGTGCTGGACTTAAGCCGAATCTACACTTCGGAATACCCCGGCGGGCCGTATTCGACCGCCACCAATCGCTGGATTGATCGTTACGAGCGCGTCAACATCTTCTCGGTGGCGTATGATGATGAAGGCTGGCGCTGGTACATGATCGGGCCGAACCAGTGGGTCGAGCAGCGGTTCGTCGCCAAAGCTCAGCGCACCGAACGCCCGGAAGGCATTGCCGAAGATGCCAAATGGATCGCCGTCGACCTGTACGAGCAGACGCTCGTCGCTTATGAAGGCGATACACCCGTGTTCGCGACGCTCGTTTCAACCGGGCTGGAAGGCTTCGAGACGAACGAAGGGCTGTTCGATGTATGGGCGAGCTTGCCCGCCGACGCGATGGCTGGGGCGACGGGCGCGCCGAGCGCCTACGCGCTGCAAAGCGTGCCATGGGTGATGTATTTCGACAACAGCATCAGCCTGCACGGAACCTACTGGCATGACTTGTTCGGCTATCGCCAGAGTCACGGCTGCGTCAACCTGACGGTCAGCGATGCGCGCTGGGTGTTCACGTGGATGCACGGCGGCTCTGACTGGGAAGCCACCCGCGACGCCAGCGTACCGGTCTACGTGTACAGCTCCGGCGAATACGGCGTGACGGCTACGGGTCTGTAATTTGACCGGGCTGTCTAGGACTGGCGGGACGCTCAAGCGAGCGTCCCGTTTTGATTCTCCGGGCAGCTACCGTTTCTGGTAAATGCCGACCAGATGCACGCGGCTCTTAGGATTGAAGCGGTCGATCAATGCTTCGATCACGATGCTGACGCGGAAGAGCGCTTCGTTGAAAGCCAGATACGATGGGTCGCTGATGTGGTCAAAGCGCACCGGGCGGAGCGCCGTGTCCCGGAGCGCTCGGTCAATGTCACGCTGCGAATTAGCGCGGTAGTAAGTCGGGTTGATGAAGTGCTCGTCGCGCGCATAGATCGCATGCACGAGCCGCTGACTAATCGCGCTCGGCACGAGGCGGCGCAGCCACACCGCATAGTTGCCCTTGTTCGGTGTGATGAACATGACACGCCCGCCCGGTTTCAGCACGCGGCTGAACTCGATGAAGACTGCTGCTGGATCCGGTAGGTGTTCCAGCACCCATGAGCACGTGATCAGGGTGAAGGAATTGTCGGCG
The DNA here is from genome assembly GCA_041916315.1 of Anaerolineae bacterium. GTDB lineage: Bacteria > Chloroflexota > Anaerolineae > Aggregatilineales > Phototrophicaceae > Flexifilum. Next base: position 17,164 of record JAYRZU010000019.1, read on the forward strand.
AAGGGGAGCGCGCTCAGGTCGGCTTCGACCGCTTCAGGGATTTCGAGCTGATCGGCGAAGGCAGACACATAGCGATCCACGCCTGTCACGCGGCGCGCGCGTCCCACCATGCCTTTGACCAGCCCACCGGGGCCGCAGCCTGCATCGAGCAGCAGCGTGTCCGCGTCGACGAGGTTGGCGAGTAGTTCGTCATAGATTTCCAGCGCGGGGCGATAACCCGCTTTGATCTGTTTGTAGCGGGCGCGCATGCGCTCCTGCCGGTCGAGCGTATACATCAGATGACTACTTTCAGTTCACCCGCGATGGCTCCCGTGTGAATCGGGATCGCGGTCGGGTAAGCGGCGCGCAAACGATCATGTTCTTCGGGCGACAAATGACCGTAACGCGCCAAAACTTCGCCGAGCACGGGCATGAGCGCGCGCGTCGAACCATCGCTGATTTTGATGGCGAGCCCGATGCCCGCTTCCGGGATGCACAAGGCAAACAGACCTTCGGATCCATCTTTGGCGACGATGCGCCCGCCTGTTACCTGCATGAGCGTGGTATCCATGCGCCGATTACCGCTCATCAGTACGGGATGCGCCCGCATCGCGTCCGGAATACGGGGGATGGCGCTCAGGCGGGCAAACGCTAACGCGACCGCATAGAGCGAAATGCCGAAGGTTGGTACGCTGCACCCGTCCAAGGCAACGGCGATGCGCGTTGACCCGGTCGCCTGACCGAGATACTCGCGGATGGCGATTTGCAGCGGATGATCGGCGTGTTCGTACGCTTCGATCTCCCAGCCCATGGCGCGGCAGATCGCGAGCATGCCCGTGTGTTTGCCGGAACATGGGTGATGCAGCGCGGAGGGTTTCTCACCCCGGTTCGCTAGTACTTCAGCGGCTTTGCGATCCAGCGGGGCCGAGGCGCCGCAGTGCAGGTCGGCGACGGATGCGCCAATCCGTTCCAGCACGCCTTGCATCAGGGCAACCTGTTCGCTCGTTCCGCCGTGCGAACCGCACATCACCGCCAGTTCTGCCTGTGTGATGGCAAACCGCTCCGCCGCGCCCGATTCGACCACATAGCCCGCTTGGAACGGCTTGGCAATCGAACGCAGCCACACGGGCTGAATGGGTTCGCCAAAAGCGTGGATGAGTTTGCCCGACTGGCCGAAAATGGCGATGCTGCCGCGATGCACCGCTTCGATGTGCTCACCACGCATGACATGCAGGAGTTCAACGTCGTTCATAGCCTCTGCTCGTTTCGGTAGTCGAGAATCGCTTCGATGATGCGTTCAGGTGGATCGCTGGGCTGCGCGAGCGGCAAATTGAGGATACAGGCAGCGAAGTGATCAGCGTGTGGGGTGGGTGGCTGTGCGACTTCCGGACACAACGCGCGCGCCATCGGCTGCAGTGACGGACACCAGCGCGTCACATCCAAGCGCCGAGATTGCAGATAATCGAAGAGGTCGGCGCGGACTTCGGGCGGTATGAGCAGCGGATAGCGCCACAAAACACTATCGGCAGAGCGGGGCAGGGTGCGCCATGATCCGCCAATCAGTCGATCATACGCGTTCGCTTGAACGAGCCGCCGCGCATAACTCGAGCTGTAAAAGGGATCGCTGCTCAAGAACGTGGTTAACTGCTGACGCAGGTCAACCAAACCCTGTGACGGTGCATTATAAAGAGTAATGTTACGGTAGGTTTGGAATAATGTGGGATAAAGGCTCGAAATTGGGATATTTACGGTCTCAAACTGATGGGTTGCCCAGTAGATCGTCAGCCACTGCTTTTCCAGTTCGGCGATGTGATCATCGTACAGCGGCAGCGGTTCCACGTGGCGTTTGATCGCATCGGCCAGCGCCGCGTCCGAGCACACCAGCGCGCCCCGATATCCAACATCGACCAGTTTGCCCGATCCGAAACTGAAGACGGAGGCATCACCCCAACTGCCAATGCGGCTGCCGGGCAGTATCATCGCCTGCGCCGCATCTTCGATGACTTTCGCGCCATGGTCGGTCGCCCAGGCGCAAATATCGGCCATCGGCGCGGGCAATCCGTACAGGTGACAGGGAATGACGGCTGCCGGACGGTCAATGCCTGCCGCGCTGAGTGTTTCCGGCGTGATCATCCCGGTAGTGGGGTCAATATCGACGAGGACGGGGCGGTTCCCGCTGAGCAGGACCGCCCACAAGACGATATAACAGGTATTGGCTGGGATCAGCACGGGTTGATCGCTGAAACCCCATGCCTTGAGCGCCGCCCAGATCGCCGTCGCGCCGCGTCCGGTGAAAATGACGTGGTCACGCCCGGTGGCGGCACGGAAGTGGTTGGCAACCCGCTGGCGGTTTCTCTGACGGTATCCCATACCGTCAATGATAGCGAACAGTGAACTTGACAGCCAATCTACCTAAATCATCGTGTACATGCCCGCGTACGCGCCGTTCTTGGCCAACAGTTCAAGATGCGACCCTTGTTCGATGATGCGCCCGTGATCCATGACGACGATCAAATCGGAATTGACAATCGTGCTCAGGCGGTGCGCGATCACAAAGCTCGTGCGGCCTTCCAGCAGGCGGGCGAGCGCCGTCTGGATCAGCTTTTCGGTCTGCGTGTCGATGTTGCTGGTCGCTTCATCCAGAATCAGGATGCGTGGGTCGGCGAGCAGAGCGCGCGCGAACGCGAGGAGCTGCTTTTGCCCCTGCGACAGCAGTGATCCACCTTCGCGCACTTCGGTGTGATAGCCCTTTTCCAGCGCGCTGATGAAGTCGTGCGCGCCGACAGCTTTGGCCGCTTCGACCACTTCCTCGTCAGTCGCATTGAGGCGCCCGTAGCGGATGTTGTCCATGACTGTGCCGGAGAACAGATACGTTTCTTGCAGCACCACGCCCATTTGACTGCGCAGGCTGGTCTGCGCGACGTTGCGCACATCCACGCCGTCGATTTTGACCGTGCCGTCGACCACATCGTGAAAACGCATGATCAGTTTGATCATGGTCGACTTGCCCGCGCCCGTATGGCCAACCAGGGCGACAGTTGTGCCGGCGGGGACATCGAGCGAGACATCGTGCAGGACGGGCGCATCTTCGTCTTCAGTGTCATAGCGGAAATTAACATGGTCGAACTGCACCGCGCCGGTGATGCGCGGTAGTGTCCCTGCGCCCGGTTGATCGCTGATCTCAATCGGACGGTCGAGCAGGTGAAACAGCTTATCGCCCGCCGCCATGACCGACTGAAACAGGTTGTAACGCTGCGCCAACTGACGGATCGGCTGGAAGAACTGGTCAATGTAGAGCACAAATGTCAGCAGCGTGAAGATCGAGAGCTGCTGCTGCAGCACGAGCGTGCCGCCCACATAGATCATCAGCCCGGTAGCCACACCGCCGATGAGTTCGATGCTGGGGAAGAACAATGAGGCGACCAGCGTCGCGCGCAGGTTAGCCGCGCGGTTGCGCTGGTTGAACGTCGTATTGAAGCGATCAAGGTTATGCTTTTGGCGATTGAATGCTTGCGTTACACGCACGCCGTTGAAGGCTTCGGCGAGTTCCGCGTTGAGCTTCGAATTGGTCTCGACCACCTGCAGATAGGTGGTACGCGCATATACGCGCCACACATTGGCGACGAATGCCAGCACCACCAGCACCGCGAAGGCGACGAACGTCAGCGGGAGATTGATCAACAGCATGGTGATGACCACGCCGATCAGCGAGAGTAGATCGCGGAACGTACCGACGACCGCCCACGTGATCGCTTCACGCAGCGTGTTCACGTCGTTGATAATGCGCGCGATCAGCCGCCCGGTCTCGTACTTGGCGAAGAACGAAATCGACAGGTGTTGGATGTGGCTGAACAGGTCGTCGCGCAAGTCCTGAATCGCCCGCTGCCCGGCCTGCGCCATCAGCGTGATCTGGATGCGGAAGGCGAGCGCGCCGATGCCCTGCGTGGCCAGATAGCCGAATACGCCGAGGCCGACGATGCTCAGGTTCTGGGTGTGCACACCCTGATCGACCGCCCACCCGATGATCGGCGGGCCGACCACGTTCGCGACCGCGCTGACCAGTGACGCGAACAGCGCCCAGTAGATGCGCGTCTTGTTCGGCGTCAGGTAGTGGGCCAGACGTTTGGTGGTTTGCCAGTCAAAATCGAGACGATCTTTTTCGTCAGTCGTAATCGCCGTCATCGTCAGTCTCCCGTCGCTTCGTCGGCAATGGCGCGGCGGTACTCATCCGTCGACCGCTTATCAATTTCGAACGGCACGCGGAGTTTGCTGAAATCAGCCAGTTCCTGCCGCACTCGCTCCTGATCCGCCAACTGCAGGCGGTAGGTTTCGGCGTAATGCCCGTTGAGCGCCAGTAGTTCGTCGTGCGTGCCGCGCTCGATGATCCCCCCGTCTTTGAGCACGAGGATCTGGTTGGCTTTCTGCACGCTGCTGATGCGCTGGGCGATGATGAACGTGGTGCGCCCCTGCATGATGGTTTCCAGCGCCTGCTGAATGTGGCGCTCGGTGCGCGTGTCCACACTGCTGGTCGAGTCGTCGAGGATGAGGATGCGCGGGTTGATGAGCAGGGCGCGCGCGATGGCCACGCGCTGCTTTTGCCCGCCGGAGAGCGTCACGCCGCGTTCGCCGATCAGCGTGTCGTAGCCTTCGGGGAACTCGCTGATGAAGGGATGCACGTTGGCCGCCTTCGCCGCCGCAATGATCTGCTCGTTCGTCGCGTCCGGGTTGCCGTAGGCGATGTTCTCGCGCACGGTGGCCGAAAAGAGCAGCGACTGCTGCAGGACGAACCCGATATGCTGGCGCAAGTCGCTGAGCGGCATGTCGCGCACGTCCACGCCGTCGATGCTCACGCAGCCTTCGGAGACATCGTAGAAGCGCGGAATGAGGTTGACGAGCGTGGACTTGCCTGAGCCTGTCTGCCCGATCAAGCCGATGATTTCACCGGGACGCGCTTCAAGATCGATGTTCCGCAGCGTCGGCTTAGTCGCGCCTTCATGTGTGAAGCTTACGTTCTTGAACTGCACATGCCCGCGCAGCTCCGGCATCGGCTTGGCGTCCGGGCGCGTCGTGACCTTCTCCTCAGCGTCCATGATTTCGAACACGCGCCGCCCGCTGCTCAAGCCCTGCGTGACCAGCAGAATCACGAAGCCGAGAAAGCGAATCGGCATGGCGAGCAGCAGCACATAGGCGTTGAAGGCGACGACAATGCCGACCGTCACGCCGCCGAAACCCGTCTGTTCCATCCAGCCGCCGAAGAACAAGACCAGCGCGGTCGAAAAGGCGATGATGAAGGTGCTCAGCGGGATATACGTTCCCCACTTGGTGACCAGCTTGATCTGATCGTAGTAGAGGTCCTGATTTTCGCGGGCGAACTTCTGGATTTCGAACTGCTCGCGGGCGAACGCGCGCACGACTTCCGCGCCGAGCGCAGTCTCCTGAATGTAGTTACCGAGCGTTTGCAGGCGATCCATGATTTTGCGCCACGCCGGGTCAACGGCATTGGCGAACCCGCGCGAGAAGAAGGCCAGCGGAATGAGCGGGATCATCGCCAACAGGGCCAACGCCGGACTGGTCGCCAGCATAATCGCGCTCGCGAACACGATCAGCAGGAGCGTGTTCAGCCCGTCGATGAGTCCATAGGCGAAGAAGCGCTGCATTTCGGCCACATCGCTGATGGCGCGCGTGATGAGCGTGCCAGTCTGTGAGGTGTCGTGATAGGTGAACGACTGGTTCTGCACCTTGTCGTAGATTTCGTTGCGCAGGTCAAAGGCGATGAAGTGCGACATCCGTTCGCCAAAGTAGCGGTAGACAAACCCCGCGATCCCGCGCAGCACACCTAAGCCAATCACAAGCCCCCCTGCCGCCAGCATATAGCTGCTGTCTCCGCGGCTAACGCCGATATCGATCACATCGCGGAGCAGGGTGGGGATGGCAATCGACAGGGCAGTGCTGCTCAACACCCCGATGAGCGCGATGATCGCCCAGCCCAAATATGGGCGCAGATAACGCAGCATACGCCTCAAAACGGTGAAACTACTCAAAACAGAACTCCTCGTCGGACAAACACCAGCAGCTTAAGATAATCCCGTTGCTAATGGAAGATTGAATCCAATCCGGCCTGATTGGTCTTAAGTTGGAGGACAGATGGCTGCGGAACAGGTATTATACATGGAGCACAGAGGGATAAGGGAATGGCAGAATACTTACGGCGTATGCCGCTGTTTGCCGCATTCAGTGACGAACAGCTTGGCGATCTGCAAAGTCAGGGCAAACTGATCGACGCTGAGCCGGGCGACTACCTGTTTCACGAGGGGGACGCGGCCAAAGGTCTGTTCCTCGTGCTGCAAGGTGGGTTGGAAATCCTCAAGAAGTCGGGCGCGCAGGATGTGCTGATCGCACACATTCCGGTGGGCGAGTTTGTGGGTGAAATGTCGCTGCTGACCGGGCAGCCGCACAGCGCCGCCGCCCGTGTCAGCCTGAAGAGCCAGCTCTTGCAGTTTGATCCGAGCCTCTTTAGTTCGGCGCGCAGTTCGCCGATTGTGCGCCTGCTGCTCACGACGATGGCGCGGCGTATGCGCAATACCGAAGCGGCCATCCGCAAGCATGAGCGCCTGTCCTCGCTCGGCAAACTGGCGTCTGGTCTGGCGTCCGAACTCGGCGGCCCAGCGTCCGCCAGCCTCAATGCTGCGCGTTATCTGCCCAAAGCGCTCGATGTGTCGCAGGCGCTGTCGATGCGGATTGGTCACATGGACTTAGAACCGCCGCAGATCAGCTATTTGAACGCGCTCCAGCGCCAGCTCATTACGCGGGTTCCAGCGCCGCTTTCGCCGGAGATGCGCGCCGAATGTGAACAGCAGTTGGCGGCATGGTTCGACGAGCACGAGGGCGGCGATGTCAAAAGCGCGGTCTCGGAGTTCGTCGCCGCTGGGTTGGATGTCGCCAAGATGGACGAGGTGTTAGCGCAGGTGGGCACGAGCCGGATGTCGGCAGTGCTGCACTGGCTCGACGCCATGGTGAATGTGGTGACGCTCTCTCGGTCGCTAATCAGCTCGTCGGCACGCATCTCCGAACTGATCAATTCAGTCAAGGCGTACACCTACATGGATCAATCGCCCATGCAGGAAATCGACATTCACGAGGGGCTGGAAAACACGCTGATTATGCTGCGTCATCGGCTCGCCGAGACGCAGATTGTGCGCGAGTATGACCGTCATTTGCCGCGCATCATCGTGCGCGGCAGCGAGATCAATCAGGTGTGGACGCACCTCATCGACAACGCAATTACGGCGACCAATGCCTGCGGTTTGCTCACCCTGCGCACATGGCGCGAAGACGAATGGCTGGTGGTCGAAATCGCGGATAACGGCTGCGGTATTCCACGCTCCATGCAGGATCAACTGTTCCAGCCGATGTTCGCCAACCAGACCAGTGACCCGACGAAGGGGTTAGGCCTGGAAACCGTGCAGCGGATTGTCGTGGAGCGGCATCGGGGTCAGGTGCGCTTTGCCTCAATTCCCGGCGACACGCGCTTTCAGGTGTATCTGCCGCTCAAAGTCACGGGCTAGAACAGATTCCGTGCCGTTGCGCGGCGGAAATAGGCACGGTAAGCTGCTGTCTCGTCAAGCTGGCGATTTAGGCGCTGCAAGAGGAGCGGATCGGTCTGGTTTCGCGCTTGATCACTTGCCTTTGCAAGAATTGTGTCGCCGCTTGTCTCAGTCTTGATCCCGCCCGATGAAACCAAAATCTCAATGCCAGTGCGGATCGTCATTTCGCTGTGAGCCATGAGTGCGGCAAAGGTAGGAACATGAATTACGCCGTCTTTTCTAGTTATTGCGTGACGCACCAACCCGAATAGACGCGTCGCAAAATTCTGCAACAAGTCCATCTCGGGATCATGGTCAAACAGATAGATCGTTTGCGGCTCGACGAGTTTGACGGCTGCCGCCAGCACTTCAGGACTCGGCGGGTTTGTCCACACCGCCAAAGCTGATCCGCGTTCCAACTTCAGGCGGGAAAACTCCGGTTCCCCCAACACTTGCAGATCGGCGTGTTCGGCGCGGAGTCGATCGAGCGTGATTGTACTATCGCCGCGGTGATCCACAATCTGGAAGGGCAAGCCCGCGACCTCGACCGCGCCCTCGGTCAACCGCCAGTCAATCCATTCGATTTGCAGTTGGCGTTCGCCTTTGTAATCGGTCATGCGCGGTACAAACGCCACGTCGAAGCGCCCGACGGGCAGGGGCTGCCCGCCGCCATTCCACCAGATCAGCCGGGCCGCATGGCCTTCGCGATCCTCAACCGTCAATCGCAAGTGATCACTGCCGCGCCCAACCGTCGTGTGACTTTTGAGCGCAAGATCGCGCACGGCGAAGGTCGGCGCAGGGTTGCCTGCGCCGAATGGGGCGAGGCGCTCGACCGCGGCCACGAACTCCGGCGTGATCTGGTCCAGCGGCACGTAGCCTTCAATCGTCAGCGTCGGCGCGGCTGCCACTTGTCCGAGTGACTTGCTCACCGTTCGAGAGAGTGCTCGCCGCAGGTCGGGGATCCGATCCGGATCGAGGCTTAAGCCCGCGGCCATCGTGTGTCCGCCGAACGTGAGCAGCAGATCGCGGTGCTCAGTCAGCGCCTCGGTGATGTCGACGCCAGCCACTGACCGCGCCGAGCCGCGCGCGGGTTGATTTGGCGGGGTGGTCAGCAGAATCACCGGGCGGTTGTAGTCCTCGGCCAGCCGATTTGCGACGATGCCGACGATGCCGCCCGTCCACTGCGGGTGACCGAGCACCAGCACACTGGAGTCCAGCAGGGAGCGGTCGCGTTCGATTTGCGCCTGAGCCGCGCCGTAAATCTGCTCCACTTGCAGCTTGCGCTCGGCATTGTAGCCTTCGATCTGCACGGCCAAGGTGCGCGCCAATTCAATGTCGGTTGTGGTCAGGAAGTCGACGGCGAGGTTCGCATCGCCGAGGCGACCGAGCGCGTTGAGACGCGGCGCGATGGCAAAGCCGATCTGTTCCTCGGTCATATGCCCCGCCTCCAGTTTGGCGTGCTCGTAGAGCAGGCGCAGCCCGAGGCGTTCGGTGTGGCGCAGTTGTTCCAATCCGCGCTGGAGGAGGTAGCGCGCATCGTTGACGAGCAATGCGACATCCGCCACCAGACCGAGCGCCACCAGATCGAGCAGGTCGCGGCGTTCGTCGCCCGCCAGCGCACGGATCAATTGGTAGGCTGTGCCGACGCCCGGGAGCGAATATAGGCGATGGGTAGAGGGTAGGCGCTGCGGGTTGATGGCGGCGAAAGACCGAGGCAGTTCCGGCGGCAGGTGGTGGTGGTCAGTGACAATTACATCGACGCCGCGGCTTTGCGCATAGTCAATCGCATCATGCGCTGAAATGCCCGTGTCGCAGGTGATGATCAGCGTCACGCCGGACTCAATCAAGCGCGTCAAACTGGGGACGTGCACGCCGTGACCTTCGGTTTGGCGCGAAGGGATGTAGTAGACGACATCGGCATTCAGACCACGCAGGGCGGAGACCAACAGCGCTGTCGACGTTTGCCCATCGACGTCAAAATCACCCCACACGGCGATCTTTTCCCGTCGATTGATCGCTGTGTACAACCGTTCAACCGCCCGATCCATGTCCGGCAGGTCGAAGGGCGAGGCGGGACGGTAGCGGTCGGGGTCGAGATACTCGCGCGCGGCGATGGTTGTCTCCATACCCCGCCGAACCAGCAGCTCACCGATGATCGGCGGATGGCCGACCAACTGCGCCAACTCGTCGGGCACGGTGACAGGCGCGGGCTCTAGCCATGTTTTCATCGGATGAACGGCAGCGCCTGGTTGGACAGCGCGTCGACGATGCGTTCGCGATGGTGTTCCATGAGCGGTATAGTGTCGATCGCAGCAGGGTCGAAATAGCCGAATTCGCTCACCTCATTATTCAGCGTCAGCTGTCCGCCTGTGACTTCGACGCTGAACAGAAGCCCGACCATCTGAAAGCAGTTGCCATCCGCATACTGGATCACGCGGTTAGGTGACGAATACACGCCGATCAGCCGCTCAACGCGCACATGCAGCCCCGTTTCTTCCAGCACTTCGCGCACGCATGCTTCAGCAATGCTCTCGCCGGAGTCGAGCGCGCCGCCAGGCAAACACCACAACCCGTTATCAGTACGTCGGGTAAGTAGGATTTTGGTTTTCTTGTCGTCCCAGATGACGGCGGCGCAGCCCGTGCGAATTTCCGCGCCTTGGCCAATTCGATCTCCGTAAATGATGCGCGCCATGAGGTCTCCTAAAATTCAATTTCGGCGATTTGATCGAGGCTGACGCCGAGGATGGTCGGAGCGGCTTCTGGTTCGTCGTCCACCTGTTCCCGGAAGTCGCCCGCTTTCACTCCACGTTGATCGAGTGAGCGATAAGTGCAGAACTTGCACTTGTTCACGTCCGGCGTGAGCGGGAAATCCGCGTCCGTTTCGCGCGACAGGATATCCGCAGCCAACTGTTCGAGATACGCGCCATCTTCGGCCATCTTCGCCGCGCTGTACTCAAAGCTGATCGGCTGATCGGGAAATTCCGTAAACCAGTACATCATGCTGATGGTATCGGGCGGGATGCGCAGCTTGCTGTAGAGATGCGCCCCGGCCTGCGCCAGCACATACGGGTAGACGATGGTCTGCAAGCGGTGTGCCAGCGTGTCGCGTTTGGGCGGTCGCAGCGCCGTCTTCCAATCGACGATGATGTTGCGTTCGCCGACGGCGATCAGGTCATATTTCGCCACGAGGCGATAGCCCGCCAGCGGCACGGACAGCGTGATCTCCGGGTAGCGGGGTTCGGGCAAATCCTTGAGGCCGCGCGCGCGGAAATTCTCCCACCAACCGTACACACGATCATCGTCGATGGTCGCGGCGATGGCGTCCGGTTCGATGCCGAGCACCGCCTGATGCGCCAGTCGATGAAACTGATCGCCCTGCTGCATGTGCAGTTCAAAGTCGCGCAGCGGGCCGCTCTGCGGAGCGGGGTACTGTAAGTCGAGCACGTAGCGGTAAAAGAAGCGGCGCGGGCAGTCGACAAAATCCTGCAAATTGCTCTGGCTGAACTGAAAGTGCGGTGGCAGTTTCACGACTTCTGCTCCTCCAGATACGCTTGCAGCGCCGCGAACGGCACGGCCATCTGCTGATCGCCCTGTTGTCCGGTATTCCACGTCATCACTAACTCGCGACGGGCGCGGGTGATGCCGACATAGAACAGGCGCAGTCGTTCGGCGGCATAGTCGACGCGCGCGTCGGCGGTGGCGATGCCTTCGCGGTACGGGACGTTGTTGACCAGTGCGATCAACTGCCCGAGCGCTTCCGCCTCAAGGTTCAAGCCCTCGCGGATGAAGCGCTTCTCCGACATGAATTGATCGCCGGGGAGGGCGGATGGGAAGTCATAGGTATTGACCGACAGCAGATACACGCGATCCCATTCCAGACCCTTAGCGGCGTGCATGGTCGCGACGGTGACTTTTCCCTTGTGCGCTTCCGGGTCGAAGCCGCGGTCGGCGTCATCAACGCCCAGGAAGCGGCGTTCGTTACGAGCGATCACCGCGAGTTCTTCGGTATATTCCGGCAGGCGAGCGGCAGGATGGGATTCGGCGTAACCGGCCAGCAGTACGGCCATGCTGTGCGCGATGGCGAGATCTGCCGCGCTCTGGAATAGATCTTGCGCGAGGATCAGGATGAGCTGGTCAATTGGCAGGATGACCGCTTCCTGCCAGCGGCGCACGAGGCTGCCGAATGTGGTCAGCAGCGCACCGATCTCCGGATCAGCTTCGATCAATTGAGCGACATTGTCATCGTCCGCCAGCCAGTCGCGCCCTAACTGGGGTGTGATGAAGTCTTCGACACGCGAGCACTTACGCAGCGCCTTCACCGTGTTCTCCAAGCGGGTCGCCAGCGCTTCATCGTCGCGGTCGGCGCGTCGCCACACCTGATAGACGCGGGCGAGTAGGCGCACATCGCCGGGATTGCTCAGGTATTGCAGGATGTTGCCAATCGCCCCCGCTGCCTCACGCGTCGACGTGGTCGAGCGCAGCAGTTCGACGTATTCGATCTGCGGTTCACGCTCCCGTTTGAGCGCATCCACGATGTCGAAGCCGCGCTTGTTGCGCGGCACGAGGATCGCCGCCGTCTGATCGGGATGCGCGGGCAGCCATTGGCGAATCGAGTCGACTATGGCGCGCAGTTCTTCGGCGGGTGGGAGCGCGGCGGGGTACAGCACCACCTTCGACTGATCGGCGGGCGGGTTGGGCTGCGGGTCGCCGGGGGGCGCGGGCTGAATCAGCGGTGGGAGCAGCGGATCGCGGTCGCGCACGTCGGCGTTGGGGTGCTTGTCCATCGTCCACGTGATCAGATGGTTCGCCAGTTCGATGATGGGCAGCGCCGAGCGCCCGGAGTTGGGCAGTTCGCGCGGCGTCACACCCGGTTCGCGTAAAAAGTCGCGCAGGTATTCCGGCTTGGCGGTCGTGAACGTCTCGTAAATCGACTGGTTGGGGTCGCCGACGCGCACCCAGTTGCCATCCTTGCCGACCAACTGGCGGATGATCAATTCCTGCAAGCGGCTGCTGTCCTGCGCCTCATCTTCGAGAATGTAGCGCCAGCGGCGGCGGAGGCGGGCCAGATATGTGTCGTCGAGTTCGAGTGCCAGCAGTGCCAGTCGGATCAAATCCTGAAAGTCGACGGCGCCGCGCATGTTGAGGCCGCGCTGGTAGCTCACATAGATGCTGTAGCCCATCTCCGCGAGCGGGAGGGGCTGCTTGTACGCATCAAGACGGCGGCGAATCTCGTCGGGCGTCAGGCGTTCGTCTTTCGCCTGCCGGACGAAGGCGCGCGCAATATCGGTGACGAGCGGCGTCCAGCGTTCGCGCGTGACCCACTCGCGGCGGTTGTCTTCGAGGTCGCCCGCCAGGAACTGACCCGCCGCTTCCGGGTGCAGTTTGACCCATGTCAGCGCGGCATCTTGCAGCACGCTGTCGGCTTCGCGCTCGTCGATAATCTGGAAATCGTCGGCCAGCCCGACCAGGCCGGGGCGTTCGCGTACAATGTCATTGCACAGACCGTGCAGCGTGCGCACGCGGTAGCCGACGTTCGGCAGCAGTCCACGTTCGCGCACAAACGCGCCGATCTGCCGTGCGAAGTTATCGACGGCGGAATTGACGAGCGTGACGATCAGGACTTCTTCGTCGTCTTCCAATTGCTCGGCGATCAGCTTGGCGGCCAGCGCGGAAAGCGTGCGGGTTTTGCCACTGCCGGGCACGGCAGAGACGCCCATCTTCCCGCTCGTGTACGCGAGGACTTCGGCCTGTTTCGGACGCGGTTTAAACGTCACCACTGACTTGATCCCTTCCCAGGCGGCGCAGCATGCGTTGAATCGCCTGCAGCAGTTCGCCTTGACTTTCGTAACCGTTCTCGCTGAGCTGGCTAAGGCCAAGATAGATCTTCCCGCGGCAGCGCCGGATCAGGCCGATCATGAGGCGGTAGAGCGTTTCGCGGCGTATGCCGACTTCCTGCTCGTCTGTCCACTTGTCGCCCGGCTTCCACCAGCGGCTGAGCACATACGGATGCGTGAGCGGTTGATACAACCGCTCGAACCACCCGCGATTGCCGATATCGAGCCAGAACTGCACGGTTGCGGGCTGGTTATTCATCAGGAAGGTGTAGGCGGGCGCGATTAGCACGCTGTCTTCGGCGTTGGTTTGCCAGCGGCGCACATACTGCGCGGCGATCAAGCCACCGTTCACCATCTCGATATACTCCGCGCCGGACGGCTTGCCCGCCGGGATGATGCCGCCCAACGAGCGACGGAAACTGCGCGCGGAGTCGATCAGGTTGGAGGTGACGCGCGCCGCTTCGAAATCGCCGTACATCCCAAAGCCGATCTGCGAGAGCACTTCCCCGAAGATCAGGCTGAAGAAGTGGTCAAGTTCGATTTCGGGAATCGGCGCCGCTTCCGTTTCGGCTTTCTTCTTGCGGCGGCGCTTGGGGGCATCGGCGGGTGGTGGCGGCGGCGCAGCTATCGGATGATCGGCGATGTAGCCCTCGATCCACAGGCGCAGCGCGTCGTAACGTTCCCCGATCAGGTAAGTCACGCGCTCCTGCACCTCAATCGGCAGCGCTTCGAACGGCGCGAGGCCGGATTTGCTCTCGGCGTGCGGATAGGCTGCTTCCGCCAGAAGCTGCGCGCGCACGAGGTCGAGCGTCTTGCCCGTGTCGACCGAACTGATCGCCAGCATGAGCGCATAGGCGACATCAAAGCGCGTCGGCTTGAGATTCCACTGCGGATGCGCCAACTGCGCCAGCGTGAGCAGGCAGCGCGCGGCGGGTTCTTCCCGCAAGGCGCGTGATGGTCGGTGCGACCGGGCAGCGATCCCCAGACCTTCCAAGCGCGTCATGAGCGAGAAGCGCAGCGCGTCGGAGAGGAACGGCGCGAGCACGACGATTTCGCCGGGCGGGATGTGTTTCTCGGCGACCAGATAGCGGATTTCGTCGGCGATCCAGTTGAGCATTTCCGGATAGTAGCGGTGATCGCGGTATTCGAGCGCGGCGCGCGGATCGACCTCGGTTTTCAGGTAATCATCGGGCTGCATCTGCCGTGCGAATTCGTTGGCGAGCGCGTCAAGTTCCGGCGTGTTGACGAACGATTCGCTGAACTGGATGTATTCGTCCGCCTGCTGCGTAAAGCTGAAACGCGCGTGTTCCGGATCGGCGCCGAGGAAACTGCGAAAGCCGCCGTTCGTGTCATAGAGGATGAGCGCGGAGTCCGCGTCGGGCAGCCAGTCGACGAGCATGTCGATGAAAGCCGGGTTTTCTTCTTCGGCGTTGTCGACGATGAGGTGAGCGTAGCGCGCGAGCAGATACTCGCGTACCTGCCGCACCTCCCACAACTGCCGGAACGATTCGATTTGCAGCGAGAAGTCGAGCAGGCTGTGATCGATGCAGTAGCGGCGGAACAGTTCGGCACATTCCTGCACCTGATCGAAGGTTTTGAACTGCGCGCTCTCACCGAGCCACGCATCTTTCAGGCGCTGGCTGATCTCGGTGTACGGGAAGCCCACGACCGCCGCTTTGTTGAGGTTGTCGAGAATCTGGCTGTACAGACGGTTGCGGTCAATGGTGATAGCGTCAAAATAGCCGTGTTCTAAGATGAGCGGATCGACAATGCGCGCCATGATGTACTGCGCGGTTTCCAGCGTCAGGATCGTCGGCTGCTGGTCGGGCAGAAAGCCGATCTTCGGTGCGGCCAGCGACCAGAATAACTGCACAGTTTCGACGGCGAGCGCGCTCAACGTGGTGACGGTCACCTGACCGCCGGGGGGCAAATCGGCTTGGCGCAGCGCATCCACATACGGGTATTCGAGCGCGCGCTGCGGCACGATCACGAGAATCTCGTTCGCGGGCACACCCGACTCAAGCAGGTAGAGCAGGCGGTGAATACCAACCGTCGTTTTGCCGCTGCCTGCCGCGCCTTCGAGGAACACTGACCCGCTGATCGGACGTTCCACGACGGCCAACTGCTCAGATTTGAGAATTGTTTTTTCGACCATATATTCTAAATTCTAACTCAAAATCGGCATTTTTGGTAGATGGAAATGCGCCGAACACCAGGATTCTGTTCCCTTGATTAAAGCACTTTGCGCGAATTTTGAACACTTTTGCGCAGGCATCCGTAAATCCCTGTAGACAGGGGAGTGATGACCGTGACAGAAGCTGAACTGCTGAAGCTGGCCCAAGAGGGCGACTACGACGCCTTTGAGGCGCTGTACACTGCCTTAGAGCCGGGGCTGGCGCGGTTTGTTCGGCGCTTGATCGGGGATGGGTACGAGGCGCAGGATGTCGTGCAGGACACGCTGATGTCCCTGTACGTGAACCTCGTCAAGATCGACCCACCCGAAAAGCTCCGCCCGTACGTGTTCCGCATTGCGCGCAACCGCTGCTACGACATTCTGCGGCGGCAGGGACGTTTCGAACAGGTGTCGATTGACGCCGACGAGGATGATGGGATGAATGTGCGGGTGTCCTTCCAACTGGCGGACGACCGCGCGCAGCTGCCCGAAGAAGTGTCGCACTGGCTGCTGCTGCATCTCGAAGTCACCGAGGCGATTGAACGCCTGCCAGAACTCCAGCGTCAGGCGCTCATCCTGTACGCCGAAGAGGAACTCTCGTACGCGGAAATCGCGGATGTTATGAATGTGAGTATGGGCACGGTCAAATCACGCATCTTTCATGCCAAACAAACGCTTCGCCGTCTGTTACGGCCGGCAACGCTCGAAGCGATTGAAGACGAAATTGACGATGCACCTGTCGCCTCATTAGTGAAAAAGCGGGATACCCCCGCAGGAGAGGAAGTCGATCATGGACGAAACGAAGATTCAGAAGATTCAGCAGTATCTGCAAGCTCTGCGGGCGCTGCAGCGGTCGGTGGAGCGCGCAGTGCAGATGGACGTGTATCAGGGGACGGGGCGGATGGCCGTCAAACAGTACGCCGGAATTCAGCGCAAAGTCGCCGAGCTGTATCCCGAAGACTTTTACGTGACGGACACGCTGACGCTGGAGCTCGATGAGGAGATCGCGGAACGCCATATGCTCAGTCAGGTGCAGTTGGCTGCCGGGCAAATGGTTATCTACCTGGAAGGGCTGCTGCGCGAACAAAATGTCAGCGGACGCGGCTTTGAATTCCGCGGTGATATCAACGTCGAGCGCGGTGACTGGCGCGGCCTCGGACGCGAAATTCAGGATCAAATCATGCGGCTGACCCGCGAGACCATTCAGCGGGCGGTGTCAAATATCGATGTCGACGTGCAGACCAATCGCGGCGAGAGCTATCGTGATGCTAATCTAGAAGGGGCAACACTCGACGGCGCGAACTTCAGCGGGCGCAACCTGCGCGGCGCGAACATGACCGGAGTGCACGCCCATAATGGCAACTTCAGCGGGGCGAACATGAAGGACGCCATGCTAGAAGGTGCGGACTTCGAGGGGTCGAATTTTAGCGGCGCGAACCTCAAGAACGTGAACGCGACCGGCGCGCGGTTCACAGGTTGTAACCTGACGGGCGCGAACTTCCGCGATGCCGTCGTTGAGGGAGCCGATTTCACCGGCGCGCGCATTGACGGTGCAAACCTCGTCGGCGCGATTCTCGAAGGGGCGACTCTGCCCAACGGTGAGGAATATAAACGCGAATCGGACCTCAACCGCTATCATGCCTCCCACTCCGAGTCCGGGCGGCGCATCCGCATCGAAATTGATACGGACGACGACGAGAAGCCGAAGCACTATCCGCCCGAACCTCCGGAACCGCCGATGCCGCCCGTGCCGCCGGTGCCCCCGATGCCGCCGCACGACCGCTTCTAAACACCTGTACGGGTTGACAGTTCCCGTCGCGCTGTCCTTGCGGTATGCTGATAACCTCATCAGCCCGCAAGGACAGTTTTCATGAGCCGTTACCTCCAGTTACTGCGCGAAAATCCGCATTTCACCCGTCTGTGGTTGTCCCAAGTGATCAGTATGACGGGCGACTGGTTCAATACCGTCGTCCTGTTTGCATTGGTCGCCGCCTACAGCCCCGGTCGGGAAGGGGTAGCGGTCAGCTTGTTTGTGCTGGCACGCGTGGTTCCGCCCATGCTGATCAGCCCGATCACCGGCGTGCTGGTGGATCGGCTAAATCGCAAGCGCCTGCTGATCTGGAGCAACATCCTGCGCGTGTTCGTCGTCGCCGCGCTGCTGATCACCACGCAGGGGCCGGAATGGTTGTGGCTGATTTACGTGCTGACGGTCGTCCAGTTTGCGATTTCGGCGGTGTTTGAACCCGCTCAATCTGCGTTAATGCCGATGCTTGTGCCGCAACAGGATCTGATCGTTGCGAACACGCTGGTGAGCATCACCTGGTCGTCGATGCTGGCCATCGGTGCGGTGATCGGCGGGGTAGTGGCGACGGTGCTCGGCGCCTATGCCGCCTTGATCTTCGACTCGCTGTCATTCGCGATTGCCGCGTGGCTCGTCCTGCCGATTGTGCCGCGCGTGATCGCCGTGGTGCACGAGCAGGCGCACAAGGCGGATACGAGCTTCCGTGATGGCCTGCGCTTTTTGCGCAGCAGGCCGCAGTCGGCCATGCTGCTGCTGGCTAAGTTCGGCATGAGCCTCGGTAATGTCGACACGCTGGTCGCCATCTACGCGACGCAGATTTTCGTGTATGGCGAAGGTGGTGGTCTCGGCCTCGGCCTCATGTACAGCGCGTTCGGGGTGGGCGCGGTCATCGGCCCGCTGATCTTCAATCGCTTCAACGATGGGTCGCTGAAGGTGATGCGCCGCCTGATGCTGATCGCTTTCTTCGGGGCGGTCGTCGGTTGGGTGACGCTCGGTTCGGCATCGACTTTTGTGCTGCTGTGCGTCGGCCTGTTCATTCGCGCCGTGTGCGGTTCGACCAATTGGACGTACAGCACGATTGCGCTGCAAAAGACTGTGCCCAACTCGTATCTCGGGCGCGTGTTTTCGCTCGATATGGCCGGTTTCTACCTCGCGACGGTCATCAGCACGGTGGCGCATGGTTGGTTGATCGACGCCGTGGGCAGCGCGAACGTGCGCTTGATCGCCTTGGGCACAGGTGTAGTCGCGCTGATTCCGGCGCTGATCTGGTTCCTGCTCACGCGGCACTTCGAGCAACGGGAACTGCAGCCCGCCGCGGCAGCTGCCGACTAACCTGGAAAGGTAAACCTTAATTTGATTCTTCGGCTGTTGGGCGTAGAGTGAAGGAAAACACAAACTATAGTTTTATGGAGTAAAGTTGTGGATACCCTCACTACCACCCGCACCGATGATGTCCGCCGTATCTACCGCCATTGGAGTCCCCGCTCCGAACGTTACAGCGGCGGCGACACCCTCACCACCGCCATCGAGAGAGGTTGGCGCATCAAAGGCGTGATCTTCCGGCAGGAGTTCTGGCTCTCCGGGGTGCGCCGCGTTTGCCTGTTTCATATCGATTTAGAACGTGATGGCGAAGATGCCAAAATGCTGGTCATTCACAATCCGTACGTCATACGCTATATTCGTGAACTCGGGGCGCAGGTTGTGCAAATCAATCAACGGCGCCAAACGGACTATGACCGCTGGTCGTGAGAGCCTATGCTAATTGACCTTCTGAAAGTCGTCGTACTCGGCATTGTTGAAGGGATCACGGAGTTTCTCCCCGTATCCTCCACCGGACATCTGATCGTCGCCACTGCGCTCCTCCGCCCGAACTTCAGCGAGGCGCTGGAGGGCACCTTTGAAATTTTCATCCAGCTTGGCGCAGTGATCGCGGTGGTCTTCTATTACCGACGCGACTTGATTCAGCAGGTCACGACCGTGCACAAGGATGCGGGCGTACGCCGCCTGTGGTTGGCCATCGTCATCAGCGCGATTCCGGCGGCGCTCGTCGGCTTTCTCTTCCGCGACTTCATCAAAGATGTGCTCTTTCACCCGCTGACGGTCGCCATTTCGCTGATCGTCGGCGGGGTGCTGTTCATTGTGCTCGAACGCTGGTTCGCGAAGCGCCCCACGCCGACCACGACCACGGTCACGTCGATTACGTGGCGGCAGGCGGCGGTGATCGGCGGGTTGCAGGCGCTCTCGCTCATCCCCGGCGTTTCGCGCGCGGCCACTTCGATCTTCGGCGGCATGTTGACCGGGCTGGATCGACAGACGGCGACTCGCTTCTCCTTCTATCTGGCGATCCCCATTCTCGGCGGCGCGACTATCGTCGATCTGCTGCTCAGCCTCGACGAAATCAGTGGTAACGACGTGATCTTCCTCGCGGTTGGGGCGCTGGTCTCCGGGTTGGTGGCCTTCCTCGCTATCAGTTGGCTCCTGCGTTTCATCGCCCGGCGCGACTTCACCGCGTTTGGCATTTACCGCATCTTAGCGGGCAGTGTGATTTTGATCTTGATCGCACTTTCCTTAATTTAGTCTGAAGTATTACAACCTTTAGACTTATCACCTCAATTTCGCTTTATACTCAAACCATAAGCAGAAGTGGTTCCGCCGAGCAAAGGATGTCATCAGGCTGTGCCACACCTACCAACAGGGCATCTGGATTCCCGCATGGCAGATAGACTTCGTGGCAACCACGATCCGTATATCAGCTCCCACCAGACGGTTCGGCTGAAACGGCGTGCACGTCCGAGCCAAGTCTCGGGTAAGGCGCTGCCTCTGCCGGCTGAGGTCGAGGAGGAGCTGCAGTTCGCGCGCCGTGTTTACGCGACGACGAGCCTGCTCACGCGCGTGTTGGATCCGGAACTCACGCTCAAATCTCTGCTCGAAAATGCGCTGGCCGCCATTGGTCACGACCGCGGTACGATCAGCGTGTTTTTTGGTCATGAAGCGCGCATCGTCACCGTGTGCGGCTATACACCGGAACAGACGGCGGCGCTGCAGGGTTTCCGGTTGCCGATCAGCGGACGCTCAATTCAGGAGAGCATGACTAATCGGATGCCGATCATCGTCCCTGACACGCGGATGCAGCCCGATTGGGAATTCGCGCCCGGTCTGGAGTGGCTGCGCTCCCATCTCAGCGTGCCTATTGTGGCGCATGACCTAGTGATTGGGCATCTGGGGATTGATTCGGATCAGCCGAATGCCTTCAGCGCCAAGTATGTGGAGCGCCTGCGGGTCTTCGCCGATTTTGCGGCCGTCACACTGGAGAACTCACAACTCTACGATGAGCTGATGCGCGACGCGGTCGATAATCAGTCGCTCCATCGGGCGACCGCTTTTCTGTTCAAGGTGAATTTGTTCACCGCTGACAACCTGCTCGAAGTCGGCGAAGAGATCGTCCGGGCAGTGGTGGTCGAATTTGGCGCGGTCGACTGTGGTTTGATGCTGCTGGATAGTGAAACCGGGCATCTGACGCGGTTGGCACGTGCAGGTGAGTTTCAGGTCCAGGCGAATCAGGTGCTGCACATTAATGGACATGGTCTCGTACCGCGAGCCTTGCGAACGGGCGACATCGTGTATGCGCCGGATGTCACCAGCGACGCGCACTACGCGCCGAATAATCCGCTGACCCGCTGCGAGTTGGTCGTTCCGCTGCGCACGGCGAAGGGTGTGATCGGCGTGCTGGACTTGCAGAGTGCCGAAGTCGATGCTTTCAACGACTCGGACCGCCGCTTGCTGACGGCGTTTGCTGAACGGGTTGCTGTCGTCATCGAGAACATCATCCTCTACAACCAGATTCGCGAACACGCCGATAACCTTGAACGGCGGGTCGCTCAGCGCACGCGGGAACTGAATCGCGCGTTGGAACGCGAACGCGAACTCAGCGATCTCAAGTCGCGGTTTATTGCTCGCGTGTCGCATGAATTCCGGACGCCGCTCGCTGTGATGAACACGGCGAGCGACCTGCTCATGAACTACGGTGATCGCATGAATGACGATCAACGCACCGAAAAACTGACCCGGATTCGCAATGAAGTCAACAGCCTGACGCTGATGCTCGACGATATTCTGACCATCAGTGTGAACGGGGATGACGGCAAGGCCACGTTCCGCCCGGATATGTTTGATCTGAAACATCTGGCCGGCGAAGCGGTTCGCTCACTGCGCGGGGGTGCGGGGGCCGACCATGACCTGCACTACGAGTATTCCGGACAGGCGTATCTCTATGCTGATCCCATTTGGATTCGCCGCATCATCCAAAATCTGCTCTCAAATGCGGTGAAGTATTCCGAACCCGGCAGCCCGATTTTTCTAGTGATCAACTGTACTGAACACGAGACCGTTATCCGTGTCCAGGATCAGGGGATAGGTATCCCCGAAATGGATCAACCCCATCTGTTCGACGTGTTCCACCGCGCCGTCAACGTTGACAATGTAAGCGGAACTGGTCTGGGGTTGGCGATTGTTCGGCAAGGGGTAGAATTGCATGGCGGCGAAATAACCTACTCCACGAAACTCGGCACGGGTACCACCTTCGTTATTACGCTTCCACATAAGTCTACGAGATGATGAAGTCATGAAGAAAATTCTAGTCGTTGAGGATGCACAGTCCCTCCGGAAAGACATCGTCGAAATGTTGGGCTTCGAAGGTTTCGAAGCAATTGGGGCCGAAAACGGCCTAGTAGGTGTTGATCGTGCCAAGCAGGTTCTGCCGGATCTGATTATCTGCGACATCATGATGCCGGGCCTGGACGGTTATGGGGTGCTCGAAGAGCTGCGCAAGGACACCCTGACCTCGACGATCCCGTTCATCTTCCTGACCGCCCGCACGGACCGGGTCGATGTGCGGCAGGGGATGGAACTCGGTGCCGATGACTTCCTGACCAAACCGTTCCATGCGGCGGAGCTGCTTGCCACCGTCCGTACGCGCCTGAAGAAGCAGGAAGACCAAGACCAGAAGACCAAAGTGGAAGTCAGCAAGGTCACGAACAGCATCATGATCGCGCTGCCGCATGAACTGCGCACGCCGCTGAACATCATCCTCGGCTTCTCTGACCTCATGATGATGGACGCGCCGAACATGGATTCGGACCGGATCGCAGATATGGCGCGGCTGATCAACAATGGGGCGCTGCGCCTGCTGCGCGTGATTGAGAACTTCCTGCTGTACGCGCAGATCGAAGTGGTGCTCACCGACCGCAACCAGATCGACGAATACCGCAAGCACTACAGCATTTACCCACACCTGTCGATTGTGCGCAACGCCAAGCATCAGGCGACGCCCGCGGGGCGCGTCGACGACTTGCAGTTGGAACTGGATGAAGTTGACGCCGTCAGTCTCTCAGAAGAACTCCTGAAGAAGATCATTGAGGAGTTGGTCGATAACGCCTGCAAGTTCTCCAATGAACATTCGGCGATTGTCGTCAAAGGCAAAGTCGAGGGTGATTTCTACGTGGTGAGCGTCTCGAACACGGGGCGCGGTATGACGCCGGAACAGATCGCGAAAATTGGCGCGTATATGCAGTTTGAACGCCGCATCTACGAACAGCAGGGCACAGGTCTGGGACTGGTCATCTCCAAACGCTTGATCGAAATGCATGGCGGTTCGTTCAGCATCGAAAGCGTGCCTGACCAATCGATCACTGTCCAGATTCGAATGCCGATCAAGTATGACGCCCCGGCGCTCGACAAAGGGAGTGACGCTCGCGTTGTCCTTTAGAAGAACTCCGCTATAATAACTAAGTATAGGACCGCGTTGCGCCTGTGAGGGGGAATTTCATTCATGCGAGCAGATTGGACGCATAAGGGCTTGTTAATCCTGTCCCTTCTAATTGTCATATTTGCGTCGGGCTGTTTCCAGTCTGCTGGTGGGGCGCTGGAAGCGACCAGCGTGGCTCAGTCGGCACCGACATTTACGCCGACGGCGAGTGAGACCCCGACCGAAACGCCGACGCCGTTCCCCAGCCTGACGCCCACGGAAGATCAGTCGATCATCGTGCTGACGCGCGTGGTCACGGCGACCGCGACGCCGACGGCTCCGGGTGGCACCGAAGTCGCAGATGTGGCGCTGCAGGATATCGTCGCGGAAACATCAACGGCCATTTTCCTGACCTCGAATGCGCAGTTCCAGCCGCTGCAGGCTGCTACGACGGAAGTCCCGCCCGTGGTCGACCCGCTGCTGCTCTCGGCGACGGCAATTATTCGCAGTTCGACCGAGACCGCCGCCGCGCCGCTCACGCAGACCGCGCAGGCGCTGCTCGGCATTACGCCGACCTCACCGTTCTTCCCGACGGCGACCACCGCTGGCGTGACCGCCCCGGCGGTCGTTCCCTCCGGCGCAGATTGCGTGCACGAAGTGCGCGCGACTGACCGCAACCTCTTCCGCATCGGTCTGAACTATGGCGTGACTTACCAGACGCTGGCAACCTATAACAACCTCGTCAACCCGAATCTGATCTACATCGGGCAGCGGTTGGTTATCCCCGGCTGCGGCACCACGGGCAATGTTCCCCCGGCGACCTCCACGGCGACGACGACGGGCGGCGGCGTTCCGGTGACCCCGATCCCCGGTGGCGGCACTGGTACGTATATCGTGCAGGACGGCGACACGCTGTTTGGCCTCTCGCAGCAGTGGGGCCGCCGCGTGATGGATATTGCCGCAGTCAACGGCATTACCAACGTCAATCTGATCTATATCGGGCAGACGCTGGTCATCCCGTAACCATGCAGGAAACGGTCCTCAACTCTGAAGAAATCTACCGCGGGCGTGTCATCCAGCTATCAGTGCTGGATGTGCGCCTGCCCAATGGCAAGACCTCCCGCCGCGAATTGATTAAGCACCCAGGCGCCGTGGCGATCATCGCGCTCGATGTGGCGAACAACGTGCTGCTCGTGCGGCAGTTTCGCATGGCGGCGGATCGCGTCATGATGGAAATCCCAGCGGGAACGCTCGAACCCGGCGAAGATCCGCTGGTGTGTGCCGAACGTGAACTGCAAGAGGAGACCGGGTATCGCCCTGGCAAGCTGGAGGCCTTCGGCGGTATCTACGTCGCGCCCGGTTACACCTCTGAGTTCATCCACCACTTCATCGCCACGGATCTGACCGAATCCCGGTTGGAGATGGATGAAGACGAGTTCATCGAAGCGGCCTTTGTCCCCATGACCGAAGCGTTGGCGATGATCGAGCGCGGCGAGATTATTGACGGCAAAAGTATCAGCGGTCTGTTGAAGGTGGCGCGGCGTTTAGGGCTGTGACCCTTGTGAGAGACGGTTCACCCCTGTATAATGCGACTTGATTTTGAATGCGTACGCCCCTCCGAGTTGGATGAGCGTACTTTTTTTGACGAGGAAGCCCGTGAACGAGTTATTGAAAGCACTGGAAGCCCCGGATCGTGGGCATCCCCAGTTTGGCCCCGGCGACACCGTGAAAGTGTACGTCAAGGTGGTTGAAGGCGACCGCGAACGTACCCAGATGTTCCAGGGTGTCGTGATCCGCTACCGAGGTGGTGGCAATGATGCCAACTTCACCGTCCGCCGTATTGCGACGCACGGGATCGGCGTGGAACGTACGTTCCTGCTCAAGAGCCCCCGCGTCGAAAAGATCGAAGTGACCCGTAAGGCGAAAGTGCGCCGCGCTCAGCTCTACTACCTGCGCGATGTTCGTGGCAAGGCGGCACGCCTGAAGGAAAAGCGCTAGGCCGTGCGTCCGCTCATCGGGATTACTGCTTCAGACGTCTATGCGGAACGGGGCAAGCTGTATCATCGAGCGTATGCGCTGAATGCGTTTGCGATCGCGGATGCTGGCGGCTTGCCCGTCTACATTCCACCGGGACTCGAACTCTCTCTCCTGCGTGAGCTGTACGAACGCCTCGATGCGGTGCTGCTGCCCGGCGGGCCGGATGTTGATCCGGTCGAATATGGGCAGGAACGCCACCCGCAGACCAAAATCATCGATGCGCCGCGCGACGCGCTCGAACTGACGCTTGCGCGCTGGACGGTCGAAGATGACCGCCCGCTGTTCGGCATCTGCCGCGGTCATCAGGTGATGAATGTCGCGCTGGGCGGCACGCTGGTGCAGGATATCCCGTCGCAGGTCGAAACAACCCTGACGCACGATCTGCCCGACGAGTATCCGCGCAGCACCCGCCTGCATACGGTTGATATCAAGCCGGAAAGCCGGCTCGCTTCGATTCTGGGGACGACGCAGGTCGTGGTGAACAGCCTGCATCACCAATCCACCGAAATCGCGGCGCCGGGCGTGGACTTCACCGCGTTCGCCCCGGATGGCGTGGTCGAAGCGCTGGAAATCCCCGACAAGCAGTTCGTTTTGAGCGTGCAGTGGCATCCCGAAGACCTGTATGAGGACGACGGCATGATGAAGCGCTTGTTCACGGAGTTCGTCAACGCTGCGCGTGAAAGTGCTGCTCGCCAGTCCAAGCGTTAACTGACGCGTTCATGACCCTGCCTGAATCCTCGGCAAGTAAGCGTATCGGAGTCTTCGACTCCGGCGTCGGCGGGTTGTCCGTGCTGCGTGAAATTCACGGACACCTGCCTAATATCCCCACCATCTACTATGCTGACCAAGCCCACTTGCCCTACGGTATGCGGACACCGCAGGACGTGCGCCAGCTCGTCGATCAGGCCGCCGATTTCCTGATCGCGCATGGGGCGCGCATGCTCGTCATCGCGTGTCATACGGCCAGCGCCGCCAGCCTACACGACCTGCGCACACGGCATCGCGACATCCCCATCGTCGGCATGGAACCCGCCGTGAAACCGGCGGCGGAGCGCACGCAGACGGGCGTGATCGGCGTGCTGACCACGCGGGTAACTGCCCAAAGTGAGTTGTATCGCAAAGTGGTGGATCGCTTCGCGCGCGGCGTGCAGGTCATCACCCAGCCCGCGCCGGAACTGGTCACGATGGTGGAGCAGGGTACACAGGACACGCCCGACGGTGAAGCCCTTCTCCGGCGCTATCTCGCTCCGCTCGAAGCTGCCCACGCGGACTATCTGGTGTTAGCGTGCACGCACTTTCCGTTTTTAGCGGCCAAACTCCAGGCGCTGACGGAAATCACGCTGATTGACCCGGGCGCGGCGGTTGCGCGGCAAGTCGCGCGCGTGCTGCCCGCCGATGTCGTGCCCACGAGCGCCGATCACCTCTACTACACGACTGGTGATCCAGCGCAGTTTCAGCATGCGCTGCACCGCCTGCTCGGCATCGACTCTCCGGTGCGGCAGGCGCTATGAGGCGTGCACGATGGTCGGGTCTTTGGAGACCGCTTCCGGAATCTGGAAGGGCATGACGCGGCGCGCATCTTCCGGCGGCACCACCGGCAGGCGAATGAAGAAGGTCGTGCCGGGGTACGTCTGCATGTTGTGACCGGGGCTCTCCGCCCAGATCTTGCCGCCGTGCCCCTCGATCACACCCTGCGCGATAGTCAAGCCCAAGCCGGGGCCGGCGCCCATAAATTTGTACGTCCCGGTCGAATGCAATCCGGGGTCATAGGCGCGGTAGAATTTGCGGAAGATCAGCTCCAAATTCTCTTTTTCGATCCCCACACCTGTATCTTTGATGGTGATCAGCACGTAGTCCTGCTCGCCGGGCGCTTGCGCAGGTTCGAGCATGGCGGTGATGTCAATTTTGCCACCATCTGGCGTGAATTTGATCGCGTTGACGACGATATTGCGAAAGGCTTGCACCAGACGCTGCAGGTCCGCCTGCACGATGGGGAGGCCGCGCATGCCGCGCGCCGCCAGCGTCTGCTTACGCTGCTTGATAGCGTCGGTGAGCGGCTCAATGGCCATGCGCATGACGCTTTCCAGCGAAGTTTGCGTGAAGTGCAGGTTCATCGCATTGACGTCGAGCTGGCTGACGTCGAGCATGGCGGCGATCAGTTCTTCCATGCGTTCGGTCGCCTTGCGCAGATTGGAGACCAGCCCGGCCATCTTGTCCTGTTCGAGCGCGCCGCCTTCGTTGAGCGCGTCCATAATGTCGGTATAACCGCGAATCTGCGCCAGCGGCGTGCGCAGTTCGTGGCTGGCAATCGTCACGAAATCGGTTTTGACCTCGTCCAGCCGTTCCATCTGTTCCTTAGCGTCTTCAAGGCTCGAATTGAGCGTTTGCATTCCCTGATTCAGCTTGCGTAAATCGGCGACGAGACGGGCATTGCGCAGTACCGTTCCAGTTTGGCTGGCCATCGTCGTGAGCAGTTGAAAGTCGTGCACCGTGAACGGCGCGTCGCTCAGTTTCGCCCCGCACGCCAGCACACCGATCAGCGTGCGGTCGAGCAAGATCGGTGCATAGGCGCTCAACCCACTCTCGCGGAAGAAAGCGATCTCCGGCAGGTCTTTGAAGCGCGGATTGAACTCAAGATCAAACTGCGACAAGGAGCTTCCTTCGACCGCGAAATGTTGGTACAGGCTGCCGCTCTTGGTCAGGTAGGCACGCGCGGAACGATCCGGCGGCGCGGGCAGCAGCATGATTTCCGTGGCGTCACTCGTCTCGTTGACGAGGATGAGCGCGGAACGGCGCACGCGCAGCAGTTCGTTGAGCGCCTGTGTCGCCGCTTCGACCAGCGCGTTCAATTCGACCGCGTTGGCGATTTGCTGCGTGTAGCGCCGCGGAATCATCGTCGTATCTGTTTTGAGCGACCCGCGCAGCATCAGCCCCATAAGCGTTTCCGCTAATTGACGAATCGGCAGATACAGGATGGCGGCAGCGAGCGCGATCAGCGCCAAAACGAGCACGGTAGGCGTCGAGTCGACGCCGTCGGCGACGATCAGCGCGCCAAAAATGACCAGCGTGGTGATGAGCAGCAGAATCATGACGCGGATGGTCGACGTGAGTTCGCGGCGAATGTCGAGCACGCGGTAGCTCATTTGCGCGTAGGCCGCCCCGAGCGTACCAAACAGCAGGACAAAGCTCCCGGGAGCGCCCAGAGCGTTAACCCCAGTACCGACGAGGAAGATGCCGATCATGAAATAGGCCGAATTGATCACCCAGAAAAGCGCGCGGTTGGCGACTTCGGGCAGACGCGCCACATAAAACTTGTAGAAAGCCGACGCGATCAAGATGATGCCGCCGAGCGCGAAACCGCCGAGCATCAATAACGCGCTCACCGGATACGGCGGGGCGAAGGCGCTCAGAACCCAGCTCGGGGTGTTACCCAGCAGGGCCACACTGCTGACCAGCGTGAACAGCCAGAGCACACCAAAAATCGTCCACAGGCGCGGCACACGGTTCGCCATGTCGCGCATGCTCAGCGCGCCATAGGTGAACAGGGTCAGCGCTTGCATGAACAGCGCCAGCGAGGAGAATTCGGGATAAAGTGTCGCGGCGACAAGCGCGGAAAAGAGACTGGTTAGCCCCAGCCACGGCAAGCCGACCCGGACCCGCTGCCGCCGAATCATCAAAAAGCCGACCACGACAATATGCGCGATCAGGCACACGAGCACCAACGTGCTGGTCACTGAATTCATTCGGGCTTCCCCCAAACGATTACTTGAGGATGTAGTACGTGCCTTTTTTCGAGCCGACCTTCAGCAGGATTTCGCGCTCAACCATATCCGCTAAGTCGAGGCGCAGCGTTTCCGCCGACACGCCCTGACACAGCGAACGGTATTCACGGTTGGTGATCGAGCCATGATCGCGGATGTATTGCAGCGCCCGCGCCTGCCGGTGATTGGTGTTGCGCACCCATTCCGGCACAACTTGACGCTCGCGAGAGTTGAACAGGGTGACGGCGAAACTGTACGGACGTGCGTCGAAGTTGGGCGGCAGATGGCCGGACTGTTCCATGACTTCCATCATCCGGTCGATGCCCAGCCCGAGCTCTTCGATGTAGCCCCACTGGAACAGGCCGTTGACGATGCGCGGGTTGCGGCTGAAGTGTTCGTCGACGATGTTTTCGACGGTGATGAAACCGGGCAGTCCGCCGGGGGAGATCACCTCAAGGCGATCCGAATACATGCGGATTTCGATACGCCGCCCCTTGAGGCGGTAGTCGCGATGGCAGATGGCATTGACGATGGCTTCGCGGACGGCAAATTGCGGGTATTCGGTCGTCTCTTCGCGTTCCAGCCCTTTGACGACCGCACTCACCGCCATCTCGCTCCAGATGAGGTTCCATGCTGATTCGATTAGGCGGGGGAGCGGCCCGGTCAGTTCTTCGCGGCGGGTGTACCCGGCGAGACCGTTTTCGCCGCGCGGCGTTTTGCCGACGAACTTCGCAAACACGACGCCGCTCTGCGGCAGCCAGTGCTGCGGATATTCGCTGAAGAGCAGAATGCCGCTGACGGTCGGACGGTCGGCCGTGTCAATCGCGCCGATTTCACGCAGGAGATCATCAGTTTTGCCATTGAACGGGCGCTTAGTGCGTTCCGCGCGTTTGGCGATGTACTCCTCAATCATCTTTTTGCTGAGATCGTCTTTAGTCGCGCCGGGGACCGGTTCGCTTTCATAGTCGCCCGTTGACTTGGCGCTCGCCAGCTTGAGAATCTCCTGCCCGCCGAGCGGTCGATTAACTTGATCATCGCGGATGAGCACTCGGCCATCGCTCAGGGCATGCAGCTCAATACTGCGCGGCACCCGCAGCGCGTAGACCGTACCGTTGTCTTCCGCTTCAACCGGTTCCCAGTTGCCCGTGACGATTGACGGGCTGCACAAGCTGTCCGCCTCTTTGAGCGCTTTCGGCAGGGCTTCGCTCTCAATCTTCACACCTGCGTCGCCGTTGTGCTTGAGTCCCACCACCAGCGTCCCGCCCTCGGTATTCGCAAAGGCGACCAGCGTCTCGGCGATTAACTTGGCATCCGGGATTTCGATGAAGGCTAAACGTGGACCAGGTCCGTTCTTGAGAAAATCGGGATTTAGCATAAGAAGACTCGGTGGGCGGCTAGACGTAGTTCATTTTAGCACGTTTTGGGGATCGGCAAAGGGACGCTTCAGTCCCAGCTTGGCGCGGATGGCTGACGGGCTGATTTCAGTTTTCAAGACAGTGATGATCTCGCGCCGCGCAGTGTTATACTGGAAGGCATGGGCGCGAAGCATTTACTCAACCTGACCGGAGATCACCTCCGGACACTGCCAATCGTGATTCTGTACTTGACCGATGGCTGTAACAGCCGCTGCGTCATGTGCGATATCTGGCGCAACCCCCGCCGCAATATGTCCATGGAACTCGTCGAAACGATTGCCACCGATCTCAAACGCCTCGCCGTCAAATGGGTGGTGCTGAGCGGGGGCGAAGCGATGCAGCATCCGCAGTGGCCGGAGATTGCGCGGCTGCTGCGGGCGGAAGACGTGCGCGTGATCTTGCTCACCAACGGGCTGCTGCTGCGCCGCCAGATCGATGAGGTACTGGCGAGCGTTGACGAGGTCGTCGTCAGCCTCGATGCCGGGACAGCCGCCACCTACGAAGCCATTCGCGGCGTGGACGCGTTTGACCTCGTGCTGGATGGCATTCGCGCCGTCCGCGCGGGCGGGTTGCCCGTCACCACGCGTACCACCGTGCAGCGCGCGAACTACGTCGAAATCCCCCAGATCATCGAGGTGACCAAGGCCGCCGACGTCAATGCGATCAGCTTTCTGACCGTGGATGTCAGCAATCCGCATGCCTTTGGATCACGCCTCCTCCCTGTCGAACAACAACTGCCGTTGACCGCGCTGCTGCCGGACGACGTGCTGCACCTGGAACGCCTTCTGGCGGAGATCGAAGTGCGCTTCGCTGAAGATTTCGCCAGCCACCGCATCGCCGAATCGCCGGACAAGCTGCGGCAGATGATCGCCTATTTCCGCGCGCTGTACGATGAAACGGCTAAGTCTCCGATTGTGCGCTGCAATGCGCCGCATCTCTCTACGGTCATCGAAGTCGATGGATCGCTGCGCCCGTGTTACTTCCTGCCGACCATGGGCAGCCTGAAGACTGACGCTCTGCCCCAGGCGATCAACGGTGCAGAAGCGGTTGCGTTGCGCCGGGCGTACCGGGCGGGCGAGCGAGCTGAGTGTGAGCGTTGTGTGTGTCCGTTGTACAAAGGAGGGCGAGCGCTGCTCCAATTATGATTTTCCTCGTGCTAATCACGTTGGCGAGTTTCGCCTATTTCGGTCGGAACGTCCTCATCCTCATGGGCTGGATGAAAGCGCCCTTGCTGCGCAAACTGGAACAGTACGGTGTACTTGACGACAGCTATACCGTGATGCCGGAACTGCTGATGAGCTTCGTGCTGCTGCTGTTTGGCGTCACGAGCCTGATCATTGAGAGTTTTTTTCGGTCGGTGCTGCCGGTGGTGCTCGTCGCGCTGATCTACATCATCGCGTGGCTCATGCTGCGTTCGCGGCGCTTCGCGCAGCAGTTCCCGTTTCTGTTCATGGCGCTGCCCTTGTGGTACGCCAATCTGCGCGAGCGGACGACGCGCGAGGAACGCCGCCGAATCGCGTGGCGCTGGCTGTATCTGCCCGCGCGGACGCGGTTAGCCTACAGCGCCAATGATCACGCGTTTCAATTGTGGGCAGATCTGGTGATCATCGGAACGGTTTCCCACACGGTCGAAGACAAAGAGACGACGGCGATTGCCGAGGGGAACTTAAGTGAGACCTATGTCACGTTTGCGCGGGTGGCTTCGGGGAAAACAGCGCCCACTGCCTAGCACCACGGCCTACGCGCTGTGGGCAGCAAATTATCCGCCGCACGCCCATAACCCGCTGATGGAACTGGAACAGCGCGCGGTCAGTGCCTTGCTGCCGCCGCTGAGTGATCGGTTTGTCCTCGATTTGGCGGGGGGGACGGGACGCTATGGTTTGCTGGCGCAGGCCCAGGGCGCGGCGCTCGTGCTCTCGCTCGACAACAGCCGGGACATGCTGGACCGCAATCCGCTCGCAGGGCGGGTCTGCGCGACGACCGAGGCACTGCCTCTGCCGCCTGAATCCGTTGATGTCATCGTGTGTGGGTTAGCGTTGGGCCATCTGCCGGAACTCGGCGCGTCCATCGGTGAGATTGGGCGCGTGCTGCGACCGCACGGCGTGGCGCTGATCAGCGATGTGCACCCGTTTGTCGCGCTGAATGGCGCGGAGCGCACGTTCACTGGGACGGATGGCCGCGCCTACGCGGTCGAACATCACGTGCACTTGTACGAAGACTATGGCCGCGCCGCGGCCGCCGCCGGCTTACGGATCGACGCCGTCAGCGAACCGCGCTACGGCCAGTCGCCTGTGGTGATCGTGTACCGGATGATTAAGCTTTAGAACGACTCACGAGGATATACACGCCGATAATCAGCGCGATGAGGGCGGGCGGAATGCACAGGGAGACCAGCAGGCGCGGCAGCGTCGCGACTCCCGCGCTGCCCATCAACACCCACAGGACAATGAAGGCGATGATTCCTACGACGGCCAGGATCGCCCCCGCAGTGGCGACGCGCGGCAAGTTGTTCCCGTTGAGCGGTGAGTTACTCATGACTATCCCCAAGTTCGAATTTGGCGCTGATTGTAGTCGCAAAGTGTGGGTAAAGACAGTGGAAAGTGTTCCGCACACGGCTGCTGGTGTGCGGTAACTGACGGGCTGAGCGATTCGCTCAGCCCGTGTCTGAAAGCTGGAAAAACAGGACGAGATATAAGCGTCTTGAAAAAGGTCAGATTTCGACCCCACCCCCGTCCCCTCCCCGAATTCGGGGAGGGGAGACCGATTTTCCCTCGCCACGCTTGCTTGGGAGAAGGGGTGAGGGGTTTCTAAACGCCCTCATGACTCAGCCTTTGAACTAGTTGCTGCCTGCGGTCTTCTGGAGCTTCGTCCACTCGTCCTTGAGCGTGACCGTGCGGTTGAAGACCAGCTTGTCCGGCGTCGAGTCGGTATCGACGGTGAAGTAGCCGAGGCGCTCGAACTGCACCTGTTTGCCGATCTCCGCACCCTTGATGCTCGGTTCGACGAACGCGCGGGCAATCACTTCTTCCGACTTCGGGTTGACGTAGTCGAGGAAGTCTTTGTTCTCGTCCATGTCCGCCGGGTCGGGGATGGTCAGCAGATAGTCGTACAGGCGCACTTCGGCTTCGACAGCGTGTGCGGCGCTCACCCAGTGCATAGTCGCCTTCACCTTGCGCCCATCGGGAGCGTCGCCGCCACGGGTGGCCGGGTCATACGTGCAGCACAGTTCGACGATGTTACCGTCCGCGTCCTTGATCACCTCGTCACACGTGATGAAGTAGGCCGCGCGCAGGCGTACCTCTTTCCCCGGCGACAGACGGTAGAACTTCGGCGGCGGGTTTTCCATGAAGTCTTCCTGCTCGATGTACAGCACGCGCGAGAACGGGACTTTGCGCGTCCCTTCCGCCGGACTTTCCGGGTTGATCAGCGCTTCGAATTCCTCAACCTGATCTTCGGGATAATTCGTCAGCACGACTTTGAGCGGGCGCAGCACACCCATCACGCGCGGGACGGTCTTGTTCAGTTCCTGCCGGATGTAGTATTCCAGCATCTGCACGTCGACCATGCCGTTCGTCTTGGAGACGCCCGTCGCCCTCGCGAAATCGCGCAGTGCCTTGGGGGGCACGCCGCGCCGCCGTGCCGCTGACAGGGTGGGCATGCGGGGATCATCCCAGCCGCGCACATGCTTCTCCTGTACCAGTCGCAGCAGCTTACGCTTGCTCATCACTGTGTAGGTGACGTTGAGGCGGCCAAACTCAATTTGCTGCGGGTGATGGATGCCGAGTTGATCGATGAACCAGTCGTAGAGCGGGCGGTGATCCTCAAATTCCAGCGTGCAGATCGAGTGCGTGATGCCTTCAATCGAGTCGCTTTGCCCGTGCGCCCAGTCATACATGGGGTAGATGCACCATGCGTCGCCCGTGCGCGGGTGCTCTGAGTGCAGAATGCGGTACAGCACCGGGTCACGCAGGTTGAGGTTCGGCGACGCCATGTCAATTTTGGCGCGCAGCACCTTGGTACCGTTCTTGAATTCGCCCGCGCGCATCCGCGTGAACAAGTCGAGGTTTTCCTCGACCGTGCGGTTGCGATACGGACTTTCGCGTCCCGGCTCGGTCAGCGTGCCGCGATGCTCGCGGATTTCATCGGCGGAGAGATCATCCACATAGGCGACGCCCTTCTTGATCAGTGCGACTGCCCACTGGTAAAGCTGTTCGAAGTAATCGGAGGCGTAGCGCAGTTCTTCCCATTCAAAGCCGAGCCAGCGCACATCCTTGATGATCGAATCGATGTACTCCTGTTCCTCTTTGGTCGGGTTGGTGTCGTCAAAGCGGAGGTTGGTCTTGCCGCCGTATTCATCCGCCAGCCCAAAGTTCAGCGTGATAGACTTGGCGTGACCAATGTGCAGATAGCCGTTCGGTTCCGGGGGAAAGCGCGTATAGACTTGCCCGCCGAAGCGCCCACTGGCGTTGTGCGCGTCCACGATCTCGCGGATAAAATCTTTCTTTCCCTCTAGGTTTTCGCTAGGGGCGTTACTGACGTCTGTTGTCATGCTGCATTCCCGTGCGTAAATGGTGTCACATCGTAATATTGTACCGCAACCGCGCAAACGAGAAAGGTCGCGACCTGAAGAATCGTCGACCGGATTCAGCGTTGCGCTGTAGGACAAATGTCGGAGGCACACCTGCGGGTTTGCAGTAAGATCGAGATCGGTCTAGGACGAATGTCCGCGGGGAATGCGATGATCTGCGGACGACGAAAGGGTAGTCAGGGAATAGGATGGTTCTCAAACGTTCGGAACAAGGGAGAGCGAGATGCCTATTCGGATCGTAATTGCGGATGACCACGCCATAGTGCGTCAAGGGCTCCGCGTATTTCTCAGTGTTGACCCGGAACTGGAAGTCATCGGGGAAGCGGTCAACGGAAAACAAGCGGTCGAATTGGCGCACCGACTGCAGCCAGATGTCGTGCTGATGGATTTGGTGATGCCGGTGCTCGGTGGAGTAGACGCGATCACCGCCATCCGCCGCGAACTACCTGAGGTCGAAGTCATTGCGCTGACCAGTGTGCTCGAAGATAACTCGGTCAGTGATGCGGTGCGCGCCGGGGCGATAGGCTATCTGCTCAAGGATACGGCAGCAGATGAGCTGACCAAGGCGATCAAAGCGGCGGCGGCAGGGCAGGTGCAGCTCTCGCCGAAAGCCGCGCAGCGCTTGATGCGCGATATGCGCGCGCCGGAAAACCCCGACAGCCTCACTCAGCGCGAAACGGAAATCCTCAAGCTGATCGGCCGGGGCTTGTCCAACAAAGAGATCGCGCTGGAACTGCAAATCGGGGAAAAGACGGTGCGTACCCATGTGAGCAATGTACTGGGCAAGCTGAACGTGGTCAGCCGCACGCAGGCCGCTCTGCATGCCGTTCGCATCGGACTGGTCGATTTACCGGACTCGCCTTAGCATGAAAGTGGGAGATACTGCGGCGTGACTCAACCCATCCTACTGCCTCAGGAGATGGATTTTCTGTATCAAGCCTCGCAGCAGCTCATCATCGCCTCAACACCCTCAGAAATCCTGGAAGCTGTCAGCGGCTACGCCCGCGCCCAAGGTGCCATCGTCGGCTCACTGGGGTATTTTGAGAATTTCCAACTCGAATGGCTCGAAATCGTCGCCGAGTGGAAGCTCGATGCGGATACGACCACCTTGATCGGCGAACGTCTCCGGGTTACGGATCGACGCTTGCTGCAAAAGAGCTTCGCCGAGCCGACCAAGCCGCTGTTCGTCGAAGACCTGCTGAATTCGGATCTGGTCGGCCCCGAAACACTGCTGTTGGGAGAGCAGTTTGGCATTCGGGCGGTGGCGATTCTGCCCCTGTATGCCAATGGTCGCTGGATCGCCAATATCAGCTTCAGTTGGGGGGAACCACATCAGTTCGGCGACCATGACCTGCGCCTGTTCAGTGCGCTCCAGCAGTACGCGGCGTCGGCGGTCGCGACCATTCGCCTGTTCAAACAAACGCTGGATCGCGCCGTCGAACTCGAAATTGCCAAGCGCGAGATCGAAATCCTCTTTGACTTCTCCAGTCAACTGCTGGTATCGGCCACGCCGCAGGAAGTGCTCGAAGCAGTCAGCGGCTATGTGCGTGATAACGGCGCGGCGAGCGGGCATCTGTTTTATGTGGATGAACTGGACAGCAGTTGGCTCGAACTGGTCGCCGAGTGGTCGCTGATTGAGTCGCAGGTGATGGGCATTGGCTGGCAGCTCTCCGTGCCGGATCGTAGTCTGCCAGAACGGTGGCTATCGCATCCCGAGCAGCCCACACTGATTGCCGATGTCATCACTTCTGAGCGGGCGAACAGCGCCAACCGGGCGATGCTGGCGCGTTTTGGGGTACGCGCGTTTGTGGCGCTCCCTTTGATCAGCAAAGGGCGCTGGATTGGCGTCATCTACTTCCTGTGGGACAGCCCGCACGAGTTCGACGCTCGCGACGAACGCATCCTGACCGCGCTGCAGCGCCAAACCGCTCCCGTGATCGACTCGCTGCGCCTGCTGGATCAGACGCGGCGGCGCGCGCTGGAATTGGAGCAGACGAATCAGGAACTTAACCTGCTGTATCGCGCCAGTGAAGTGATCAACAAAGCCCACAGCTACGCCGAAATCGTCGAAGCGGTCGCGTATTTTGATCCCGAAGCTGATGTAGTGACGCTCATGCTGTGGGAAAACCTCGACTGGGAAGTGGGGGATTATCTGGAAGTTGTCGTTGTTTTTGATCGCACCGGTACGGGCGTGCTGCAATCCGGGGCGCGGCTGCCAAAAGCTGATTTTCCCATCGCCCGGCAGATGTTTGGTCAAAAGGTGTGGCTGTTCGAAGACGCTCATACTGATCCCCGTGTCGATCCGGTCACCGCGGCGAACTGGGGGCAGCTCAATATTCGTGCGTTCATGGGACCAGCTTTGTATATTGGCGAGCACTGGTTGGGCGGCATCACGTTCCACAGTTCGCGTCCGCGCCATTATTCCCAGCGCGAAATTCGCCTGTTCGCCGCGATTGGCGATCTGGTGGTAGCCGCCGTGGAACGCGTACGCTTGCAGCAGGAGACGGAAGCGGCACGCCAGCAGGCGGAAGCATTCACGCGCATAAACAGTGATTTGCTGGAGCAGACTCAGCGCCGCGCCGCCGAACTGGAAGCGGCCAATCAGGAGATCGACCTGCTGTATCACGTCGGCCAGACGATCAATTCGGCCAACACCTATTCGGAACTGGTGCACGCCGTGCTGGGCATTATCAGCGGAGCCATCACGGTCGGGTTGTATTTCTGGGAAGGGTGGGATTATGAGCGCGCCGCCCACGTCGAACTTGTTGCCGGTACTGGGGAACTCGCCGCCTTGATCGGGCAGAAGATTCCGCGCGAGGCGCTCGCCTACACCGGAAAACTGGCGCACGATTCCATGATTGTCCTCGAAGATGTCGCCCGCGATGATCGTCTGGATGCGGCTACGGTGGCCCGATATCTTGACCGCGGGCTGCGGGCGGTAATCAGCATCCGGCTCTATTTACATGGACGCTGGATCGGGGCTTTGACCTTTCAAAGCAGCATCGCCCGCGTATTTTCCACTCAGGAGCGCCGCCTCGTGTCCGGCGTTGGCGATTACATTCGCGGCGCGGTCGAGCGTATTCGCTTGCAGCAGGAAACGGAGGCCGCGCGGCAGGCGGCAGAACGTTTTGCGGCGCAAGCACAGCAGTTGGCCGCGCTGGAAGAGCGCAATCGACTCGCGCGCGAACTGCATGATTCGGTGTCGCAGGTGCTCTACAGCATCAGCCTGTGGGCGCATTCTGCGCGGGCCTTCATCACGAGTGATCCCTCACGTATTGGCGAATCGGTGAGCTACATTCTCTCGCTGGCTGAAGTTGGCCTCGCCGAGATGCGGACGCTGATCTTCGAACTCCGTCCGGAGTCATTTGAAGAAGAAGGCTTGATCAGCGCGCTGACCAAACAGGCGGATGCGCTGCGGGCGCGCCACGGGATTGCGATCACCACGGAGTTTTGTGCCGAACCGCCGCTGTCGCTGGACGCCAAGTCTGATCTCTACCGCATTGCGCGGGAAGCGCTGCACAATGCCATTAAGCATGCGCAGCCAAATCACATCCGGCTCTCGCTCGTTGAAGACGCTTCAGGCTATCGACTGGAAATCCGCGATGACGGCCTGGGCTTTGACACCGGGCAGTCGTTCCCCGGGCATTTAGGCTTGAAGTCGATGCGCGAGCGGACGACCGCCCTCAACGGCACACTGTCGATTGAGAGCGCCGTTGGCTCGGGCACCTCCGTCACGCTCACCATTCAGACGTAGTTGCGAACGCGATTTCGTAGACTCACAGCAGCTTGTGGTTGGGCGGGAACTTTTCGGCCATCGGGAACGTCTTACAAGTCGAGTAACACGCTAGGCATAACTAGCTGAAAGGGAAAAACCAAGATGTCTATCTTGCGCAGCTTTTCGATCTTCGCCGTCCTGCTGACGCTGGTCGCAGCGCTCGCCGCACCGGTTGCGGCACAAGACGGAGAGATAGCCGTTACGCTGGAGCGCGGGGTGTGCTTTGGCACATGCCCGGCGTACAGCATCACGATCTACACAGATGGCCGGGTCGTCTACAAAGGCGACCGCTTTGTCGCCGCCGAAGGGACACGGACGCTCACGCTAGAACCGGAGGTTGTCGCCAAGCTGGTCGCCGAGATTGCTAACCTCGGCTATTTTGAGTGGGCTGACGAATATACCGAAATGACCGTCACCGACTTGCCGACTGTCACCACCTCAGTCACGCTCAATGGCGAAACTAAGCAAATCATTCGCTATGCCGGGGACAGCACTGCTCCGCTGGCGCTGCCGTACATCGAAACGTGGATCGATCTGGTCACGACCAGTGCGCAGTGGACCGGCGTCTCACCGCAGTTCGCGCAGATTTCCATGTTCAACACGCCCGTCATGACGCTCGAACGTACGGCGTGCTTCGGCACCTGCCCGGTGTATGGGGTGGCGGTCTATGCGGATGGGACGGTGGTCTATCTGGGGATGGATCATGTCGACCAGACCGGAGTTCGCGTCGCGCAGGTTGAGCCGGGTCAGGTTGAATTCGTCGCCATGCACACCGCGAATTCGGGCTACTTCGGTTGGCAGGATGAGTATCTCAACCAACTCATGACCGATCAACCGTATGTGTACACGTCCTTGACGTGGGATGATCAGTTCAAGGCGATCAACCGTTACGATGGCGACCCCAATGCGCCGGTCGGCCTGGTGCGCTTCGAAGAAGCCATTGATCGGCTCGTGAATAGCGAGCAGTGGATCGCGGGGTAGAGCGCGGCGTTCACCGCTGGTTTTAGTAGAAAAAGAGCCTTTCCCGACCGGGAGAGGCTCTTTTGTTGGGACGCCGTTTGTCAATGTTGACGAATTGCTTGCATACGCGGTAACAAGGTGATAGAGTGAAATCGTGGTACAGTGTGGACTATACCACGTATAGACTATTCTTGGTTGGAGAAAATCGCATGAAACGTTTGCTCTTTGTGATCGCGCTGCTGATTTTCACGCTCAGCCTCGTCGTGATGCCCGCTGCCGCTCAGGATGCCCCGACCGGCACGTGGCTGGGGACCTGGCCCTATGTTGCTCCCGGAACGCACCATCTAAACAGCTTTGCCAGCGGTGGTCTGAATGACAACCTCGGCACGGTCTATCGGACGTTCGTCGAATTGACGCCCGCCTACTACCTGTGGGCGACCAATGAGTATGTTGGCCTGCTCGCGGATTCGTGGGGCTTTGTCGACGACAATGCCGCCTATCAGTATACGATCAAAGAAGGGGCCATGTGGAGTGACGGCAGCCCGGTTACGTCGCAGGACGTGGTGGACACCTTCACGCTTGGTCGCATCCTCAACTGGACGCAGTGGACGTATCTCACCAGCGTAGAAGCGGTGGATGAACGCACCGTGCGCTTCAACTTCACCGAAGGTGGCGCATCGCTCAACGGCGAACGCCAGCTCCTGAAGGAATGGATCGTCGCTAGCGCCAATTATGGCGAACTTGCGGCGCAGGCGCGCGAAGTCATCGACTCGGGCGCGGCCTCGGACAGCGCGGAATGGCAGGCGGTCGCCACGGCGATCAATGAATTCCGTCCGGAAACCCTGATCGCCAGCGGCCCTTACAGCTACACGCTCGACGATGTCGGCGAAGCGTTCATGACGCTCCACTGGCAGCCGAACAGCCTGTATTCGGGCAGCGTGCGCTTTGGCGATCTCAAACTGTGGGCGGGTGAAACGGAAGCTACCACGCCGCTGATTCTGAGCGGTGAACTGGCGCACTCGACCAACGTTTACCCCCCGGCGACCATTCAGTCGTTCGCGGATGCGGGCATCAACCTCGTGACCATGCCGCGCGGTTATGGCCCGGTGCTGCTGTTCAACTTCACGGTCGCTCCGTTCGATAATGTCCTCGTCCGTCAGGCGATGGCGCACGCGATCAACCGTGACCAGAACGCGCTGCTGACCAACGGCCTCGGCGCGACCGGCACGATCTACATGTCCGGCATTCTCGACTCGCAGACGCCGAACATCCTGTCGCAGGAAACCATCGACTCGCTCGACCGCTATGCGTATGACCTCGATGCCGCGGCCGCTCTGATGGAGCAGGCTGGCTACACCCGCAATGCGGACGGCAAGTGGGCCGATGCCTCTGGCGCGACGATCAGCGTGGAATACACGTTCCCGGCGGACTTCGCCGACTTCAGCGCCGCGGCTCGTGACGCGACGACCCAATTGAATGACTTCGGCTTTGACATCACCGAACGCGCGCTGCCGTGGCAGGAATCGCGCGATGCAGTGCGCGCGGGCGACTTCCAGCTGTCCGTGTGGAGCTGGGGCGCGGCCTCGCCATTCGCTTTCGGTCACTTCAACAACCCGCTGCGCCGCTGGACAAACGCGACGCTGCCCGCCGAACAGCCTGGCCTGGGCATTGACCTGTCCGCGATGGATATCGACGGCGCGACGGTTGACCTCAACAGCCAGATTCTGAGCGTCAGCAGTGGGCTGGACAGCGCTGCCTTGCAGGCGAACGCCGATGCGCTCGCGCAGATCATCAACGAGCAGATGTACTACATCCCGCTGAATGAAATGCTGAGCGTCGAACCGTTCAACACCACGTACATCGACGGCGTGCCCGCGCAGACCGACCCGATCTTCCTGAATCCCAGCGGCGTCGATCACGCGATCATCAAGCTGATCCTCGACGGCACACTCGGCCCGACGGAAGCGGCGCAATAACTGTCCTTAACCTTACCTCGTCGCCTCCCGACATGCCGGGAAGCGACAGGGGGTAAATGATTGCCTTGCTTCCTCCACCTTGCTGTATGGGGGGAGGGGAGACACGCACGTTCAATAGACCGCACGAAAAAGAGGACGAGGCATGCCTCGTCCCTACTTCTTAAGGGACTCCGCTTTGGCTTCGATTTCTGTACCGCCGACCACTTCCGCCGCTCCTGATCTGCGCACACAACTCACCTTTTTGCAGCGCGTCCGCCGCGTAACGCAGAACTACTGGCTCCGCGTGATTGTGCAGGGGCTGATCACGATCTGGGCGGTGACGACGTTCACCTTCTTCCTGATCCGCCTCATGCCCGGCAACCCGATCGATATCAAGATCGAAGAATTCATGGTGCGGCGCAACATGACCTACGATGAGGCGTACCGCGCCGCCGCCAGCATGTTCAGCTTTGACCCGGATCGTCCGGTGCTGCTGCAATACACCGATTTCGTCGCTGGTCTGGTGCGGGGCGATCTCGGCGAATCGCTGACTCGTGTCGGCGTGCCCGTGATGGACATCATCCTGTACTACCTCCCGTGGACACTGTTCTGCGTTGGCCTGGCGCTGATTGTGAGTTTCGCGCTTGGCACATTGTGTGGTCTGGCTATGGGGTACTGGCGTGGAAGCTGGTTCGACAACCTGATGACCGCCTTCGCGTCGACCGTGTCCGGCATTCCGGATTACATCATTGCGCTGCTGATCATTCTCGTGTTCGGCGTGCAACTGCAGTGGTTTCGCGTGGGCGCGTCGCGCGGCGGGGTTGACCCCAGCATCACGCCCGGGTTCACGCTGGAATACATTGGCAGTATCCTGCAATACGCTTTCATGCCAGTGCTGGTGTATGTGCTGTCATCGGTCGGTACGTGGATTTTGTCGATGAAGAGCAGCACGATCAGCACGTTGGGCGAAGACTATATCGCCGTGGCGAAGGCGCGTGGTTTGCCGGAAAGCCGCATCCTGACGAGCTATATCGGACGCAATGCCATGCTCCCGCTCATCACCCGTCTCGCGATCAGTGTAGGCTTTGTGATCGGCGGCAGCATCATCATCGAAGACATGTTTCAGTACCCCGGCTTAGGGCGCAACCTGTTCCTCGCCATCTCCGGGCGTGACTACACGGTGATGCAGGGCATCTTCCTAGTCATCACCTGCGCGGTAGTGTTCTCCAACATCCTCGCCGATTTCGTCATCGGCTGGCTCGATCCGCGCGTGCGCGTGGCGAAGAAGGCGGATTAGCCATGATCGAAACTGTCGCTACGCCGCAGGGCTTGATCATTGGCCTCGTGTGCGGGCTGGTCCCATTGGCGGCGGGCGCGCGCTACCGTCAATGGCGCGCCGGAATTCTCGGCTTTGTCGCGTGTGCCCTCAGCGGGTTTGGCTGCGGCATCCTCGGCGGTCTGCCGATGATCATCCTGAGCTATGCCGTCGTGTTGAGCTACGCACATGTTAACCGTCAAGACCCATTCACGTCGCGGGCGGCGCTCACCGACATCAATTTTGAAGAGACGCGCCTCGAAACTACGCAGCGGCGCTTGGCCGGATTGGGGCGGGGCATCCGCTCGTTCATGGTTGCGTTGACGCGCAACCGCGCGGGCTTCCTCGGGTTCTGCGGGATTATGTTCTTCCTCCTCGTGTCGACCTTTGGTCCGCTGTTCATCGAGTATGACGGCGCCACGCATACCGATCGTCGTCAGCCGGGGGCGTTGGCACTAGTTGCGCCGCCGAGCTACGAGTTTCCGCTCG
The DNA here is from genome assembly GCA_041916315.1 of Anaerolineae bacterium. GTDB lineage: Bacteria > Chloroflexota > Anaerolineae > Aggregatilineales > Phototrophicaceae > Flexifilum. The sequence continues at coordinate 60,572 of JAYRZU010000019.1, forward strand.
GGCTTGACTGGAAAGGGCGCGATGTGCTCTCGCACATGGTGCACGGCGGGCAGCGGTTGATCTTCACGTCGATTGAGGCGGGCTTGCTGGCGACGGCCATCGCGGTCATCCTCGGGGCGGCGGCGGGTTTGCTCGGCGGCGTTGTCGACCAGGTGTTGGGGACGATTGCCAATTTCATCCTGACGATTCCCGCCTTCCCCTTGCTGATTGTGCTGGCAGCGCTCATCAATTTCGACAGTGATTTCATGCTGGCGGTGCTGTTCGCTGTCTTGAACTGGCCCACGTTGATGCGCGCGGTGCGCGCCCAAGTGCTGAGTCTGCGTGAGCGCGATTATGTGCAGGCAGCGTTCGCGCTGGATCTCGGCTTGTGGCACATCATCACGCGGGAAGTCTTCCCGAACATGGTCAGTTATATCGCCGTGAACCTGATCTTCACCATCCGCGTTGCCATGTACTCGATTGTGGGGCTGGTGTTTCTCGGTCTCGTGCCGCTGCGCGAACCGGACTGGGCGGTGATGATCTTCACCGGGCGGCAGCAGGGCGTGTTGTTCCTGCCGCAGGCCTCGGGCATGCTGCTCTCGCCGATTATTGCGATTGCTCTGTTCCAACTGTCGCTGGTGCTGTTCACCCGCTCGCTCGAAGAAGTCTTCAATCCGCGTCTGCGCACGGGGCTATAAATGAGCGTTGTTCTTGATGTTCAAGATTTATCCATCAGCTATTTAGCGCAGCGCGGACGGGTGCGCGCCGTCAGTCATGTCTCCTTTCAACTGCACGAAGGCGAGACTCTCGCTTTGATCGGGGAGAGTGGCTGCGGTAAGTCGACGCTCAACCTCGGCCTGATTCGCCAGCTGCCCAAGACGGCCAGCATCGACAGCGGGCGCGTGAACTACTGGTACCGCGACGGTCAGCAGATTGATGTGCTCAAGCTGAGCGATCGCCAGATGCGCCGCTACCTGTGGACGGAATGCTCGATGGTATTTCAGGGAGCCCTAAATTCGCTCAACCCGGTGATTCGCATTCGTGATATGGTGAGCGATACGGCGGCGGCGCATGGCATGAGCGGGTCAGAAGCCCGCCAACGGGCGCTCAAGCTGTTCGAGCAGGTGCGGCTTGACCCGGCCCGCGTCTACAATGCCTATCCTCACGAGTTGAGCGGCGGTATGCGTCAGCGCGTGCTGCTCGCATTGAGTCTCTTGCTGCGCCCGCAGATCGTCATCATGGATGAGCCGACCACGGCGGTCGACATTCTCACGCAGCGGTCGATCCTCGAAGTGCTGAAGGTGCTGCGCGCTGAACTCAATTTCAGCGTGATCTTCATCAGCCATGATCTCGCAGTGGCGGCGGAAATCGCCGACACGGTGGCGACGATGTACGCGGGCGAAATCGTCGAGATCGGCGGCGTGAACGATGTGTTTTATCGTTCGCGGCACGCGTACACCTTGAGTTTGCTGAATGCCGCGCCGCGCTTGAGCGCGAAGACGGAAGCGTTATCCAGCATCCCCGGCAGCCCGCCCGATCTAATCGAGCCACCAACAGGATGCAAGTTTCACCCGCGCTGCGCCTTTGCGACCGAGCGCTGTCAGGTGGAAGTGCCGCCGCTGGTCGATTACGGCGCGAATCAATGGGCGGCGTGCCATGAAGCGGAGCAGGTGATCGTGGCGGCAGAAGCGACGCGGAAGGTGGATACGCTGTGATCAATCGTAATGGGAAATCCGACCTCAAGCTCAAGCCACCCGTCATTGAACTGCGCGGCGTATCCCGCTCATTCGTCAAAGATCGCCAGAACATCCCCGTGCTGCAAGACATCAATTTGACAGTCGGCCACCAAGAGATCATCTGCCTCGTTGGCGAAAGCGGCTGCGGCAAAACCACGACGGGCAAAATCATCTCCGGCTTGCTCGACCCAAGCGGCGGCGATCTGCTGATTGATGGGCGCAAGCTAGAAGAGTACAACCCGAAAGAGCGTAAGCTCATCCGGCGTGAGCTGCAAATTGTGCATCAGGATCCGTTCGCCTCGCTCAACCCGGCGCATACCATCGGCGACATCCTCAGCTTTCCCCTTAAGCGCCATCGCATGGTCAATGGCGGCGCAGCGCTCCGGCGGCGCATCTGGGAACTGCTCACAATGGTGGATCTCACGCCGCCGGGGGATATTGTCGGCAAGTACCCGCATCAGTTGAGCGGTGGTCAGCGCCAGCGCGTGAGCATCGCCCGTGCGTTGACAGTGCAGCCGCGCCTGATCGTTGCCGACGAAGCCGTCAGCATGGTCGATGTGAGCATCCGCATCAGCTTGTTGAAGATGCTGCATGATCTACGCGACCGCTTAGGTTTGTCGATAGTGTTCATCACGCACGATCTGGCGCTGGCGAAGTATTTCGCATGGGATGGACGGATTGCGGTGATGTATCTGGGGCGCATCGTCGAGATCGGGCGGACGCCGGACGTGATCGCCAACCCGGCGCATCCGTACACGCGCGCGCTGCTGGCTGCCGTACCAGAAGCGGATCCGGATCTCACGCGCCACAAGCAAGCCTTGCGCCTGCGTTCGGATGATATCCCCAGCCTGACGGCGATTCCGCGCGGCTGTGCGTTTCATCCCCGCTGTCCGTACTTTGTGCCGGGCGTATGCGATGTCGATGTGCCGCCGCTGCAGCCCGCGCCGGCGCACCCGCAGGCCGTGGCGTGCATCCCCTTGCAGCAGGGCAAACTCGAACTATGGCAGCCGACGCCCTAGGTGGCTTTTTGCGGCTCGGCTTAATGGTGGGCGGCTGCGGGCTGGTGATGGCGTTCGTCCAGCCGCGCGAAAGCCCGCAGTTCATCTTGAGTGTGTGCAGCGCCGCGATGGGCCTCGTCCTGGTGGTTGGCACGATAGTCGTGATGCGTCGAATCAAAAGTGACGATCAACCCTAAGCAAACGGCGCGACGGAAGACAACATAAATAGGAATAAGGCATGGTAAGCACCGAAGTCTTGGTCGGACAAATGATGGGTGTCGGCTTTGAAGGGCTGACCCCGCCCGATTATCTGTTGGACTGGCTGCGTGCCGGGCGCGTGGGCACGGTGATCCTGTTCGCGCGGAATATCAGCACGCCGCAGCAGGTCGCCGCGATGACGCGCGCGCTGCATGAGGCTGCGACCTACGGCGTGATCATCAGCATCGATCAGGAAGGCGGCACGGTCACTCGTTTGCGCGAAGGCTTCACCGAATTCCCGTCGGCGATGGCGTTGTCGAGCGCTCGCAATGGCGAGGGGCTGGCCGAAGAGGTCGGCACGGCGATTGCCGAAGAACTACGCGCGCTCGGGATCGGCTGGAACTATGCGCCTGTCGTCGACTTGCTTTACAACCTCGACAATCCGTCGCTGAGCACGCGCTCATATGGGCGCGATCCGGAACAGGTCGCGGTGATGGCATCGGCGTTTGCGCGCGGGGTCCAGCAGGGTGGGGCGGCGGCCTGTGCCAAGCATTTTCCGGGGTTGGGCAACACGGCTGTCGACACCCATGTCGATCTGCCCACTCTCGCCACCCCACTAGAGCATGTGCTGGCCTTCGACCTGATCCCGTATCGCGCGGTGATCGGCGCGGGAATCGCCTCGATCATGGCGACGCACACGATTTACACCGCACTCGATCCTGACTACCCGGCGACGCTGTCGCCCGTCGTCGCGAAGCGCTTACTGCGGGAAGAACTGCATTTCGACGGGGTGATTTCAACGGATTGCATGGAGATGGGCGCGATCACCCGCCACTTTGGCGCGGGCGAGTCGGCGGTGCTGGCGGCACTGGCGGGCATGGATTCGATTCTGTTTTCGCACACGCGCTCGGTGCAGGAAGCCGCGTATACAGCGCTGCTCGAAGCGGTCAAGACCGGGCGCGTGCCTATGGATGTTGTACTTGAAGCTAATCGCCGCATGGCTGCGCTCAAAGCCCGGTTCAGCGCCCCGCCCGGTGATCTCGCCGTGGTGCGAACGCCAGAACACCTGCGAACGGCGGCGGATGCGGCTCGGGCCGGGTTGTGTGTGGTCAAACGCGGGGCAGCGCTGCCGGTGACGGGCAGCGTGGCCTTGGTGGAATTCGTCTCCACGTTAAACAGCGGGATCGAAGAAGCTGGCGGTTTGACTGGGCTCGGCAAAGCGCTCGCAGCGCGGTTGCCCGACGCGCGGAGCCTAGCACTTCCGCCCGGCGCGCCGCTCGACGCCGCGGAAACGCTGGTGCGGGCAGCCGACACGGCGATCATTGCGGTGCGCTCGGCGCATCTGCGCCCGGAACTGATCGCGGCGGCGCGGCAGTTGATGGTTGCAGCACGGCGGTCACTCGTCATTTGCCTGCGCAGCCCCTATGACGCGGTGGTGCTCAGCGACGCCGATGCCATTCTGTGTACGTTGGGCGACACGGTCCCGGCACTGGAGGCGGCCGTTGCGGCGTTGGCCGGCGACTATCAGGCGACGAGCCAGCTGCCGTTTGAACTCAAGGCGGTCACATGACGGTACGGACTGGCATCGAAGTGCTGAATGACGATGGTTTCGCGGCACTATCCGGAAAACGCGTCGGCTTGCTGGTGAATCCGAGCGCCGTAGATCGCTCGCTGCGCTCAACGGTCGATATTCTGCGCGAACAGGTACAGCTCGCTGCCTTGTTCAGCCCGGAACACGGTTTCGCCGCTTCCGCCGATCAAGAGAGCATCGAGTCACACGTTGATCCGCGCACGGGTATCCCGGTACACAGCTTGTATCGGAATTGGCAGTCGATTAAGCCGACGCCCGCGATGCTCGCCGATATCGACGTGTTGGTGTGCGACTTGCAGGATATCGGCGCGCGCTTTTACACCTATGCGTGGGCCGTGAGTCAGGTCCTGGAGGGGGCGGGCGCGGCAGGCGTTCCGGTCATGGTGCTGGACCGACCGAATCCGCTCGGTGGTCGCATTGATGGCCCGCTCCTGGACATGCAGCTTGTCTCCGCGGTGGGGCGCGCGCCGATCCCGATTCAGCATGGGCTGACACTGGGCGAACTCATGCGCTTGTTCAATACGCAGTGGAATCCCACGCCCGCATCATTAAGCGTGATTGAGTGCCGGGGTTATCATCACGGGCTGCGTTGGGAAGACACAGGCTTGCCTTTTGTGCCGACTTCCCCCGCAATGGCGCATCTCGACACGGTTTATCAGTATCCCGGCGCGTGTTTGGTCGAAGGGACGAACCTGAGCGAAGGCCGCGGCACAGCGCTGCCGTTCGAGATCGTCGGCGCGCCTTTCATCGACCCGTATGCGCTGATCGCCGAGCTCGAAAAGCTTGGTCTGCGCGGCGTCGCATTTCGCCCCCACAGCTTCCAGCCGTCGAGCAGCAAGTTCGCCGGAGAGGTTTGCCAGGGCATTCAGGTTCATCGGCAAAACGACGATTTTCGCCCTCTGGCAGTGTGGATTAGTGTCATCAGCGCAATTCGGCAGCTCTACCCCAACCACTTTGAATGGAACGGAACTTTTTTCGATAAGCTCGCCGGAAATTCGATCCTCCGCCAGCAGATTGACGCGGGTGAGTCGGCGGATCAGATTGTCGACTCGTGGGGTGACGCATTTGTCGCCTTCGACAAGCTGCGGCGTGACGCGTTGTTGTATCCATGAACGGACAGCGTGACCAGATCAGCGGGTGAGCGTTCATTCTCGCCCTTTCTGGGTTCTGCTTCTTCGAGAGTATCGAAGGACGAGAAACGGTCACGCAGCCGCGCTTACCCGGCGACTTGAGCGCGCTTCGCCGTGTCGTGGTTGGTCGAGCATGTTGGCAACCATAGCCCGGCGTTGCTCTCCACGATAAACAGGCAGTTTGGCGGTTCCAGCGATTCGCCGATCCGTTTATGCTGGAAGCAGCGCACAGAGGTCGAATGCGTGGAGGGTACGCTGGGCCTTGACCTCGCTGCTGGTGTTCTGCGACATCTAATGATTTGACAAAACAATCATGCCAACCATTCTGGTAATTGATGACGAGGAGAGCATCCTCAATGTGGTTGAAGCGTATCTAAAAGCGGATGGCAATACCGTGTACACCGCACGGGATGGGGCGGCGGGACTGGCGGCGTTTCAACGGTACCAGCCGGACTTAGTGATCCTCGATATCATGCTGCCGAAAATGGATGGACTGGAGGTGTTGCAGTCTATCCGGCGCACGTCGCAGGTCTACGTCATTCTGCTGACGGCAAAATCCGAGGAATTCGACCGGGTTATGGGGCTGACCATTGGCGCGGATGATTATCTGACCAAGCCGTTCAGTCCTCGCGAACTCACGGCGCGGGTCAAGGCGGTGCTGCGGCGTGGACGCAATTCTGCTCAGGATGAGCGTCAGGTCTATGCCTTTGAGCATCTCAAGATTGATGCGCAGCGCTATGAGGTGTGGCGCAACGGCGTGTTGATCGAACTGACGGCGCTGGAGTTCAAGCTGCTCGCCGTGCTGGCGACGTATGCGGGCATGGTTCTCAGCCGCGAACAACTCCTCGAACGAGTGTGGGGCTACGACTTCTACGGCGAAGATCGCGTCGTGGATGTACATATCGGTCATATCCGGCAGAAACTGGAAGACGATCCGGCGGCTCCCCAATTCATCGTGACGGTGCGCGGCGTCGGCTACAAGTTTGCGGACTCCAAGCGATGAAACTCGCGCAGAAATTGTTTCTATCCTATGTCGTGGTTGTCGTGACGGGGCTGCTGGTGCTGTCGGCTGCGACTGCGTTTGTGGCGCCGGGGAATTTCACCGACATGATGCACCATATGCGCGGCATGGGTTCCGGCATGATGTCCGACCACCTGACCGAACTCGAGGGCCAATACGAAACCGCTTTTCGCCAATCCGTCAACAATGCGCTGTTGGTCGCCGGGATCGTCGCCATTCTGGCGGCGCTGGTGGTGAGCTGGTTCGTGAGTCAGCAGTTGACGCGGCCCCTGCGCTCACTGGTCACGCACAGCCAGCAGATAGCCGGGGGGAGCTACCGGCAGCGGCTGAAACTCGACACCCATGACGAATTCGCCGAGCTGGTGGAAAGCTTTAACCGGATGGCAGAAGCACTCGCGAGCACCGAGGCCATGCGCGTGCAGCTTATCGGCGATGTGAGCCACGAACTCAAAACGCCGCTCGCCGGGATTAAAGGCTATATGGAAGGACTGCAAGACGGCGTACTGCCTGCGACTCCCGAAACCTTCCAATTGATTCACCGTGAAGCAGATCGACTGCAGCGTCTCGTGCAGGATTTGCAGGAACTGTCCCGCACCGAATCCGGTCAAGTCACGCTTGATATCCGCTCACATCCCGCACAGGCGATCGTCAATCCCGTGGTGGAGCGTATGCGTCCGCAATTTGTGGACAAAACCATCGAGTTCGATGTGCAGATCGCGACGGATCTGCCCGCCGTGCAGGCGGACTGCGACCGTGCAATCCAGATCTTGACGAACCTGCTTGGCAATGCGCTGCTCTATACGCCGAACGGCGGGCAGGTCAGGCTCGCAGTACATCGTGAGCCGGGTGCTGTGTGCTTTTCTGTGACAGATACGGGCATCGGGCTGACGGAAGAGGCACTTCCACATGTCTTTCAGCGCTTTTACCGCGTGGACAAATCCCGGTCACGCGGCAGCGGCGGCACTGGGATCGGGCTGACCGTCGCCAAACACCTTGTCGAAGCACAGGGTGGCCAGATAGGCGTCGCAAGCGCTGGCCTCGGTCAGGGCAGTCACTTCTGGTTCACGCTGCCTGCCGCCTGAACTTTACAGAAACTTCATACAAGCGACATCACCGCGCCATGCAGTTCTGGCATGCTAATCACAATCAAATGTGATCTGGTATGGAAGGAACTTTCGATGATGCGTAAATCTTTCGTCCTCTTACTGGTGGTGCTGGTGCTGCTGAGTCTGGGCGTCGTGATCGCTGCGGCGCAGGACGATCAGCCAACTCCGCTGCCGGGGCACGGCATGATGGGCCACGGTCGCGGGATGATGATGGGGATGGGGAACATGCCGGGCATGGCGGCGGTCGCCGACGCCCTTGGTATGGAAGCGGATGCACTGATCGCCGCGCTGCAGTCTGGTCAAACCCTCGCGGAAATCGCTGAAGCGCAGGGCGTTGACGTGCAGGTGGTCACCGATGCGATGTTCGCGGCAGCGGAAACACATCTGGCGGCGTTGGTCGCGGCGGGCACCCTGACGCAGGCGCAGGCTGATGAACATCTGGCCTACATGAGCGATCACATGGCTGAGATGCCGATGTTCTCTGGGGCAGGCTGTTCGATGATGGGCTCCATGCCGGGCATGGGGCGCATGGGCGGCATGATGGGACAAGGTCAGGGTATGATGGGGCGTGGACACGGCATGGGGCACCACAGCTAACGACGGCTCTCAGGCAACCCCGAGCACCAGATTCATCGGTGCTCGGGTCTTTTCGTTTACTACAGCTTCGGTGGCTGTCCGGTGGACACTACGAATCTGCGAGGGTCAGGAGTTGTTCTTCGTAGCGGTTAATCTCCTCTGTCTGAGTCGTGATGATCCCTTGCGCTAACGCGCGCAGGTCTGCGTGTCCCTGTTGATCGGCATCCCGTTCGAGTAAGCGCTCGGACATATGCACGGCGTCATCGTGGTGATCAATCATGGCTTCGAACCACGCGACCTCGTAGTCCGTCCCTTCCAAACGGTTGAAGCCCGCGAACATCCCCATCATCAAGGCAGGGTCGGTGGCTGGCATCCCGCTCATGTTCATTCCGCCGTGATCCATGCCGCCCATTTCATCTTCCATCATGTCGGCCATCGCGATGGGCGCATAGTCGATGTTGTACCACGCGAGCAGCCACGCCTGCATTTGCTCGATCTCTGGCTGCTGAGCGTCAATAACGGCCTGGCAGACTTCGGTGAGCGCCGCAGAGATGTCCGTGCGCGCGCCGCAGTCAAGCGCCATGTCAATGGCCATCTGATGGTGATCGATCATGCCTTCCATGTACCGCACTTCCGCTCGCCCAACGCGCCCATCAACGGGTGCATCAGCCCAGACCGCCGGAACCAGCATCACAATGCTGAGCAGCAGTGCCGCCACTATCCATGGTCGTTTCATCTGAAAACTCCTTGCTAAACCGTTCTTTCAGAGTATCGGCGCGGCGGTCGCGTTTTTCACCCGCCATTTGGCGCGTTCATCAAATTGGCGCTTGCCCTATGATGATCCGTGTACAACACCTAGATAGGAGTTGAAACCGATGAGCCGCTCATCCGAGCCGATGCACGAGGATGGGCATGCAGCGCATCACCATCCATCCGCCGCACCTCACGTCATTGAACCGCCAGCCAACCATGCCGCGCATGCTCCGAATGACCGCGCCAGTGAAGTTTTCGAACCACCCACGCACGGGGCGCACCACACCGTCCCCGAGCACGCCAACCGTGGACATGATCACCACACGATGTCGCAGAGTGGTGGACACGATGCGCATGCCGGCCACGGCGTGATGCACGAGGGACACGCGACGATGATGCGCAATCGCTTCTTCGTCGTGCTGCCGCTGACCATCCTCGTTGTCCTGTATTCACCGATGGTGCAAACGTGGCTCGGCTTTTCGATGCCCGAATTCCCTGGGAGCAGCTTGATCGCTCCTGTGCTGGGTTCCTTCATCTTCATCTATGGCGGCTTGCCGTTCTTGGGCATGGCGCGGCAGGAACTCGCGCAGCGGCAGCCCGGCATGATGACGCTGATCTCCGTCGCCATCATTGCCGCTTACCTCTACAGCATGGGGATCTTCTTGTTTCCGCCCGGCGCACCGCCGACGATGCCGGGGATGGCAGTCACCCTGCCCATGATGGATTTCTTCTGGGAACTGGCCACGCTGATCACGGTGATGCTGCTCGGTCACTGGATCGAGTTGCGCAGCGTGGGTCAAGCACAGGGCGCGCTCCGTGAACTGGCGCGGCTTCTGCCCGATACCGCCGAACGCCTGCTTCCTTCCGGTGAGACGGAGACGGTGGCAGTGACAGAGCTGCGCGTGGGTGACCGCCTCCTCATCCGGCCCGGTGCCAGCATCCCCGCCGATGGTGTAGTCACGCACGGCGAAAGCCGCGTCAACGAGGCGATGATCACGGGGGAAAGCCACCCAGTTCATAAGCACCCCGGCGAAGCGGTGATCGGCGGCACGGTGAACGAGTCGGGATCGCTGCGGGTCGAACTGCGGCAAGTGGGCGAGGGGACAGCGCTGGCGGGGATCATGCGCTTAGTCGAAGATGCGCAGAAAAGCCAATCACGAGCGCAAACGCTCGCTCAGCGCGCCGCCTTCTGGCTGACTATCATCGCTTTGGCGGCAGGCGCGCTCACCCTGATTGGCTGGCTGATCTTCACGGGCAGCCTGTCCGAAGCGGTCAAGAACATGGTCACCGTGCTGGTGATCGCCTGCCCGCACGCGCTCGGCTTAGCTGTGCCGCTGGTCGTCGCCATCTCGACGACTCTGTCAGCACGTAATGGGTTGCTGGTGCGCCAGCGCCTCGCTTTGGAGAGCGCCAAGGATCTGAACACCATCATCTTCGACAAGACCGGGACGCTCACGAAAGGGGAACAGGGCGTCGTCCAGGTCGCGGTGACTGGCATCGCTGAAGATGATGCGCTGCGCATCGCCGCCGCGTTGGAAGGCGACAGCGAACACATGATTGCGCAGGCCGTGCGCCGCTATGTCCAGGGACGCGGTTTGACCCCCGCTGCCGTCAGCCACTTCGAGAGCCTGGCGGGACGCGGCGTGCAGGCCGTCGTCGCGGGTGTCACCTATTACATCGGCGGGCCGCGCCTGCTCGAGCAACTGCACCTCAGCGTGCCGTCCGCGCTGGAAACGGATAAGGCGCGAGCGGAGGCGGCCGGGCAGTCGGTCATTTACCTCGCGACGGAGAACGAAGTGCTCGCGCTGTTCGCGATTGCCGACGTGATCCGCGAGGAGAGCGACGCCGCGGTGCGTCAGCTTCACGACCTCGGCTTGAAAGTCGCCATGCTCACCGGAGATAGTGAACCCGTCGCCCGCGCCGTCGCTCAAGCGCTCAACATCGATACGTTTTTTGCTCAAGTGCTGCCCGAACACAAAGCGGATAAGGTGCGCGAACTGCAGCGCGGCGGCAATAAGGTCGCGATGGTTGGCGATGGCGTGAACGATGCGCCCGCGCTCGTGACTGCGGATGTCGGGATCGCCATCGGCGCCGGAACGGATGTCGCCATTGAAAGCGCAGGCATCATCCTCGTGCGCTCCAACCCGCTCGACATTGTGAAGATCGTCCGGCTCAGCCGCGCGACCTACCGCAAGATGATCCAGAACCTGATCTGGGCGACGGGTTACAACGTGGTCGCCATTCCGCTGGCCATGGGACTGCTGGCGCCATTTGGCATCACGCTCGACCCAGCGATTGGCGCGGTGTTCATGTCGGTAAGTACGGTCGTGGTCGCCTTCAATGCGCAGCTTTTGCGCCGCCTTGACCTCAATACAGCTTAAGGGCAACGAATCTACGAATGAATGGAGGGCGCACGGCCGTGCGCCCCTACGAATAAGCTCTCTGCCGGACAGAGCATTTAGCCGAGCAAACAAAAAACCCTTGTCGCAGACAAGGGCTTTCGCTTTGGTGCATGGAACGTGCTTTACGCTTCGGTCGGCGCATATTCGATGGCGGTCAGCGCCTGTTCGATGGTCGTCCACGACGCCGACTGATCCCACTGCACAGTGACGAGCTGCGCCGGTTTGTTGATGTCCAGCACTTCAACACCGGGAATGGTCTCAAGTTCACTGCGGACCGTACTGACGCAGCCGTTGCATGTCATATTTGGTACTTTGAAGGTCTTCTTTTCCACGATTTCGTCTCCTGATAGCCTACTTCGCTCTAGCGTAACCGCTCCTGCTGCCCAGTACACACGCCATTTGGCGGTATTTTGGTGTTCAGGTTCAGAATTATAATGCTTGTAAGCCAAGCTACCGAGAGAGTTCATGATGCGTGTGCTGCTTGCGGAAGACCATAAAATGGTACGTCAGGGAACGCGCTTGTTTTTGGAGAGTATGGGCGTCGAGGTAATCGGCGAGGCGACCACAGGTGTCGAGGCGGTACATTTAGCGCGAGAATTGCAGCCCGACGTGGTGCTGATGGATATTCATATGCCGGAATTGACAGGTGTGGAAGCGACGCGGCGCATTCGCCATGACCATCCCGAAGTGCGCGTGCTCGTGCTCACCGCGTATGACGATCCGCCCTATGTGCATGCGCTGCTGGAAGCTGGCGCAGATGGTTATGTCTTGAAAATCGCCGAATTTGCGCAGTTGTATCGCGCGCTGCAGGAAGTCGCCATCGGTCACACCGCCTTTGATGCCGATGTCATGGCGAAAGCCGCTCGACACCTGCCGGAGGCCGCGGTGCTGGTTGAGGGCCTGACCGACCGCGAGCTGGAGATCCTCGCCTGTGCCGCCCGTGGTCTGACCAACAAGGAAATCGGTAAACACCTGTTCATCTCGGATCGCACTGTGCAGGGGCATCTCCAGAACGTCTATCAAAAGCTGGGCGTGGGCACTCGCACGGAAGCGGTCACTGCAGGCCTGTCACGCGGCATCATTGCGCTGACCGATGGATCGTAGAGGTCAACCGATGAGAATCAGCGCCAATCGATTGCTGGCGGTGTCACTGCTGCTCAATTTGTGGTTCTTAACGCAAGTCTGGTGGCCACTCCAGCGGTTGCTGAAACGTACGGAAAAGTTGGCGGCAGGCGACTTAACTGCGCTGGAACAGTCCTGCGGGGGCGTTGCGCCGATTGGCGAGTTGAGGCACACAATGGCGAGTATGGTCGGGCACGTACAGCGGGCGCAGGCGGAAGGGTTGACCTATCGCCATGCGCTGACGGATGGTCAGGAGGCGGAACGCACACGGATCGCGCATGAGCTCCACGATGATACCGTTCAGTCGCTGGTCGCCATCGCCCAGAGCATTGAGCTCGGTCTGAACTGGTTGGAGATAGACCCTCAGCGGGCGAGAACACTGCTGAGCGGCGCCCGGACGCAGGCGGTCGAAAACGTCGAGAACCTGCGCCGCCTGATCGCCGATCTTCGACCGCCCGCCCTCGAAGAGCTGGGGATTGTTGCTGCCTTGCAGCTGTTGGCGGCGCAAACCAAGGCCATACAGACGCAGGTCAGCGTCAGCGGCCATGCACGGCGCATCGGCGAACAGCAGGAACTCGCCTTGTTTCGCGTCGCGCAGGAAGCGATCCGCAACGCGCAGCGCCATGCGGAGGCGCGCCAGATCACGCTGGAACTCACTTTTCGCGCCGAAGATGTGCACTTCACAATCACCGACGATGGGCAAGGTTTTGTCCCACCCACCAACTTGGATTGTTTAGCGCAGACCCAGAAGTTTGGGCTGCTCGGGATGAAGGAACGCGTTGAGCAGCTGCAGGGTGTGCTGCGCATCTCCAGCGAACCGGGCAGGGGCACGGTCGTAGCTGTGAGACTTCCGCTCGATCTGATTGTTCAGCCCACTGGCAAAGTGCGTGATCCGGTCTGCGGAGCAACGATTGAACCCGATCAAGCTTATGGCAGTCTGGTCTACGGCGAGAGTCGTTTTTACTTCTGCTGTCCTGTCTGTCAGGGCGCGTTTCTAGCGCAGCCGACTCTGTACGTCAAAACCGCTGGTCTCGATGAGTGACAGCGGCTGACGCTGATGCGCGCCGCGCTTAACGCCTCCCTACAAATTGATCTCCCCCCAAGTAAGTAACGTCAGTTAGGGATAAGCGGATCGTAGATCCTTCCCAGTCGGAATTGACACCCTTCACCCGCTGGCCCCCTCTCCCACGCAAGCGGGACGAGGGGGAAATCTGTCTCCCCTCCCCGAATTCGGGGAGGGGTCGGGGGTGGGGTCGGATACGAGCGGCAGGCGCGCCGATTCGTCTCCACTCGGCTGTTTTATCCCTAACTCACGTTAAGTAGCTGTTCCAACAGCGATCATAACCGGTCCGGGCAGGGTAGCTCGGATTGTCAGCCGTGTGTGACGAAGCAACATATCCCCGACACACGATGCACATCATTTCTACACATCTTCGCTCTATCGTAGGGACAACTTGAACGGAACTACAGGGAGTGAAAAATCGTGAACGCAAGACGGATGGTCATCGTATTGGTCGTGCTGGCTGCAGTGCTGGCGCTTGGCTTGACGGCCGTATCGGCGCAAATGGGTAATGGCCGCGGTGGGCAGGGTGGCAGCGGCGCTGGCAACGGAAACCAGAATGGTCAGCAGACGCAAACTGGCAACCAACTGATGGAACAGAACGCCGCGCAGAACCAGAGCGGTCCGCTGGATGGAACGGGCAACCAGTTTGGTCAGCGAGGTGGCAACCCGGATGCCGGAATGAATGGCGAGGGTTTCATGCTCAGCCTGCCGGATGCAGTGGTCGATGAACTGCCGGAAGATACGGTCGCGCTCATGCTCGATGGCTGGTTGGACGAACAGCACGCCTATGCCGTCTACGAGGCGGTGATCGCCCAGTTCGGCGACGTGCGCCCGTTCAGCAACATTCTGAGCAGCGAAGCGCAGCACATTGCCGCGTGGGAAACGCTGTTCGAACGCTATGGCATCGCCGTGCCGGAAGTTCCCAGCTTCGACGTACCCGAATTCGCCTCGTTGGCCGACGCATGTGCGGTCGGCGCGACAGCAGAGATCGCCAACTTTGACCTGTATGACTCGATGCTGGCGGCATTCGAATCGTACCCGGATCTGACGTATGTCGCCGAAGCCCTGCGTGATGCCTCGGAAACCATGCACCTGAGCGCCTTCGAGAACTGCGCCAGCTAACAGCAAACAACAGACGCAGTTTATTGGGACGAGGTTCTGCCTCGTCCCTTTTTTTGTGTATCCGCCGCTACACAACCCCGACACGCCGCCTACATATTCTCTACATAACTTCCCGGCATTATCTCCACAATTGAAACGCACAAGGAGACACTCTCATGCTGAAGAAAATTGTCGTCGGACTGCTCGTGCTCACGTTGATCGGTGGCGCGGCCGCCGCGCTGCTCGATTCGCAGACCTCCGCCGCCAGCGACATTCCTGTTACTACCGCTCAGCAAGGGCAAGGCGGCCAAGGTGGACGACCGGAGGTCACTGGTGAGCTGGTCAATGCGGCGGCGAGCAGCATCGGCGACCCGTGGAGTGCCAGCGGGACTATCCTCGAATTGGCGATTGTTGGCCTGCGGCTGCAGCTCGCCGACGGCAGCGAAATCTTCGTCGAACTGGGCGCGCCAGACTACTGGCAGAATCAAGACGGGACGCTGCTGGCAGGCGCGACCGTCACGATCGACGGCTTTTTCAACGGCACCGACTATCACGCACGCACAGTCATGACCAGCGACGGCGCCATTCTCGCAGTTCGCGATGAAAACGGTCAGCCGCTGTGGGCCGGGAGCAGCGGCGAGGGCGGCGGTTCCAATGGCGGTCAGGGTGAAGTGCAAGTGCCCGCCGATCAATGGGTGACGGTTGAAGGGACGGTCACGGCGCTGACCAATAACGGTCTGGTGTTAGCAACCAGCGATGGCGCGGCACTCACCGTGTCCTTTGGGCGCGCTGACTTCTGGCAGCAGCAGGCGGTCACATTCGCGGCAGGCGATGCAATTGCGCTGCACGGCTTCTGGCAGGGCGATCAATTCAGCCCCGGTCAGGTGACCAAGACGGCGACGGGTGAACGGATCATGCTGCGTGACCCGAACGGTCGCCCCCTGTGGGCTGGCCCTGGACGCGGTCAGGGCAGCGGGAACGGGAACGGTGGCCACGGTCAGCATACGACGCCGGAAGTCACGGCGACCCCCGCCGCCTAAGCCTGAGCCACGGAGACTCTAGCGATGACTGACAACCTCGATCCCCGACCTGAAGACCTGAAGCAGCGCGTGTGGGAGTCCATCCAGCGGGATGAACTCCCGCCCCAGGATGACCGCGGTCGCATGCGCGTGGTGATGAACAACCTGATCCTGCACCTGCACCCGAGCAAAGTCGCCAAGACGACACTCAAATTCACCTATACGTGGGGCCTCGGCGGGCTGGCGCTGCTGCTGGTGGCGATCCTCGCGGTGACGGGCGTCATGCTGATGTTCGTATACACGCCGTCACCGGAAACCGCCTATCAGGACATGCTCGCCCTGCAAACGGAAGTCTGGTTCGGGCAGTTGATCCGCAACCTGCATCACTGGAGCGGCAATCTGCTCGTAATCGTGGCATTTCTGCACCTGCTGCGTGTGTTTTTCACGGGCGGCTTCAAGACGCCGCGCGAATTCAACTGGATTCTCGGGATCGGGCTGCTGCTCCTGGTCGTCGGCGCGAACTTCACTGGCTATTTGCTCCCGTGGGATCAACTGGCCTACTGGGCTGTCACCGTCGGCTCCAGCCTGCTCAGCTACCTCCCGCTGATCGGCGAACCGCTGCGCAATTTCCTGCTCGGCGGCCCCGAAGTCGGCGCAGCGACGCTGACCAACTTCTACGGTCTGCATGTAGCGATCATTCCGCTCGTACTGATGGGGATTGTCTCCTTCCACATCTGGCGCGTGCGCAAAGATACGCTGAGCCTCCCGCACAAGCTGGATGGTTCAGTCGATGGCACGGCGGGCAGTCAGGTGGAAAAAGTGACCACGCTGCCGCATCTCGTCTCGCGGGAATTCGTGTTCGCGCTGCTCATGATCGGTGCAATCCTGCTCTGGTCCGTCTGGGTGAACGCGCCGCTCGAAGCCGCCGCCAACCCGGATCACAGCCCAAACCCGGCCAAAGCCGCGTGGTATTTCATGGGCTTGCAGGAACTGCTGCTGCATTTTCATCCCGTGTTCGGCGCGATCATCATCCCGGCGCTGGGACTCGGCGCACTGGCGCTGCTGCCCTATCAACGCTTTGACCTGAGCGCCGAGGGCGTGTGGTTCCGTTCGGCGAAAGGGCGTCGGATGGCCGTCTTCGGCGCGGTCAGTGCCGTGATCGCCGTGCCGCTGCTGGTGCTGCTTGACGAATATGTCCTTGATTTACCGGGATTGCTGCCGAGCCTGCCGACGCTCATCAGCAACGGGTGGATTCCGCTGGCGGCGCTCCTGCTGCTGCTCATCGGCTACTACGACGGCGTGAAACGGATGTTTAAGGCGACGGCGTGTGAAACTCGTCAAAGTGTGTTTGTGCTGTTGGTGGTGTCGTTCGTTGTGCTGACGATCATCGGCATCGCGTTTCGGGGTGAAGGTATGGCGTTGCTGCTCCCGTGGGAGGTGCTCTGATGGCTGAAAATGTGTCGCGGCGTGATTTTCTGAAGGTCGTGTGGGGCGCGGCGGGAGCGTTGGCACTGGCGGAAACGGGCGCGGTCGCGTTGAGCTTCCTCGCCCCGCGGGTGGTCGCGGGCGAGTTCGGTGGCGTGATCGAAGCGGGCACGGTCGACTCATTCCCGCTCGGCAGCGTGACGCCGTTCACGCAGGGGCGCTTTTATCTGGTGCGCATGCCCAACGGCGGATTTCTGGCGCTCTACCGTAAATGTACGCATCTGGGCTGCGCCGTCCCGTGGAATCCGGCGGAAGGCAAGTTCATTTGTCCGTGCCACGCGTCAGCCTTTGAGATGGATGGCACGGTGATCAATCCCCCCGCGCCGCGCCCGCTGGATCGCTTTGCGGTGACGATTGCGAACGGGATCGTCACTGTCGATACTGGCACACCGATTCAACGTGACCGCGCCAGTGAGGCTGATTTCGTCTACGCGGAGGGGCTCTGATGACCCGGCAAATGAGTTGGTTCGGTTTGGTCGGCACGCTGCTCATCGTGGCAGCGCTTGGGATCGCCGCGCTGCGTGAACCGGCGCGGCAAGCGGACGCCGCAGCGAGTCTGACGGCGAGCATGATCGCGGAAGGCACTGACCTGTACGCGCAGAACTGTGTCGCCTGCCACGGCGCGAGCGGTGAAGGGCTCGCCGCCTACCCGACATTGACGAACGTGGCGACGATGGACGCGCAGACTGTCTACAACA
>JAYRZU010000020.1:0-29998 GCA_041916315.1 Anaerolineae bacterium
GGTCTTTGCTCGGCTCCACACGGTGTTCGAGCTACAGCGGCTCAACGCGCATTCGCGCTGGGGACAATTGACACGCCTCGCTTGTATCATGGCTGCCTACAACTTTGGGCTCTATCTGAACCGCCGCCTCCTTCGTCCAGATGGCGCGCTCGCTACTCTTCTTTGCTGAGTACCGGACAAGCCTTAAATCCCCTCTCCGAAACGAGGAGAGGGGACTTAAAAACGCTGCCGATCTCCCGTCTCCTAATGCAAATTAACTTATGAATGTGGAAATAGTAGGGACGCGATATATCGCGTCCGCTTTGGCCAAATAGACGACGGACGCCATGTATGGCGTCCCTACAAACACCGGATTCTTGTCTTAAACTGCATAAGCAGAGGGGTTGGGGGTGAGGTTAAGCATTTTCACCAATTGTGAAATACGCTTATGCCTCGTCCTAATTTCTAGAGAAGGATACAGAGGACAAGGCATGCCTTGTCCCTCCAAGAAACTTCACTCGTCCAGATAACTGGGTACTTTTTGAACTCCTGCCTCTTCGAGTCCGCGCCATCCCCCGTCACCTCTTATGCAAACCCATTTTTTAATAGTCATATGTACTATACTAAAAAAAAGCCTTGTCAATTTTCTTCCCTAAAAGGAGTTCTTCGGCGATGCGTAAAGTTTCTCCTGTGACTGGACAGCCGGATTACCCCGGCGCGGGCTGGTTGATCACCAGCGGGTTTGCGACCGACGCGTATTTTCAGCGCTTCGGCGACTGGCACACCGGGCATGACCTAGCGCGCTCCCGCGAGGGCAACGAGCCGATCTATGCGATTGCGGATGGCAAAGTCATCTGGGCGGAAAACGCGGGCAACGGCGGTTTTGGCAATCTGGTCGTCGTGCAGCACAACGACAAGTTGTTCTCGCGCTATGCGCACCTTTCGCGCATCGACGTGGCCGCGAAGCAGGATGTCGCCGCCGGGCAGCGCGTCGGCTTGCTCGGCACGACGGGGCGTTCGACTGCCCCGCATCTCCACTTTGACATTATGCGCATCAAAAACGCGCTCGACTGGCCGGGCAAGAACAAACAGCGTGTGCTGGAAACGTATATTGATCCGAACTCATGGTATCGCGAGGCCGAAATGACCGTGTCGGTCGAGCCAACGCTCACGCAGTGGGTGCGCGTCAACGCCCCCGCGACGCTGAATGTGCGCTCCCGCGACTCAGCCTCCGCGACCATCATGTACCGCCTGCCGAACAACAGCATCATCGAGATCAAGGGTATCCGCATTGAGCGGGACGGCATCGTCTGGCGTGAGCTGGTCAGCGGCGGCTTCGTCGCGGAGATGTACACCGAACCTGTGCCCGCGCCCACCGATTTCGGCGTCGGGGTGCGCACATTCATCGCGCCCGGCGGGACGCCTACGCCGGCTCCGGTCGCCACCCCGGCGGCGGAGGCGGTTGCCGTGGCCAGCTCCGCGCCTGCGCCGAGTCCCGCCCCGGTCGCCGCGCCGACTTTCACGATTGAGGGACGCGGCGTCCATGCCAGCGCGGGCGGCTGGGCGCCATCTGGCGAAGAACTGAGCTATGTGCGCGCGAATGGCGTCAAATCCGTGCTGATCGTGGCGTATGAGCCGGGGCAAGCGCTGCTCGCTGTGACGGGCTTCCGCGATGCGGGTGTGACCGACTTCATCATCCGCGCGGCGACGCATGCGCCCGTGCACGCTAACCCCGACGACTTCGCCACGGACACCCTCAGTCGGCTGCGCGAGTACTACGCGGCGCTTGGCGGCAACCGGATGCTGATCGCCGTGCACAACGAACCGAACATCGACCGCGAGGGCTTGGGCCGCGCGTGGCAAAATGGCGCGGAGTTCGGCAACTGGTATACGCGCGTCGCACAGATTTATCGCGAACAGCTCCCCGGCGCGCTGATCGGCTTCCCGGCGCTCTCCCCCGGCGGCGACGCGGACATCCCCGGCGTGGTCAAACGCATTGACGAGTGGAAGTTCGCGGCGGAGTGCGCCCCAGCGATTCGCGCCAGCGACTGGATCGGCGTGCACGCCTACTTCGTTGGCGACGGCACAGACATCGACCTCAAACCGGGCAAGTGGCGCGAACTGGCAGGTGGGCGTCCGGTGATCATCACCGAAGGCGGCCCCGCGGATAACATCCCGAATTCCGGCGCGAAGCTCAATAACATCTACCGCCGCTGCTCCGATGTCGGCTTCCCGGTGATGGCGTGGCTGCTCAGCGGGGCGGGCGCTTGGCACAGCGCCGACTGGACGAAGAACGGCGTGCGGATGTAAAGCAGACCCCACCCCCGACCCCTCCCCGAATTCGGAGAGGGCGACAGAAGGGACGTTTGCGTAGGGACGCGCTTCTGCGCGTCCGCTGCGAGATTTCGATAAACTCAACGCAAAGGGCGACCCGACGGGTCGCCCTTTTGCTCAGTTCGCTGATTACCCCTCAGCCGGGGTTACAACACCAAGTTAGCGCCTGCCACCAGCAGCGTCACCGCGATCACCGCGTAGACGATATACAGCATCTCCGGCTGCAGCAGCGAGGTCGACTTCATCTCCGACGCGCCCGCATACGTCCAACGGATGGGCGTATGGCATTCGTGGCACGTATCGTTGCTGTTGGAGACGGTCGAGCTGCAAACCGGACATTTGTCAGTCATGGTTGATTCATCATTCGCGAGCGCAAAATCGTTCAGTTGACGCTGTTTAGGTCAGCGCCACACCATGACCAAAATAATATGTGAATTAATTCACAATTGCAAGATGCAAATTGTGAAATCTGTCACAAGTTTCGAGGTGACAAATAGCACAGCGCTTGAATTACTCATTTCTCCCACGAATTACTCCAACATAACTTCTTGACAGTGCTCTACTATTTTCAGTATACTGAATTAACTAGTATACTGGAGTCACGATGAGCGATCTTGTTCCCTATCCAGCAGTAGATGGTGATGTCATTCGGAAAGAGTGGTACGAAAACGAATGGTATTACTGCGTAACCGATATTGTTAGTGCGCTGCTGGATCTTGATAAGAAGGGATCACAGAACTACTACCATGTTTTGAAAAACCGCCTCAAAAAAGAGGGGAATGAGGATCTTATGCGCTGTAAGAAACTCAGACTCGTTGCGGCTGATGGTAAACGGTATCTGACTGATGTAATGAACACGGAGCAAGTGCTGCGTCTCATTCAGTCGATTCCTTCGCCAAAGGTCGAACCGCTCAAAATGTGGTTAGCAAAAGTTGGCGCAGAGCGTATCGACGAAACCGTTGACCCCGAACTGGGACTCTTCCGCTCAATGGATCGGGCTGTAGATGATTATCGACGCGCGGGTAAACCAGAAAGCTGGATCGCTCTCCGTGTCGAGGGGATTGTGACGCGCAAACGTTTTGTTGAAGCACTTCATGAGGCAGTGTTGGATGAAATCCCGACGATGTATGCCCAAACTACTGACAGCCTATATAAAGGACTATGGGATCGTACAACTGTTCAGTTACGCAAAGAGTTGAATATCTCTCCAAAACAAAATCCGCGTGACCACTTTGGGAAATATGGATTGATCTACACACGTCTAGCAGAGGAACTAGCAACTGAACGACTTGATAATGTCGAAATGGTCACGTTGACGGCGGCGATGGATATTGTTTGGCAAGTTGCGAAGCTATTCAACAAACAGGCAAAAGAATTGAGCGAAGTTGTCGGCTACGATCTGGTAACAGAAAAACCACTGTTACCGAAAAAGAGCAAAAAGTAGTTGTTAACAGCAGCACATTGGCAGCGCACACGTCACCCTACGATTTCAGAGAAACCAGTTTCTCGAGAGTCGCCCACTCGTCAGCGCGGACAAACTTTCGATAGACGGGTAGGCGCTGCCATTCCCCGTCCACTCGGACGTAGAGGTAATCGTCGTCAAGGGCGAGATAACGAAGAGAAGGATAGTGAAACTCCCGCCAGAACAAGGGAATGAAACCGTAGACTTTGCAGACTTGTTCATCCACGTCGGCATGGGGTACGAATAAAGCGAGCCCTGCGATGAAAAGCGACGCCCCAGCCATCAGCCAGGAGGTGACTTCGCCGCTTTCTGTATAGCTTCCACCGTTCAATGCTCGCCAGACGCTGTATACGCCGAGGCATCCGAGAACCACTGGTAAGTAGGCGTTGTAGTGTAAGCGCAGTGGCATAGCCTCAATCCTTCACTTTAGGTCTCACGCAGATTCAATAATCCCGCTTCCGTGTGCCGGAAACCGCAGCGCTGATAAAACGCGGCGAGATGCGGCTCGTAATCGACATGCACCCATTCGATCCCGTGTGGGCGCGCCGCCTCGACCGCCACGCGCACGAGTTCTACGCCAATCCCCCGCCGCTGATAGTCGGGATGCGTGGTCGTATCCAGCAGAAAGGCGTGGACGCCGCCGTCGCACGCCAGATTCACAAAGCCGACCAAGCGCGCGCCGTCATAGGCACACACGTACAGCAGACTATGCCGGAGCTGCGCCGCAAAGTCGCGCTCGTGATGCCCGTCCCACGCTGCCCCGAACAGCTCGTTTAGGGCAGCATTGGTGATCGGTGGGGAGAGACGATACTCAATCAAGCGGACTCACTCATAGCGCAGCACGTTGGCGACGCGCTCCTGCACGGCGACGCGCGCGCTCAGGAACGTCGACACCCACGCGATCAGCACGGATGCGGCGATCAGCCCCAGCGCGGCGGGCACGGCGTCCCGCGGGATGGGGATCGCGTCGCCCTGACCGAGCGCGGTCATGATTGCCACGCCGAGTGCGCTCACGCCAATGCCGAGCACCCCGCCGAGCAAGCCGACGAGCGTATTTTCCAGCAGCATCACCCACAACACGCGCCGACCTTTCAGGCCAACCGCCTTGAGGATGCCAATCTGCCGCCGCCGTTCGAGCGTCGCCAGTGACACGGTATTCGCCATCGAAACCGCCGCCGCCAGCAGCGAGAGCAGGCCGACGATCGTCGGGATGGCGCTGAACTGGTTGATCAGGCGGGTGAGCAGGCTGTCAATGAAGCTGATATCCAACGCGAACACGAACGGGATTTCCGAGAAGGCCAGCAGCACTTCGTTCAATTCGGCGTCCGGAACTTGCAGCACGTTGAGCGTAAAACCAGAATCGCCGCTCATCGAGCCCGGCGGCACATACGCCGTGCCGACCTGCGTCAAGCCGCCACTGTTCGCCACAATGCCGATCACCGTGAAGGTCGCCTCCGCGCTGCCGCGCACGCGCAGCACAATCTCCGATCCGATATGCACGGCGTTCTCCACGCCGAAACCGAGCGCCTCTGACACGACGATCACACGCTGACCGCGGTCCTCCGGCGTCAGGTCGCGCCCGGCGAGCAGCGTCCCGCTCGACAGGTTGGGATTATCGCTCTCGCGTGCCTGCACGGGAATCGAGCGGAAAGCGCGCTGCATGCGGCGCGGCGCATCGTCGGAGAACGGGAATTCGACCTGCGGTTCGACGCCATCGACGCGCACGATCTCGGCGGTGTACTGCATCAAGCGCGTGTTGTACACGCCCTCAAAGCGATCCACGACATTGCCGACCACGCTCTGCCCGAAGGCGGGCGACACGAGGCCAACCAGCGGGAACACGAGCACGTTGCCGCCGAAGGTCTGGGTCAACTGGAACTGCAAAATCTCACGCGTGCCCACGCCGACAAAGGTGATGCTGCTCAAAGCGAACATACCCGCGCTGAGCGCCAGCAGCGTGGTCGCCGTGCGGATGCGGCGCGCCGACAGATTACGCAGCGCCAGCCGCAGATCGACATTGCCGAACGAGGGCAGCTTGCCGACGAGCCACACGATCAGCCACAGGATGCCGACCAGCACGCCGAGAATCACGAGCGTGAGCGCCACGCCGATCACGCCCGCTACCGGGAAGCCGATGATCTGCCCCGCCATCAGGCCGATCACCACGACGACGACCAGCAGCGCGAACAGCGAGTGCAGGATGCTCGTGCCGGGGATGTGCGTCTCATTCGGGCGCAGGATGATCGCCGGGCGCACGCGGTTGGCGGTGAGGATGGGCAGCACGCCGAACACCAGCGTCACCACCATGCCGAGACTCAAACCGTACCAGATCGCGTCCGGGTAGACCCGCCACGTCAGCCGCTGCTGCAAAAACGCTTCGCCGTACTGGTTGACGAGGCCGCTCAGCAGCACGCCCATAACCGTCCCGGCGAGGCTGCCCATTACGCCGAGCAAGAATGCCTCGGCGAAGAACATCGCGGCGACCTGCCGCCCCTTGAGGCCAAACGTCTTGAGCGCGGCAATCTCGTTGGTGCGGCGGCTGACCATCGCCAGCATCGTGTTGATGATGCCCACGCCGCCGATCAACAGCGCGCCCAAGCCCATGATCACGATGAAGCGCCCAATATAATCGCCGATCTGACCGAACTCCTCGATCAGTTCGGTGACAGTGGTCGTAGTGAGCTGATAGCTCCGACTGGCCGGGACATCCTGGCGCAGTTGCTCCAACATCGCTTCGACATCCGTTCCCGGCGGAAAGACCATGCTCAGCACGTTGGGCGCGGTCGGCGCTTGCACGGTGGCGGATTTATCGATGTGGAGGTAGGCGAAGCCGAAGAACGCGGCAAACAGATCGCGGATGCCCGCTTCGGTTTCGGCGGGGACGATGCCCGTCACCGTGAACAGTTCTTCAGTGTTGCTCACGCGCACCGTGTCGCCTACGCCAACACCCTGCTGTGTTGCCAGATTCTGGCTGATGACGACGCTGTTGGTCGTCGGGAATAGGTCACGCAGCGGGACGCCTGCCGGTTCCAGCGCGGTGATATCGCCCGTCGGCGGAAATGTCGCCGGGTCGATCAGCAGCGTACTGATCAACTGCGGCCGCCCCACAGTCACGGCATCGACGGCGGTCACCTGCAAGCCGAACGCCCGCGTGTAAAAGCTGATCTGCGCGTTGTTGGCCGCTGCCCAGTCGGTGTAGGCCGCGACTTCGCTGCTGGGAAATACATCGCCTTCCGTCTCGGATGGGTCGAAGAAGGCGAAGGCCGCGTTGCCCGGTTCGGCGTAGGTCAGCAGAATGTCGCCGTGAATGCTGGAGCGCGCGTTGTCGATCAGCGAGTCGCCGATGGCGAGGCCGAGCGAGCGGAGCGCGACGACGGTCGCCACCCCGGCGGCGATGCAGAAGACCGCGAAGATCGTCCAGCGAGCGCTGCGGCGCAGGTTGCGCGCGGCATAGCGCAGATAAAACCACAGTCGAGCCATAGAAGTTCCTTTTTTTGCCACTCAGTCGGGACAGCGCAGGCGCTGCCCGCTCCCAGAGGACGAGGCCTGCCTCGTCCCTACAAACCAATCGTTATCTCGTCGGGACGCGATTTATCACATCCGCTCTTTCCACCCCACCCCGCCCCGAAATCAGGAAGGGAAGCCAACAGCCCTCGCAGGGCTAGCCTCTCCCAAGGGCGACGGGACTTAGTCTAGCTTCCCTTAGACGATACCTTGTAGGGACGGCCTTCTGGCCGTCCGCGGTCCACGGACGCGCAGAAGCGCGTCCCTACAAGGACTCGATTATTAAAAGTGTCCCGTCCTCAACCTAGAGGAGAGGGGAGACAGGCAGGGTTTTTAAGTCCCCTCGCCCAAGGGCGAGGGGATTTAGGGGTGAGGTTAGACAAACTGCCGATTCTGAAATGACTTCATGCCTCGTCCCTATAGACACCATCTTCTGTTGTTAAACTGCATCAGCAGGCTGTGCAGCCCTCTTTAGAGGGCTTACTTCAGTGTAGCCCGACCCTTTGAGGGGCGGGTGAGATTTGCCGATATGTTTCCCATATGCCAGCGTTCACTCGGTGGGTGAGCGCCATATTCCTCAATACGCACGGACCACGCGAATCGTTCCGGCGGTGCTATAATACCGTTACTGTCAGGGAAGGCAATTGAGGCGGGCGACTGATGACGATTCAGCACGGCGATGACCCGAAATGTGTCGATGAAGTCCGGCAGGTGCGGGCGCTCAACGGCGCAATCCGCGACGGACTGCGCAACCAGCAGGCCATTCTAGAGCGGCGCAGTGTCAGCGTCCCGGATAACGTGATCCAGAATCTCGTCAGTCTTGACGAACACCTCGAACGCTTGGAACACACGCTGCTCGACGAGCAAACCGAGCTGGAACAGCTCCGCGCCCTCACCGAAACCTCCGCGCTGATCAACTCGACGCTCGATCTCGATCAGGTGCTCGCGCAGGCGATGGACGAAATCATCAATCTGACGGGCGCGGGTCGTGGGTTCATCTTACTGCGGAACCGCGATACGGGCGAGCTCGATTTTCATGTGGCGCGCGCCAGTGATGGCGACGAACGCCACGACGTCAGCCGCATGATTCTCAATCAGGTCATCAGCACGGGCGAACCGCTGCTCACCGACAACGCCTCCAGCGACCCGCGCGTGAACAAAAGCGAGACGGTCGGCAAGTTCACCCTGCGGTCGATTCTGTGCGTGCCGCTCGTCTACCGCGAGCGCGTCACCGGGGCGATCTATGTCGATAACCGCTTCCGCGAGGCTGTGTTTACGCAGCGCGAGTTGAATCTGCTCACGGCGTTCGCCAACCAGACCGCCGTCGCCATCCAGAACGCGATCCTGTTCGCGCAGGTACAGACCACGCTCGTCGAAATCACGCGCATGAAAGAGCTGATGGAGAATGTGTTCGCCTCCATCGCCAGTGGCGTGATCACCACCGACCAATCCCATAACGTCACGACCTTCAACCGCGCCGCCGCGCAGATCTTCGCCGTACCGACCGAAGCCGCCATCGGGCAGCCGCTGGAAAGCGTCTCGCCGCACGTCGGCGAACTCGATCAGTACCTGGACATTGCCCAATCCGGCCGCAGCGCCGCCGTCGAACAGCAGACGACGATCACCGGGCGCGGTCCGGTTGATCTCAACTTTAAAGTCAGTCCGCTCAAGGACGGCCAGCAGAACACGGTCGGCGTAGCTGTGGTGGTCGATGACTTGACCGAGCAGCGCGAACGCGAACAGACGCTCGGCATGGCGCAGCGCTACCTGCCGCCGGGCATGGTCGAAAACATCCACGAGATCGCGGGGTTGGCGCTCGGCGGCGAACGGCGCACGGTGACGTGCATGTTCGTATTCGTCGCGCCGTACAGCGTGTTCCCCTCCAACTTGCGCGCGCAGGCGATGATGGACATGCTCAACCAGTTTCTGGAGACGGCCACCGACGCCATCCACGACGGGCGCGGCGTCATCGACAAATACATGGGCAACGAGATCATGGTGCTGTTCAACACGCAGTTGAACCCGCAGGATGATCACGCCCTGCGCGCGGTCAACACGGCGCTGGACATGCGCGAAGGCTTCCTGCGGCTGTACGACCGGCTCGGCCTCGCCCCAGATCCGCACCTCTACCGCCTCGGCATGCACACGGGCGTCGCCACGCTCGGCAACGTCGGCAGTTTGAACCGCCGCAACTTCACCGCCATCGGCGACGCCATCAATCTGAGCAAGCGCCTGCAAGAGAACGCTGCGCCCGGCCAGATCATCGTCAGCGATGACGTGCTGCGGGCGATCGGCAGCGCGCCCGCCACAATTCAGGCCGCCGAACGCGGCTCAATTCAGGTGAAAGGGCGCAAGCAGTTGACCAGCATCTATGAGGTCTTCCGCGCATGAAGCGATTGGGCGCGTTTGCTAGAGAACGAGACGTGAGCGTGTTGAATACGGTCACATTCCGACCCCACCCCCGGCCCCTCCCCGAATTCAGGGAGGGGAGACAGCCGACTCGCCGTGCCTCCCCTCTCCCCGCTTGCGTGGGAGAGGGGTTGGGGGTGAGGGGTACATTACACACCTGCCTGTCTGTTTGGAATGGAAACGTTTTGGGTAGGGACAAGGCAGACCTTGTCCGAGGGATGTCACAGCGATGAGCGATACAGCCACCAACAACATGAATCCGCTCAAGCCCACACAGAGCGGGCAGGAGCAGTTGCGCCAGTTGAAGCAGGAAGTCGCCAAGCTGGACGATCTGCTGCGTGTGCAGCAAAGCACGCTGCGTCCGTATGCAGTCGGCTTGCCCGCCGATGCGCTGCGCAAGGCCAGCGGTATGACCTCCAAGATGGAGAGCCTCACGCTCGACTTGCTCAACCGGCAAATCGAACTGCGCCAACTGCGCGCGCTGGCGCAAACCACCGCGCTGATCAACTCCACCCTCGACACCGATGAAGTGCTCACGCAGGTTATGGACACCGTGATCCAGCTCACGGGCGCGGAACGCGGTTACATCATGCTGCGCGACCAACCCGGCGGTACGTTGGAGTTTCGCATCGCGCGCGGCATTGATCAGGAACAACTGCAGCGCGAAGACTTCATCATCAGCAATACGATCATCAACGAGGTGGCGAACACCGGGCAGCCCGTGCTGACGGACAACGCCCGCAGCGACCCGCGCTACCAGCAGCAGGAAAGCATCGTCGGCTACCAATTGCGCAGCATCCTCGCCGTACCGCTCAAGGTGCAAAGCGAGGTAATCGGCGTGGTGTACTGTGATAACCGCGCGCTCACCGCTTTGTTCAAAGACTCCGAGCTGAACATGCTCAAAGCCTTCGCGGATCAAGCGGCCGTCGCCATTCAGAATGCGCGCTTGTTCGAGGCGACCCGCGCCCAACTCGCGCAGATCAGCGCGGCGCGCGCCCTGATGGATAACATCTTCACGTCCATCGCCAGCGGCTTGATCACGCTGGATGGCGAGAACATCATCACGCTGTTCAACCCCGCCGCCGAAGCGATCACCCGCGTGGGCAGCGAACGCGCCATCGACATGTATCTGCATGAAGTGCTGCCCGGGCTGGCGGAACTGCTCGCCGACCAGTTGGAACGCGTGCGCGCGAGCGGCGATGTCATCGCGCTGGAACTGGAAATCGCGCTGCGTGACCAGATCCGCGTGTGGCATGTGCACCTCAGCCCGCTGCGCGACCCCGCCGACGCGCGCGGCATCGCCCTCGTGCTCGACGACCTGACCGAGCAGAAAGAACGCGAGTCACAGTTGGCGCAGGTGCAGCGCTATTTGCCCTCCGCGCTGGTGGAGAACATGCGCAGCACAGATCTGTCGGTGCTGGCGGGGCAGGAACGCGAAATCACGGTGCTGTTCGCCGATGTGCGCGGCTTCACCTCGTTCAGCGAACTGCTGGAACCCGAAGAGCTGATGCAGATCATCAACGAGTACTTGAGCGTGGCCAGCGACGCGATCAACCTGTATGAAGGCGTGGTCGATAAGTACCTCGGTGACGCGGTGACTGGGCTGTTCAACACGCAGTTGAACCCGCAGGGCGATCACGCGGCGCGGGCGGTGCGCGCCGCCTTGAGCATGGTCTACGATGTGCTGGCGCTGCACGAAATCATGCCGGAAGAGAGCCGCCTGTTCTACGGGATTGGCATTCATACGGGCATGGCGACGCTCGGCAACGTCGGCGGGGAAGAGCGGCAGGAATTCGCCGCCATCGGCGACGCCGTTGAACTGAGCAAGCTGCTGCAAGAAAACGCCGGGCGTGGCGAAATCATTATCAGCGAAGCGACCTTGCAGCACGTCAAAGACGATTTTGAGTTCGAGGCGCTCACCCCGCACAAGACCAAAGGCCGCACCGATTTCACCGTGATGTATCGCCTGACGGGACGCAAGAAGAAGTAAGCAGTTCACAGTGGACATTACCCCTCACCTCCGGCCCCCTCTCCCACGCAAGCGGGGAGAGGGGAGACAGGCGTGCTTTTCAAGTCCCCTCTCCTCGTTTCGGAGAGGGGATTTAGGGGTGAGGTCAGAATTACGACCAAAACGGAGTTAAGTTCATGAGCGGAGCAGTCACCCTCATTGTTGACGACGAAGTGCAGATTCGCCGCTTCTTGCGCATCAGCCTGGAGGCGAACGGCTACACCGTGCATGAAGTCGAAAGCGGCAAGGAGGCGCTCAACGAGGCGGGCATTCTGCGCCCCGACCTGATCATCCTCGATTTGGGGCTGCCAGACATGGACGGTCTCGAAGTGCTGCGCCGCCTGCGCGAATGGACGAAAACGCCCGTGATCGTGCTCTCGGTAAAGGGGCAGGATCACGTCAAGATCGCGGCATTGGATGCGGGCGCGGATGACTATGTCACCAAGCCGTTCAGCGTGCAGGAACTGTTGGCGCGGCTGCGCGTCGCGCTGCGCCATGCCCACCCGGAAACCGACGAAGCACCGATCTTTCAGGCGGGCGATGTGAGCGTCGACTTCACGCGGCGCGTGGTGACGAAGGGTAGCGAAACGGTCAAGCTCACTCCGACCGAGTATGCGCTCCTGCGCCTGATGATCCAGAATGTCGGCAAGGTGCTCACGCACAAGCAGATTTTGCGCGAGGTGTGGGGCAAGGAATACGAAGAAGAAGTCCATTATCTGCGCGTGTACATGACGCAGCTCCGCCAGAAGCTGGAAGAAGATCCGGCGCGTCCTGAACTCCTGATCACCGAGCCGGGCGTCGGCTATCGACTGGTAGCGAAGGCGTAGTGAGACATTGTGTCCAGCCCGTTTCGGTGGGGATGCCTAATTTGGCTGCTAATGGTCAGCGCCGTCGGTGCAGCGTTTTACGCATTGATGCCAACGGATCTAGGAAACACAGACGCAACTGCGACTTATTTTGCGCTTGAGAACGATACAATTTTGTATGATGCCGTACCTACGCTCGATAACTGCAATTACATCATTGTCGGCACAGTCCACAACGTCGATGGGACGCCCTTCACTGATTTCATTGTGAATATTCATATGGTCTGGTTTGATGAAATTGGGCAACCGCCAGATGATAGTTTCGCATCTCCGGAATTTTGGACAGCCCATCCTGACGACCCTGATGATCCGTCAAATTGGGGCTTTTTTCTGGTTCACTGGCAGGTTCCCTATGAAATCTGGCTAACTGATGTTCGAGGCGGAACCGTGCTGTCAGATCGCATTTATGTCCCAGAACGTGATTGTGACCAGAACCGCGCAACCCTCAATTTTGTTCAAGTTCGCTAATGCATAGATCTAGCACCGATGCGGCAGAAGCTGGAAGCCGATCCGGCGCGTCCCGAACTGCTGATCACCGAGCCGGGCGTCGGCTATCGGCTGGTGGCAAAAGCGTAGGAGTGCATCTAGAGCAGCGCGCGGAGTTCGTTACTGAGCGCGTCGGCGAGGTCGGGGCGACCGTGAAACTGCGCGGGTGTATTCTGGAACAGCGCGATCTGCCACTCATCGCCGTGCTGTGTCGCCAGCAGCGACTGCACCGCATTCACTGCCGGGTTGAGATCGGTTTGACCACGCGGAATCATGCCGCAAACCGCGCGGAGAAGCGCGACACCGGGCGCTAAAATGCGCACCTCGCGCACCTTGCCGACATAGACCGCCGTCATGTGATCCGCGAAAATCTGCCCGACCGTCGCTTCGATCTCGGCGCGCCCGCTCATTTGGCTGCCGTCAAAACCGACGACGGCCGCATTCTCGGCAAACAGCGCGGCGTACGCGTGCGCGTCCCGCTCATTCCATGAGCCCAGCAGTTGGAAATATAACCGCATCACCGCGTCAGTTGCCTGCTTGGTCATCTGGTTTCTCCCCCTGTCGCTCTAACTACATGTGCCTAGTCACATTGGTTGTGATGCAGGCGCGGAATCAAAAAGGGCAGACGTGCGTCTGCCCCTCGTAAACTGTCCTACACCTAAATTAGCGCCGCCGACCAATGCCGAGAATCTGGCCGATGAACAGCAGCACAATCGCGCCGATCACGGCGATCACGAAGTTGATCAGCACGCGCTCAATGCCGCCGCTGGCCGCATTCGGCGCGAGACCAATCAGCCCGGCGACGAAACCACCGACCGACGCGCCGATCAAGCCAAGGATCACGTCCATCAGGAACGGCGAGTCCTTGCGCCCCATCAACTGCCGCGCCAAGCCACCCGCCAGCGCGCCCACAATGATCCAGCCAATGCACAAAATCGGATTCAGGGTTAACCACTCAAAGTTCATAATTTGCCCTCCCGGCCTCAACGCCTGCACACGTTAATCATAGATATATTACGCGTGGAGGGCAACCGAAGTTGCGATTAGCGGGTGAGAATTTGACCGATGCCGATATCATGTCCGTCGAGGTCGCGCACGCCGAATTCTTTGACGCCGTACGGCTTGAGGCTCAGCTCGTAGTCGATGATCGCGCCGCTCGCCTGATATTCCGCATACAGCGCATCCACGTCGTCAACCCACAGGTACAGGTTCCACATGCCCTTCTCCACCTGCCAATACGGTTTGATATTGGCCGCGTCAGTCAGCGCCAGCATCACGGCGAGACCGTCGCGCCGGGCGATGCAAAAATAGGGCGGGTCGCCGTAGAAGGTGCAGTCCGTGAAGCCGAGTTTGTCGGCATAGTAGCTGGCGGCCGCGCGCACATCCCGCACGAGCACGACCGGGGCGCTGCCCGTCAGTTTGGGCATGAGGTGATCCTTTTCGATTGTCGGAATGGATTTGTACTCAATGTGCTGACGGGGACGCAGTGTGAAGCGGTCAGCGGCAGCACGGCGGTTACGAGCCAAGGAATTGTAGAGGAGGGGCGTGCCGCTCCCAATACGGGGCGAAACAAGAGGATAATTTCATAAGCATCCCCTAAACCTTGACACACACCAGCGGACGAGATAAATCGCGTCCCTACGAAAGCAAGTTCGGCTTAGCAAGCGTTGTTGGCTCCCCTCCCCGAATTCGGGGAGGGGCCGGGGGTGGGGTCGGGCTCTCAACTCACCAACCGTTCCCACTCTTCCATCGCCGCTTGCAGATCAGCTTCGGCCCGTGTGTACTCCGCGCCGAGCTTAGAGACGCGCCCAGCGTCACCGCCCGCGCTGGCATCGGCAATCGCCGTGCCGATCTCCTCGACTTTGGCTTCGAGTTCCAGAATCTGCGCCTCAACTTCTTCGATGCGCTTTTGCAGTTGGTACGGGTTGAGCCCGAACTTCTTCTCGCCCGCCTTGATCCCGTTGACGACGGGTTTGGCGGCTGCGCGGGCGGCTTCGGCCTGAGCGGCGGCAGCGAGACGGGCTTTCTCCCGCGCGGCGAGGTATTCGGCGTACGTCCCCTCGAACACGTCCAACTGACCGGGCGTGATCGTCCAGATTTGTGTCGCCAGCGCGTCGATCAGGTAGCGGTCATGGCTGACGAGCAGAATCGTGCCGGGGAAGTCGGCCAGCACGTTCTGCAAAATCTCCTGACTGGCAATGTCGAGGTGATTGGTCGGTTCGTCCAGCAGCAGGAAATTCGCGCCCGCTAAGGCCAGCTTCGCCAGCGCGACGCGCCCGCGCTCCCCACCGGAAAGCGTGTTGATGGGGCGGAAGACGTCATCCCCGCGAAACGAAAACTGCCCGAGGTAGTTACGCGCCTCGCTGATCGGCATGGCCTTGACGGTCTGAATCTCGTCGAGGATGCTGTTGTTTTCGTTGAGCAGTTCGTGCGCCTGTGCAAAGTAGCCGATTTTGACGTTTGCGCCGACGATCACCGCGCCGTGCTGCGGCTGCAAATCGCCGATCACCGTTTTGACGAACGTGCTCTTGCCCACGCCGTTCGCGCCGATCAGCGCCGCCACTTCGCCGCGCCGCAGAAAAATATCCGGCGACTGGAACAATGTGCGATCTGGGTAGCCCACGGCGAGATTTTTGCTCGCCAGCACGCGGTCGCCGCTGCGGGCGACGCCGCCCAAACGCAGACTCATCGACTGGCGGCGGTGCGGGCGTGTCATCAGGCCGCCTTCGCGCTTCAGTCGTTCGAGGCGCGTGCGCCGTCCCTGCGCCTGCTTGGTGTTCTGCCCCGCAAGGTTACGCCGGATATATTCCGTCTCTTTGGCGATGAATTCCTGCTGCGCCTCGTACTCTTTGAGCATGCGCTCGTGGCGTTCGTCGCGCTGCGTGACGTAGGCGCTGTAGTTGCCGCGGTAGCTTTCCAGCGAGCCGAAGTCGAGCTCCCAGATCGTCTGCGCGACCGCATCCATGAAATAGCGGTCATGGCTGACGACGATCACCGCGCCAGGGAACTCGTTGAGGAAGCCTTCCAGCCATTCCACGGCGTCAATGTCGAGGTGGTTGGTCGGTTCGTCTAGCGCCAGCAGGTCGGGCTGTTCGAGCAGCAAGCGACCGAGCAGCACACGCGTCTTTTGCCCGCCCGACAGGTGATCGATGCGGCGTTCGTAGTCTTCCGGCTTGAAGCTGAGGCCGTGCAGCACGGTCTTGATGCGCTGTTCGTAGCTGTAACCGCCCGCTGCCTCGAACTGCTCTTGCAGTTCGCCATACCGCCCAAGCACCGCGTCATGCTGCGTAGGGTCGGCCAGCGCCTGCTCCAGCGCCGCAAGATCGGCTTCCATCTGGCGCAGATCGGCGAACGCGGCCAGCATCTCCGCGTAGATCGTGTGCTCGCCGTAGATTTCCGGTCGCTGCGGTAGCCAGCCGATCTTCAGCTTCTTGACGCGGTTGACCGTGCCTTCGCTCGGCGTATCGAGTCCGATCAGGATGGAGAGCAGCGTCGTTTTACCCGCGCCGTTGGGGCCGACCAACGCGATCCGCGCCTTATGCGGCACGTCGACGTTCACACCGGAGAAAATTTCGTCCGGACCAAATTCTTTCGCCAGATTATGGGCAGTCAGTAGGGACATCTCAGCCTCGTACGTAATCAGGCTGATTATAGCAGAAGGGCGTTTGGAGTTTACAGTTATCAGTTCACAGTCGACAGTCCAAACACGGAGGAACAGATCGCTGGATCGGCCACTCCGACTTAAATGGGTTCTTGAGTGTTAGAAGCTGCCTGCAAAATGGGTTGTTGTGGCTTGTGTAGGGGCGCACGGCCGTGCGCCCCTACGAGAGAATTCGCATGGTCTCTTATAGTTCACGTTTTTTTTACTGTGAACTGACCACTGTCAACTGTGCACTATTCCCCTTCGAGGTGTGCGCGGAGCATCCACGCCATCTTTTCGTGGGTTTCCAACTGTGCGGTGAGGAAATCGCTCGTGCCCAGATCGTGATACTTGTCGGCCGTCGTGTCGATGTCGTGCCGGAGCTGCGTGATCACGGTCTCGTGATCGTGCAGGAGATCGCGGATCATCTCGATGGCGCTGGGGTTATGCCCCGGCTGCTCTTTGATCTTGCTCAACGTCTTGAACTCGTCGAGCGTGCCAACCGCCATAAAGCCCAACTGGCGCACGCGCTCGGCGACTTCGTCAATCGCCTCTTCCAGAATGGTGTACTGTTCCTGGAAGAATTCGTGCAGTTCCGAGAAATGAATGCCGGTGACGTTCCAGTGATACTTGCGCGTCTTGGTGTAAAGCACCACTTCATCCGCCAGACGCCCATTGAGAATTTCGCAGACACCGACGCGCTGATCGTCGGTCAAGCCAATGTTTGGTTTTGCCGCGACTCGTGAGTTGGTTGTCATCGCCAGTTCCTCCGTAATCCAAACCTTCATCTTACAGGATACTACGGTTTGCCCCGGCTGTGACGGCTTACTCACTGCCTGCTCAGGAAAGCTGACCGGATGCTTTCAGGTCACCGATTTGGGCGCGCAGCCCCTGTTCGAGATCGCGAATCCGCTCATAAGTGAGCGCATCGTGTTCGGCCAGTTCGGTCACCGCGGCTTTCTGCCTGATGAGGATCGTCGGACGCTGTTTGCCCCATGCATAGCCGAGGTAGAGCAAAGCGCTGGATGGCAGCCCGGTCAAATCGGCGACCACGAAGTGCGCGCCGTCGATCTTCTGTTTGATCTGCCCCATGATTTCGGCGTCCTTGAGCGACAGATCCATGCGCGCGCACAAATCGCCAATGCTGTGCACCGCATTCTGGATGCCATAGTAGAAGAAATCATCGAGCGCGGGATCGTTCGCCATAATCACGAAGGCGTAGGGCTGCGCCTGACTGATCGACTCGACCGGTGCGGCAGCGTTCGCTCCGAGCGTGTAGCTATACGCCCACTCGTCGCCGGGAACGCGCTGAAAAACGCCGTCGAACTGGGTTTCGAAAGCCGTTTGGAGACGGCGCGTCGCGTCCATCCGATACTCCACGATGGTGATCGTCTGGAGAGCGGGTGGCAAGTCATTAGCGTAGACAGCTTCGAGATAACCGTTGATTTGCGCAACGAGCGCCGCCGTCTCATCCAACCCCCAACCAGCACCATGAATTGTCATGGCCAGATGCGCAGCGCTCGGCAGCTCAGCTTTGAGGACACTCAAGGTGCGGCGGCTCAGGTTCTGAATATCGCTGTAACTCAGTTCCACCAGCGGCGGAACACCGATAAACAAGGCATGCCCCGCCGGAAGCGCGCCGTGCGTCGCTAAGAGGGCATGCTCCCCGACTTCCGGCTGCATGTGCGAGCGTGGTATCTTCGCCATATCCCCTAACCAGCGCGCTACCGCCAGATCCGCGCCGTAAAAGTTCTGCGCATATTTGACCGCGACCACATCGGCCGCCATCTCGGTAATATCCGCCATCGCAATTTTGAGCGTGATTGTTGGCTGCGCCGCGGTCGCGGGCATGATCGCGCGCAAGCGGCCGACGAACTTAGGCGTGAGCTTGGCTTGCAGCGCCGCGTGCATCTGTTCATATTGAATATCCGCGAGATTCCACCACACATCGCCCGCCAGCAGCACCGGGAAAATCGGCTTTTTGAGCTTTTCGGCGAGCAGCAGTTCACGGCGCACCCAATCGGACTCGCGGGAGCTGGGCGACATAATGATCAGGAACGCTGATGCCCCGCTCAAGTTCGTCTCGATGGTCTTTTCCCACTGATCCCCGCCGCTGATGCCTTCCTCGTCCATCCACACGAGAAAGTTTTCCGCCTTCAGCAGGGCGCGCACATGCCGCGCAAACTCGATGTCTTTTTTGCTGTAGCTGATGAAGATGTGCATGGCCGACCTCGGGGAACAGACGCCGGGGTGCAGCGCCCCGACAGCGTACGGTCAACTTATTCTAACGTGACTTATGAATAAGGACCGATCTGTTTCGAGAGTGGCTTCCCTTTCTCCCACTCAAGCGGAGAGAGGGGAAATCCGTCTCCCCTCCCCGAATTCGGGGAGGGGCGGGGGTGGGGTCGGTTGCCAACAGTCGCCTAGCGACCTCGTTTGTCATATCCATACCTGACCTTACTTCAACGTCAGATAATTCCCAATCGCCAGCGCATCCATGTGCGTGCGCACAAAGCAATCGATGGCTTCGGCGGGCGACTGCACAATCGGCTCGTTCTCGTTGAATGAGGTGTTGAGCACGACGGGTGTCCCGGTCAGTTCGCCAAATGCGTTGATCAGCGACCAGTACAGCGGCGCGTGTTCTCTCTGCACGGTTTG
This sequence comes from Anaerolineae bacterium, assembly GCA_041916315.1. Classification (GTDB taxonomy): domain Bacteria; phylum Chloroflexota; class Anaerolineae; order Aggregatilineales; family Phototrophicaceae; genus Flexifilum. Next base: position 19,347 of record JAYRZU010000020.1, read on the forward strand.
CAGACGCCCCGTGCCGTCGACGTGCGTCACGGCGGGGATCTCTTTGCGCTTCTCCGGCAGCACGTTGTACACCTTGATCATGAACGGGTCGGGGTACATCTGGTCGAAATAGTCGCCCGTCGCTTCGAGCAGCACGGACGGCGCGAACGGGCGGAACTTTTCGCGGTGCTTGATGCGCGCGTTGAGGATGTCCTTCATATCGTCGCGGCGCGGGTCGGCGATGATGCTGCGATTGCCGAGAGCGCGCGGCCCCCATTCCATGCGCCCCTGAAACCAGCCCATGACATTGCCGCCTGCCACGACTTCCGCCGCCTTCTTGACGAGTTGATCCGTCTCCAGCGTCTGATACTTCAGACCGTAGCGATCCAGTTCGGCACGGATGGCGTCGTTGCCATATTCGGGGCCTGTGTACGCGTCGTTCATCACATACGCGCGCGGCTGATTCAGCACCTGATGGTAGATGTAGTAGCACACGCCGAGCGCCGTCCCGGCGTCGCCCGCCGCGGGCTGAATGTAGATGTCTTCGAAGTCGGTGTTGGGCAGCACCTTGCCGTTGAACACGCTGTTGAGCGCCACGCCGCCCGCCAGACACAGCACCTGCTTGCCCGTGTCTTTTTGCAGCCGCCGTACCAGCGCGAATTCCGCCTCTTCGAGCATGGCTTGCAGTGAGTGCGCGATATCCATGTGCTTCTGCGTGAGTTCGGTGCGCGGGGCGCGCGGTTCGCCAAGTACATCGACCAGCTTAGACGAGAAGATCGTGCCGATGGTCGGTTCGCCGCCCTCCCATGACATGCTCGCGCCTTCGGCGTGATGCACGAAGTAGTCGAGGTCGAGGTCAAAGGTGCCGTCGCGCTGCACGCGCACGATCTTGCGCATCAAGTCGACGTAGCGCGGCTCACCGTAGGGCGCGAGCCCCATGACCTTGCCTTCGTCACCGTACTTGGGAAAGCCGAGCCACTGACTCACTGCCGTGTAGAAAATGCCGAGCGAGTGCGGGAAGTTGATCTCGTCCTGCACGCTGATCTGGTTGTCTTTGCCCGTGCCCCACATGGTCGTGACGAAGTCGCCCGCACCGTCGACCGACAGGATCGCCGCGTCGGTGAAGGGCGAGACGAAGAAGGCCGAGGCCATATGCGCGCGGTGATGCTCGACGTTGTGATACTGCGCTTTGAGTTCGCCCACGCCCATGTGCTTGGCGAATTCGTTCTTGAGCGTGCCCACCTTCATGGTGTTTTGCAGACGGTCGCGCACCAGGTCGAGGCTGGGGCGCTGGCGGAAGGCGAACAGCGCCGCTTGCAGCAGATTCGCTTTCGGGTCACGGCTGATGCCGATGTGATCGACCTCATATGGGGTGATGCCCGCCACGCTCAACACAAAGCGGATCGCCTGTACGGGGAAACCCGCCCAGTATTTGGTGCGGTTGAAGCGTTCTTCTTCGACGGCGGCAATGAGTTTGCCGTCCTGAATGAGGCAGGCCGACGCGCCGCCGTGATACGCATTGATGCCGAGAATATACATGCCAGAGTCCTACGGAGTGCGAATGACAAAACGCGCATCATTATACGAACGGATCGATTTTGGGTATAGGTTGAGCGAATCCGGCGCGCTGGCCTGAAGTTAATCGCCAGCCAAACGAAATTCATGTCATACTGAACGTATAGTACAAGCCCGTGATAACGGATATGCGTGCGCACGCTGCGGCTGGATTGCGGTGTTAGTCCGCCGTGTCTGTCGTAATCGGGCGGCATTTTCAGAGGTGAACAGAGACGATGAGCAGTCCAGCATCAGCGAACACGCCGCGGCCCGCAGCCCAGCTTGTGCCCGCGGGGCAAGATGTATTCGGCGAGCATCGGGGGCTCGGCATCAGCTCGATTGCGTTCAAAGTGGCTACACCTGACCTGCTCATTCTGGAAAACACCTTCCATCAACCCGGTGGACCAGCGCGGCATCTGCATTATGCGCAGGACGAATGGTTCTACGCCGTGGAAGGCGAATTTATTCTTGAAATTGGTCAGGAACGGCTGACGCTCAAGGCCGGGGATTCGGTGCTCGCGCCGCGCAATGTGCCGCATGTCTGGGCGTCGGTGGGCAGCACAACCGGGCGGATGCTCATCACGTTTTTGCCCGCCGGGAACATGGAAGCCTTCTTCCGGGAAGTGACCAAAGCCGATGCCATGCCGCCTCAGGACCCGGCGCTGTGGCGCGCGCACGGCATGGAGCTGATTGGACCACCGCTGCGGCTGGCCTAAACTAATCCGGGCGCGCGAACTGACTGAACTGACAACGACTCAGCACAAGGTGAACTAGCGATGAATGGGCAGAATCTCAGCGGACAGACCCTCGGTCAGTATGAGCTGAAAGAATTAATCGGACGCGGCGGCATGGGCGCGGTCTACCGGGGCTACCAGCCCACGCTGGATCGCAGCGTTGCCATTAAGGTGATGTCACTGTCGGTCGTCAACGAGCCGGGCTACGCCGAACGCTTCAACCGCGAAGCCAAGATCGTCGCCTCGCTGGAACACCCGCAGATCGTCCCGCTGTACGATTACGGCATCTCCGGCGATGTGAGCTACGTCGTGATGCGCCTGCTCACGGGCGGCTCGCTCGAAGACCGCATGCGCCGCGGCGAACGCTTATCGCTCACCGAGATCGCGACGCTGCTCAGGCAGATCACCGCCGCGCTCGAATACGCGCACAGCCGCGGGCTGATCCACCGTGACATCAAACCGAGCAATGTCATGTTCGACGGGCGCGGCGACGCCTATCTGGTCGATTTTGGCATCGCCAAGCTGCTGCAATCGTCGCAGGTGCTGACCACGCATACGGCGCTGCTTGGCACGCCGTCCTACATGGCGCCGGAACAGTGGATGGATCAAGACCTGACGCCCGCCGCCGATCAATACGCGCTCGGCATCCTCACCTATCAGTTGTTGACGGGCGAACTGCCGTTTGAGGCGACTACGCCCTACGCGCTGATGAATAAGCACATCAATCAAGCGCCGCCCTCGCCGCAGGTGCTGCGCCCGGACGTTCCGCAGAACGTCGCGGCGGTCGTGCAGCGGGCCATCGCCAAAGCGCCGGCGGATCGCTTCCCCACTGTGACCGCTTACGCCGCCGTCTTCGAGACGGCCACGAAAGATCGCGAAGCCGACCTCAAGACCACGCCGATCTCCCTGCCGATTTCCGCCCGCACCAAGCCGGCACCCACCGCCGCCGCGACCGATCAACTGCCGCAGACGCGCCCGCAGCGCCGCCCACAGTCACGCGGGCTCATCACCGGGGTCGCCGTGCTGGCGCTCATCGGCGTGATCGTCGTGCTGCTGCAAAGCATCGGCCAACCGCCGGCTGCTCCCGTCACGCCCACGGAGATCGCCGCCGTGCTCGTCACTGAGGAAGCGACCGCGGAGAGCACCGCCGAAGCGCTGGCCGCCGCGACCGCCGCGGTCGAACCGCCAAGCACCCGCACACCGCGCCCGACCTTCACGCCCGTTCCGCCGAGCCGCACGCCGCGACCCACCCAAACCTCCACCGGAACTGACCTCACGCCCACACTGACCGGGTATCAGAACTTCACGCAGGGGATGCAGGCCTTCGACTCGGGTGACAACGAGGCGGCCATCGCCTATTTCACGCAGACCATCGCGCTCGATCCCGGTTACGTGGACGCCTACTACTTCCGCGGGGTCGCCTACTACTACACTGCTCGACTGAACGCCGCCCTGCGTGACTACACTCAGACGCTGGCGCTCAAGCCGGATTATCTGGATGCGTATGCGAATCGCGCGCAGGTTCAGTACGAGCTCGGCGCTTACGCGGCAGCGCTGACCGATATTGACGCGTCACTGGATATCTACGAGGAAAACTCGGGCGCGCACTACCTGCGCGCGCAAATTCAGCTTCAGCTCAGCAATCCGACCGAAGCGCTGGCGGATTTCACCCGCGTGCTGGAAATCGATCCCGAGTGGACGGGGGTGCATGCGGAGCGCGGTTGGGTGTACTTCGACCAGGGTGACTATGCCGCCGCGCTGAACGATTTCGAAGCTTATCTGGCCACCGACCCGCAGAATATCGACGCGCTGCATGCCAAAGCCGAAGCGCAAGATGCGCTCGAAGATAAAGAGGCGGCGCTGGCCACCTTCGGCGTCACGCTGGCGCTCGACGACTATGACAGCTATGCGCTCCGGCGCTCCGGCGATCTGCTCTATGACCTGCAGCGCTGGGACGAAGCCGTCGCCATGTATGAACGCTACCTGCAAATTGACGGCGACGCGAGCGAAAGTTACGTCCGCGAACGCCTGATCACTATCGAGGACATGTCGGCGCGTGGCAGCGAGGAAACCGGCAAGTAAGGATTGGGAAACATTGGCGTTTGAGGATCAGGCATGGGGGCGTTGAAGAACATCCTTTACGCTCCGATCAAATGCTGCGGGCACGACCAATCGCGTCCCTCCGAAAACAATTTTGGCTGGGCGAGTGCTGTTGGCTCCCCTCCCTGAATTCGGTTCATGGCAGGACAGTTTTAACATTTCGAGACCGTCTTCCCCTAGGCAACAGGTTGTAGGGACGGCCTTCTGGCCGTCCGCCGACCACGGACGCGCAGAAGCGCGTCCCTACAATGGCTCGATTGTTAAAAGTGTCCCGTCCTCAAAATTCAGGGAAGGGGTGGGGGTGGGGTCGGAAGCTGACCTCCCATCAAGATTGGACAAAAGTCCCTGATCCATCCGGCAAGTAAGGCGGATTTTCAGAAACCCCGCGCGCGGCTATAATGCTAGCGAGTGGGCTTCACAGACGAGCGACTGCATGGACGAGTGGATCGGTAAGCGGGTCGGCGGGTACGAAATTCGCAGTGTCATCGGTCGCGGCGGCATGGCGGCGGTGTATTTGGCGCACCAGATTTCGATGAGCAGTCGGCTCGTCGCCCTGAAGGTGCTCCCGCGCCAATTTTTGCACGACGACACGTATATGCAGCGCTTCAGCCGCGAAGTGCAGATCGTCTCCACGCTGGAGCATCGCAGCATCGTCCCTGTGTACGATCACGGGGAACACGACGGCCAACCGTACATCGTCATGCGCTATCTGGCGGGCGGCTCGGTCGACTCGCAGCTCCGGCAGGGCGCGCTCGATCCTAAGTCGATTCTCGGCATCATCCAGCAGATCGCTCCGGCACTCGACTATGCACACAGCAAAGGCGTGCTCCACCGCGACCTCAAGCCGAGCAACATTCTGCTCGACGACGCGGGCGGCGCCTTCCTGACCGACTTCGGCATCGCCCGCGTGGTTGGCGAAGTGCCGAGCGGCTCGATCACCACGCAGGGAGCGGTTGGCACGCCCAGCTATATGAGTCCCGAACAGGCGCAGGGCAAACCGCTTGACGGGCGCAGCGACATTTACGCGCTCGGCATCACCGTCTTTGAGATGATCACCGGCGTGCGCCCCTTCGAAGCGGATACGCCCTATGGCACCGCCGTGCTGCAGGTCACCGCGCCGCCGCCGTCCCCACGGGAATTCCGTCCGGAATTGTCGCTGGCGGTCGAAGGCGTGATCCTCAAGGCGTTGAGCAAACGCCGCGAACTGCGCCACGGCAGCGCCACCGAATTCGCGGACGCCTTCAAGCAGGCGCTCGATGCGCCCCCGATCACGCTGCTGGATACGCAGCCCTCTCCGCCGATTCACCTGCCGGCGCAGGTCAGCGTACCGCCGCCGATCAGCAATACGCCGCCGCCCTCGTCTTACGTCTATCCCGTGGTCATGACGCCACCCCCCAGCCGCCCGGTCGCGCCGCGCCGCCGCAGCGGATCGCGCTGGTGGTTGAGCCTCAGCGTGGGCGCGCTGTTCGGCTGCATTCTGCTCAGCCTGATTGTGGTCGCCGCCATGCTGGTGATCAACTCGCTGGCCGGGCCGACGCCCGCGACCACGCCCAGCATCGCCGAATCCGCGCCAACCACCACCGCTCAGGTACTGCCCACGCTCACGCCGCTGCCTCGCGCCGAGGCGACCACGGAGGTTGCGCCCGTCGGGGAAGTGCCTACGCCCGCGCTGGACGATACGGTCGAAAATATGCTTTCGGGAACGCTTGTTTATTTTGCTTATCGGGATGATAATTTTGACGTCTATAGGATGTCACTGCCAGATCGCTTTGAAATTCGGCTGACGAACAGTGAAAGTCGGGAACTGTTTCCTGTTGTCTCGCCTGATGGCGAACGCATCGCGTATATGTCCGACCGTGATGGGGACTTCGACATTTACGTGATGAACATGAACGGCATGAATGTGCGCCGAGTGACGGACAACGAGGTGGCGGATCGTTTCCCGGCGTGGAGTCCTGATGGGAACTGGCTCGTGTTTTCGAGCGATGTGCGCGGTGACAGCACCGATGATTTGTACCGTGTGCGGATCGATGGATCAGGGTTGACGGAGTTGTACAGCGACGGTCAGCGCAACCTGCAGCCCAGTTATCACCCGGATGGCGACATGTTGGTCTTTGTGAATGGCGATCCCTTCGCTGCGCAGACGTGGGAGATCATGAGTCTGGAACTCGATACCAGAACGGTGAATGCGCTCACGGATAACGACGTGCGCGATTCGGCACCGGTCTGGACGCCAGACGGTCAGCTCCTGTACATCTCGGAAGGGGAAGGCTACGCGGCCATCCGGCAGATGGAAGCCGATGGCGGCGGTGACGAACTCATCTACGACGGCAGCGGCTACGAATCAACCGTGTCAGCGCACCCCGACGGCGGATTGCTCATCTTTACCTCTGCCGAAACCGGGCGCGATGAACTTTATGTATATGCCAGCGGTGGACGTTACATCCAGCAGTTGACGAGTAACGGCGCGGCAGCGGCAAGGTGGGTGAGAGGGGCTTCATGATTTCGGGACCAACATTAGCGGAGTCCGTAGCTGCCGCAATCCGCGCGGGCATTTTGGACGGCAAGTACCTGAGCGGGGAACGCCTCATCGAACTCAATCTGGCGAAAACGATGGGCGTCAGCCAGATCACCGTGCGCGACGCGCTGCGCATCCTCGAACAAGAGGGCTGGGTGACGAAAAACCCCCGGCGCGGCGTGTATGTGCGCAGCTTCACCCCGGACGCCGCCGAAGAAGTCTACGCGCTGATCCGCACCTTTGAAGGCTTGGCGATGGAGTGGGTGTTCGACAAATACACCCGGCAGATGGGGACAGATCTCCATGCCATCCTCGACGCGGCGCGCAGACACGCGCAAAAAGACGAGCGCCGCGAAGCCATCGACAAGCTGTTCGACTTCCACAACTATCTGGCGCGCTCTATCGACAAGCCGCTGAGCAGCCAGATTTTGGAACTCCTGAGCAACCAGACCCGCATGCTGGAAGCGATTCGGCAGGTGCGCGCCCCGGTCAACGCGCAGGGCTTGAACAGCAACATCGAACTGCACGATCAACTGCTTGAAGCGATTGAGAAGCGTGATCTGAACACAGCGCGCCAGTTGATCAACACGCTGTTCATCCAGTACAGCCAGTTGATGGTGAGCGTGCTCACCGTCTAAGAGCCCCGGGGTCGGTGGTGCGACCTGCGCTGTCAAGGCTCGGCACGGACGCGACTCATCGCGTCCGTTTGCTTTCTCGTCTGCACGCGTCCTCAATGCTTGTTAGGACGATCGTGAAATCACTTTGCCCCTCATTTTCAGGCCAAACCTCACCCAAAATCGGGCAAAAATGCGCTGGTCTGTCCTGCCCCGCCATGATCCGCCCCATGACATTCAACCTCCCCAAACTTGGATGAAGGTAACTCCCAATTTACCCCCAATTAACATTACACTGGGAGTAAATAGGAAACTTTTAGGAGCAATACCATGTTACAACCGACCGTGATGGTGCAAATGGCAGATGTACGCTGGACGACTGCCGCCGTCGAGGTAGCGGCGCGGCGAGCCAAGGAGATCGGCGCTGAAATTGCGCTGGTTGAGATGATCGCCTGCGAACGGCTGAACTGGCAGGGAATTGAAGCGCACGACTATCAATTCTCGTCGTCGGAACGCGAAAACATCAAGAGCTATAAGGCCATCGCTGCGCGCTTTGGCGTGCCGGTCTCGGTGCATGTTTGCAGGTACGAATCGTTGACCGAAGCGATTGCGCAGGCTGCCGATGAACTGGATGCCGAATCTGTATTCGTCACCCTACCTCACACCCTCATACCTTTCGTGCATGAACGCCAGGTCTTGCAGTTAAATCATCTGCTGGAAGAGCATTATCATCACCTGTTCACCGTGAACCCACGGGTGACTGAACCTGAAATCGCCGCCGTCTAAGCGCGCCGCGAATCAAAAAGGACGAGGCTAACCTCGTCCTTTGTTTTTGCCCCGGCTTACAACCCTGGCGGATACACCTCAACGTAATACGATGTATTGTCCCCTTCGGCAATCCAACCGACCGTGCCGTCATGATCAACGCGATACCACGCGTAACGTTCACTGCACACCGGGCCTTCCAGCACAAAGAAGATCTCATTGGAGGGGATTTGCGCGATCCGGTCGTTGTCCGTGCCGGGCGCGGCGCGCATGTTGACCGGACGCGGATCCTGCGTCGAGACGCGGGCGCGCTCATGGGCGATCAAACGGGTCGCCGGAGCATTCGGGCACGTCGGCTCGGGCGTGGTCGTCTGTGCCTGCGCCACCACGACCACCGCAATCATCACCCCTAACAGCAGCAACCACCCGATTAGCCGCATCTGCCTGCCCTATCTCATCCGCGCGCCAAGGCCGAGCGCGTCGCGCGCGCCCCAGTAGGCCATCACGCCAAACGCGACCGCATACACCAGCAAATACGGAATATACCCCGGCGCATGCCGCGCCGCGACCCACACTCCCCAGAGCGCATAGGCCGAAAACAGCACTTCCCATAAAAAGCCGCGCTGCTTCATCAGGCGACCATAGCCGTTCGGATTGCGCGCCTTGACCGACGCGAACTTCGGCGTGCGTTTGAACTCTTCACGCCGATTCAACAGCCCGCTGATCACCGCGCGGCTGTTGCTCCACGCCATCCCTGTGCCGAGCGCTACCAGCGCGGGCAGCGCCAGAATTTTCTGCTTCCAATTGCCGTACAGCGCCTGCTGGCTGATGATATACAGTAGCGGCGGGAATAACCCGACTAAGCCCAGCGCCCCAAGACTCAGATGCTGAATAGCGTGCATGATGAGCAGCGGCGGCGTCAGCAAAATCATCAGCAAAATCACTGGATTGACGAGGTACTGGCATAAGTGCATCGTCGCCATAAGCCGCTGCCCCAGCGTGAGGCGCGGATGCCGCCACACGGGGAAAATCATCAAGCGAAAGACCTGCGTGCCGCCCTTCGCCCAGCGCGCTTGCTGCTGCTTGTACGCCGCGATATGTTCCGGCAGTTCCCCCGGCACCACCACATCCGGCAGATACGCGAAACGCCAGCCGAGCAGTTGGGCGCGATAGCTCAGGTCGAGGTCTTCGGTCAGCGTTTCATCACGCCAGCCGCCCGCCTCGTTGATCGCTGTGACACGCCACACACCGCCGGAGCCGTTGAAGTTCATCAGCAGACCCGCGCGGCTGCGCGCGGTCTGTTCAACCACAAAGTGCCCGTCCAGCGCCAGCGCCTGACCCTTCGTCAGCGCGTTGTCGTCCGGGTTGAGGTGCCCCCAGCGCGTCTGCACCATGCCGATCTTCGGATTGCTCACCAGAAAGGCGAGAGTTCGCTGCAAAAAGTCAGGCTGCGGCACGAAGTCCGCGTCCAGCACGGCGATATATTCAACATCGAGGAGAGTCATGCCGTACGCTAACGCCCCCGCTTTGTAACCTTCGCGGTTCGGGCGCCGCACATGGGCAATATTGACGCCCTGCTGCTGCAAAGCAGCGACCGTCCGGGCGACCAATTCGGTCGTCTCGTCGGTCGAATCATCGAGCACTTGGATCCACAGCCGATCACGCGGATAGTCCAATGCCGCCACAGCATGCAGCAGCCGCTCCACGACGAAGAGTTCGTTGTAGATCGGCAGTTGAACGGCGACGGTTGGGAAGTTATGCAATTGGGAAGGCGTAACAACCTCGTTACGGTAGCGTAGATAAGCGATCAGGAGAACGGTTGTGCCTAGGGCGAACGCCGTCAATGCAAATGCGCACACCACGTACACGGCAGTCAACAGGGCTAACAGCATAGGCTTTTTCTGCCTGCATTTTCCGGTACAAACCATATGGAGTGTATCAAAACGCCTTACTAATGACAAGCGACAACCGAGCGCCGCTCTCCAAGCTCTCATAGAAATAGGCCACAAGTGCTAGGCCATTCTCGGCTAAAAGTTGGACACCGCCGCGAATTCAGTTCACGGCGGGGCCGTTTTAACAATGGGAACCATTGAGCCGCTGATTTAACGGAAAACAAATTGGGTAGGGACGCGCTTCTGCGCGTCCGCTGATCCCGGATGGTCAGACGGCCGTCCCTACCGGGTATCACCTAAGAGGGTGTCTAAAAAGCGTACAGTTATCTGGCTGAGAGAGGTTTTTGTAGGGACAAGGCATGAAGTCATTTCAGAATCGGCAGTTTGTCTAACCTCACCCCTAAATCCCCTCTCCCAAGGGCGAGGGGACTTAAAAACCCTGCCTGTCTCCCCTCTCCTCTAGGAGAGGGGTTGGGGGTGAGGTTCAGCATCTTCA
>JAYRZU010000021.1:0-1907 GCA_041916315.1 Anaerolineae bacterium
AACAGACGCTGGCAATCAGCACCGACACCTTAGTGTGCGGACGTCATTTTTTACCGGATATCGATCCTGCCGATCTGGCGTATAAGGCACTGGCGGTTAACGTCAGCGATCTGGCGGCGATGGGGGCCGATCCCGCGTGGTTAACCCTGGCGCTTACGCTGCCTGAGGTAGACGAAGCCTGGCTTGAAGCTTTCAGCGATGCGCTGTTTGAGCAGCTTAACTACTACGATATGCAGCTGATTGGCGGTGATACCACTGCCGGGCCGCTGTCGATGACGCTGGCGATCCATGGCTATGTACCGCTTGGTCGCGCGCTGAAGCGTTCGGGTGCAAAACCCGGCGACTGGATCTACGTGACCGGTACACCGGGCGACAGCGCCGCGGGCCTGGCGATTCTTCAGGATCGCTTAACCGTGAAGAACGCTGACGATGCGGCGTATCTGGTGAAACGCCATCTGCGCCCGACGCCGCGTATTCTGCACGGTCAGGCGCTGCGCGAGCGCGCAAGCTCGGCTATCGATCTCTCTGACGGGCTGATCTCAGATCTTGGCCATATTCTGAAGGCCAGCGGTGTCGGCGCGCGCGTTGACCTTGATCTGTTCCCGCAGTCAAAGGAACTGCTTCGTCATGTCGAACCTGAGCAGGCGCTGCGCTGGGCGCTGTCCGGTGGTGAAGATTATGAACTGTGCTTTACCGTTCCGGAGCTGAACCGTGGAACGCTCGACGTGGCGTTAGCGCATCTTGGCGCGAAATTCACCTGTATCGGGCAGATCATGCCGGAGAGTGAAGGGCTGAAGTTTGTGAAAGACGGTGCGCCGGTTACGCTGGACTGGAAAGGGTACGATCACTTCGCGTGATGTTGTACGCTCTGTATTGCCGGGTGGCGGCTCCGCCTTACCCGGCCTACAAAAGAGAGGGCTTATTTAAACCCCACCACCGGATGCTGCTGATACGGCGTCTCCAGCTCGGCAACCTGTTCGGGCGTCAGCGTGATATCCACCGCGTTTAACAGTTCGTCCAACTGCTCTTCCCGGGACGTGCCGATAATGGGAGCCGCGACGCCGCGTTTACCCAGCAGCCATGCCAGCGCTACCTGGGCGCGGGTTGCGCCGGTATCGTCGGCAATGCCGGCCAGGCGTTCGGCAATCAGTGCATCGCTGGCCTCTGTTCCTTCATAGAGATTTTTTCCCACTTCATCCGAGACCAGACGGGCCGTAGTTTCGCCCCACGGACGGGTCAGGCGACCGCGCGCGAGCGGGCTCCACGGGATGACCGCCACGCCCTCCTGATGGCACAGCGGCAACATCTCACGCTCTTCTTCACGATAGATCAGATTGTAGTGATCCTGCATGGTGACAAAGCGCGCCCAGCCGTGCTGCGCCTGCAGATCCAGCGCCTGAGCGAACTGCGACGCGTGCATCGACGATGCGCCGATGTAGCGTGCTTTACCGGCTTTGACGACGTCGTTGAGCGCCTCAAGCGTCTCCTCGATCGGCGTGTTGTAATCCCAGCGGTGAATTTGCAGCAGGTCGACGTAATCCATGTTCAGGCGCCTGAGGCTGTCGTCAATGGAACGCAGGATCTGCGCGCGAGAAAGGCCCTGCGGCAGGTCCCCCACCGGGTAGTAGACCTTGGTGGCAACGACGATGTCATCCCGACGGGCAAAATCGCGCAGGGCGCGGCCGACAATCTCCTCGCTGCTGCCGTCGGAGTAGCTGTTGGCGGTGTCAAAGAAGTTAATGCCGCCCTCGATGGCGCGTTTGATGATCGGACGGCTGCTCTCTTCCGGCAGCGTCCAGGCGTGGTTCCCCCGATCGGGCTCGCCAAAGGTCATGCATCCCAGACAAAGTCGGGAAACCTTAAGGTCCGTTTTTCCTAATGTTGTGTATTGCACGGTTCCGCTCCTG
>JAYRZU010000022.1:0-245633 GCA_041916315.1 Anaerolineae bacterium
AGATCGCGGTGAACTGCGCCACATCGTCGACCACGACCGGCAGGTCGAGTGGGCCGCGCGCGGCAAAGCCGATGAACCCGGCGATATCCATGCGCGGCAAACTTAGGTCGAGCGCAGGCGCTTGCACCTCAAAGCGATAGCCGGGGAGCTGGCGGGGTGCACGCAGCATCTTATTCCATCTCCAGCCGTTCGTAGGCCAGCACGAGTTCTTCCATCGCCACATCGGTGCCTTTGGCGTTCAGCGGGCCGCTCGTGTGCTTGATGATGCGCGCGCGCAGCAGTTTCCACGTCATGACCACCTGTGAATGGTCTTCGCTTTGGAGCTGAATTTTCACCGTGCGCAGTTGATTCGGGCTACCGTTGCGAATTTCGTTCAGCCACGTGTAGAGCGTGAGCGAGCCGATGACGCCGCGCTTGAGCGTGACATCGGTCGACTTGTTCATGCCCATGATTTTCATGACGCTGTTCTCTTTATGGTTGCCATTGCGGTATTCGGCGACGGTCACTTCCATGCCGATGCCGCTGACCTCCTGGAAACCCGCATCTGGTCCCTCGGTGTTGCCTGTGCCGAGATCAACGAGGAAGTTGAACTGCACATACGGTCGGTCGCGCAAGACTGCCATTCCTCACTCCTTTAGCTCTTGCGGTCAGATGTCCATTGACCAATGCGGAAGATGACAAATTCTGCCGGACGCAGCGCCGCAACACCGATCAAGCAGATGAGCCGCCCATTATCGAGATCGTTCTGGGTCATAGTGCTGCGGTCGCAGCGGACGAAGTACGCCTTTTCCGGCTTTTCGCCGAGCAGCGCGCCGTTCTGCCATTCGTTGAGCAGGAAGTCTTCAATCGTCGTGCGCACATTCGCCCACAGCCGTTCGCCGTTGGGTTCAAAGACCGCCCACTGCGTCCCGCGTTCGATAGAACGTTCGAGATAGGCGAAATAGCGGCGCAGATTGACATATTTCCATTCGGGGTCGGAACTGATGGTGCGCGCGCCCCATACAAGATAGCCGCGTCCTTCGAAGAAACGCAGGCAGTTGATGCCCTCCGGATTCAAGACTTCCTGCTGTGCCTTGTTCAGAAGCTGCTGGAAGCCGATCGCCAGCGTTACCACCTCATTGGCGGGCGCTTTATACACGGCGCGGTTGACGTCGTTGCGCGCGTAAATGCCCGCGATGAAACCGCTCGGCGGCAGAAAGATCTGCTGGCGGGTGATGGGGTCGAAGATGCGGACCCACGGGTAATAGAGCGCTGCCCATTTGCTGTCCATCTGCGAGCGCATCGCCCGCACCTGCGCAATGGTCTGACCCTCGCCGCTGTCGAGCACGGCGATGCGATAACGCATGTACTGCGCGTGCGCGATCAACAGGTTGTTGATGCTCTGACCCCGTGCACGAGCAGAGTCGTTCACCTCGTAACCGGCAGTCGCGCCGGGCGCGGCAACGATCGAAATATCTTCAAGATCTTCGAACTGCTTCAGTCCAGTTTTTGTGAGTGAAGTAAGTTCGGCTTTGCCTTCATATTCTGTGACGCTGGGCAGTTGACCATCATTGCCTCCTGAGAGCTGCTTGCTGATTGGCGTTTGCGGCGTGCTGCCGAGCACGGCCTGCGCCGCAGTCAATATCGCTCCGTTGTTCGCGTATACGGCTCTGAGCACGGCCTGTCCATTCGTAAGGGTCGTCGTTTGTGCGGCTGGCAGTGGAATCAGACTCATAAACACTGGAACAGTGCGGCGAATCGCCAGATTGGTCGGGAATTCGGCGAAGAAGCTGAACAGCGACTCGGGTTCGCCGCCGCGTTTGCGCCGTGGATCAGGCGACAGACCGCTGTAAGTGAGTACGGCGCCATTCGGCAGTTCGAGCGTCAGATTCAGCGTGATGATGTGCAGAGCGGGTGGTTTGGTCGCGTCGACTAGTGTATTGAGGGCTGGCATGGTCAGTGTGACCGCCGCCGCACCGCTCAGGTCTTCGAACTTGAAAGCCCCAGTCGCGGGATCGATCGTCACCGTCGCCACTTTATCATTAGCCGGTGTTGCGTCGGCGCGGAACAAGACGATATCGTGTTCGTTCAACCCAGCGAAGTTGATCACGTCGATGTTGTTGGTCGGATTGCGGATCTTTCCGAGAATATTCGGACTCAGGCTGAGGGTGAAGGTCGCCTTGAGGTTGCCTGCCAGACCGGGAAAACGCGCTTTGAGCACGAACGCATCTGGGTCAGCGGCGGCGCTCGTCGGGTATTTACTGCTGGCGCGACCGTCATCGGTGGCACTGTTCGCGAGGAATACGCGCGAAACGTACAGCCGTTTCCCGCCTTCGGCGAAGAAGGCGCGTACCGCATGCCACATGTAGTTGGGCAGCACGCCGCCGTTTGTTCCGAAGTTGAGCTGCGCGCCATTGCCGTAGATGAGTTCGAATTCGCCCAAACTCGTGACGATATCTGGTTCGAGATCGAGCGGGCCGAAGCCCGTCGGCCCGATGAAGCCGGTTGTGGTGGTGCTGACTCCTTCAATGGATTTGCTGCGGAAAGATACTTCTTCCACATACACACCGGGAGCGAGATACTCAGGCATGAACAGACTCCTCTCCGAAACTGCTAACTGGGTATGAGGTGCAGCCACGAGGCCGGGTCGACCGGGCTGCTGGTTTTTAGGATGGCTTCCCGCCCCAACTCCACCGTAATCGGCGGAAGTGGAGTCGCGGGGGCGGCGCTCAACAGGGTGGCGACATGATTTTGGGCGAGCACGGCGCACAGATCAGGATATTCAGGGAACCTGTCCGCTGGCGGGTTGTAGGTTGCGGTCAGTTGGAAAGACCATTTACGCCGATCAATCGCTGGAATGAGCGGATCGGGCTGGGGCACCGGCAAATAGATGGCTAGTCCCCCGCGCTCGTCGCTGATGCCACGGAACGGGCTGGCGTTTGGCTCGGGTGTGAAATTGCCGCCCACATCGATTGTGCCTTGGAGCGCTTCGACGACGGCGTAGGCAGCGGCGTGCTGCGTGGTGCGATCCCACAGTTGGGCGCGCAGCACCAGCATGCCGGGGGGCAGTGGACGCGCCGGAGTTGAATAGAGGGGCACACCGTGTACCGGATTGCTTGCTGCCGGAGGCCGCAGACACGTGGGTGTGAACAGGCCGCGGTGCGGCAGTTTCACAATGAACGACTGCGGGAGAAAGCGTCCCAAGCGATCGCGGACTTCAAACGTATAGTCGATCTTGTCGGCGTCAGCGATGGCCGTCCAGAACTCGTTATCGCCCGCGCCAAACAGAAAGGGACGCAAGCCGGGGCCGGTGTGCACGACAAACGCGCCGCTGGCATTGACGGGCACATTGAGGCGGAACTGCGGCTGCAAATTGGCATAGGCCGTCACCTGCAGCCCGTCGGTGACAGGCAGTTTCGTGACAGCATCAATGAAGCGCGTGCCGAAAGGAGCGACATGGGTCACGGTTTCCAGAACGCGAATGGTCATTCTGGCACCTCGGCGTAGTCGAACCCGCGGGTCTGCACTGCCGCGTATTCGTCCATGCGCACCGGCGAATCGAGCAGGACCATGCGAGCGACATACGGCACTGCTAACTGAGCCCTTGGTTTGAAGGGCTCGACCAGTGCATTCAAATCGGTGATCGGCAGAGTATCGACGACGACTTCAATCGTCTCGCTGCTGGCAAAGACCGCGGTGCCGCCCACTTGATTCACATTGAGCTGGTTGGCGTTGAGATAGCCATCGTCATTGAGCACTCGCATCGCCCATGCCAGGAGGATCTGCTGGTTGAAAGTATCCGTCGCGAACGGGATAAGCAGATACGCCAGATCGACGGGCAGGGAGGGTTTGTAACGGAGACCGGTCGTGAGATCGGTACGTGGCGGGCGGTTACGCAGACTTGTGTTGATGGTGATCCGGTAGAGGTACAGCACAATCCCAGTATCTATGCCCGGCGGTTTCTTGGTGTCGACGGCCGCGAGGTCGGTTGGCCGCAGTGCGACAAACTGGGCGGCGTTCACCAGCGCTTTGATTTCGCCCGCCTGATCCTCCCGGTCATAGGCTTCTTTGAGCAGATTGACGAGGCTGGCGCTGACAACGGCGATCGCCTGAAGATTGGCCATGGGCGGTCTCCGCTAGAGGGTGACGGTGTAGCCAAACAGCGTTTGAATGCCGTCGACGAGGGTTGAGGAAGTCAGGTGCTGAGTACGGCAGCGGCGGGCACCCATGTAATAACCCACGAGCGCGTTTTGCTCGATGCCGTAGACGAGGAGCCGAACATGCGGGAATTCGTTCAGGAGGTGACTGCAAATACCGGGTGGCGGCTTGATCTGCGGCGCGCCAATGATAATGATGTCAACGCCCGCTTGCGCTTGCAGCAGGATATTGATGTTGCCCTGTGCTCGCCCAATCACCTGAATGCTCTCCTGTTGGAGCAGTTCCTGGGTGAACAGTTCCGACAGAACAACAGGTAGGTTGGCCAAAAGTACCCGGATTGGCACTGGAACCACCCCTCTCCTTACCGATACACAGCAGCATACTCGAAGTGTGTTGACCGGAGCATCAACCGCTGGATCGATATTGGGATGGGGTCAGATCTATAAAGGAGCTATTTGTTCAGAAAAGCACAGGGCAGTGATCCCTGCGCGATCACTGCCCTGCGGGTCAAACCCAGGTTGTTAGAGTAGGAACGGCGATGGTTGATCGGCGTCCAGCCACCCCTGCTGAATCGCAATATGCGCTGCCTCCCAGCGATTTTTCGCGCCGAGCTTGCTCAAAATGTGATGCACATGGTGCTTAACGGTGTACAGTTCGATATGGAGCGTTGCGGCGATCTCTTTGTTGCTGTCACCACGCGCGATGCAGCACACCACCTGGACTTCGCGCGCCGTCAGCTGCATATTCAGTTCGCTGCCGACCTCGGTGTGGGAGCGCGATTGAGCTAACCGGCGGAAGAGCCGGGCTGTGATCTCGGGCGAGCAATGCGCTACGCCATTTTGCAGATCCTGAATGGCTCGGGCAACCTCTTCGGCGGAAGCTCCCTGTAGCAAATAGCCGCCCGCGCCCGCTTCAATACAGGCCAAAATAGATTCAAAATTATTCAGAAGTTCGAGCACCAGAATGGCCGGGGGCGAGTCCTGAGCACGCCACCAACGCGTCCACGCCAGCGCCATCTCCTGGCCAATATTCATGTCCAGAATGACCACTTCCGGAGATGCTTGGACTGGTTGTGGAATCAGCTGATCCGAACGATAACGAGATACTAAGTCCAAATTGAGATACCGGCGCAGAAGTTCCGGCAACCCATCCGACAAGATCTGGCTGTTGCTGACGATACATAAACTCACCGGAAAATTGTGGTCCGTACTCGTAGTCGGCATCTATTTGCCTCCCCCACTAACGACGGTCGAGAAAAGAGTCCGGATGGGTGGTATCGGTCGGGATGAGGGTTGTCTGCAGTTTGTGATGAAGTGATGAAGCTCTGTCCCTACGCAAGTCGGTGACTAGATATTATTATAATACAAGATTACTGAAAGTCGGTGCCGTTGTAGTAAATTTGGTGATCGATCTCACAGAAGCGGCGATTACCGTATAAAGCTGGAGTGACCCGTACCGTGTCAAAATTCATCTTGGCTAGGGAACCAGTCCAGTTTTTTCGCCTTCGCGGCATCACTAATCATGGATAGTCCCGCCCAGTATATCACGGCGACGAATCGCTCCTTGAGAGGCGATTTCATCATCCGGTTCGGGGAAATGCTGCCTCAGCCTTTGATGGGGACGTCTTCGGTTGTAACAACCTGTATATTCCAGAAGTACCGCTTTCAAATGACGTTCGTTGACGATGAGCAGGTGCTTGAGACACTCTTGACGAACCGAACCCACCCACCGTTCGGCAAACGTATTGGCATTCGGGGTTCGAATGGGAGTACGGATGACTTCGTACTGCTGTGCAGCAAATACCTGATCGAAGGCGGTAGGAAATTTCGTATCGTGATTGTGGAGGAGATAGCGAACCATTGGTTTTCGCTCTTCGAGTTCCCAGCACAGCTGCCGGGCTTGCTGGGTCACCCAAGCGTCGGTGAGATGCGCGGTACAACCGGCGAACTGGACGCGTCGCGTACCAAGGTCGATGAAGAAGAACACGTACAGCGTTTGCAGAAACAGGGTCTCAAGGGTGAAGAAGTCACAGGCGATAATCTGCTGTTTGTAATGAGACATGATCTGTCGCCAACTTAGCGAAGGACGACGTTGGGAGCGTGGCGGGATACCATGGCGTTGGAGGATGCTGGCGACGGTTTACTCGCTGATTTCTAACCCCAGTTTGCGCAATTCTCCCTCGATCTTGCCGTTCCGCAATCTTTGGCACGGGCAAGTTGCAGCACGAGGCGCTCCACTTCGACGTCGATTTTTGGTCGTCCGCTGGGTGCTCGATGCTGGTGGGTCCATTTTCGCCGCATCAGCTCTCGATGCCATTTGAGTACGGTTTCGGGTTCGACGAGCAACACGACTTCGCGCACCCGTTGCTGCAATTGCCGCGTTTGCAGTTGCAAATGGGGCAATTGCAGCAACTTCTCAGGATGCGAAAGATGCGGTTTCGTCTTTGCCTTGCGCTCCAGCACTCGGAGTTGCTGACGCAGGAGCGCAATCTGGAGGTCCTTTTCGTCAGTGGCACGCCGGACACTGCCCGCATCCTTTGACGTTGTTCACCGCCGCCCGATCCCCAACCCGCAGGTGATGAACACCCGCGCCAACCGCGCACACCTCCCCGGCAGCCTCGTGACCCGCAATCGTGTCGGTCGGCGCGGTGACGTTCCAATACCATTTGTCTGAACCACAAATCCCGCACGCACCGACCTTGATCAAAACTTCGCCAGTACTGGGTTGCGGATCAGGGACAGTAAGGATGTGCAAATCCTGCGGGCCGAAAGCTTTGACCGTTTTCATGGCCGCTCATTTGTTACGGCTGGACTGCATCACCGCTGACCATGCCCCAACCCCGGCTCGATTCTGCCCGCGCACCCGGTAATAACAGCCGACATGCGCCTCGGACAGCATGTCTTTGAACAACGGTGGCGCTTCGGACGCGCGCGAGTCTTCATAAGATTTTACGTCCATGATCACCGCATCTTCGACGGCACTGGCGATGGTCTGCCACACGCCATCAGGGGTTTCGGTACGCTCCACGGTGTAGGTTTCCGCTCCGGTCACACCCCGCCAGACCAGCCCGGCTTCCTGCGAGCAGGATATCCAGACGGGCGCACCGCTGGGCGGCTCAATGGGGGGGGCGGGAAGCCCGCGAATCGCGAAGGCTTTCTGACGTATCAGGGTCAGCAGCCGCCGCTCGTCGTAGCTGTCGCCCGCGCTGAAACCGGGATGATGATACGAATTGTAGTGACTCCCGTTCTCGTTGTGGTAGTAGAAGCCGCCATCGCGTCGATGTCCACGCAGACTCCATAGCAGCGCGCCGCACGTCTGATTGTCGATGATGGTGTCGATCAGCGCGGCGAGATTGGCGTACTCGCCCATGCCGAACTCATCGGCGATCAGCGGTTTTCGTCCGGCGATCCTTTCGACGGATGCCCGATTTTGCGCGGCCAGATCATATGGGCGACCAAACATCCGACTCCAGTACTCATAATAGTGATCGCTCAAGACATCGATGGCGGGCTCGTTCACGTAGACTTCGCGGTCGCCGCCCGCCTCCATGATTAGATGGTTCGAGTCCAGCGACTTGAGGTAGCGCGCCATCTCGATTGACCATGCCGTGAGGATCGGCAGCCAGGCGTGCGTGTCCAGGCCGCGATCCTGCGCCCAACTGTCGAGTTCGTTGCCCAACTGCCACGCCAGCACAGCCGGTTCATCCTTGTACAACACACCGGTAAAGACGTTGCGGCGGTGGAGCACATCGGAGAGCAGTACTTTGTATTCCGCTTTGCAGGTCGTGCTTGTCCAGAAATCTGCACCGGACTGGCCGGTCCACGCCGCCCATTCATCGACGCCGCGGATGCCGGGAAAGCTGTGCGAGTCGATGAATGGCACAATCACCCGGATGCCATACTCGTTCGCCAGTTCAAATACTTTGTCCAACGTGCGAAATGCAGCTTCGTTGTATATGCCCGGACGGTTGATATAGACGGGAATTCCTGCGTCCGCGGGACTAGAGAGCGAGAATGAGAACATGCGCGTCGCTGTACAGCCCATCTGGCGCAGCGACAAGAACAGATCGCGGATTTCATACTCATCCGGGAAACGATTCGAGTAGTCTGGATGGACCTGACTTTCATTCTGGTGCAGATTCGGCAGCGCAAAGCCCATAAAGCGGTATTCGTCCGCGCCCAGCCATAACTTACCATCGCGTGCCGTCACAAAGTGAGCGCTCGTGCCCTGAACTGTCATCGACTACCCTTTACCCCTTCAGGCCCGTCAGCGTAACGCCTTCAATGAAATAGCGTTGGCCGAAGAAGAACAGCACCAGCAGCGGAATAGTGAACAAGGCTGAGCAAGCCATCAACAGCGCGTAATCCGTGTTATGAGCGCTCTGGAACTGCTGCAAGCCGAGCGAAAGCGTGAATTGATCCTGTCGCTGCAAGTAGATCAGCGGGCCGAAGAAGTCCTTCCACGCGCCGAGGAACTGCTGGAGCACGACGAACACTAATGCCGGGCGAATCAGCGGGAGCATGATGCGCCGCAGCACGCCGAACTCACTGCACCCGTCAATACGGGCGGCATCAATCAGCTCGTCGGGCACGGTGCGCATGAACTGGCGCATGAGGAAGATGTAATAGGCGTTGCCGAGAAAACTCGGAATAATGAGCGGCCACATCGTCCCGGTCAGGTTGAGTGTGCGCCAGACCATGTAGGTCGGGATCATGGTGACTTGCCCCGGCAGGAACATTGTCGCCAGTACCAGCCCGAAGACCAAGTTACGCCCGCGCCACTGCACTTTCGAAAAGCCGTACGCGACGAGCGTCGACGAAAAGGCTGCACCCAAACACGACAGTGTAGCGTAAATCATCGAATTGGTGACGTACTTAACGAACGGAATTTCCGCGACGGCATCGGGGAAGTTCTGCCACATGACGACCGAGGGGAACCATGTCGGCGGGTTACGGAAGACTTCAACGTCGCTCTTGAGCGCTGTGATCACCAACCAGTAGAGCGGCAGCGAAAACGCGGCAGTTACCACGCACGCGAGGAGAAACCACCAACCTTTAGTGATGGTTTTCCGCGTGGTAACGGATCTGAAATTCAGAGGCGCATTCAGCGCGGCATTAGACGCGGTCATAAGTCACTCGATTCGAGGATACGCGGAAGATGATGACGGTAACGATCAGCGACACGATGAACAAAATCCACGCCATCGCTGAGGCGTAACCCATGTTGAAGCTCACAAAGGCTTGCTGGAACAGGTAGAGCGAATAGAACAGCGTGGCGTTGGCCGGACCACCTGATCCGCCCGAGACGATGTACGCTTCGGTGAAATATTGGAGACTGTAGATCACGTTCATGATGCCGATGAACAGCAGGGTTGGCGAGATCATGGGGATCGTGACGTTGCGGAATTTGCTCCACGTCCCAGCGCCGTCGATTTCGGCGGCTTCATAAAGCTGACGCGGCACGTCGGCCAGCGCGGCCAGCAGCAGAATCACGTTGCCGCCGACACCCCACTGGGCCATGATGACCAGCGCAGCTTTCACCCAGTCGGGATCATTGAGCCACGCTGGACCCTGGATGCCAATGAGGGCGAGCAGGTTATTGAGCAGGCCGATCTGCGGGTTGAAGATCCACATCCAGAGGATGCTGCTGGCGACCGGAGGCACAATCAACGGCACGTAGATCAGCGCGCGCATCAATGAACGGCCAAACACATTTTGATGATAGAGCAGCGCGAGGCCGAGCGCGAGGATCATGCCGATGGGCGCGGCCATGAGCGTGTAGATCACCGTGTTCATGATGGCAATCGGGAATTTGCGATCCATCGAGAACAGCAGTTGGTAGTTCTGCAAGCCGACCCATTCGGGAACTTCGTTGGGCCGCAGATGATAGGCGGTCATCGAGAAATAGATCGACGCAAGGAACGGGTACAGAATGAAGACTAGAAACCCGATCAGCCACGGCGTGATAAACGCCAGACCGATGAACAACCGCCGCCGCGCTACGGGGTTTTCCGGCAGTAAGCGGAGGGAAAACCGCGCCGGGGAAGCCTGACCAGTCGTCGCATGAACCATCTTAATTACTTCCTGTTCACAAGCTTTTTCAGAAATAAATGCATCTCTGTGGATGAAACCGCCTCACCCGGGCGTGAAGCCGAGATGAGGCGGTCACTAGAGCTGTCAGTTCACTGCCAAAGGCCGATCAGCCGCCACCTTGCAGAATGGCGAATTCGAGATCTGCTTGTGCCTGAGCCAGCGCGTCTTCCGGCGTCGCCTGCCCGAGCTTGACCAGATCGATTTGCGGGTTGAGCGCATTGCCGACGAGGTTGCCATTCGGGAAAATCGGAGCGAACACGGCGGCGGGGCTGGACGCCAGTTCAATCGAAATGGCGAAGAACGGGTCGTCGTTGAGCGTCTGGGCAGCCGCACCCGCCGCAATGTGCGAGATGTTGGCGAGCGCGTCGGCGTTGGCGGCAGCGCGTTCCGGCTCATACAGCCACGCGATGAACTTGAGGGCTTCGTCAACCTGCGCCGCGCCGTTGGGGAACAGCCAGATGTTCGCGCCGACCATCGTCGCGTTGGGCTGGCCACCGGGGGCCTGCGGAATGGGGGCGACGCCGAAGTTTAGCTCCGGGTTGAACTGACGCACGAAGTTAATGTGCCAGTTACCGTTGATTTCCATTGCCAGCTTGCCGAGGACGAAAGGCTCACCGCCCGACGACTGACCGAGTTCTCCGACCGTGCCCGACCAATTGGTGAGCGCGTCTGCGCCGTACTGTTCAACATACGAGGCATACCACTGCACGACCGACGTCAATGCCGGGTTCTGCAGGTTGATCGACTGCGTGTCCGCATCCCAGAACGAACCGCCGAAAATGGCCGTCCACACATCCGGGTAGCCCTGACCTGCCCACGGCAGGAAACCGAGCACGTCGATGCTGCCATCGTCCGCGAAGGTGGTCAATTGCTGCGCCATCGCGTCGAGTTCTTCGAGCGTCGTCGGCGGCACTTCGGGGTCGAGCCCGGCGGCGGCAAACAGGTCCTTGTTCCAGTAGAAGACACGGTCGTACATCAACTGGGGTAGGGCGTAGACCTGACCATCATACTGGCCGGCAGCCCACACGTTTTCGGACAGGAAAATATCAGGTGTGATTCCCACAGCATCCAATTGTTCCTGCGTGAGCGGCTGAATCGTGCCTGCCGTGACGAGGCCGGGGATGTCGCCTGCGCCCCAGTAGATGACCGCATCCGGCGCCTCGCCGCTGTTGACGGCCGTCGCCAACCGGCCGGCACTTTCGCCGGCGATGCCTGCACCGCTGACGACGGTCACTTCAATGGGCACGCCAGTGGCGGCACTGTATTCGGCGGCGGCGGCGGCATAGTAGTCGCCATCGGCCCCACCCCACGGAACCCAAATCTGCACGGCGGCCTGGGCACTGACCAGCGTGCCGCCCAGCACGAGCATCAGACCGAACAGCAGGGTGACGATGAACAGGGAACGGAGTTTACTGAGCTGCATAAGGAGTCTCCTCGGAAAAATGGAATTTGTCTAATGGACAAATCTAAAATATCCATTAGACTGAATCTACGACGATTCATTTTCGCTGTCAATAGACTCAAAATAGCCGAAATTGAATGAAAGTCTCTGAAATGCAGTAATGAGGATTGGACAAATATGGACAATTGTTAGGTTAGTACGGTGATATTTGTCCATTATTGTCCATTTGCGCTAGGCTCAGTGGTGAGGTGTCGGCGTTCAGCTATACTTATTATTCCGACGATGAGCACACAGACCGACGATCGAGTCGACATGGTGCGCCCAGAGTCGAGGGAATGTGCTCACTTTAGGAGTTACTTATGGGTTCCTCTGTCACCGTTCGCGACATTGCGCGCGCTGCAAACGTATCGCACGGAACCGTATCGCGTGTGTTGAACAACCATCCCGCCGTCACTGAGGAGAATCGGCAGCGTGTGCTGAAAGCGGCGACCGAACTGGGCTACTTTGCGAGTAAATCGGCCCGGAGCAAAGCCCAATCCGAAAATCGGACTGTGTCGGAACTCGGGTTTCTGCTCACTGCGGGCGTCGATGCGGGTGAGCAAAACTTCTGGATTCGCATTTTGCGCGGCGTCGAGACGGAAGCGACCAAGCATGGCGTGAAAATTCTGTATCGCGCGATTGGTGATTTGATCGACTCACCGGATCGCCTGCGCACGGCACTCAACGAAATGGGGCTGCGTTCAGTGCTGTTGGTCGGCGATGGCGACCCGGAAATCGTGGCCGCGCTGGAAGATTTGCATATTCAATTTGTGCTGGTGGACAGCCGGGTGCGCGGAACCACACTCAATGCGGTCATTTCTGACGACTACGAAGGCGTGTATCAGATCATCAGGTATCTGGTTGACCTTGGTCATGAACGGATCGCGTTTATTGGTAATACGGTGCGTACCCCGCGCGGCACGCCGATTTACTCGATTGAGTGCCGCGCGCTCGGTTACGCACAGGCGATGCGAGACGCCGGTCTACCGTTCGAGGATCTCCTGCTCACGGGAGCCGGCGCACTGTACGTCAACGATGGCTACGCCGCGTGCAAGCATTTGCTCGACAACGACATCGCGTTCACCGCGTTGTTCTGCGCGAGCGATCTGGTCGCGGTCGGCGCAATTCGAGCCCTCACCGAAGCGGGACTGCGGGTGCCCGAAGACGTATCGATCATCGGGGAAGATTCGCACATGGCGTCACTGGTCACGCCGCACGTGACAACGATGCGTACCTATCCGGAACAGATGGGCGCGCTGGCGGTGCGGCAGATCATGAACGCGGTCGAAAACCCGGATAGCCCGCCGTTGGTGACCGTGCTGCCCATCGAACTGATTCAGCGGCAGTCGGTCGCGCCACCGAAACGGCGCACTTGAACCTCACCTTGTGAAATGGAGCGATCGTGATGCAGCACCAGTCATTGAATGGGGATTGGGAACTCAACCGCGTAGGGACTGGCGAGTGGCTGCCCGCTCAGGTGCCGGGGTGTGTCCACCTCGACCTCCTGCGCGCCGGCCAAATTCCTGATCCGCTGTATCGCGATCACGAAGGCGAACTGCTGTGGATCGGCGAAACTGATTGGCAGTATCGCCGCACGTTCACCGTGCCGCCGGAACTCTTCGATCAGCCGTGTGTGCGCCTGATTTGCGCTGGACTCGACACGCTGGCGACACTTACGCTGAATGGTGTGCGCCTCTGTACAGCCGACAATATGTTCCGTACCTGGGAATATGATGTCAAAGCGCTGCTGCACGCGGGCGAGAATCTGCTCGTGATCCATTTTGCGTCGCCGATGCAGTACCTCTGGGAGCGCGACAAAGAACGCACCCTGCCAGCATGGATCGGGCCGGACAAGGTGCATGGCGGCGGTTGGCTGCGCAAAGAACCATGCAATTTCGGCTGGGACTGGGGGCCGCGGGTAGTGACCAGCGGCATCTGGCGCGATATCCGCTTGGTGGGGTATGCCGCTCGCGTCACGGATATCCGGATTCAGCAGACGCACACCGCGGGTCAAGTCACCCTAGGTCTCGTCGTCCAGACGGAAGGCTGCGCGTCAGGTGACTTCGTGACGATCAACGTGTGGTTCGGAACGAGTGATATACCGGTAACAGGGGTCGAAGTTCCGGTGTTCGAGTGCACAGCGCATGCGCGGCTGACCATCACCGATCCGCAGTTGTGGTGGATCAACGGCTTAGGCGATCAGCCCCTGTACAGCGTTACTGTTGACCTGTTCCGCTCAGATCGGTCGTATCAGGATTCGGCGGAGAAGCGCATCGGTCTGCGCACGCTCACGCTGGATCGGCACGCCGATGAATGGGGCGAAGCGTTCCAGTTTGTGATCAACGGAGTGCCGTTCTTCGCCAAAGGCGCGAACTGGATTCCCGCCGATGTCTTCCCTGCGCGCATGACCTACGATCGCTACAAAGACCTCATCCGCTCCGCCGTCGATGCCAACATGAATATGCTGCGCGTCTGGGGCGGGGGATATTACGAAGATGACAATTTCTACAATCTCTGCGATCAATACGGGATCGCGGTGTGGCAGGATTTTATGTTCGCCTGCGCGACGCATCCCGGGTTTGATGCCGAGTTTCGCGCGAATGTGAGCGTTGAAGCGGCGGAAAATGTGCGGCGGTTGCGGCATCATGCTTGCTTGGCATTGTGGTGTGGCAACAATGAGATCGAGTCTGGCTTGGTCGGCGACACATGGACCGACAAAACCATGAGCTGGACGGATTACAGCGCGCTCTATGATGAGGTCATCCCACAGGCGGTGCAGCAAGACGACCCCGTTACGGAGTATTGGCCGTCTAGTCCGCACAGCTCGCAGGGTGAGCGGCGGAACACCAATAACCCGACCAATGGTGACGCCCATCTGTGGGAAGTGTGGCACGGCAAACAGCCCTTCGAATGGTATCGCACGTCGCAACACCGATTCATCAGCGAGTTCGGTTTCCAGTCCTTCCCGGAACCGGAGACGATGAACGCCGTCACGCTGCCCGAAGATCGCAACCTGACTAGCTACGTGATGGAATATCGTCAGCGCAGCGGCATTGGCAACACGACGATCATGCAGTACCTGCTCGATTGGTTTCGCCTGCCGCGTGGCTACGAAGAGTCTCTCTGGCTGAGCCAGATCTTGCAGGGGATCGGCATGCAGTACGGTATCGAGCATTGGCGGCGCAACATGCCGCGCACGATGGGCACACTCTACTGGCAGTTGAACGACTGTTGGGAAGCGCCGAGCTGGGCATCCCTCGATTATCATGGGCGCTGGAAGGCACTGCACTATTTGGCGAAACGTTTCTACGCGCCGATCCTGATCTCCGGTGTGGAGCATGTCGACACTGGGAAAGTCGATGTTTATCTCACGAGTGATCACGGCGCTGCGCGGGCCGGAGTTATTCGCTGGACGTTGACGACGGCGGCAGGCACAGTGATCGAGCGTGGGAGTTACGACGTAATCACGCCGGTGCGCGGCAGCGCGCTCAGCACCACGCTGGATGTGAGCGCTGCGCTCCGCACAGTTGGCGCACGTGATCTGCTTATCTGGCTGGCGCTCGAAATCGGCGGGGAAACTGTGTCGGACAACCTGGTCCTGTTCGCCCGCCCAAAGCATTTGAAGCTGGTTGATCCGCAGCTTCGGTCAGCGTTTCGGGCGGTCGGCGGCGGAAAGTACGAGCTGCAGATCGAGGCAGCGCGACCAGCTTTGTGGGTTTGGGTATGCGCACGAAACCAGGCAATTCACTGTTCCGACAATTTCTTTCACCTACACCCACATCAGACCAAAACGTTAATCCTGGAAATTGACGCAGCGACGGTGCTCTCCGATACGGACGTCGAGAGTCTGCTTGGCGTTCAATCGCTGGTGGACACCTATGCTGAGTAGCGCATGTATTTAGCGACGGTACATTTCGTGAGCCGATAGCCCAAATTCCGCAGTTCGTCGCGAATGCGTTTTGAACCCCCCAAACGATTGTCGAGCGTCATGGAGTGGATGAGTGCAATGAAGTCCCCACAGCCCGTGTTCAGCTTATCCAACCCATTCAAGGAGTAGGTTGTAGTCTTGATCAAGATGGCAATCGATAGACTCAGTTCAAACTGAAGTCAGTGTACAGAAAAACCTTTTGATTTTATCGACATCCTACTCAAAAGAAACCGAGATATCGATTTAATTCCCATTGCGTGACTTCGAGACGATAGTCGGCCCATTCCTGACGCTTGGCATTCACAAAGCGTTCAAGTACGTGCGGCCCGAGCGCTTCTTTGATCACTTCATCTGCCTGTAGACACTCAAGCGCTTCTTCGAGTGAACCGGGCAGCACCTCTAGCCCGGCTTCCTGATGATTTTCGAGGAGATAGAGGTTTTCTTCGCTGGCGTTTTGCAGCGGGAGCTGGCGGCGGATGCCATCCAAACCGGCGGCTAACATCACGGCGAAGGCGAGGTAGGGATTGCAGCTTGGATCGGGGCAGCGCAGCTCCAAACGTGTCGCATCGGGCGTATGCGCTCGGGGTACACGAATGAGCGCCGAACGGTTGATGCGTCCCCAACTAACATAAACAGGCGCTTCATAGCCGGGTACGAGCCGCTTATACGAGTTCACCAAGGGGGCGAGGATGGCGCACATTCCCCGGGCATGGGCCAACTGTCCGGCGATGAAATGCTTGGCGATGGTCGACAGGTTATACGGATCGCCGGGGTCGGAGAAGGCATTTTTGCCGGTCATCTTGTAGATGAGACTTTGATGGACATGCATGCCGCTGCCGCTCATGCCGCGAAACGGCTTCGGCATAAACGTGGCATGCATACCTTGCTTGCGCGCGATCGTTTTGACGGCCACACGGAACGTCACGGCATTGTCGGCGGTGCGCAGTGCTTCGGCATAGCGAAAATCGATCTCGTGCTGACCGTGTCCAACTTCGGCATGCATCGCTTCGACAATAATGCCGAAAGATTGCAGCGCCACCGACATCTCGCGCCACAATTCACCCGCTTCATCAGTCGGTTGTTCAAAATAGCCGGTGGTATCTTGTGGCGAAGGCGGGGCGAGCATACCGCCGCTGTCGGCTTGTAAGAGGAAGAATTCGAGCTCTGGCCCGGTATTGAAGAGGAAACCCATCTGTTCAGCTTGGGTGAGTGCGCGTTTGAGCACACTCCGTGGATCGCCAATGAAGGGCTGACCATTGGGCGTGTACACATCGCAGATTAAGCGACCCGTTGCGCGGTTTCCCGTCCGCCACGGCACGACTGCAAAGGTCTCGAGGTCGGGCACGAGATACATGTCACTTTCGGCGACCCGCGCGAACCCCTCTACCGACGAACCATCAAACCAGATGCCATGATCGAGGGTATCGGCGAGCTGAGCAATAGGAATCGTGATGCTTTTGACTGCGCCGACAATATCGCTAAATTGCAGATCTATGAACTGGAGACCCAGCTTTTCGACTTCAGTAAGGAGGTCGGCGGCGGTTTTTGGCATTTATTGGCGCAATCCTTGAGCGACCACGGCGAAAACGACGATCAGAACGAGCACAACCAGGCCGATGACGACAGCCTGCAGCGTGCTATTCTTCCAGAAAGGTACACCAGTAGCTTCGCCCGTCCCTTTTTCGAGGATGGAAGTATCTACGGCGGTTGGATTCTGCAAATGGCTGGCGAGCGCGCGCATAGTCGGATAGCGGTCATCGGGGTTGCGCTGCATCGCTTTGGCACAAATCGCCGCGACGTTTTCGGGAATTCCTGGCTTGATCTGATCAAGGCGCGGAATCGGCGCTTGTAGGTGCTGTGTCACCACCAGTTGATAACTATCTCCGACAAAGGGCAGCCGTCCCGCCAACATTTCGAACAGCATCGTCCCGAGCGCGTAGATGTCGGTACGCTCATCACCACGCTGGCCTTCGATCTGTTCTGGAGACATGTAATCCGGTGTGCCCGCGGTCGCCGAAAGATTCGCATAGGTAACGCGGCGTCCATCTTTGGTCAGCGCCAACCCAAAATCGATGATGATTGGCTGACCGTCGGTCCGCACGAGAATGTTTTCTGGTTTCAAATCCCGGTGAATGACCTGATTTTCATGGCAATAGGCCATGCCATCGGCGATTTTTTCGATGAGCGGGAGCACTGTGTCGAGTGGCAGCGGGGCAGTCTCAATGATGATGTCACGCAGTGAACGCCCCTCGACAAATTCGGTCACCAGATAGGGCGTGCGATTGAACTGTCCTGACCCTAGCCCCTTTTGCAAGGCAGGGTGAGATAAGTTGTTGGTGACTTCAAGTTCACGTTGAAAACGCTCGTATTGTGCTGGATCACCAATCATCATACGGTTGGGAATCTTAAGCACAACTTCTTTGCCCGTCATGAAGTCGTAAGCACGATAGATATCGGCCATACCCCCCTGGGCAAGATGTGAACGAATCTGGAAGTGGTCGAACTGATCGCCGATTTGAAACATCATAGAATTGATTATAACATTCTGCTCTGATGAATTGCCAACCATCACGCCCCCGCTAAACCCCGTCGATTGAACAGTTTTCCTAAACTCCAGAACTTTCCAGGCGATGCTGTCTGCGTCTGCTCTGGAATGGCGCGCAAATGGATCGTGATGACAGAAGCATTGTCATCGCTATCACGCTTCATCGCTTCAGCAATCAGACGCTCGTTGATACTCGACGGATGGTGCTCTTCGTGCACAATTTGACCAAATTCA
The DNA here is from genome assembly GCA_041916315.1 of Anaerolineae bacterium. Taxonomy (GTDB): domain Bacteria; phylum Chloroflexota; class Anaerolineae; order Aggregatilineales; family Phototrophicaceae; genus Flexifilum. The sequence goes on from JAYRZU010000022.1 coordinate 18,378, forward strand.
GCGTCCTGAATGACCGACCAGACCCCATCCGTACACAGCACGAGATAGTCCTCAGGCTGCAGCGTGTGCTGAGTGATATCGGGTTGCACAATCAACTGGATGCCAATGGCGCGGTTGAGGACCGACCGCCGATCGTGCGTGCGGATTTTGTCCGGCGAGAGGAGTTTCATCCGCACCATATCCCCGACCTGAGTGTGGTCGGCTGTCAGGCACGTGGACTGTCCGTCGCGAACAAGGTAAACACGGCTGTCGCCGATGTGCGCGATATGTAGTTGATTGCCAATAATGGCTACCGAACTGAGGGTGGTACCCATTCGTACCGAGCCCAATCGGGCGGCTTCCCGCTGCACGGCAACATTTGCCTGCTGGATGGCGCTTTTGAGCGCTGCTTGGGGTTTGCCACTGGTTTCGGCGTAATAAGCGCTGAAGAGCGTGTCGAGTGCGAGTGTGCTGGCAATTCCCCCGTGATCGCATCCACCCATGCCATCCGCGATGCCCCATAGATAGCCAAGACGCGAGCTGGCAGTCTCCGATAGATCGGTGTGTAGGCGGATGGCATCCTGATTGTCTTCACGATAATTGCCGACAAAACTCAGCCCCGCCCCGTCAATCGCGGTGTCTTCTGGCATCCAGCATCCTCATTCTCGGTCACCCGTAACCAATGCAGGAAGCGTGGCTTGAGCTCACCAGCGATGAGCCGAGCCACGCCCATTTTAGTAGACTGACTAAGGCGCGCCGCTTAGTCGCTGCCGCTTTGCATCGCGGAGACGGGCGGCACGATATGCTTGCCTTTGGTGCGGCTGTTGAGTACAAAGTAGATGACGCTCACCAGCAGCCAGATTCCGGAAATACCGAGGGCGAGATAGGTTGCCTGTGCCGTTGTGCCACCTGAGGCAATCCCGACCACGAAGATTACCAGCAGCATGATCATGTTGAGGATTAAGCCCGCTACGGGGACGATGCCATGCCGCAGCAGATTGAAGTCCTTGTTACCAACAAAGGCGACCAGCGTCACACCGCAGATGATACCGTAGAGGATAAAGGTACCGAGATTGCTGGCTAATGTCACCCCCGTGAGTGTCACTGCGCCGCCAACTACGCCGAGTGCACCAATGACCGCCGAAACAATGACCATAGCGACCACCCCGGCATAGGGTGTCGCGTATTTCCCGTGCAACAGCCCCATGATTTCCGGCATTTCATCGTCCTGCGCCATGGCAAAGCTGATGCGGACGGCGGTGTTCATCGCTGCCAGTGTCGTGCCGAGGATAGCTATCGCCACGCTGATGGCGAGGATGATCATCAGGGCGAAACCATTGCCGCCGAGCAGTGCATCGCCGATCTTGATCGCCATGTCGCCAATTGGGGCGGATGAGGCGGCAGCCGCCGTAATACCGTTGCCATCTCCCAGCCAACTGCCCATGGCATAATTTGCCGCGAAGTACTGGAACAAATAGGCGAAGATGCCCTGAATCACGAGGGAGATGATGACCGCGCGCGGAATGTCTCGCTTGGGGTTTTTTGCTTCCGCCGCCAGCGCCGTCGAGGATTCGAAGCCTACGAGGATCAAGATGGCGATGGTTGACTGGAAGAGCAGACCTGACCAATTATGCGGCAGCACGATGTTCGCGGGTTCGGTGAAGAACCAACCTTCTGCCGGAACAGCCAGCGGGTTCGAATTGCGGAAGTGAATAGCCAGCACACTGAAGATCACCAGCGTCGTGAGCTGAATGATGTTAATGATGATGCTGATATTGGTCGAACCGCTGATGCCGCGCATGGCGATCATACCGACGAAAATTGAGAACAGCACCGCTACGGCCACCTGACCGGCCACGGGCAGCACAATGCCAAATTGCCCGAGGATATAGGTGATCAGGGTGGCCATAAACGCGACCATCACACCCGGGTAAACCCAGTAGAACAGATGCGCCGCCCACCCCGTGATGAATTTGAACAAACGCGCCCAGCGGCGATGATGCGGTTCTTCGCGATCCAAAAAGGCCTTTTCAGCGAAGTAGTAAGCGCTGCCGCTGCCTGCATCGGGATAGCGCCGCGCCAGTTCAGCAAATGCGAACGCCGTCAGGAAGGCGACGATGAGCGCTGCGACAATCCCTGTCCACATATCCGCGGCGGTGCTGACACCGGTGCTATCGACATTGGCGGCCTGAAGTTGGTAAGTAATCCACAAAAATGCTCCCGGTGCAATCAGGGCCATGGCGTTAACGGTAACGCCAGTCAAGCCCAGAGTGCGTTTCATGCCACTGCTGTCAGTACTCATGCGCGTTGTCCTTCGGTTACATGTGCCAAGTAAGATAGGCGAGGGGGTGAACCCATTGACAATAAGTTACAACACGCGGACTCCGGGCGTTATGAAGTAATCGCTAAAATCTAAGTTTTCATTATTGGTGAAAGTGAATATTAATAAAAGAAAATGCAAAATATTATTTCGGCTGATATCAAGAATCGATCAAGAAAAGCGTACACGTCATCAAGAAAAGATGCATAATCCTCCAAAACTTTGATATGGTTACTTCCGCTAAACCTGAAAACTGGTGAAAATTCCTACGTAACCGATCACAGCCCTTGCTTGAGTCAAGGATGTGCGGGACGGACGCCAAGGGGTAGACCAGTCCTGTACGAATGTTATGAGTACATACCCCAATCAATAATCGATGGCTTATTGCAAGTATTATTTCGGCTTGTTGCTACTGCACGGGGCTCTCATACTCCTGCTCAACTCTAGAACAGGAGTATGACTTTCAATCTCTCTTGCGGTTACGAATAGGGGCGGATGTAGTATGTACCATTTTGGCCTTCGGCAGTCCAACCGGTTCTGCCGTTGTAATCCACCTGCCACCATTGGATACCGTTGGCGCAAACCGGACCATCGATCACCGTGAAAATCTCATTCGTCGGGATCAACCCGATCTGCGACCCGTTCAGCGATGGCTGACTCCGGAGACGATTCGGGGTGGGCGTCGTGGCATCGACAATCCCTAGCGCGCCGAGTTGCATGCGTGGTGGCAGTGGGCAAGCCGCGCTGGAGCCGCCGCTCGCGGGCGCATCAATGGTGCGCGGTGTTCCCGTAAAGCCGCCATACAGTCGATAGCTGGTGCGGCTCGCTTCAGCCGTGATCAAGGCATTGAAATTAGCCGTGTCCGGCGAGATGTCCCCGAGCAGGGGTTGGGGCTCCTGCTGACCAGCGGAATGCCGCTGACTCCCTTCAAACGCCCCCGGATTGTTCCGCCACAGTTCGTACGTGAGCGTACCGCCCTCTGCCACCGCCCACGTATAGAATGAATGCCAACTGGGGGAATGGTAGAGGTGGGAACCGCCTTGTTGGGCAATCACCGGGTCGATGACGAAGTAGACGGCATATTCTTGACCCGAGCTGATATCTCCGCCGGGCTGCAGCACCATTTCGACGTCAATATCCCCCGTGAGCGTCGTCGAATTGGGCAGACCAACATCATCTGGAAAATAGCATTCGCCGCCACACCTGAATCCAAGATCCTGCCCCGAATAAATGGCGACGGCCACGAAGAAAACTTGCACCGAATTGAGATAGTCCAGCAGCTGTTGTTGACTGCTGCTGCTGATCAGCAGCCCCAGCGTTTGCAGCCCGGTGCGTGTGACATTGACGATGACGAAATACCGCCCACCCGAAGTCTGTTGCAAATCGCTTGCGGTATAGGCTCGATTCTGGGAGCTGGTGAGCGCGACAAATGGATTACTATCGAACGTTCCCGGCCCGAGACCATCGCTGAAATACTCGTAGGGGGTGACCAGATCCGGGTCTTGCTGCATGGGGTTGCCGGACGGATTATGATTCGGCGCGGGCTGCGAAGCGCCACGAGCCGCGTTCGCCGCGGGCGGCGCGAACCAAAGCAGCGCCAGAAACACGACGCGCAGCAGAATTTTCGTTGGACGTAACGGAATCATGATTTATTTACCTCTCTAGCTGCTTCTTTCTTTATTCACGCTCCATTTACATTTCCGGCACAGCGAAAACCGATATCTATGTCAGTCTCGCTGGCTTCCCACAGGCGCAGTTCGGTAATGGCGGTGTCCCATGTCTCTGGTGTGAGGTGTAGAGTCGCCCAACCGCCGCCACGAAGTTGTAGTGCTTCGCTCTGCTGACCGTCCCACAGTTCAGTACAGCCCAATCCACAAGACGTCGGTGTACGTGTCCATTCCGCCACATTCCCCATTAGGTGGAACACTCCTTCGGGATTGGCACCGGTGGCAAAAGCAGGATCATCGACCGGGACAGTGCCTTTCGGCGTAGCACTTAGATAGCCGTCAATAGCGCCGTTCACCCGTGTGGGATCGGGATCGGCTTCCAGCCACGGAAACGGACGACCATTCGTGCCGCGCGCGGCGCGTTCTAGTTCGTCGGCGCTGGGGAGACGGCGACCCAACCAGCGGCAGAACACGGCCGCTTGAAAGGCGTTCACGGAGGTCACTGGATGATCATCATGATTATCATCGACCGTCTCATCAAATGTGGGCGCATAAATGTCTGAGCAGACGCGCGCCAGCACGCAGTTGTTATACTGCCAGACACTCACTTCATAGCGGTCGAGCTGGAAAGCCGGGACGTTCACCCACTGGTTGTCCAACCCAAGCTGCGCGGTCGCCGCCGCATACGCCACGGTCGGCGCGCTGGAGAGGGTCTGCTGGCGCAGAAATTCGTTGTAGATGCTGATGGCCACAATGGGCGAGGCGATCACGAATAACACGGCCAGCACGGCGAACAGCGCGCGCTGCCGCCGTTGGCGCTGGCTGCGGCGGCTCACACTGGCATCCAGAAATTCGAGATCCAACGCGGCAAGGTGCTCGGCGCGCTGCTTGCGCCAGCGTTCGGCACTGAGCAACCGCGTTCCTTCATAGAGATAGCTGGAATCGCGCTGGCTTTGCACCCACGTTTGCACATCGTTCTTGAACTGCCGCCGCCATATCAGAAACTCACGATCCGCGTCAAGTTCCAAGCGCAGACGCGGCCAATTGGTGAGCAGTGCTTCATGAGCCACTTCGACCAGCGCCTCCCCGCTCGGTCCGACGCCAGTGACGAGCAAGCGGGCTTGAACAAAGGCGTTGACGAGTGCCGCCTGCGCCGGGGTGGCGGACACCTCGCGCTGCGGCGCGCGCCGTCGGGTAACCGTGCCGCCTTCGTCAAGCTGCACCAGACTGCGAAAGACTTCCATAAGCGCCGACCGAGTTTCCGGGGTTTGTTCGCTTAGTACATTTTCCGCGCGCTGCGCGATCACGCCCTGCACTTTGCCCAGCGCGCCATACTTGGCAAAGGTCAACACGCGGTCTGTGCCCGACGCCTTGTAGAGTTCGTCCAGCAAAAAGGCCATCAACGCCAGCGACCCCGGTTCGCCGCCCGTGTCCGTCAAAATCTGATCGGGCAGACCCTCATCGAATTGAAGTGCTGCTCGTTCAGCCGGGCGGGTGATCATCTCATAGAGGGAGCCAAAGGCGGGCGCGGGCAGCGGATGGTGATTCGCGAACAGCAGCGCGAGCGTCGGATTGCCCACGATGGCTCCATAAAAATCGACGCGCAGGGTGGCGACGATGCGTACCCGCAGTTTTGGTTGAGCCAAGATATGCAGCAGTTGCACGAACGGCGCTTGCAGCGCGGGCTGAACGGTGGTGAACAGCTCCTCGAATTGATCGATGAAGATCAGGATTTCCGTCCACTCAGCTTTGTTGGCCAACGCCGACTCAAGGTACTCACTGATCCGAGCCGGATCTTCAGCTAAGCGGCGCGCGATCACCGCCGCGGTTTCCGCAGTGGGTTGCAGATAGCTAGTGACTTTGAGCGCCAGCGCCATGAATGGGTTATCGCCCACTTCGCCGGGTGTGAATCGTAAGCCGATCCACTGTTTGAGGCGGTTGTCCCACGTCGGCAGCAACCAGTCTTTGCTCCCTTCGATGGCATTAGCGTGGAGTCTAGGGAGGAGACCTGCGCCCACCAGCGACGATTTGCCGCTGCCACTCACGCCCACCACGCCGACAAACCGCGCCGTCTGCAACCGTTTGACCAGCGCATCGATTTCATGCCCCCGTCCAAAGAAAATCGGCGCATCGGCATCGGTAAAGGCGCGCAGACCGGGAAACGGCGAGCCTTCCCAGACCTTACTCGTCGTCAGGATGCCAGGCGCGGCATCGGTATCCTGAGCTTGATCGACTGCCGCCGGACGTTCGAGAATGCGCTTCACCAGTTCTTCGAGATGCGCCTCAAACATCTGGCGGAATTCCTCCGGCGTGGCGTACTGATTGACGCCGCGCAGCGCCTGCCCGGTGGTCGTGTCAATGAAACTGGCGAAAAACTGGTTTACCCGTTCAAGTTGTTCGCGTTTCTGGTCAAGCTGCGGATCATCGAGATCGATCTCGACTTTTTCCGTGCGGCGATACACGACAACCTCGGAGTGAGTCGATTCGAGCGAGTTCAGGTATTCCCAATGTGTACCGGAAAGATATTGCTTTCCGTCCAGCGTAAAAGGGGTGCCCATGCGTGACCAAAAAATCACCACCACGATATCGCATTCGCCGGGCTTGGGCAGGCCAAGATTGATAGCTTCTTGCGGGGTCATTTTGGCAAGCATTGGCGTACTGCTGCCCGGTCGATCCCAAGCGATGGTACGAAACGAGACGCGATCGCGAAAGACGGGGCGATCCGGCAGCGCATCGATCACTTCCCAAGTAATACGCCGTTCTTGGATCACATCTCCGGGCGAAGAAATGAATACCCGGATATGGCGCGGGCGAGAATCCATCAGTTTCAGCCTTCTTCTATCACATAGTGAGAATTCTTAAGCTGATCGCCAAACTACGAGCCGCAAACTAGGAGTGTCTAGGAGTTGTAAATCAAATTATATACACAATTTCTTATATTTACATCGAATTTTGTACTTTGAGTAATTGTGGATAGTGCTAGCTTAACTGATGTTTGGATCGTAGAGGAAGTAGGGATCGTTGTATTCATTTGCAGTGCAACAAACGATGTAAGGTACTAGAAGGCGGTCAGTTAGTGCAGCAGCGTCGCAGTGACTGCGGCTGATGTGTGCGCAACGGAACACATCAGTCACATTTGTAACTGGTGATGGTGTCCGTGATATGAGCAAGCCTACTGGTAGCTACTCAGGTTTATGACCCAAACGAACTGCTGAAGTCGCTGCGTTACATCGTTCTATTCTCGCGTACTATCCTGAATAGCGTTCTTCCAGTAGTTCCTAATGATTGCATATCTATAAGTAATGTATTATGCTTCCTACAAGTAAAAGTACATAACTCCAAATTTCCGCTGGATATCTCCTGTCGGCTGACATGCTTGCTTCGGTCAGATCGTATTTTCCCCTGTACACGACGCTTAAGTGGATAGTCTGATAATGCTGATATTTCCGTGGTAAATGTGCCTCTGATGTTCAAGAGGGACGACCTTATCGGCTAACACATAAGAACGAGCACGAAAGGTACGTTATGACTCAGCTTGCCCGCCCGGCGTTTGCCCCCCGCAAATATCCAGCCATCACCTCGAATTTCCATGCAGCGGATCACCCCGTATTGCGGCTCATCCATGACAAACTGACGCGTTCGCAGCGATTTGGTCTGAGTCCGCTCGATGGTTCTTCGGCGGTTACCCGCCTGCTCCTCATCCATCAAGACGCGATGAATGCCGAAGAACAAGGTGACTGGTTAATAGCAGATGACTTTTGGGATCGCATTTACACGAGTTCTCAGCTTCTATATAACCTCGAATCCGTGTGGTCAACCATTGGCGGCAATACTGAACGTGACGCATTCTATGCCGAAGTACTCGCTGATACCCATCTTGCGTATCACAACGGCTATAACGATTTTTCGATGACCAAAACCCGAGCTGAATATCACAAGAAACAGGCAGTTCGTTATTTTCAATTGCTAAAACTGTCGCAGTCGGACATTGATGCGCTCAGCAATCGCGCGCTTGATCAGCAGATCGTAAATGCGTGGAAATCGGGCGACTGGGTAGGGGTAATTGCGAACTGCAATCTCATTCTCAAGACTGAACCGGGAAGTATTCGTTACATCAACCTCGCAGCCGCTGCGGCGATGAGGATTATCCCGCAGAACGAAAAACAGACGAAAACCCCACTAAATACTGCCAGTTTGGCGTCAGGGATCGAAGCGATTGAGCGTGCGCGGCGTCTTGAGCCCAGGCGTTATTTCTACTACGAACAGCTTGCCACTTTATCTCACCTGTTAGCGATTGCTCAGTTCAATGGTTTGCAGATTGCCGAAGCGCTGGAAAACGAGAATCGTGCTCTGACTTTTCGTCCCAACTTTCCTGTGGCAGAACAGTCCCTGCTCAACATGCGGGCTGAGCGCGCGAAACTCGAAAACCAGCTGCGGGCAGTCACAAGCAATTTGCCACGTGGCCGGTCGTTGTCGATGCAGGGCATGCTGCTGCAATCTCAACTTTTCGCCAGTGCAGGGGTTGAAAATCGGTATCAGACTTCCACTGCCGCCGCCGAAATTGCCAAACAGCGGCGCATCGCGCTCGGCGCGACGATCTGGGAAAGCGCTCAGCTTCCAGCGCCCATTGCTGACGCTGATCAGGTCTATATGACGGTGGCAGACGAGCTAGACGCGCTCGTCAGAGCGAACACACCGCTGCTAGAGGTACCGCTGAAATGGACAGCAGTCATAGTAAAACATCCGGCACTGCATCCACTGAGCGCGGACAAGCTGATGTTATATATCCAAACGTGGGTTACGAACCCGACTCCACCCATTCCCGTGTCAGTGGTACTCCCTGAGATCAATACGACCAATACGCCACAGCGCATAAATTCAACTGGGAAGATGCAGAACGGAGGGCCGCGCGGGCAGAAACCGCTTGGTTATTGGTGGTATTCACCCGCATCGGGCACGCTGCGCGCTTTACTGCTTGCGGCGCTCCTCGTGTTGTTCGTCGGTTTGGGAGCGCAAACCTATGGGCGAATCCAGCAGAGCCAGCGAAATCAGCAAATGCAAACAGTCGTTAATGCACGGCAGACGGCCTATGAGCAACTGATCACCGCCTCCAACGAAGGCGACTATGCTGCGGGATTGGACGCTGCAGAAGCCTATTTCGCCAGTCCGCCGATCAATGGGACAGATAACCGCATGTCTCAGGTACAAACGCTCTATCGAGAACTACTGGTCGCGTGGATCGCACGCACCGCGCCAGCGCAAGCCGAAGTCGACGCTCGAGTCAACCGTTTCAATGCACTGCAAGGGCGGTAGGGGAGACAGTCATGGACGTAGGAACTCAACTCTTATGCACGATCCTAATGATCGTCGTCGGCGTGATCTTCAGTAACATTGAGAAACAGAAGAAGGAAAGACGTAGTTACGCTGCCACACGTCCTCCCGCGCCACCACGCCCTGCGTTCCAATGGCGCATCGCCGGTATGTACTTAGCCCTCGCATTGGTCTTGTTGTTCGGGTTGTCGCTAACGAACAGCGGCCTAAGTCTGGCGAACGCGGCTGCGCCTGTCGAACCCAATTACACGCTCCTCGATGCCGTTCTGCCTAGTCCCGGTCGGAGCGCCAACGGGCAGGCATTCTCGGCGTTTCCGAAGGCATTGCCCCGGTTGATCAGCTATGATTTCGGGGATGCCGCCGGGGTGATGACCGAGCGTGAACAGCTCAATCAGGTGCGCGACTGGCTGCTATACGCGATTCTCACCGATGCGAACCTAACGTCTGATGAACTCAACCGGGTGTTATTTGATCTGCCGCCGGTGCGCTATGGTTACCTCGAACCGGTCGCCAATTTCCAATATGGTGATACCCGTATGGCGGTGCTTGGCGATGGCCAAGCGGTTGGCCTTGTGCCGGCAGGCGCTTTTGTTCCTCGCAACACGATCCTGATCGCAGACGAGATTCGTAAGAATACCGGGGTGTATCCGGCGATACTGCACCTCTTTGAATATACTGTCGATCTCAGTGCGCGTACCGCCCAGCTCACACGCGGCGACGAGCTCGAACAAGCGTATTTCACGACTCCGGAAAGCGGTTACGTCGAGTCGATTGTCACCGACTACTCCGGTTTGGTGACCTTCATGGAACGCGTTCAGCGCTTAACGTCGGCGCAAGCGGTCGCCACGGGGATAAAGCTGACGGGGCGTACGTTGCCGGGAGACGATTATCTCAACATCAGCGCCGAAGATGTCGCCGCGCTTTGGCAGTCCCAGTCCACAATCGACCAGGAGCAGCGCGCATTTTATGCAGATTGGTATGACGACGTCGATGCGCTCAATCGGTCGGCGCTGGCTCTCAATTCTCGCATTCAGGTCTATATTCTTCCCGGACAGCTTGGAAACTATTCCGTCCTTCGAACGAACACCAGTTCCATGATGACGCAGGAAGTGTATGAAGCACGTTATGCCGAACTCTTTGCGCGCATGGAAGCAGCACGGATTGAAGCCGGTATCGTCGATGCCAGTGGGTTCTCTCTGGATCAGGATTTCATGTATCCCGAACTCATCAGTGTGATGACGCTGATCTCGCCTGTCTTGAAAAATTTGCCCCCTGTGCCCAATCTGCCGGATATGACAGCGGTCACGAATGCGCTCGCCGCCGGAGATGCAGAAACGTTTTTGCTGCTCATCGACGTATTGAGACAGAATGCAGCCCTGTGCCCGGAGGCGAACACCTATGGGCTGTTCGCCAGTATCGCCGCTGACTCGCTCGCTGCCGGCGATCTGTCGTCGCTGGAAATGGCGCTGAGCACCGCAGGTTCCGAGTTTAACTGCGATCAATTTGTGCTGAGCAGAGTGCTCTACGAAACCGCCTTCAACTATTATCGTTACCAGTACGCGCGCTACGATGGCGAACTGGAAGGCACAGAAGTGGGGATGGTGCTGTTCTACTGCGATCTGCTGGCAAAGTTATGGGGCATCAACTTCAACTATTCGAACCCCGGGCAAGAGATCGCCGACTTCATCTCATTACCGGAGCGGCAGATTTCACCCATCTTTGAACCGGAAGAGGCAGTGCGCTCCTCGACACGGCTCTGGTTTGGGTACCAACATGAAGGTTTCCAGACTGCTAACTTCGATGGCGCGATCTTATTCGGCGATGTCGCCACGCGCATTTACGCGGCATCGTCCAATCCGTTATATCCCGGTTTGGAGAGCGAACCGAGCGCGCGCAGCGCCTCGTTCCTCGGATGGTGGGATAATCATTACGCCGAAGTTGCGCGCTTCGAACCGCAGTACGAGCGTCTGAACGAGATCATGAAGTGGAGTCTCGTCTTTGCCTGGATGTCGAACAACGGCACACTGAACACGACGGGATTTCTGGCCGATGTCTCCGTCGAACGGGACAACTGGTTTCCGGAATGGGCAGCGTCGAACGAAGACCTGCGTTTCCGTGACTGGGAACAGATCGCATTTTACGAGCGCGGCTACCGTGACTTGAGCGTCGAAGCGCTTCCACTGCTCACCACCCCGAATCCGCAGGATGGCAGCGGTTACTGGGTTGGCGGCTATTGGTCGGGCGGCGTTTCGCTCGCTGAACCGTATCTGTTCGAAACGCTCGGATCGCTGCCATCGATCTCCGCGGATGATGTTTTAGCGCCCATGCTCCGATCCAATGTCGATTGGGCAGCCGCCTACAGCGCCGACGAATTGACAACACTGGCCGGTGCACGCTACGAGTTTTCAGTCATAGACGATCTTGCACAGGTCGAAATAGTGCCGCCGCCGGCTGTGCGACCGCGTACTGCACTCGCCGAAACAATCAACACGCCGATTGAGCGGGTTGTTGCCAGCGATATCACCGGGTTGCGCGCTAACGTGCGGATCGGCGATGTGACGGTCGGTGAACTGGTCGTTCGCCCGCGAGCGAATGGCTTTGAGATCGGTTATGAAAGTTTGACGGTTGATCGCGTGTCGCAATTGAGCCGATCGCTCAGCGAAACGAGCCCGGAAGGGTGGGCGGAAGTCGTTCGCGCTTATGACGATATACAGGACGCTGTGCGCTTGGAAGATGATGTATTGGCGGTACGCTTCGACGGGGATTCTGAGCGCTGGTTTGAGTTCAAAGTCGAAACACCAAGTATCGACATCCAGCCGGATGTGTATATGCGCGCTGCCAATCTGGACGCGCTGCAAGGCATAGAAGTCCGTGTAATCGGATCTGAGGCGCAGACCGTGTTACGCGATGGTGATTTGCTGTTCGGATCACTGGATGATATCCGTTCCCCGGTAGGGAGCGAACTACCACCGCCAGAACACCCGCTCTATCAACAGATCACAGACGGTGATGTGCTGGGAATTGCCGACTTGTTGATAGCTGATCCTGCGCGTGCTGCCTCGTTGACAAGCTATAAACACGAGGCGCTCCAGTGGATCGACGAGCTTGTCTCGCACGGTGAATATGCACGCGCGCTTGACGAACTGGATCATTTGCGCACCCTGTACGGTGATCAACGCGATTTGGTGGTGCTTGATTCGATCTTACGTTACGACGTCGATGCACTGCAATCGGCGGCGGATACGATCAACTTCAGCCGTCTGGCGGACGAGCCGCGGCTCGTTATGACCGACGAACTGTTTACACGCATTCGCGCGGCAAATAATACGGCGGAGCAATTCTCGATTGGACGCATCGTGCAGGCGGCGAGCGCCGATGTGGATGGGCGCTTGGTAATGTACGTCGACGGAGACGCCCTGAACGTGCGCTTGGATACGCCAACCTTGCCCGCAGGGGAAGCCGTCTCGCTCAGTGACATCCCGCCTGATGCCGTCGTCTATCTCGCGGATGACTTTAACCTGTCCTCGGCTGACCCTGCGCTGAGTATGCGCGAGGCGCTGTCACCGCCCATTCTTGGTGAGGATGTCCGTATTCTGCTGTTGGCGGATAGTGAGACGGGTGCCATTCGTCCCGGACGCATTTTCGTCGAAGGCGACGAACAGGGTTTCACGCGGATATTGCTCGAGGAGCCCGCTGCCCATGGAAGCGACTCGCAAATCGACCTCGATTTCGTGGAAGATTTGCTTGAAGCACTGACGGATAGCGGCGGCAGCACCTGCCCGGACGGACAGCAGGATGCCAACGGACAGTGCCAATGCCCAGCGAGCACAATCTGGGTGGGGAATAGTTGTCAAGCAGTTACGGATGTGTACTTCATTTTGCCTGCAAACTAGCGTACCGCTTCTATGATGCACTCTGACTTCACCGCGGCGGTAAACGCGGCGGAAGCCCTCCTTCAGTCGGGGGATTATGCATCGGCATTCACCGCCTATCGTCGGTTGCTGGCGGCGCGCCTCACTGCTGGAGAGGCCGACAGGCGAGTTGACTGGGTGCTGACGCAGCGCGTAGTCGCACTGGCACAGCTTGTTGGCAGCTATGACCTGGCGAATTCGTTGCTAACCAGTTTGGAGGGGCGCAGTCGTGAACATGACGATGCGTATGCCGCCGATTTCGCCGCCACTCAGCGTGTTCTGGTACTCCTCGCGGCCGACCGGGTCATGCAAGCTTACGAAGTTGTGCAGACCCTTCGTCCGACTCTCGGCGACATCCGCGAATTGACGATCACCCCGAACGGGCTGAGCCAATGGGAGGCGCACATCGTCTGGGCGAACACGGATCGCACCGATCGGGCGACGCTGTTTTCGCTGCTCTATCTGGTGTTGGGGAGTCTTTTGAGCGCGTTCGGTCAGTATCGCGATGCGCGGGCAATGTTCCAGCAGGGATTAACGCATATCCCAAATATGACAGATCGGGCGCTACGCCTGGATCACGAGCGTCAGATCCTCCTCCGTGATGCCGCCGCTGCGCTTGAAGCGGGAGCATTCAACGATGCGCTAGATCGGTTGAAGACGCCCGAATTGGATCTTGCCACTGCCAGCATAGGTTATCAAACACGCTGGCATGAACTGTGGGCCCAGTGTTCGCTGCTGCGCGGCCTTTTTGGTGAGGCGCGCGAACATCTTCGCTGGGTTGAGCAGCTCTGTCAAGACTCTAAGTTATCACGGGCGGCGCTGCTCGCCCGCTTTAATTATGTTTCCGTGCTCATTACGCTCAATCAAACAGCAACCGCCTCGGTACTGCTGATCGAAACCGAGCCCACTGTTCGCAATTCTGGTGAACAAACCCTTCAAGATCAGTATCGTCGTCTCCAAGCTGTGATCGAAGCGCGTAATCGGCTAGACAGCGCAGCAGACATCGACTCTGTTGCCGAACAGCAGCGTCGCGCCCGCGCGTTCGACATGACCGGTGGAACTGCGGCCACTTATCAAGCAGTCACTACCCGACCGACGAGTTTCCTGGCCGCCTTTGATGATCGGGCGCTCTCGGTGCAATTTGCACTGGCGCAAAATGAATATGCTGAAGCTAAATCGCACTTCAACGCACTTCGGACTGCCTTTAGCACCAGTGACTCAGCATTGATTCTCGCCCGCCTTAACGCCCTCGAAGCGCTGGTGCGCTACTATGAGGGGGATTTTCGTGGAGCCGAATCTGCAAGTAGAACCGCAGTCAAACACTTCACAACAATCAACGCGAACGCCGATCTTTATCAAGCGCTGCGCATTCAGAGGCAGTGTATGTTCCGAACCGGAGCTGCGCCTGAACAGATCGCGCAGCTAGTTTCAACAATGAGCGCCGTACTCGACTCGCTTGTGAGCAACCTGGAACCACTTGAACAGGACATCTATCTGCTCAACAAATGGACAGACGAGGAAACAACGCTGGCGAACACGGCGCATGCACTCGTGCGTTCAAAACTGCCACTTTCGTGGAAAAACTGGCATGCGTATTGGAAGCGGACTCGCGATGTACAGGAATTAATCACCAAGCTTGATCGTCGACGGGGTTTAACGCTCGACGCTCGCGAGTTACGCGTACCTCTCTCGCTGCATCTCCCGCTCGATACAGCCGTTTTCGCCTTTTTGACGCTGCCCGATCGGCTGTTCTTGATCACGCAGACCACGTTCGCAGTCGATATACATGAACTTCCACTACCGCGGGTACGCTTACGAGAAGAGGTGCGCGCGCTGCATCAAGCCTTAGGGAATGTTGCGCGCCACAAACCACCTCAATCGGCTTCTGCTGTTGTCGCTCCGGATCCCCTTCGGTTGGCAGAACGGCTTGCAAGTTCATTAGGACTACCAGAACAGATCCGCAACCTACCGTCCCGGATAAGGCGTCTACGTATCGTTGCAGACGATGTGCTGCATGGAGTACCGTTTGCCGCTCTCGTCGTGGATGGCGAGCCGCTCTTGACCCGATATAGTCTTACTCATCATCCATATATTCATTCCCGATTAGCGCCACGCACCAAAATTCGCACTCTGCTGGCGGTGGCGGCATCAAATGGAAACTGGCGTTTTGCTTCGCTGCCGGGTACAGAGGCAGAGTTGGCCATGATCACCCAGGTGGTGGCAGAACATCAGCTAAAGGCGGATGTGTTGCTCAATCCGAACGCAAAAACGGTTGTGGAGCAGCTATCGTTGAGAGATATGGCACATCTCGCCTGTCATGGCATCTTCACACTTGATGATCCGGAATATACAGGTCTTGTTTTCATCCCAGCGACTGGTGACGACGAGGATGTGCTCAGTCTGCCCACCGTGCGGACTCTCCAACTAGCAAGGCTTCAGCACCTTGTGTTATCGGCTTGTTGGTCAGCCGATTATTTCGCGCTCCCCGGACGTCATGTAGTTAGCTTACCGGAAAGCTTTCATACTGCTGGTGTTCAGACCGTACTTGGTAGTCTATGGGAAATCGGCGATCAAGTCTCGGTCGCCTTCATGCGCCGCTATTATAGCTACCTACGTCATCTGCCTCCTGACGAGGCGCTGCGCCAAACACAGGAAGATACCCGCCATAATCGTTTGGATGTAAAGCTCAATACCTCCTCCATGCGCCAGTGGGCGAGTTTCCAACTTTATGGCAACACGCGGCGGCTAAGCTTCACGGGCAGCCATCGTTGGTGGTAAGTTGTATATCCCTATTTGGGGATGGATTGGTCCATCGTGAATCGCTCGGGTTGGGATTGCCGAAGAGGAAAGGTTCGAAAGGAGTTAGTCATCCACGAGGCAGATAAACAAGTAGCAGCAACACAGATCCGAAGTTTTGAAAAGTTGCAAGCCTAGAACTCATAAGTCTTCTTCAAGAAACCATTTCATGTTTGTGTGGGCCTTTGCGAAACGAGGTTAGTTCCCGTGATTGTTTGGCGAGCGCTATTGAGTGAATGAGTTTGATGACTTAACGACCAATCCGGTAGGCGGTGTTTTGCTCTCTACTCCAAGCACTTCGAACAATCTGAAAAACACGTTGCGGAGATATGCGGTAGGAACGGGCTAAATCGCTAATCGATTCTCCCTCAGCGTAACGACGACGGATTACACGATCACATTGGGCATTCGAGAATCTAGTTGGTTCGAGATCGAGATACAGGATAAACAGTATAAGAGATTTCGCCGTCTGCATTTGCCGGTTGAGGACAGTCTCAAGACCCGGAGCCCCGTTCCGGTTTTTAACCCGTCTTCTCAGTTTGAAAACGAGATTCTGTTGACATTTCATCGTAACCAAACCAGCACCCTGGTCAGGTGTAGGAAGCCGAGATAGAGGTGGGCGAGCTTGCCAAAGTGAGAAAAACACGGCGAAAATGCTTGATCTTGTTGGTCAAGAATGTCAAACGACTAGGGGCGCGGCGGAAAGTCGTGAACTGAGCAGAGATGGTCTAAGAGGTTGAGCGTCAGCCCCGCCGAACTGTACGACTCAGGTCTCCGAAGTCTACGAACTTCGCGGAAGTAGTCAGACGCGAATTCTCAACTGTTTTCAGGGATAGTACCATGCTCTATACTTGAACAATGTCAATGTCAATTCTAGCCACCAAATTGTATGTTCCGACGCCTCGTCCGGACGTTGTACCGCGCCCACGGCTGTTCAAGCGGCTGAATGAGGGGCTGTACCACAAGCTGATCCTCGTCTCTGCCCCGGCTGGCTTTGGAAAGACCACACTGGTGAGTGAATGGGTCACCGCTTGCGGCCGACCGACAGCGTGGCTATCGCTGGACGAAGGCGATCACGATCCCATCCGCTTTCTGACCTACCTCGTTGCTGCGCTCCAGACGGTTGCTTCGCAGCTGGGCGACGGTGTGCTAGCTGTACTCCAATCGCCGCAACCACCGCCGATGGAGTCGCTCTTGACTGCACTGCTTAATGAAATTGCTGCTCTTCCGGATAGTTTCCTGTTTGTGCTTGACGACTATCACCTGATTGACGCTAGAGTGGTTGACGATACACTGGGATATTTGCTGGAGCATCTGCCACCGCCCATGCATCTGGTGGTGATAACCCGTGAGGATCCCAATATCCCGCTGGCACGGCTACGGGCGCGGAACCAATTGACCGAATTGCGAGTCTCGGAACTGCGCTTTACACCTGCTGAAGCCGCCGAATTTCTCAATCAGGTCATGGGCTTGAAACTTTCGTCGGAGCATGTTGCAGCGCTCGACGGGCGCACCGAAGGCTGGATTGCGGGTTTGCAGTTGGCGGCGCTTTCCATGCGGGGGCAGCAGGACGCAACCAGTTTCATCCAATCCTTTACAGGGAGTCACCATTTCGTGCTGGATTATCTGCTGGAGGAAGTACTTCATCAGCAGCCTGAAAACGTCCAGACGTTTTTACTGCGCACATCGATCCTTGACCGTCTGTGTGGCTCTCTCTGCGATGCCATTCTGCCTGAATCCTCCGCATCGGGGCAAACAATTCTGGAATATATCGAGCATGCCAATCTGTTCGTCGTCCCATTGGATAATGAGCGGCGCTGGTACCGCTATCACCACCTCTTTGCCGATCTTCTACTGCAGCGGTTACGCCAGAGCGCCAGAGGCGGCGAGGTGTCCGAATTGCATCGACGTGCCAGTGTGTGGTACGCCGAAAATAAGCTGCCCGCTGAAGCTATTCGTCACACACTTGCTGCCAGAGATTTTGTGCGCGCAGCGGAATTGATCGAATTAGCGTGGCCAGCAATGGACGGAAGTTTTCAGTCCGCTACTTGGCTGAGTTGGGCGGCTACGCTCCCCGACGAATTGGTGCGTGCCAGACCCGTTCTCAATGTTGCCTATGCGTGGGCGCTGTTGAACAGGGGCGAGCTGGAAGCTGCTGAGACTCGGTTCGCAGCTGCCGAACGCTGGCTAGAGGTTTTGAAGAACGGCGAGCAGCCAGAAACCTCAGCAGCGGATACGGGAGCCAGAATGGTCATCGTGGATGAAGCGCAGTTTCGGGCGCTCCCGGCGTCAATTGCCACTGGTCGAGCGTATCAGACTCAGGCGCGCGGTGATATCGCCAGTTCGATCAAATATGGTCGGCAGGCGCTCGACCTACTACCGGAAAGCGATCATCTGCGGCGCGGACCCGCGGCTGCGCTGCTGGCGCTCGCCCAATGGGCAAGCGGCGATCTGGAAGAAGCTCACCGAACGCTTGGCGATGCGCTGGCGAATTTTCAGAAGGTCGGTAGTCTGCATTTTGCTATCAGCGGCACCTATGGACTGGCGGACATCAGGATGACGCAGGGGCGTCTCCACGATGCGGTAAAAACCTATACTCGCACCTTGCAGCTCGCGCTGGCGCAGGGTGAACCGCTGCTGCGGGGCACGGCAGACCTCTATCTGGGGTTGAGTGAGTTATACCGGGAGCAGGGAGACCAGGAGAACGCTCTCCAGAATCTGCAACACAGCGAAGCGCTCGGCGAACAAGCTGCGCTGGCGGACTGGCGCTATCGACTGTGCCGCGTTCAATCGCGTTTCAAGGTGATGCAGGGCGACTTGGTCGGCGCCCTCGACCGGCTTGACGAGGCGGAACGCTGCTTCCACAGAACACCTGTACCGGACGTGCGTCCAGTTTCGGCCTTGAGAACACGCATCTGGTTAGGACAGGGACGGTTGAGCGAGGCTCTGCGTTGGGTGCATGACGTAGGTTTGTCTATTGACGACGAACTCAGCTATTTGCGCGAGTTCGAACATGTCACGCTAGCGCGGGTGCTCCTTGCGGAGTACCTGCGCGATCCGATCGACAGCACTCTCTACGACGCCCTGCGCTTGCTGGATCGCTTGCTGCTAGCCGCTGAACAAGGGGGCAGGATGGGCAGCGTGATCGAAATCGGGGTGGTGCTGGCACTGGCTCATCAGGCAGCGGGAGACTCTGCCTCCTCACTCACTGCGTTGGAACGCTCGCTCCGGTTGGCTGAGCCGGAAGGTTACGTCCGAATCTTCGCTGATGAAGGGTTGCCGATCGCTCACCTCTTATCCGACGCCATCGCTCACGGGATAATGCTGGACTACACGGGTCGACTGCTAACCGTCGTTGAGGCGGAACAGAAGAATGGAGAAGGCGCAGTAGCTCGGCCCACCCGTATCGCTTCACAACCGCTGATCGATCCCTTGAGCGACCGAGAGCTAGAGATACTCCAACTGATTGCACAGGGACTGTCGAATCGGGAGATTGGCGAAAAGCTCTTTCTGGCGCTGGATACCGTCAAAGGGCACAATGGCAGAATTTTCGCCAAACTGGCGGTTCAGCGGCGCACAGAGGCTGTTGCCCGTGCCCGGGAACTGGGGCTCTTGTAAGACCGAATCGCAGAATTCTCTAGCGTTCTTCCCCCAAATTAGGCTATTGGATGGTTTTGTGTAGGGCACTTGCCTTACAGACGGTCATCATGTGCTGAATGCCTTTTGATAATCCACCTTAGCGCTGTCGAACAACACCCCTGATCAACACTTTAGTGTCTACACATCAACACCCTGACAACGCTATGCTACCCGTACATTAAGCGAGTGGCACGGACGGTTGCGACCAACCGCAGATAGTACAGGGGCATGTCGAACAAACTCAACCCAACAACGGACACAGATCAACCTTCGGTCTATCAAATCAGAATCAAAGGACATCTGAGTCCGCAATGGACGGACTGGTTTGAGGGGGTGAGCATCACTCTGGAAGACAACGGCAACACGCTCTTAACCGGACGCGTTGTCGATCAGGCGGCGCTGCACGGGCTGATCAAAAAGGTGCGTGATTTAGGGATGCCCTTACTGTCGGTCAATCGTATCGAGCCGGGCAAACCAGAGCAAGTAAATTTGGAACCGTAACCCGTCCCATTCTGCAATTCGAGCGAACAATCAAGAAAGGACCAAGACGAATGAATACCACCATGCAGGCAATGACCTATACACAGTACGGTTCTCCGTCGGATGTGCTGCGGCTCGCTGAGGTCGAAAAGCCCACTCCCGGCGACGACGAAGTTCTGATTCGGGTGCACGCATCATCTGTCAATTCTGCCGAACTGCATCTGATCAAAGCAGACCCGTTCCTCGTCCGCATGAGTACCGGATTTACGAAACCCAAGAAGACGATCCCCGGTGCTGACGTTGCCGGACGGGTGGAAGCGGTCGGCAAAAAGGTTGAGCAGTTTAAGGCGGGCGATGAAGTCTTTGGAGACTTGTCCGCGGTTGGTTGGGGCGCGTTTGCCGAGTACGTCTGCGCGAAGGAAAGCGCACTGCTGTTGAAACCAGCCAATGTCACCTTTGAGCAGGCAGCGGCGGTGCCTCTCGCCGGAGTCACAGCGCTGCAGGCGCTGCGCAATAAAGGTCAAATCAAGCCTGGTCAAAAGGTGCTGATCGTTGGCGCATCCGGCGGAGTCGGTTCGTTTGCCGTGCAGATTGCCAAGGCCTTTGGTGCGGAAGTGACGGGCGTGTGCAGTACCAGGAAAGTGGCGATGGTGCGCTCTATCGGGGCAGATCATGTCGTCGATTACACCCGAGAGGACGTGACCCAAAGCAGTCAGCAGTACGACCTGATTCTGGATGCTGCGGCTTATCGTCCGTTTTCAGCGTATAAGCGCATCTTAAGCTCGCAGGGAATCTACGTCTTCGTTGGCGGTTCCACGTCGGGTCTTTTCCGCTCCATGATTCTGGGCGCCATGCAGTCCAAGAAGGATGGGCAAACCTTTGCGACCCTCGCGGCGGCACCTAACTTGGATGATCTATGCACGATGAAAGAACTGGTTGAATCTGGCAAAGTCACCCCGTTTATCGACAAGTGCTACGTTCTACAGGACGCAGCAGCGGCGCTCAATGAGGTTGATGGACGACAGGTTCAGGGAAAAATCGTCATTACAGTGGCACAGAATCAGTAAATGCTGCCAAGCACAGCGCCCATACACAATTTCTCACAAGCCAACGAGTGAAGGGAAACGACGATGCAAGGCAGGATTTGCCTGATCACAGGTGGCACCAATGGGATTGGCAAAAGTACAGCGCTGGAACTCGCCCGCAGAGGCGCAACTGTCGTCATCGTTGGACGGAATGCGCAGAAGACGGCCGAGGTTGTCGAGGAAATCCGAGCAGCAAGCGGTAATCGTGCAGTGGATTCGCTGCTGGGGGACTTGTCATCGCAGCAGGACGTTCGACACTTAGCGGACGAGTTTAAGCGCAAATACGCGCATCTGCACGTCTTGCTCAACAATGCAGGTGGAGTCTTTATGCAGCGGCAGCTCAGCGTCGATGGCATCGAAATGACTTTTGCGCTCAATCATCTGGCGTACTTCCTGCTAACCAATTTGCTCCTCGATACGCTCCGAGCCAGTGCACCGGCACGCATCATCTGTGTGTCATCAAATGCGCATTCAGGCGGCAAAATCGAGTTTGACAACCTTCAAGGCGAACGGAAATATGATGCCAGCATGTATGGCAATTCAAAACTGGCGAATATCCTGTTTACGCGGGAATTGTCGCGTCGCCTAGAAGGATCGGGAGTCAGCGCGAATGCGCTGCACCCGGGATTCGTGAATACCGGTTTCGGTCAGAATAACCCCGGTATCCTCATGAAGATGATTCGGGCAGTTGTACCTCTCGTCGCGCGTTCCCCGGAAAAAGGCGCCCAAACTTCCATCTATCTTGCGTCTTCACCGGATGTCGCAGGCGTTACTGGTCAGTATTTCCACGATTCGCATGTCATCCCGGCAGCGCCACAAGCCTCCGACATGGCGGTTGCTAAAAAGTTGTGGGATGTGAGCGCCGCTATGGTTCATCTGGCGGTTCCTGCATAAGCGTTCCAGAACAGGAAGCAGGGCTGCAACCATCCTCGAAGCAATTCGGGACATCGACGCTATCCTCCTCTTCTTACAGATCGAATCAGTCTGTCATTTACCAAAAAGGGGGTTTCAATGAGCAGTCAAACGCAGACAGCGGTGGTAGACACTCCACAACGGCGCGGGCGCGGTTGTCTTCGCTGGCTCGGCGTGCTGGTTGTCTTGATCGTGGGCTTGATTCTGGCAGGAACCATCTACGAGTTGGTCGCGGAAGCTGCCGACCTCCAAGCGTATCCTCCTCCCGGTCAAATGGTTGATGTGGGCGGCTATCGCTTGCACATTAACTGCATTGGGACCGGCAGTCCGACCGTCGTCATCGACGCGGGGTGGGGTGACTGGTCTCCGGTGTGGAGCGGGGTTCAGGCGGAAGTGGCAAAGACTACACAGGTCTGCACCTATGATCGAGCTGGGATGGGCTACAGTGAGTCTGGTCCGCTGCCTCGTACAGCCGAGCAAATTGCAACCGAGCTGCACACGCTGCTTGATCGAGCCGGGATCGCGAGTCCTTACGTGCTGGTCGGACACTCGTTGGGCGGCTTACCCGTGCGCGTATTCGTTCACGACTACCCGACGCAGGTCGCTGGGGTTGTGCTGATCGACTCGATGAGCCCCGAGCAGATGACGCAGCCCCCCGCGGAAATCGACTCTCAGACTCCCGCTCAAGCCAGCGGCAGCCCGCTTCCCGCGCTGCTGGCGCGCATCGGACTAGTCCGTTTGTTCGCTGTACCCTTTGGGATTATTTTCAACCTATCGCCGGAAGCACAACCTGCGTATGCGGCTTTCTCGGTGACTCCGCGATCGGTTCAGGCGTTGATGGATGAAGGCGCGAGCATGGAAATGAGTCTGGCTCAAGCGGAGGCAGTCCAGTCGTTCGGCGATGTCCCATTGACGGTTCTGACTGCCGCCTTAACTCCGATCACGGGTTGGCAGTCTATGCAGCATGAACTGCTGCAACTGTCCTCGGAGAGTCGGCAGATCGTTGTGGAGGACAGCGGGCACAACATCGGACTTGAGAAACCGGCTGCTGCGGTTGCAGCAATTGAGAATATGGTTACTCTGGTTCGGTAAGGGCAAAGTTGGTTAGGCAGCAAAGCCGTAACCCCAAAAACCTCCAGTTACGAGAGAAATTGAACTTCACGGCGGCGCGGTAATAGTCATTGATGGATGCTCAAGACGCTGCGACAGTGAATGGCTCCGGCAGGCTTTTGTGAGGGTTACGGCACTGCAGTTTGCTGCCGAATACCTTGATGAGGGCGAGCGTTGTTATAGTAACTGACATAGTCTCGCATCACGCGTCGCAGATGGGCTTCATTCAGAATGATCAGTTTATCGAGACATGCTTCACGGACGCTTCGTACCCACCGTTCAGCGTAAGCGTTAGCATTGAGTGACCGAATCGGCGTACGAACAATCGTGATGCGTTCCGATGTAAAGACTGCATCAAATGAGTTTGTGACCTTGCTATCGCAGTCGTGATTGAGAAAGGGTAGTGGTTGGGAGCGTTCCTCAACCGTCCCGACAAACTGCCGGGCTTGCTCTGTCACCCAAGCATCGGTGGGATGCGCGTTATAACCGGCGAACTGGACGCATCGCGTACCAGGTTCGATGAAGAAGAACACGTACAGCGTTTGCAGAAACAGGGTCTCAAGGGTGAAGAAGTCACAGGCGATAATCTGCTGTTTGTAATGAGACATGAGCTGTCGCCAACTCAGCGAGGGACGACGTTGGGAGCGTGGCGAGATACCATGGCGTTGGAGGATGCTGGCGACGGTTTCCTCGCCGATTTCCAACCTCAATTTGCGCAATTCTCCCTCGATCTTGCCTTTCACCCACTCCTAGGCCGGTAAGTCCATCTCCGCCGCATTAGTTCACGACGCCAATTGAGGACGGTTTCGGGCTGGAAGATGCGGAACATGTCGCGTAATTCCCTGGCGCTGTTCCCCGCGATGCGTTTCAAATGAACTGTGAGAAGGACAAGGCACAATTCCTCAGCACGGGAGACCCGCAGCAGCTTGTCTAACTTACGTTGAACGATATCGAGTTGGAGGCGTAACGAGAGGATTTGCAGGTCTTTGACTGGATCAGACTGGTGACGAAGTAGAACAGCCTGAAGCAGCAGCGAGAAACAATGAGCAAAAATGCACCAGCGCACAGCACACTCCCTCAGGTAATCGGGCAAGCAGCAGAAATCTTATCAGCGAAATGTTCGTCTATCGCGGGTTAGGTCACGTCAAGATGGGTTTTTTGGGGGTTACGAGTACCCCGCGCCCAGATGACGAGGAGTGCTATGTTGGTATAATACTGTCACTGAGGCCGATGGTTTACCGTCAAAATTCGCTGATGACTGCTCGCCCTTCATACCACGCAATCATATTCATGATCAGGAAGTTCCAGTTCTGGAAGCCCCGATTGAGCATCGGCTCGCCGTTTTCCGGCTGATAATACTCGTGAAGCGCATCAAATCGATCTAGATCGCGTCCGAACAGAATAATCGTTTTCTCGACCAATGCTCGGGCATCTGCCTCAAACCCATATTTCACCAATCCCCGGAACGTCATGTAATTGACGATACCCCAGATGGGCCCGAGCCATGATGATGGATTACCTGACGCTCGAATTGAGTACATCCTTTCCATTTTTGACAGGGAGCGCACGCCATAAGGCGCATTGAAGGTCTTTTCGTTCCGGTAGTGTTCTTGCACAATTCGTTCCGCCTGTTCGGGTGTTGCTACGCCTGCCCACATGGCCATAAAGCCGGTCCACACGCAGATGCGTTGAATGAGTGTGTTCCAGTGTCGCGGGTAGCCCGAATGCAGCCACTGAGCATGGTCAATCGGAATGAGATTGAGGTCGACACTGTAGAAAAAGCCGTCACGTTCATCCCAGCAATGCTCGTGTATGGCTTCACTCAGATTCTTAGCATCC
This sequence comes from Anaerolineae bacterium, assembly GCA_041916315.1. Classification (GTDB taxonomy): domain Bacteria; phylum Chloroflexota; class Anaerolineae; order Aggregatilineales; family Phototrophicaceae; genus Flexifilum. The sequence goes on from JAYRZU010000022.1 coordinate 43,447, forward strand.
TGACGCAGATGTTCGCCCACTTCATTCAGGCTCAACTTGTCACAAAGAAATGCTGCCGCTTCCAGTTCCCGCCGCATCAGGCAGTTGAGATAGAGCGAACCAGAACTCTTCGGCGGACGGTAGAATGTACAGGGGTCATTGTCCACGCCGATCATCCGATCCGTTTGCCAGTAGTACAAGCCTGATTCATGACGGTGATGGGTGGCGTAGTTATTCAAAAACGTGAGCAGATAGTACAGCTTTTCGCGCAGCCATTCGGCATCACCGGACTGCTGAACCAGAAAGGCAGCGTGCTGAGCCAGCACCGGCTTATGCATATTCTCGTTCCAGATTTCGGCGGGGCGCTGCACGGGTTCACCTCGTGTAATGAGGATCGGAATCCAGCCGTCCATGCCGCCATGTGCCAGATAGTTCAGGATGCAACCCTGCTCATATTTCTGCGCGTGTTCGCTGGCGGCGGGATCGCCAGTTTCGAGTAGGACTTGGCGCAGAGCGACATTCGACAGCCACGAGTCCCAATCCCACAATACGTCGGCGTACTGCTGGCTGCCCGGAGCTAAAAACGGATAGGGCAGGTTATCCCCTGCTTCCCGGTACATACCTTGAAAATTCACTTGAACGTGCTGCCGAATTAGTTGAATATAGGCCGTAAGGTTCATATTTTCTCCTGTCGGTGGTTGAAGAATGCAGAGGCTAATTTAGCGTATACCCTGTCTAAAGTGCCCAAATTTTCAGCCTGCTCACCCGAATTTCGCTACGAATTTTCTGCAAGTTGTTGATCTGCATAAATTTCCGTGGTATTGTACACTCAGATATGAACGTTCAAGTAAATTGTTGAGTCTTTATGTCAAAAAGTCAAAAAGTCACCATGCGCGACGTTGCCGAGCGTGCCAATGTTTCCATCAATACAGTTTCGCTGACTTTGATGGACAGCGATCAGGTTCGCCCGGATACCAAAGCGCGCGTGCTCAACATTGCCAAAGAATTGGGTTACCGCCCCAACATCTTGGCGCAAAACCTGCGCCGGGGTGTGGTGCGCACTATCGGTATCATGATCCCCGATGTCCACAACGTTCACTTCTGGGACATTGTAGATGGCGCCCATGATGAAGCCAATCAAAATGGCTATGGTGTGGTGCTGGTGCATACCAGCCTCGATCAAGATCGCGAGATCGAAACGCTGAGCGGTTTGATCGAACGCCGCTACGATGGCGTCATTCTGGCAACCACACATTCTGAACAATCGCCCATTCAACTTCAAACGCTGATTCACCAGGGTGGGGCAGTCGTCACCCTGGGGCGCACGTGGGATGGCGCTGATCGAGTTCTGTATTTTCAGGAAGAAACCGCGCACATCCTGCTCAACCATTTGTACGAGCTGGGGCATCGCCACATCGGCTTTGTGATGGGCGTGGCGCGCAAAGATCTGGCGCTGGAACGTCTGCAGGCTTATCAGAAATTTGTGCGGCAGCACGACCTTGTCAGTCTGATCGAACAGTGTGGCCCCACGGTCGCTGATGCCGTTGAAGCTACCAATCGCCTGCTCGAGTATCAGCCTCGACCCACAGCCATCATTTCGGTCAATGATCATCTGGCGCTGGGTGTATACCGCAGCGTCGGTATGCACGGACTGCGCATCCCCGACGATGTTTCCGTCGCGGGTTTCGATAACACGCACATTGCGGAAAACATGTATCCGTCCCTGACGTCGGTCGATGTCGGCGGACGAGATATTGGCCGGATTTCGGTGCAGCTTCTGCTCCAGCGATTGGCCGATCCCAAGCGCCCTCAGGAAATCGTAACCATTCCAGGGCGTCTGGTAGCGCGAGAATCGACGGCGGCACCGCGCCAGAACCTGTAAGGGATTTCGAGTTGAGTTCAACCCAGAAATTGCAGGAGAGTTGGCTTTGAGCGGTTCGGTTTCAGACAGTCCTTTTTGTGTTCTGCGCAGTGTTCCGGCGGAGGGCGTCAGCCTTACGCGGGGCTTCTGGCACGACCGCTTCGAGGTCTGTCGCGATGTCATGGTGCCGCATATGTGGGATCTGCTCCGTGATCCGGACATCAGTCATTCGTACGCGAATTTTCTGATCGCCGCTGGCTTGGAAACCGGGGAGCATCAAGGCCCGAAATGGCATGACGGCGATTTCTACAAATGGCTGGAAGCCGTCGCGCATGTCTATCGGGTGACGCGTGATCCGGCGCTCGATGAGTTGATGGATGAGGTCATTGAACCCATCCGGCGGTCACAGCGCGCCGACGGTTATATCCACACACCCACGACCATCGCGGAACTAAACGGATTGAAGGCGCATTCTTTTCAGGAACGTCTGCATTTTGAAACCTATAACATGGGGCATCTTATGACGGCCGCCTGTGTTCATACTCAGGCGACGGGCAAAGAGACCCTCATGCAGGTGGCACGCGCCGCCGCCGATTACCTGTATAACTTCTATAAGACGGCGACGCTTGAACTCGCCCGCAATGCCATCTGCCCCTCTCACTACATGGGTGTGGTCGATCTGTACCGCCAGACGGGGGAGCCGCGTTATCTCGAACTCGCGCGCAATCTCGTCGAAATCCGGGACTTGGTCACGGGGGGCGGGGATGATAATCAAGACCGCGTGCCCTTCCGCCAGCAGGATCGCGCCGTTGGGCATGCGGTACGCGCCAATTATTTGTATGCGGGCGTTGCCGATATCTACATGGAAACGGGCGACGAGTCGCTCCTCACCACGCTGGAGACGCTGTGGACGAACGTGACCTCCACCAAGATGTACATCACGGGCGGCTGCGGCGCGCTGTATGACGGCGCATCGCCGGACGGGTCGGAAGATCAGGCGCACATCACGCGGGTGCATCAGGCGTATGGGCGCGAGTACCAACTGCCCAACGTCACTGCGCATAACGAGACCTGCGCGAACATCGGCAATATGCTGTGGAACTGGCGCATGCTCGCCATCACGGGCGAAGCGCGCTTTGCCGATGTGTTTGAGCGTGTGCTCTACAACAGCGCCCTCGTATCCATCAGTTTGGATGGCACGCGCTATTTCTACACCAATACGCTGCGGCAAATTGACGATCTGCCGTTTGAGCTGCGCTGGGGACGCTCCCGCGAACCGTACATCAGTTGTTTTTGCTGCCCGCCGAACATTGTCCGCACGCTGGCTCAAATTGGCTCCTATCTGTACAGCGTTTCGGACAAAGGTCTGTGGGTGCACCTCTATGCGGCCAACACTGCTGCGATCACGTTGAAAGATGGCACGGAAGTGCGGGTTGTTCAGACGACGGATTACCCGTGGGATGGCGCGATTACGCTGACGATCAATCCCTCTTCGGAGGCCGCTTTCGGCTTGATGCTGCGTATTCCCGCTTGGTGCGCCCAAGCCGAACTCAGGGTCAATGGCGCACCCGTTCAAGACGAACTGGTGTCGGGCGAATACGTAACGCTGCAGCGCATGTGGTCAGCGGGCGATACGGTCGAATTGACGCTAGCGATGCCCGTGCAGTTCATCGAGTCGCATCCGCTGGTGGAAGAGACCCGCAACCACCTCGCGGTGCAGCGCGGCCCGATCATCTACTGTCTGGAATCGGTCGACTTGCCCGCATCTGTGTCGATAACGCAAGTGGGGCTCGCGCGCACGGCGACACTGACCCCAGAACGAACCGCTTTCGACGGGATCATCGAGGACATCGGAGTGCTCCGCGGCAAGCTACACGTGATCGAAGAGCAACCGTGGGTGGGACAGTTATATCGTCCGGCTGTGCCACCGACGATCCGCGAAATTGAAACCCGCTTAGTCCCGTATTTCGCGTGGGATAATCGCGGAAAATCCGAAATGACCGTTTGGCTACCGGAATTTTAGGGGTAAGGCGTAGCGCATGACAACCGTCGTCGCAATCTATACTGGTCAAGGGCTGGCAGAACGCCTCAAGCCGTTCTTCACAGAGATTCTGCCCGAGTGCCGCTTGATTAACATCATTGATGACAGCTTGATCGCGGATGTGGTGCACGCGAAACAGGTCACCCCGGCAGTGACGCGGCGACTGCTGCGCTACTACGAGATCGCCGCCGACATGGGGGCGGATGTCATCCTGAATACTTGTTCCTCGGTCGGAGAGATTGTGGAGATCGGTCGACGAGTGGTTGATGTTCCGATTGTGCGCATCGACGAACCGATGGCGCACACCGTCGTGAGTCAGTATAGCCGCATTGGTGTCATCGCGACACTCCCGTCCACGCTGCAGCCAACGCTGCGTTTGTTGCAGGATCAGGCGCAGCGGCTCGGGCGCGAGGTCACGATCGTCGAAGGGCTGGCGGCAGGCGCATATGACGCGCTTGTGAACGGCTCACCCGCCGAGCATGACCGGCGTATTCTAGAGACGGCGATGCACCTCAAGTCATCAGTCGAGGCGTTGGTGCTCGCTCAAGGTTCGATGGTGCGCATGGAACGGGATGTTGCTGACGCCACCGGACTTCCGGTCTTTTCCAGTCCACGCCTGGGGATTGATGCCGTGAAACAAGTTCTGTCACAGTTGTCCTAAGGCGTCGTGGCCTAAAGTTTCGGTCACGGTCTTTTTTTACACACCGATATGAACGTTCATATTTTGGAGTTTGCTGAAGTTTTTCGTCCACCATACGTTGGAAAAGGTCAGCTTTTACCCGAGCCCAGGCGCTCATCTCCAGCGTGTGTTACGTAGCAGTGGCGACGCGCAGGCAGCCGGTGAAACGGCTCAAGGAAAGGGGTGAACATGGCAGCAGGGAGGTCATCAGGCCTCAGGGACAGCGTAGTTTCATCTTTTAACCGACAGATTGGCATTGATATCTAAAATGAGGTGTTAAGATGACAGAAATCTCACGGCGCGATATGTTGAAACTTATGGGGACCGCCGGCGCAGCACTGGCCGCTAGCAGTCTTCCGCTTTCGGGGCGACTTATACGTGCGGCTCAGGCTCAGGGAACGGTCACACTGGACGTGATTGCGACCCAGCCCGAATACCTGAACCTTGAACGGCAGATTTGGGACATTTTTGAACGCGAAAACCCGGACATCAAGATTAACCTGTTTGCCGTCAACGAAAACGAAGTGCCCGCGCTGCAGGCGCGCATCGCCGGTGGCTACATTCCGCATATCGCCACCACCCCGACGACCACCAACGATACGCCGTTGGAAGCGTACCAGCTCTACATGAATCTGAGCGAACTCAGCGACGAAGACTTTCCGTGGTGGGATCGCTGGACCTTCGACATCAAGAATGCGTTCACCAATATCTTCGGCGTGCCCGGGCCGCGCGCGCTCGACATCATGGCGCCGTGGACGTGCAGCTGGCACTGGCATCAAGACTTGATGGAACAGGCGGGGCTAGATCCGCGCAGCGTGACGACCTGGGAAGAGTTCCAAGACCTGCTGGAACGTGGCACTGAATGGGCGGCTTCGAACCCGGATGTCGACTACTTCCTCGACCAAGGCTGGCATCCGCTGGTCCCGCTGGTGTGGGCGAATGCCTGGGCGCTCGCCTTCCCTGAAGGGCAGCAGGCGAATCAGAATGACTGCTGGTCTGGCCGCAAGCGCTTCAACGATCCGGATTCGCCGTGGCGTCCCGTCTACACGTGGTTGAAGGAAGCTTATGACAAGGGCATTCTGCCCGAGAACTGGTGGACACGTGAATGGGAGACGGACTTTGAGGCCAGCTATATCGCCAAGAAGTCGGTCATGGTCTTCCACGGGCCGTGGCTGTGGGATAAGGCGCTCGCGGCTGATCCCACGATTCAGCAGCTCGGTTTGCCGGCGACACCGCCTGCGGCCGGACAGGATACGTGGATGCAGTATCTGGCACCGATCGATACTTTCCGCTGGTTTGCGCTGATCGAAGGCGTGCAGAACCTGCCCGAATGGCCGCAGGTCAGGACGGCTTGGGCGTGGTGGCACAGCCCGGCGGTCGTCAAGATGCGCGCCGAAGGGATTGGCTCGCCGGTCGTGTACCGTCTGGATGAACCGCTCGAACTTGCGGGCGCAGCCCAGTGGGAAGGCGTTCGCAAAGAGATCGATGTCGCCGGTGGTGTGTTCGAAAACGTACACTTCGTCGACCCGGCGGGATGGGCGGAAGCGCAGGCCGGTCGGTATACCGTCCCCGGCGCGACTGGTCCGTGGGATCACAATGGCACGGCGTCGACCAAGATCGGCGAACTCATGACCGGTGCGATCACCGTTCAGGATTTCCTCGATTGGGCACAGGCGAACTTCGAAGCCAGTTACAACCTGCCCGAATAGCGGCGCGAATCGAGCAGAAACAGTTCATAGACGGCTCCCACATCCTTCGGGATGCTGGGAGCTGTCCGGAATTATCAGGAGTTCGTATGCTCAACATCGAAAAACGCTTAGGGGGCAGGCGGGCCGCGCGCCGCATTCTGGTGGATTGGGCGTTCATCTTGCCCCAATTGATCTTGTTTCTCAGCCTTACTGTTGTTCCATTCTTGATTGGACTGCCCATGGTCTTCACGGATCGGCTCAGTTTTGTCGATACCGATGTGCATTATGTGGGGCTGGATAATTTTACACGGGTGTTCAACGAACCCGGCATCAAAGATGAGGTCTTTCCCGCGCTCGCGCGTACCGTGCGCTTTACGCTCGCCAACTATGCAATGGTGTTTATTTTTGGACTCTCACTCGCCCTGCTGATGTATGAAGTCGGCTTCCGGGGCGGCTTTTTTACGGTGATTTATCTTCCCATGATGCTCTCCGGGTTAGCGGTCGGCTTTGTCGCGACGATGCTGTTTTCTCGATCAACGGGGACGGCCAACCTGCTTTTGCAGGAACTCGGAATCATCAACAGTCCGATTGATATTAAAGCCGCTTCGGGGATCGAAGTCATCTTGCCGCTGCTGACGGGTTGGCGCTATGCTGGGTTCAATGTGGCCATTTTTCTGACGGGTCTGCTGTCGATTCCAACCGAGACGATCGAAGCCGCCACCGTCGATGGAGCGTCTTATATCCAGCGGTTGCTGCGTATCTATTTCCCGCAAATGATCCCATCCTTCATCATCGCCACCATTTTCTGCCTGATCGGGTCATTCAACATCTTTGACGAACTGGTCGCCTTGGGAGCTCTATACGGAAACCGGGAAGCCTCGTTCCTGTCGATCATCTTCTTCACATATGGTTTTCAGCGCGGTCGCCTGGCGGTTGGGCTGGCTATGGCGCTGCAGCTGGGCATTCCACTGCTGATCATTGGTCTGCTGCTCCAGAAATTCCAACGTCGGCTCCAACGGAATATGTGATTAGAGAACGAGAGATGACGATGCAAAGCAATCCAGCAATCCAAGAAGCCAGTTGGGTGGCGCGCTTTCTGGGGCAGAAGCGGCTTTCGAAGATCCTGATTCTCACCTTTTTCATTGCCTATACGCTGTTCACGCTCTTTCCGTTCTATGCGCTGTTCGTGCGCACATTTGTCGGGACGAAGAATTCGACCGATCTATGGTTGGTTCCGCCCCCGATGGAAGAAGCCGACATGAGCTATCAGTGGGGCAATCTGTCGGTCTTCTACAATCTGGATTTGAACAAGGTCAAACGCGATCTCGGGATACCCGAAGAAGCCTATATTCAACCGCGCTGGACGCTGGCGCGTATCGCGCAGGAATACAACATTCCTGAACAAACGATCAAGGACTACTTTACGCCGTACTCCGTCTTCAGCGGCTGGATCGTGTTGTTCAGCGACGGCAGCTTCTGGCCCGCGCTCGCTAGAACGATTCTGATTGCCGGAGCCAGTCTGATTGGTCTGAACTTTCTGTCGATGATGACGGGCGTGGGGCTGGCTGGCTTGAAGCGCCGCGACCAGATGGTCGTGTATAACCTCTATCTGCTCAGCGCCGTCATACCGCTCATGATGGTCTTACTGCCGCAGTATGTCATTATTCAATGGGTGCTGAATCTGATACCCGGATACGATGTGTCCGGTTCCCCTGTGCGCAATGTCGGTCAGATTTTGGCGATCATCCTCTTGCATATCAAAGGCGGCGCGTTAGGGACGATGATCTATACGGCCTACATCTCCAGCATTCCTGCCGAATTGGAAGAGGCCGCTGAGATCGACGGCGCGGGTCGGTTGCAGTACTTCCGCTACATCCTGATACCCAACCTGAAAATCCCGATGGCGACCCTCACCGTTATGAGTCTGCCCGCGCTGTGGAATGATTTCATGGGGCCGTATATCTATCTGGATACGAATAACACCACCTTGCTCCCCTTGATTCAGAGTTACACCGGTACCTACACCACGAATTTTCAGGTTACCTACACGGGAATTTTCGTATCCATCATCCCGCTGGCCATCATCTACATCCTCTTCCGCAACTGGTTTATTCAGGGGGCGATGTCCGGCGCTATCAAAGGTTAGGCGCTGAATTTCCAACCCAGTTTGTGCCGCTGGCGTTGAATCAGGTGCACGCCGATTATGTGCAGCTTAGTGCTGATTATTAATCAACAAAAAAGGAAAATAATAGTGTTCCAAGTCAAAAATCTGGTGTGTGAATATCACGTCAACCCACTCGGGATCGATTGTGTTGCACCACGACTTAGCTGGCAGATGCACAGTGATCGACAGGGGGCCCGGCAAACCGCCTATCAAGTTTTGGCGGCTGATTCCGCGCACCTACTACACGCTGGCCAAGCGATTCTTTGGGATACTGGCCGCGTCGAATCCGATCAGTCGATCCTCATCGCGTATGCGGGGACACCGCTGCGTTCCCGCCAGCGCGTCTATTGGCAGGTGACCGTGTGGGACGAACTTGGGCAGGCTGTGAGCAGCGATCCCGCGTGGTTCGAAATGGGGTTGCTGGAGCGCCGCGAATGGCAGGGTGAGTGGATCGGTGCGGCCTTAACTGGCGGACCACGCAGCCCAATTCCCGCGCCGTTCCTGCGTCGTTCTTTCCAGGTTGCTGGCGCAATTAAGGCGGCTCGTCTGTATGTGACGGCGTTAGGCTTGCATGAATGTTCGCTCAATGGGCAGTCGGTGAGCGGTGATGTTTTTGCCCCCGGCTGGACAGAGTATCGCAACCGGGTGCAATATCAGGCGTATGACGTTACCAATTTGCTCCGGGTAGGCGCAAATGTGCTTGGCGTGGTCCTCGGCGATGGCTGGGCGGTCGGACATATCGGCTGGCATCATCGGCAGACTTATTTTGAGCAGCCGCGTTTGCTGGCGCAGTTGGAAATCACGACGGCTGACGGTCAGATTACCACGATTGCGACAGATCACACCTGGAGACACCAATTCGGCCCGATCCTTGAGAATGATATGGTGATGGGTGAAGCCTACGACGCACGTCGCGAGCTGACCGGGTGGAACACACCTAATTATGATGATCGGCGCTGGTTGGGTGTGGAGATCTACCCTGACCCCGACATCAAATTGGTGGCGACCGAAACCCAGCCCGTGCGCCGCGTCGGCGAATTGCTGCCCATCGGCGACCCAGTGGACAAGACGACGGTGACAACCGAGTGCTACATCTTCGATTTAGGACAAAACATGGTCGGACGCGTGCGCTTCAAGGGAAGCGCTCCGGCAGGGACGACCGTTACTTTCCGCTTTTCCGAAGTGCTCAACCCGGATGGAACGCTCTACACCGAAAATCTACGCACGGGGCGCGTGATTGACTATTACACCTTTAAGGGCGCGGGCGAGGAAGTCTGGGAGCCCAAGTTCACCTTCCACGGCTTCCGGTATGTCGAAGTTACTGGCTATCCCGGTGCGGTCAGCCGCGACACAATCACCGGGATTGTGCTGCATACCGCCATGCCCGCCACCGGGCACTTCGAGTGTTCGGACCCGCTGATCAATCAACTCCAGCACAACATCGTGTGGTCACAAAAAGGGAACTTTCTGGATATTCCCACCGACTGCCCGCAGCGTGACGAACGCTTGGGTTGGACGGGCGACATTCAGGTGTTTGCGCGCACGGCGGCCTACAACATGGAGGTTGTCAGCTTGCTGACCAAGTGGCTGCGCGATGTGGTCGATGCCCAGGGCGAGCAGGGGAATATCCCGCCCGTTGTACCGCAGATTGAACTAGAGTTCACCGACGATGGCGGCCCGGCGTGGGCGGATGCCATTATCATCGTCCCGTGGACGATGTACCTGTGTTACGGCGATCAGCGCATCCTCGAAGATAACTACACGGCCATGAGCAGGTTCATGCAGTTCATTCTGGAGGCCAGCCCGGACTATATCCGCTGCGCGCCAGAATATGAAGGTTGGCCTGGAATCGGCGACTGGCTTTCGATTAATGCGGAGACGCCGCGCGACCTGATCGGCACGGCCTTCTGGGCGTATGATGCCCATCTGATGGCGCAGATCGCGGCGGCGCTGGGCCGACATGAGGCTGCTGCCCGGTATCGCGCTCTCCTGAACCGGATTAAACAGGCGTTTCACGATCGCTATCTGAAAGACAGCCTCGTGCCGCTAGCTGTCGCGCAGCCGTCGGCGATCCGGTTGCGCCGGGAGCGGGCGGATGCTATTTCTCGCGGTAACTTGCCGCTGGTGGATTACGCTCCCATCACGTCGCAGGTGTTCAACACGAAACTGTTCACCCCCACGCAGACAGCCTATGTGCTCGCGTTACATTTCGACCTTTTGCCGCCGGATCTGCGTTCCGTCGCCGCCGCCGAACTCGTCGCCGATATTGAGCGGCGGGATCTGCATCTCTCCACGGGTTTTGTCGGCGCGCCGTACCTAATGCATGTCCTCAGTGACAACGGGCAGCTCGACACCGCCTATAAGTTGTTGTTTCAAACCAGCTGGCCGTCGTGGCTGTATGCCGTGACGCAGGGCGCGACCACCATCTGGGAACGTTGGGATGGTTGGACGCAAGACAACGGCTTCCAGGATCCGGTCATGAATTCGTTCAATCATTATGCGTATGGCTCGATTGGGCACTGGCTCTACCGGGTGGTCGCAGGTATTGACCTTGATGCCGAAGACCCCGGTTACAAACATAGCATTTTACGTCCGCAGCCGGGCGGCGGTCTGTCACGGGTGGTTGGCCAACTGCAAACGCCCTACGGCGAACTGCGGTCAGAGTGGACGCACAGCGCTGCCGCTTTTGACTGGTTGATCGTCGTCCCGGCGAATACTACGGCTACGGCGCATCTGCCGCCGCTGGCCGCCAGTCAAATCACGTTGAATGGGCAGGTAGTCAGCGGTTTGGTGCATGACCTGGGATCTGGCGAATACCGCTTCCGCGTCACCAGTTAGGGGGAAATCGTGCTGTATGGTGTCCAGTATTATCCCGAACATTGGCCGGAAGATCGCTGGCCGACGGATGCCCGGCTGATGCAGGAGGCAGGTATCAACGTGGTGCGCATGGGGGAATTCGCCTGGAGCGCGCTCGAGCCGCAGGAGGGCACGCTCGACTTTTCGTGGATGGATCGCGCGATCAACCTGCTCTACGCACACGGTATCAAGGTGATCATGTGTACGCCGTCGCGAACCCCGCCGCCGTGGGTGTTTGTGCGTTATCCGGGCGTGCGCAATATCGGCGCGGATGGGCATCTGGTCAATTATGGCGGGCGCTATACCATCGGATTGAGTCACAGCGATTTCAGCGAATTGTCCCAGCGGATCGACCGCGCCGTGATCGAACACTTTCGCGGCCACGAGGCGATCATCGGCTGGCAGATCGACAACGAAATCGGCATGAACAACGACTGCTACTGCGAACGCTGTCAACGGCGCTTCCAGCATTATCTGGAGACCAAGTACGGCACTATCGCAGCGCTGAATGCAGCGTGGGGTGCGCACTGCTGGTCCTTTCATTTCACCACGTGGGAAGAAGTGCCGCTGCCGTACCTCAGCCCCCAACTCGCGCTGGAATATCGGCGCTTTCTCTCGCATCTGAATATCGAGTTTGCCCGCTGGCGCAGCGATCTGATCCACCAGCTTGATCCGGGTAAGTTCGTGACGACCAATTTCCAATCCTTCGTCGTGCGCCACACCGACTATGCTCAATTGGCGCAGGTGATCGACCTCAACGGTATGAATCACTATCCTGCCCGGTCACCGGAGTTGATCCTCGACTACTACCGCGGGGCACGGGGGACAATGCTCCCGGTCGAGCAGCACACGCGGCTGCTGGAAATCGACACCGGTCCTGGTTGGATGCGGCTGTGGGCGTATATGGCGCTGGCGCATGGCGCATGCGGCGTCAATTTCTTCCGGTGGCGCTGCTGCCGTTGGGGGCCAGAACAACACCGCGACGGGATTTTGCCCCACGATGGACAGCCCGCCCGCCGCTACCATGAATTGGCGCAGATGGGCGCGGAGATCACGCGCGTCGGCAGTCGTATCGACCAAACGCGCCCACGAGCCGAGGTGGCCGTCCTGCTGAGCTACGAATCGCGTTGGGCGTTGGAAGCGGGCACGGGCATTCCAGAATGGGACCCGGCGCAGGACGTGATCGCCATTCATGATGAACTGCGCGATCAGAATATCACGACCGACGCGCTTGACCCGCGCGAAAACCTGTCGGCGTATCGGCTGGTGCTGGCGCCGCGCCTGTTTACCATCGATCAGCGCATTGCGGACACGCTTAACAACTATGTGGTGAATGGCGGCACGCTGTGCCTGACTGCGCCGAGCGGCGTAGTTGACGAGCACAACGTGAGCTTCGACACGCCGCGCCCGGGGCGGTTGGCCGCCGCCGCGGGCATTCGCGTGAGCGATCTCTCGCCGCTACATGAGCCTGTTCTGCTTGACAGCACCGTTATTCCCGGCTTGCAGGGGGCTGAAGCTTCGGTGCTTGCCGACGAAATCCACCCGATCACCGCGGACGTGCTAGCCACGTACGCTGGTGGTTGGCGTAAGGGACTTCCAGCCATCACCGTGCATCCGTATGGCAAGGGGCGCGTCGTGTATGTCGGCACATCGCTGCGGGGACGCGGCTTACAGGCGTTGATCACATGGTTGTGCGGCGAAACGGGCATTTCTGGCCTGTGTCAAACCCCGCCCGGACTGCACGTCTACCAGCGCGTAGGGGCAGGTGAGCGCTTGTGGTTTGCACTCAACTATACCGACCGGGTATTAAGCTTCACCCCGCCCGGCACCTGGCTCGACCTCCTGAGCGGCGAGACCTGTACCGGGGAAACTGCGGTCGCGCCGTTGGACCTGCGCCTTCTGACCAGCACCACGGAGGCTTGATGGGGCGACTCGATAATTTGCGGCAGTACAACCCGGTCTGGACGACCCCGAGCCGGGATGCGTCGGAGTCGATGCCGTGCGGGGGCGGCGATATCGGCCTGAATGTGTGGGTCGAAGACGGCAATATCCGGTTTTACATGGCGCGGAGCGGTGCGTTTGATGCGATCAACACGCTGCTCAAGCTGGGGCGCGTGCGCATCCGCTGTTCGCCCAATCCATTTGTGGGCGCGGACTTCCGGCAGGAATTGACGCTGGAAACCGGGGCTATCACGATCAGCGGCCGCAGCGGTGAGCTGACGGTGGAAGTCCACATTTGGGTCGATGTGTTGGCGCCCGTCATCCATGTCGAAGTGGCAGCCAGTCAACCGCTCATGGTCGAAGCCTTCTATGAAAACTGGCGCTTTGAGGATCAACGGCTGCAACCGAATGAAAGCTTCGGCAACTCCTACAAATGGGCACCGCCGGATGATCTGGTGAGGCATCACGACACGATTGATTTTCGGGACGACGCGGTGCTGTTCTATCATCGCAACACGGGCGAAACAATCTTTGATGTGACCGTTGAGCAGCAAAAACTGCTGGCCGTTAAGCACCTCATGTTCGACCCGTTGAAAGACCGGACGTTCGGCGGCCTGCTGCGCGGCGGAAATTTCGTCGCAGCGGGGACGTCGGACGGCGACTATCTCGACATCCGCTATCGAGGCTGGCGGCTCATCAGCGCTGCGCCTGCGCACCGCCACCGATTGGAGATAGTGCTCCACACGGGCCAATATGTCACCGAAGAACAGTGGCTTTCCGCCTTGGAGACCTTCAGCGCCGACTACCAGCAGAAGCGGGCAACAACCGCCCGAGCCGAAACGATCCGCTGGTGGCAGAGCTACTGGGAACGCAGTTTCATCCACCTCCAGCCGGATCACCCTGACGAATCGGCCCCCGAATGGCAGCTAGGACGTAACTATCAGCTTTTCCGGTATATGCTCGGTTGTAACGCTTACGGCGAGTACCCCACCAAGTTCAACGGCGGACTGTTCACGGTTGACGCCCGGTTCACTGACCCGGCGCGTCCGTTCAACGCGGATTTTCGCAACTGGGGCGGCGGTACATTCACCGCGCAGAATCAGCGGTTGGTCTACTTCCCGCTGTTGAAATCGGGCGATTTTGATGTGTTGAAACCGCAATTGCAGTTCTACAAGCAGGCTTTAGGCAACGCCGAATTGCGCAGTCAGGTCTACTGGGGACATGCGGGCGCGTGCTTCACCGAACAGATTGAAAACTTCGGCTTGCCCAATTGCACTGAATACGGGTGGCAGCGACCGGATGGCTATGATCCGGGCGTCACCTACAATGCGTGGCTGGAGTACCTGTGGGATACGGCGCTGGAGTTCTGCTACATGGCGCTGCTGCTGCACAAATACCATGCGGAAGATATTTCTGAATACCTGCCGCTGATCGAAAGCTGCCTGACGTTTTTTGCTGAACATTACCAGTATCGTGCTAGGCAGCGCGGGATCAAGCCGTTGGACGGTAACGATCATCTGGTGCTGTATCCCGGTTCGGCCTGCGAGACCTATAAAATGGCGTATAACGCGACCTCCACCCTTGCCGCGCTGAAAACTATTGCCGAGGGCCTCCTAGCTTTACCCGATCATTACCTGGATGCCGACCGCCGCGCGCACTGGCAGCAGTTCTTGACCCGGCTGCCGCCGATCAGCTTTCGGCAGTGTGCGGGACATACCACGATTGCCCCGGCGCAGCTCTGGGAGCGCGTCAACAACTCTGAAGCGCCGCAGTTGTACCCGGTTTATCCGTGGGGCATGTATGGGATCGGCCAGCCAGATTTGGATATCGCTCGCAATACCTACCTCCGCGATCCGGACGTCCAGACCTTCATGGGTCATGTCAGCTGGAAGCAGTACAACATTTTCGCGGCGCGCTTGGGGCTCACTGAAGAAGCCGCGCGGCTGTCCATCCTCAAACTGCAAAACTCTGGCCGACGGTTTCCGGCGTTCTGGGGGCCGGGTTTCGATTGGGTTCCCGATCACAACTGGGGCGGTTCGGGCATGATCGGCTTGCAGGAAATGCTGCTGCAAACGGTCGACGACACGATTTACCTGTTCCCGGCATGGCCGCTGAATTGGGATGTGCATTTCAAGCTCCACGCACCGTACAACACGCAGATCGAAGCCCGGCTCACGAACGGGCAGGTCACGATTCTTCAGGTCGAGCCAGAGGCGCGCCGGAAAGATATTCACATACTCATCGGGGAGAATACTGCCTATGGACCGAATTAGTGCGACCTACTTGATTGAAACTCCCTATGACATTAACCGGGCGGTCGCCATGCTCGCGGGGGAGCAGTCGAGCGGTACGTTCGTGGCTGTCCCCGGTGAAACCGACGAGCTGAAAAGCCGCTTTGCTGCCCGCATCGAGCAGATTGAAGAACTGGAAACGGTCACACAGCCAAGCTTACCCGGCGACTTCAGCGCGAGCCAGACTTTCAGTCGGGCTAGAGTCACGGTGTCGTGGTCGATCGACAACTTCGGCTTCAACATCCCCGCGTTGATTTCTACGCTGCAAGGAAACCTGTATGAACTGCGCCAGTTCACCGGGCTGAAACTGGACGATTTTTCAGTCCCAGACGCCTACGCTCAAGCCATCAAAGGCCCAGCGTTCGGGCTGAACGGCACGCGCCAGTTGGCGGGCGTGGAGGCCGGACGACCACTGATTGGCACCATCATCAAGCCGAGCGTGGGGCTGACACCGGAATACACGTCTGAACTGGTCAAAACGCTGGTGTCTGCGGGGATTGATTTCATTAAAGACGATGAACTCATGACCTCAACGGCCAATTCACCCTTCGCCGTCCGGGTTGAACAGGTCATGCGAGTGATCAACGATTTTGCGCAGAAGACGGGTAAGAAAGTCATGTATGCTTTCAACATCTCTGGCGATCTCGACATGCTGCAAGCTAATTATGAGACGGTACTCCGCGCTGGCGGCACCTGCGCGCTCGTGAGCATAAATAGTGTGGGCTGGGCCGCGACCAAGCAGGTGTGCGGGTGGGGCGAATTAGCGATTCACGGTCACCGGAATGGCTGGGGTATGCTGAACCGGCATCTACTGCTTGGCATCAATTTCCCGGCGTATGCCAAACTCTGGCGCATGGCGGGCGTGGATCAACTGCATGTTAATGGCCTCAAAACAAGTTCTGGGAGTCCGATGACTCCGTCGTTAGGTCGATCAAAGCCTGCCTGATGCCGTTTCTGAACAGCGACGCCATTGTGCCTGTTGTTTCGTCGGGGCAATGGGGCGGGCAGGCGTTTGAAACGTATGCCAGAACTCAAACCACCGACCTTCTGTATCTGGGGGGCGGTGGCATCATGGCTCATCCCTCTGGTCCGGCGGGTGGCGTGACCGCTTTGCGCCAAGCATGGGAGGGCGCGGTTCAGGGTTACACATTGGCGGAGGCGGCTCAACGGTTTAAAGAATTCGGCGAGTCCGTCGGAAAATTCGGACGGGAACACTGATGGACGACAATGGCCTGTTACTCGCTTTTTACAGCGATGACTTTACCGGGTCAACCGTTGCGCTCGATTTCCTGAGCCGCGACGGGGCGTGAGTATCATCTTTCTGGATGTGCCGCGTCCCGAAACCTTGACCCGATTCGGGCACCTGGATGCCGCCATTGGGTGGCTGATATGACGCGTGCTATGCCCCCGAGGCAACAGCGCGGCACTACACGTGGCGTTCTCGGTGCTCGGCGATCTCAATCCTCGACATGCGCACTACTAAGTCTGTTCGACCTTCGATTCGTCCCTGGCGATTGGGAATATTGGTACGGCCATCGAAACGGGTCTGCGTGTATTCGAAACGACATTCATCCCGGCGCTGGTCGCCGCAGCAGTGCTGGCTACTTGGCTCGTCTGAGGGGAAAACGGGGATAATGCACTACGTCAGACGTCATGCTGGAGTCCGTTCAGAACCGGGAATGCCGTGATCGTGCTCCCATTCGAAATGGCTCACATACTCCCTGAGTGTTCGATAGAGTTGTCGCTCGTTCAGGGGCAGCACATGGTCGAGGCGTTCAAGCAATATCCTGATTTACGCCGTCGCTTCCCGTGCAATCGATACATGCAGGTTTGGATCGATCTCGCCGGAAGGCATCGCCGAGTAGGTGGCGATGGTGCCGCTCAAAGGGTTAGCGTAGCCCATCGAAATGGCCTACAGCATTCTGCCATTGTGTCTGCCGACATTGGGTGAGGCAAATGGGAAGCATGCACGATTCCCGACAAGCTGTCGCATTACGAAGGCCTATCGTAGAGTCTGAAACACTCGCTGAGGAGAGAGGCTGTATATACGTTCTAAATCGCTAATCGATTCTCCTTTCGCATATCGATGGCGTATGATCTCGTCACGTTGCGCATCGATGATTTTGCGGTTTCCAAATCGAGATACAGGACGAACAGCATGAGTTGTTTCGCCGTCTGAAATGTCGGATTGAGGACAGTCTCAAGCATAACCTTGTTCCTCGGCGAGCGCCTTAGCCTGCATATGTGCGGGCGGAGCGATGTGACAGCAGTTCTTGGCTTTAGGACTACGTGACTTGGATACAAGCAGTAGAAGACCGCAGTTTACTGAGAGTAGGTGGTTGCAAGGAAAGCTTTGACGACCGTTAGGGCGCTGTCAGTTAGTTGATCGAGAAGCTGCGCACCTTTTTCAGCGGTTGCGGGACGCGGATCACCGAACACACCGCTGCGATTGAACGTATTCAAGCGTATAGGAGTTGAGCCGAAAGTCAGCGGAAACTGCGGGTATTCCGGCTGGGCGTTTTCCATCTGTACCGCGTCCGGACGGAGCGCTAGCACCACTGACGTTTCGACTTCATCAGCGTGGAAAAAGCCGGGGGCGGCGGGTGTCGATTCACACACTGCGGCGGCGGCTTGTTCAATGCCCGGATAATTCAGGATCATCGTCGGCAGGTTGTGCTGCACAATCAACGCACGGGCGGCCTGTTCCAGCGGCGCGGTGTTGCCAAAATGCCCGTTGACGAGCACAAGGAAGGCAACTTTTTGAGCGGCGAGCGCTGCGCCGATGTCTGTGACCAGCGCGACCAGCGTATTAAAACTGATCGAAATCGTTCCTTTCCATCCCGCTGTTGTCCACGTTTCGCCATATGGCAGGGCGGGCAGCAGCAGCGCGTCGAGTTCGGCGGCGAGTCGTTCTGCAAGGCCAGTCGCCATGATCGTGTCGGTTGCCAAGGCGAGATGAGGACCATGCTGTTCTTGAGCGCCGACAGGCAGAATGGCGACTGCGTTCCCTTCGGCGAGTTTGCGTTCTACATCAACCCACGTTGCGGTTTCCAGTCTCATGAGTCTTTGTTCCCCCGTTGATAGTGCTTGCCCAGCGCGGTGGGATCGTTGGTACGGCGCACGAACATGGCCAGTACGATGATAGTCAGCAGGTAGGGCAGCATGAGCATGAATTGGAATGGCAGTTGGATATCCAGAATTTGTGCGCGCAGTTGGAGCGCGTCGGCGACGCCGAACAGCAGCGATGCGCCAAACGCGCCGATGGGATGGCGGCGCCCAAGCACGAGTATTGCCAGCGCGATATAGCCGCGTCCGGCGGTCATGTTGTCGACAAAAATGCTCGATGACCCGATAGACAGGAATGCGCCACCCAGTCCGCACAGCATCCCGCAGATGATGAGTGAAGCATAGCGCGTGCGGCTGATGTGAATGCCGAGTGTCTCCGCTGATTCCGGCGACTCGCCAACGGCGATCAGCCGCAGTCCCCAGATTGTGCGGAAGATGCCGACTGCGCTCACCGCAACGAGCACATAGGCGATGTAAGCCAGTATATTTTGGCGGAAGATCAGCGGGCCGATCAGGGGAATGCTTTCCAGGATAGGGATGGGCAGGGTGGTCAGACCTTCGACCTGCGGACGTTCTGTGCCAACGGCGAAGAAGGCGCGGTAAACAAAACTGGTGATGCCGAGCATGAGCAGGTTGAAGGCGATGCCGACGATCACCTGATCGCCTGCTAAGGTGATTGTGAAGTAGCCGATGATCAGCCCGAAGAGTGCGCCGAGCAACAGCGCGCCGACGATGCCTAAGGCGGTGCTGCCCGCATAGTAGGTGATGACAAAGGCCGACAGCGCACCGCCAATCATCATGCCCTCCATGCCGATGTTGAGCACGCCCGCCCGTTCGTTGTAGATGCCGCCGAGCGCCGCCAGCAGGATGGGGATAGCGAGGCGCATGCTCGCTGTGAGGAAGCCCTCTAGGGCTGGATCGATCACAATGTTCATCGCCTTTGTCCCTTTGGCACCAACCAGCGTTGGAGGAAATTGAATGTTCCGCGCCCCATGATGAGCAGCACAATGAGATACTGGATGATGGTCGCAATCGAACTGGGTACGCCAACCGCCGATTCCATCGTGCTAGCGCCGACTTGCAGCCCCGCGAACAGAATCGCCGCGACAAACACGGCGGGCGGATTGGTGCGTCCCAGCAGCGCGACGACAATCGCGGTATAGCCGTAGCCGGGCGAAATATTCTCGATCATGCGGCGCTGGACGCCTGCCACTTCCGCGAAGCCCGCTAGTCCCGCCAGCGCTCCACTCAACATGAGTGAACTGAGAATGACCCATGAGGTGTTGATGCCTGCCGCGCGTGCCGCTTCGACGTTGTGCCCCGCCGCGCGAATCTGGAAACCCCAGACCGTGCGCCAGAGCAAGATCGTCGCGACGACGACGACCGCCAGCGCGATAAAGATCCCGCCGTGCAGTCGTGTTCCTTCTAGAATGCGGGGTAGCCGCGCCGCTTCGGCCAGCCGCGCGGTTTGTCCTAAGGGGGAATTCGGATCTTGCAGCGGGCCGTGCAGCAGGTAGCCGATGAAGAAGATGGCGATATAGTTGAGCATGATCGTGTTGATCAGTTCGCTGGCGCCGAGTGCCGTTTTGAGCACACCTGCGATGCCCGCCCACAACGCTCCTGCCACCATTGCGGCTAGCATCATGGCGGGGATCACGATGTACCACGGTTGATCGCCGAGCAGCAGGCCAACCCACGCAGAGAGCATCGCGCCACAAAAGAGCTGCCCCTCAGCGCCCACGTTGAAAACGCTGGCGCGAAAGGCAATCGTCACACCGACGCCAGCCAACGTCAGCGGAATGGCTTTGAGGAGTGTTTCGGCGAGGCTGTTGAGGTTGCCCGCCGCGCCTTCGAGCAGCGCGCGGTAGGCGGCCAGCGCATCTTTGCCGAGCAGTTGGATCAGCAGCGCCCCGATGAGCAGCGCGATCAGCACGGCGGCGACGCTTTGCACGAGATCGGGATGGAGGATCGTCCGGCGCAGCCACGAGGGTGCTGCGGTTGAGCTCTTTGCGTTCACTAGCGATTGCTTCCGTTCTCGCGCGGAGCGGGCAGAGCGAGTCTGCGCGGGCGCGTCTGCCATTTAATCTGCGAGCGAGCGTCCGCCCATCAGTAAGCCAAGCTGATCGCGCGTCACGGCGTCGCGTTCCAGCGGTTGGCTCAGTTTGCCGTTGTACATCACCGAGATGCGATTAGAGAGCGCCAGTACCTCATCCAATTCCGTCGAAATGAGCAGCACAGCACACCCGCGCGCGCATTGTTCAAGCAAGGCGGAGCGGACATATTCGGTCGCGCCGATGTCGAGACCGCGCGTCGGTTGCACGGCGACGATCAAGCGTGGTTGGCGTTCGAGCACCCGCGCCAGTACTAATTTTTGCTGGTTTCCGCCAGAGAGCGTGCCCGCCGCTTGATCCGGCGATTGGCAGCGAATGTCGTAGCCGTCGATCAGCGTGCGCGTAAATGACTTGATCGCCTTGAAGCGCAGAAACCCCGCCCGCGAAAACTTGGGCTGGTTCACCTGTTCCAGCACCGCGTTATCGGTCAGCGAGCGCCCCATGAGCAGTGCGGTACGCTGGCGGTCGCCGGGGATAGTCGCCAATCCAGCGCGAATACGCTGGGCAGGCGGCGCGTGCGTGATATCTTGTCCCTCCAGCCAGATGTGCCCTGCAGTTGGGAGAATCAGGCCGGACAGGAGACGCGCTAACTCATCCTGTCCATTACCATCGACCCCGGCAATACCGTGAATCTCACCGGAGCGTACCGTCAAGTCGAGGTTGGTCAGCGCCTTCAGGCCGCGGGGGTTGGTATAGTGCACGCCGTCCAAGCGCAGCACATTGGGCGTGCCTACCGGGATAGCATAGGTATTGGTCGGCAGTTCGACATGCCGCCCGACCATCTCATTCGCCAGTAGTTCAATCGTGCAGTCAGCTTTAGGACGGGTTTCGACATTTTTGCCCGCGCGCAGCACCGTGATGCGGTCGCTGATGGTCATGACTTCCTGAAGTTTATGGCTGATAAAAATAACGGCATTCTTTTCGGCGGCAAGGTTGCGAATAATCTCAAAGAGGCTGGCGGTTTCCTGCGGAGTAAGCACGGCGGTTGGTTCATCAAGGATAAGGAGCTGTACGCCTCGATACAGTGCCTTGATGATTTCGACGCGCTGCTGCTGCCCAACCGACAGGTTGGCAATTTTTTCGTCGGGATCAATTTCCAGACCGTAACGCTGACCGAGCGCGCGCATCTCGCGAGAGATGCGCCGTAAATCGGGGAAGATGCCCGTGTCGGCGCGCGCGGCGATGCATAGGTTTTGCGCGACGGTCAAACTGGGGATAAGCATGAAGTGCTGATGCACCATGCCGATGCCGAGCTGGAGCGCGATCACGGGTGAATCGATGGTGACTGGCCGCCCCTTGAGTTCAATGTGACCGGACTCCGGTTTGACGAGCCCGCTCAGTACTTTCATGAGCGTACTTTTCCCGGCACCGTTCTCGCCGAGCAAAGCATGGATTTCGCCGGAGCAGACATCAAAATGAACTTGATCGTTGGCGAGCAAGTCCCCGTAACGCACCACAATGTCCAACATTTGGAGCATGATTACTTGACCTGAAACTGGAAGACCGTACGCCCCGGTGGTTGGCCGGGGCGTAGATAGCACAACACGTTATTCGACTGGCGTCGTATCTTCTTCGACGACGAACTCCCCATTCATAATCGCTTCGATCTTGGCGTCGATCACTTCTTGCAGTTCGGGCGTGACCACGTCTTCGAGATCATGGTAAGGTGCTAGTTCAATCGACCCTTCGATCAAACCGAACGACCAGTTGCGGCTCTCCCATTCCCCAGCGATCACTTCTTCGGCGACAGCAGTCACCAGCGGCCCGAGGTTCCACATCACACTCGTCACAACCGATTCTTCGCCGAGGAAGTTCTGGTCGGTCATTGCACCGAGAGCATAGACTTCCGCTTCGTTGGCCGCGTCGATCACTCCAACACCCTGCGCGCTGAGGACATCTGCGCCCTGTTCTACCTGTGCCAACGCCGCTTCCTTGGCCTTGGGCGGATCGAACCAACTGCCGATAAACGTGAACAGTACGTCGATATCCGGGTTTACTTCCGCCGCGCCCGCTTCGTAAGCATGCAGGTTAGCGAGCATGTTCGGGGCAGGCATACCGCCGACCCAGCCGATCACGCCGCTTTCGCTGATGCCCGCCGCCAGCATACCCGCCAGATACGCGCCCTGATAGTCCGGGTTGGAATATGTGCCGAGATTATCGGCCAATTCGCGCGCCGTACCCGCCATGAAATATGTTTCCGGGAAATCTTCGGCGACAGAGAGCGCCGCATCGCCGAACGAGAAGCTGTGCGCGAAGATCAAGTCATACCCGCGCGTGGCGAAATCGCGCAGCACGCGCTCCGCATCCGCATCGGTGACATTTTCGACGTACGCCACTTCGATGTTGAGTTCATCGGCAGCGGCCATCAAGCCGTTGTAGCCGACCATGTTCCAGTCGTTGTCGTTAATCGGGCCGGGCAGAATCATGGCGACTTTGAGGAGCGGCGCTTCGCTCGTCGCTTCTTCGGTCGCATCCTGAGCGGCAGGACCAGCGGATGCCGTGCCTCCCAACATTAATGTAGAGACTAACACAACCAGCAGCAGAACAATCGAAAGTTTCTTGCTCATACGTCTCCCTCCTCGTTAGTGGATAGTCCGTGCTCTGCATGGTCAACCCATGCGTCCAGCTCGCCTTACGTACCGTGTGCTGCCTCAAAAGGTGGGCGGGGTCACCGCCCACACCGACAGAACGCGTTCAGTACCAATATTGCGATACCAGTGTGGTCGCCGGCTGTCGAAAATAATGCTGTCGCCCGCTTCCAATACGAACACATCATCGCCTAAGTGCACTTCGAGCGTGCCTTGCAGCACCAGCCCACATTCTTCGCCTTCATGCTGAAAGGGCGAATTCTCCGTCGATGAACCGGGCGCGGACTCCACCCACACGAATTCGAGGGTCCGCGAGAGATCCGGAACGAGCAGTTCATACACGAAATTGGGGTCGGGAATTCCGATGCGCCGCCGCTGCCCCTTGCGCACAACAATTTCTTGATCCGTCTGCGCACGAGCTTCAAAGAAGATGCCGAGCTGAAGGCCCAGTGCCGAAGCGAGTTTTGAAATGGTGTTGATGGAAGGATTGGCCAGCCCGCGCTCGATCTGACTGATCATTCCCGTGCTGATGCCCGATGTGTCGGCCAGGGTCTGTAGGCTCCAATTGCGGCTGGTCCGGGCGCTATGCAACTGCTCGCCGATGGTTTTGAGATCGGTCGACGTACCTGCGGACAGTGGATTGTCGCTGGCAGAAGACTGCATAGCGGTCCCTTGGTTGAATGTGTCAGATGTTGAGTGTGTTCAATATATTGAACGATTTAACTTAAAGTCTAACAGGATTTATCAAGCTCGCAATATGTCAGTGTCAACGACAACTGTTCGACACAATTTGGAGAAAATGGACAACAAGGGTGACGCGGAGAGTTCGGGCGCCGAAAACGGGACTCGATGAGAATTCCAGACGACTTTCGCGCCCCTTGGATGGTTGACGAGGGGGAGACGTTTACAGTGAGCGCGCGCTGTGATGGGATCACTGCCCAGGTTTATGATTTCGAAATTGGCGTGGGGGCCTCTGGTAATTTGCGGGCGAGTAGCGCGAGGTTTACTTCCGGGACCTGCGCAAACGCCGTTGGCACAAACACGCTCGTCGCCATCAATCAACCGGATCGCTACGCAGTTTCGCGGCGCAGCCCGTCGCCTGCGGCCAGGGGCAACTTTAGCCTCAGTAGTGTCGAGTACCACATCCCCCAAGTTCGAAATACAACGCAGGTCACTATCACTTTAAATCGACTCTTGCTTGGTGACTGGCTCGGCGCACAGCTCAATGTATCGACTCTTCCGGTAGCAGCCATCACCATTCGCAATGTCGCCTAAAGAACTGGGACGGAAGGGTATGATTGTTAGACAGTCACCAAGGATACCCTTTTGTTTATACCGATGCCCGGGCTAAGAGGTACTGCACGCGCCGTTGAGCCAAAGTTCGCTGCCTCACAGATTCACACCCTGCTTTTTGTGGATGCAAGGCTCAAATACTAGGGAGACCTTAAGGAGTCTCCCTGATTGTGTACTTCTGAATAGCTCTAGCTAATTTCTGGTGGGCTAGACTTTAATCCACGTCACCGAGAACGGCGGCAGGTCAACCTGGATTGAGCTGTTGGTGAGCGGCAGCTTCGAACGCTCGACTTTAAACCGATCGGGTTGGGCAGGCGAGGTGCGCGCGGTGATATCTGGATAGGCGAGCACGGAAACTTCGGCGGCGGCGGGCAGCGCGATTCTTGGAATAGTGATCGTTAAGGGCAGCGTGCGCGTCAGGTGACGGTTGACCGCGGCAATCAGCACGCGCGTCGATCCGTCCGTCGCTGCCACGAGGTCGATGAACGGCAGGTCGCGCTCCACATGCCCGATATCAGCAGGTGTGGGTACATCAAAACCGCTGCCGGTCAACTGGCAAGCGACCGGGACAGCGCCGATGAACGGGGCGTATTCCTGAAGCACAAGATACTGCGGATCGTAATAGGTGATGCCGAAGCCTTTGCGCAGGCAGCCGCCATGCATAAACCCGGTGGTGTTGGCGATGGGAATCCGCTCGGCATTGCGGATGAGCAGGTTGAGGAAACAGCCCCCGTACGCGACCCCACCGAAGTTCTCAATGTGCAGGCGCGCGGGATCATCGCCGACATTGCCCCACTCGGTGATCGCCAAACCGATCTGACGGTTCAGACCGCGGGTCGCGGCATCACAGGCGGCGAGTAGTTCCGGGAGATAGCGTCGTTCCCAGCTATCGACCTGCCCGAGTACGGCATAGGTCGCTTCTTCGTGCGTCAAATGGCCGAGAAAGAAGTGATTGGCGGGCATCGAATGCAAGCTGATGTAGTCGATGCGGTCCGCGCCGGATTCCAGCAGTTTGGTGTGCCAGCGTCCATCCGCCGTGACGTAATCATAGCCGGGGCCGCCTTCGGGGAAGTCGAAACCGTTGCCGCTGGCGATCAGCGTGAGCGGGATGGGGCTGGCGGCATCCATCGCGCGGGCGAATTCAGGGAAACGCCGGGCGTTTTCATCCGAGCCGTGATAGCCCCCCTGCCAATGACCGAACGGTTCGTTGCCCACCTCCCACAGGGTAATATTGTAGGGGGCGGGGTGACCGTTTTGTGCGCGCAGCTGTCCCATCGGTGTTGATGCGTCGCCGTTGCAGTATTCGACCCATGCGGCGGCTTCTTCAGGCGTGCCCGTCCCCGCGTTGACGGTCATGTGCGGCTCCGCACTGATCAAGCGGCAGAAGGTTATGAACTCATCCGTGCCAAAGAGACCATATTCCAGTCCCCCCCACGCTTGATTGGGATAGGTTGGACGCAGTTCAACCGGGCCGACGCCGTCGCGCCAATGGTAGAAGCTGACAAAGTTGCCACCGGGCCAACGCAGCAGCGGCACTGGCCAGGCTTTCGAGAGCTCGATAATCTCCGGATCGATGCCATAGACGGCGTCGGCGGGCTTGAGGACAGCACGGTCGATAAGCAGTGCGTGATCAGCGGCAGGCAGCCAGCGCACGTAGAAGTCGATGGGTTCGCCAAAAGCGACACGCCCTTCCCGCAGCTTAAATTCGTACTCCAGCTTCACCCAGTCCGAACCCTTAATCGTGATGCGCTGTGAGACAAGATGATCACCAGCTTTGTTCACGCCGTCGGGCGTACTCACCCGGCGGCGCAGACCGACTTCAACGGTGCCACTGGCACCGGGGGTAGGCGTGGCGATGCGCGCCCAGAGGTCGCCGTTATAACTCAGGCAGCGGCGGATCGGCGGGAAAAAACCCTGTCGAATGCCCGCTGGGCCGTCTTCAGTGTTCACCCAGTGGCGCGCAGTATTACCTGACCACGGGCCAAGCCGCACCGCCCCGCCGAGTCGACCGGGCGCAAACGTGACCGCACCCGGATAGCCGAGCGGGCTCCAGCCAAAGGGGATACCCTCTTGTATGGCATCGTCGAAGACGGCGGTGGCGAAGCCCGTCGGCATAATCTGTGGCGTCCAGTTGTAGCCGAGCGCGGCGGGGTTGCCCTTGGACAGATAGAGCGCGGTCAAGGCGCTGGCGTTGCCGCGCAGTTGCTGGATCTGCCGTTCGGTCAGGTTGGGGCTGCGGGCGAACGTGGGATTCACGAGCAGCTCCGCCAACACGCCGCCGATCATGCCGTGACCGAGATGTTCGAGAAACGAGCCGAGGAAGTACTTCGACGGCGCGGTTCCCGTTTGCCCGAGATCGATAACCGCCGTATTGGTCGCGGCCTGATCATCGCGGGTGAAGCGGAAGAGTGACTGAGCACTCACAGAGACAGGTTCGGACGTTGACATCGAGTTCTCCAATGCTAGCCTTTGAGCGCGCCAGCCATGATGCCCCGGATAAAATGACGCTGCAAGACGATAAAAACGATGAGCAGGGGGATGGTCGCAATCGCACTGGCGGCCATCACCTGCCCCCAGGCGTTCGACCCGGTCGTCCCCACGGCGGCGTTGTTAATCTGTGTGTACAAATACGAGAGCATGACCTGCAGCGTTTGCATATCGATAGAGTTGGTCACCAGCGACGGCCAGACGAAATCGTTGTACACGTCGAGGAACACGAGAATTGCGAGCGCGGACAAGGCCGGGCGCATCATCGGCAGCACGATCAGGCGGTAGAGCTGGAAGGAACTACATCCGTCCACGCGCCCGGCGTCGAGCAGCTCGTCTGGCACATCGGCAAACTGCTGGCGCATGAGGAAGATGTAAAACGCGCTGATTGCGCCGGGCAGCACGAGCGCCTGAAAGGTGTTGACCCACCCGAGCGAGCCCATTTGCAGCAGCAGCGGAATGAGCATGACAATCGGCGGCAGCATGAGCGTCGCCAGCACGATGTTGAACAGGAACTGTCGCCCGCGAAAGCGCAGCTTGGCGAAGGCGTAGGCGGCGAGCGGCGCAAAGAGCAGCGTAATGCTCCCCTTGAGGAAGATCACGATCAGCGTGTTCTTGAAGCCGGATACGATCGGGACATTCCTGAACATGGCTTCGTAGTTGGCGAACGAAAAGGTGGACAGATCGAATTGGAGCGGGACGGCAGCTATGTCCGTTGGTGGCTTGAAGGAAGACAGGAACATCCAGACCAGCGGGAAGAGGAAGAAGGCCGACATGCCGAACAGGAACAGGTAGATGAAGAGGCTCCCAACGGTGATGCGGCGGATACGAGCCGCGGGAATTGTGCGGTCAAGCGTCGTGAGGGTCGTCACCATCATTCCTCCTAACTGGTTTCTTTGTCACGCAGCATACGCAGCATGACGATTGAAAGCACCACGACGATGAGCATCAGCAGGAAGGAATTGGCCGAACCCGTGCCTAGGTCGAGGTTGCGCGTGTAGCGGAACAAGGCGAAGCCCGCCGTTACGGTCGAGTTATAGGGGCCGCCCTGCGTGAGCACATAGGGTTCGGCAAACATTTGCAAAATGCCGAGCGTCGAAATGATCATGAAGAAGACGATGGAGCGGCGCATGAGCGGTATGGTGATGCGAAAGAACTGCTGAAAGCCGTTCGCGCCATCGAGTGACGCCGATTCATAAATCTCCGGCGAAATGTTCTGGATCGCGGCCAACATGATCAGCACGGCGAAGCCCGCGCCTTTCCAGAACACCATCAGCGCCATGGTGGGTTTCGACCATGTACCAGTCGTTAGCCAGCCAATCGGTTCGAGGCCAAACGACTGCAGAACGGTGTTGATCGCGCCGAAGTTCTTGTCAAACAGGATGAGCCAGATCTGCGCGATGGCGACCAGTGGCACGAGATACGGAATCAGGAAGACGACGCGGAAGAACGAGCGAAACCAGATCTGCCGCGACAGTAGACTGGCGGCGAAGACGGCCATCAGCGTTTGCACTGGGACGATCAGCAGCCACAGAACCGCCGAGTTCTGGATGGAATTCCAGAACGAGCTGTTTGAGAGCAGGAACGTGTAATTTTCCAGCCCAATGAAGATCGGCTCGCCTGCGCCGCGCCACTCGGTGAAGCTCAGGCGGAAGGCATATGCGAGCGGATAGAACCCGAACGCGATGAACAGGATGAAGAACGGGGCAATATAGAGGTAAGGCGCGTAACTGCCACCCAACCAGACCCGCAGTCGATGGAGGAGCGGGGATTGACTAGCCTTCAAGGTCGGATTCATGCTGGTTCGCCTGATAAGTTTGCGCGTCGTTAAGGTGCCGCTGCCGAGGCCTCGCATCAGGAGCCCTCGGCACACGGACGGATTTAGCGCATCAGATTGGAGCGGATTTCTTCTGTGCTGATCGACAGCACGTCTTCGGGCGAGAGCTCGCCCGCCTGCATGCGCTGGACATTCGCGCCGAGAATATCGCCGAGCTGACCGAACCACAGCGGGAAGTAGTAATCCTGAGGGATCTGATCGACCAACGAGGTCGCGAAACCGTATAGATCCTGCCCGCCGAGACTTTCCGGCGGCACCATGAGCTGTTCCGCGTAAGCGGGCTTGTAGGTCGGGATGATCGTGGTGATGCCGCCGGGGTAGATGTCATTGGGGCCGAAGGCGGCGCGGATACCGTCGAGGCTCAGCATCATGTATTCGTAGAATGCCCATGAGAGTTCCGGGTTGGCCGCACCGGACGGGATGACGAATGATGAACCGCCCATCGAGGCGGTCTGCGCGCCGCCTTCGGTCCAGCGGGGCAGCGTCGTCGCGCGCCACAGCCCACGCGAGTCCTTGAGCAGGGCGTCGATCTGATAATTGAACCAGATCGCCCACGGATAGAAGCACTGAATGCCCTGATCACAGGCCGCGATGTCGTCGGTGCTGGCGAATCCGCTCAGGTTACCCACGCCTTGATCCAGCGCATTCTTGATGAAGTTCATGATGTTGAGGAACGGCTCGGTTTCCAGCATCAATTCACCGTTGGCGTCGATGATGCTGGCATTCTGCTGGTTGGCGAGCATGGAGACCCACAGGACGATCAACGCCGGGGTGGTGTCGATGTGAATTGGTTTCATGTTGGAGTTGGCGGTTTTGAGGTTGACCGCCGCGCCGATCAGATCGTCGTAGGTCGCAATCGACGCCACATCGATGCCGTTGCTCTCCAAAATGTCGGGGCGATAGAAAAGCATGGCCGGGTCCACATCGTAGGGAATCGCCTTGATTTGACCGTCGAACGTGCCGACGCGCACCTTGTAGGCAACCAGATTATCAACGTGCGGCGTCATCCAGTCGGTGATGTCGAGCAGATGCTGCTGGATCAAGCCGAGCGATTCATCTTCGATGAAGGCGCCGTCGGGCACGTTGACGCCTGCGACGAGCGTCGGGGCGAGGCGTGAGGTCTCCACGGCCTGATGGTCAACGCGGATGTTCGGGTAGATGGCATTGAAGGCCGGGATCGCCGCATCGATCACCTGAAACAGATCGCCCGCACGATCCCAGATGACGATATCGCCCGCGAGGTCGGTATTAACAGTCGCTTGAGCGGCCACACGGGGGAGCCACGCCGGGAGCGCGGCGTTGGCCGCACCCATACCCAGCAGGCGCATAAAGTCACGACGACTTAAACGCGGATTCCGAGGGAAAGACATCTTTTATTCTCCTTAAGCAGCAGTAGACAAAAAGGTACAGTTCAAAACCCGAACGGCATTGATTTACGGCGCTCCTCCTGTGCTCTGCCGAGCTACAACGCGTGTGGGCAAAAAGCTGCGACGCTGCTGAAAGTCTTCGCCTTCCTGAATGGCTTCGAGCAGCAGCTTGACGGCGACTCGCCCCGTTTCATGCACGGGGATGTGGATCGACGAGAGCGGTGGAATGGTATGGGCGGAAGTGGACAGGTTGTCGCAGCCGATCACCGCGCAGTCTTCGGGGATGCGGACGCCGTGATCGTAGAGAGCATGCAGGACACCCAGCGCCATAAGATCGTTTTGCACGAAGATTGCATCGGTTGAGGGTGAGCGTTTCAGCAGGCGGATCGCCGCCTCGTAACCCGACTGGGGATCCCAATTCGCTTCTTCGATGGCGCTGCACTCTAACCCATGTTTGTGCAGCGCGGTCTGCGTCCCGGAGAGGCGCTTTTGGGCAGAGGACCGTGTCAGGCTCCCGGTGATCGTGGCGATGTGGCGGCGTCCTGTCGCGGCGAGGTGATCAATCGCCTGCACGCCGATCTGTTCCTGATCGGAGTCAACAATCGAGGCAAAGTCGTCTTCAACCTGGTGGATGCTGACGACGGGCAGTTTGCCAGCCAGAATTTGCGGCACCTGCGGGCTGTTTTCGAGCTGCGGGGCGGCGAGCAGCACGCCATCGACATGTTCTTCGAGCAGCAGTTTGAGTTCGCGCGAGACGTCGGTGAGACTATCTTCGAGGCTGACGACGATGAACGAATAGCCCTGACGGCGCGCTTCTTGCTCTGCGCCGACGATGAATTGTGTGAGGAAGAAGTTGGCGAGGTCACCGGCGACAAAACCGAGCGTCTGGGTGAGGTTACTCACCAAGCCGCGGGCGATGCGGCTCGGGACATACCCGAGTTCATTAGCGGCGGCGAGGATGCGCGCGCGAGTCTCTGGAGCGACCCGTCCTTGGTTCTGGAGTACCTTGGAGACGATCTGGTAGCTGACACCAGCCTTCTCCGCAACTTCCTTAATCGTCACTCTTTTCATAATCGACTCAGTTGGGCAAACGTTCTACCATAAATCTGATAATAAGGGTGCTTAGCCACTAGATCGCCACTTTGAACGATCCAAGTGTTCGCTCAAAACCTCAGAAGAGTGAAGTTGAGATGATTGATTGAGTTGAGCGAACGTTCTACCAATATAACTTGAATTGATGGACATGTCAACCAACTGACTAGTGCGAACGGGTCGGTAGAGGCAGTTCACTAGAAAGCGGGAGCTTAAAAGTGGGTGGCACGTTGCGGGGCGCGCACCGCATTTTTCCGGAGAAAGAAGTCGGCGCTTCGGATCCGTCCAGGGACGCAAGTCAAAAGGCTTTTCAAACGGGATGCGTTTTTGTTTGGCCTGCCTGCGCAATCACATGCCAGCTCCGCTGGGGTGAGCTGGATGGCAGGCGCCGGGAGGTTTTCGACGAATTCCGCTGGCGTACGCGTGACCATGAGGGCAAAAATGGGTAGTGGTTGGCCGAGCACATAAGCGAGACCCAACTGGGGCAGGCTGATCCCCTTGTCCGACGCCAACGTCCGCGTTCGATCGAGACGGCGAAAGATGTTTACACACGCGTAAGCATGGATGCAGACGCCGTCAAAACTATCGTCCGGAGTGTTTGGGTTATAGCGCCGAAATTTGCCCGTCATGAAGCCACCCGCGAGGCTTGACCAGGAGGATGAGGCGGTGCTGCGTCAGGACAGCGAATGGGCAGCGGCAGCCGCGCACCTTCTGACCATCGCTGGCGTCGGCGCGGTCACGGCAGCTTGGCTTTTGGTCGGTACGCTCAACTTCAGCCTGTGCGAGAATGCAAAGTAGTTGACGGCGTATGCCGGTTTTGCACCATATCCGCACCAATCCGAGGCAAGAGGCCACAAGCGCAGTCGCATTGGTTACGCCGGGCAGTGTCGGCTATGGCGGGCAATGTAGATGGCGGCAGTCACGGCATTGCAATTCAATCCGGCTCTACTGACGTTCTGCCAACGCTTGAAAGCCATTGGCAAACCTTCCAAAGTCGCAGTCTATGCTGTCGCACGCAAACTCCTATGCATTAGTTTCGCACTCGTCACCAAGAAGCGAATGTTCGGTCCCCGCTTCGTGGTTTCGCCTATCCTTTCCGTCCCTCGACAACCAACATTGTATCTGGGATGTCGCTTCTGTACGGCGACCAGCACCCGGTTTGGCCTTCAGACTTCTTTGATCCGTGCGAGATAGCGATGCACGGACTGAATCGCGATGCCACCTTCACCAACGGCCGCCGCAACGCGCTTCACGGAATTGTGCCGGACATCGCCCGCCGCAAACACGCCCGGCACACTGGTTTCCATCAACATCGGGAGATGGGGCTGCGCCTCGCCCCCTGCACCAAACCCCGAAATTAAATCTGACCCGGTGAGGATAAAGCCTTTGGCGTCGCGGCGGATGGTAGGTGGTAACCATTCGGTGCGTGGTACGGCCCCGATGAGAATGAAGACCGCCGCAGTCGGGATGATTGTACGCATACCTGATCCCAGTTCCTCCACCGTCAGTGACTCCAGCCGATCCGTTCCGCTCGCATCGACGATCACCCTGCGAAACAGGATCTCGATATTCTCCACGGTCTCAATTTCACGGATGAGGTAATCCGACATCGTGCTGCTGAGACTGCTGCTGCGCACCAACATCGTCACTGTTTGCGCATACTTAGCCAGATGAACGGCGGCCTGTCCCGCCGAGTTGCCCGCCCCGACGACAAAAACATGTTTGCCCTCCATCGCGCGAGCTTCCGTCACCCCGCCACCGTAAAACACCCCGGAACCGATCAATTTTTCCACATTGTGAATACCGATCCGTTGGTAAGCTGCGCCCATCGCCAGTAGGAGGGCGCGGGAGCGGATTTCCGACCCGTCGGCAAAACTGACTATCCGCTGGTCACCGTCGATGCGAACAGCGGTTGCCTGACGCAAGACCGACGTTTCGACGCCAAACGACCAGGCCTGATCGAGGGCGCGGCTGAGTAGTTCCGCTCCGCTGATGCCGAACGGAAAGCCGAGGTAGTTGCGGATTAGTGACGTCGTTCCGGCCTGCCCGCCGAACGTCTCCTGATCGACGATGATCGTGCGCAAGCCTTCCGAGGCACCATAGACGGCGGCGGATAGTCCAGCCGGCCCCGCGCCGATAATTGCCAGATCAAAAACTCCCTCTTCACGACTATGACGGACGCCGAAAGCCACGGCAACTTCTTCCATTGTCGGCTTGGTGAGCACTTGGCCGTTAAAGAGTATCAAGACCGGAAACGGGCCGTTGGGCACACTGCCAGCCTGCAGCAAGCGCTGGCCTTCGGAACTATCTACGTCGTGAAAGGCGAACGGGAGGCTACTGCGCTGGAGCAAATCGCGCAGCGCGTACGCGTAAGGATCGGAGCGCTGGCCGATCAGTGTAACGAGCTTGAACGGTGGGGCTTGCGCACGCTGCCACTCCAGGAGGAGCTCGGTGATCACATGATGAAACTGCTCGTCCACCGTCAAGGTTGGGTACTGTACAAAGCGATCAATCTGACCGAGGGTCACGGCGCGCAAGATCGGTTTCGTGGTTGAGCGGTGGGCTGGAGGCATTAGCAGCAGGCGTTTCGCACCGGGAACTGTACCGTAAGCGGATGCTAAGAAACTCGTGCCCGAAGTCGGCGCAAGCTGCCAGGCTGCGAGGATGAGGGCGACCGGCTGACCCTCAACTGCGAACTGCGTGAGCTGTTGCAGCGCCTCCTGGGAAGATGAGAGGGCGAGCACTTCATATGCAGCTTCGTAGCGTTGGCGCAGTTCGCGCCGAACGGTCGCCAGATATTCAGGTTGATCGTCGACGATCATGAGGATAGGCTTCGTCACAGCAGTTCCTTCGTAGTTTGAGCGTTTGGGAAAGGCGCGACCCGAGCGACGAAGCAGTCGGTTGTGAGTGGAGCTGGAAGCGAGTTGGTTAGACGCCACCCTCCGAGCAGGTTCAATTGCCTATTTTACACCAATCAAAGGTGAGATGCTGGGTTCGCCGAACTGCCGGGGCGATGGCCGCGGTCGAAGCGGAACAAATGCAGACGCTAATCGGCGCGGGCGCAGATGCGATCATCCGTCAGGCGAGCGAAGCGGGCATCCGGTACGTGATCATCATCGCGGGCGCTCCTGTTCACTTTCTTCGCCTACGTCGCCAAACAAACGCTTGGCTGAAGCGTGTAGCGGCGTATTGTGAAGGCCCATCAACGGTTGAACTACCCCTTTTGCTTTACGGAAGTTATCCCTTCGGATCAAGCGGTCGGGGACTGCACAACTCCCATGCCAACGCAATTGAGTGGAACTTTTGTGCCCGCTGCATACGAAATACGCTGCGACTAGTGACATAAGCCCAAGAAAACGCACAGGTATAGAGAAGGCAGCTTATGACGTCGATTACGTGACGGGGCGAGCGAGCAGTGCCTGCATGCGATCAATTGTTGCCTCGATCTTGGCACACATGAGTGCGGCCGCGGCGCTGGCATAGCGGACGGCCTTCCCGAGTTCAACGCCGTCACTTAACTGCGCGGCGAGTGCGCCGACGAAGGCATCGCCTGCGCCGTGCGTATCGACTACGTTGACCGTGAACGCGGGTAGGTGATAGACCGAATCGGAAGTCGCGACGATGGCGCCAGCCCCGCCGAGCGTGAGAATCACGGCTCGCACCTGGTGTGCGAGCCCTTCAGCAATGGTCAGAGACGACTGGCGGTCAGTCATGGTTTGCCCGGAGAGCATTTCGCCTTCGACCTCATTGACGACGAGAATATCCACATACGGCAGCAGATTTGGTGGCGGGGGATAGGCGGGCGCGGCGTTGAGAACAACTTTCGTTCCGGCTGCGGCTGCTGCTTGGGCCGCTTGTGCGACCGTCTCCAGCGGAACTTCGTACTGCAGGACCAGTACGTCGGCGGCTTGGATGAGCGGCAGCGTGCGAGCAATATCGGCGGCGTCCATATGCATGTTCACGCCAGAGACGATGACTGCGCCATAGTCCCCAGTTTCGTCGACGATCGCGACACTCATGCCGCTGCCTGCGTTCGGGTCGAGCAGGATAGCGTCGGTGTTCACCCCAGCGGTACGCAGATTGTCGAGCAATTGTTGACCGAAGTCGTCATCCCCAATGCGGCTGATCATGGCGACTTCCGCGCCGTGCAGCGCCGCCTGCACCGCCTGATTCCCGCCTTTGCCACCGCAGCGTAAGCCCCAAGCCGACCCGCGCAGTGTTTCCCCTTTGCGCGGGCGATCCGGCGCGTACACCATCACATCCATGTGAAGACTGCCAAGGACGACGACCTTACCCATTATTTAGGACTCGCGTTTCTGCCGGACTGAAGTCATGGTCTTTTCCAGCGATTGTTCTGCACGGGCGTAATCTTGCTGCGCGATGCACACAAACAGTGCATCGAGGATATTCAACTGCGCCACCCGCGCCGCGGCGTTTTCGCCCATCAACGGCGATCCGCGGGCGGTGGAACACAGCACAATATCGGCTTCCTGCGCGAGTGGCGACGTGCTGTAGTTGACCAGCGCGATCACTGTGGCGCCATTTTGTTTGGCGAGGCGCGCCGGCTCGATCACCGCGCTGGTGCGCCCCGAGTGCGAGACGGCCAGCACGACATCGTCGGCGGTGAGCAGGGCGGCAGACATCATCATCAGATGCGGATCATCGTAGGCGGCGGCGCGAATGCCAATGCGCAGGAATTTGTGCGCCGCATCCTGCGCGATGATGGCCGACCCCCCGACGCCGTAAAAGTCGCGCTGCCGGGAACGGTAGACCGCCTCGACCGCCCGGTTGAAGCCGTCAATATCAAGAATCGCCTGTGTCTCTTGCAGTGCCTGAATCGCCGTCTTGAACACCTTATCGATGATCATTTCCGGCGTGTCGCTCGGCGACAAGTCTTCGTACATTTCCGAGACGGCGAGCTGGTTGTATTCCGTCAAGGCGGCGCGCAGTTCCCGGTAGCCGTTATAGCCCAGCTTCTTGGCCAACTTGACGATCATCGCGTCGGACACGTTGTTCGCTTCCGCGACATCGGCAATGGTCACACGGTGAATCTCGCTTCCCCGGTTGAGCATGTATTGCACGACACTTTGTTCGCGCGGCGTGAGCGTCGGCAGCAGCATGCGGATCTGCGGGCCAACGGCGCGGCTGGAATTCGTAATCAACTGGCTTGTCCTCTGAAAAAGTCACAAATCTATTATAGAAGAACAAGGCGTACCTTCTTGTATTTTACTCAATGGTTAAGTTTTGTAAAGCAAATTTACTGGAAGCCCGGTGAATAGTGAGTTTTATCCCGAAAAATGGCAGATATTTTGCTATTTGACAAACAAGAGATTCAGGATAAAGTAAAGTTGTACTAACTAAATGCGATGAATTAGTGAAGTTTTTCGCTTCGCGTTGTACTAATCAAGGCCTTTTTGATGAGCTTAGCACCAGTTTTTGCCACCCGTCTCAATTCGTTCAAGACGCGCCCGGAACTGTTCTGGACGCAGCCCACGCCCAAGCCGACCACGCTCGATCTACTCGACCGTGTGGCGTCTGTGCCGGGCTTGACGCAGGTGGATTTCAACTACCCAGATCACTTTGATCGCTGCACGCCGATCGAACTTGCCGCCGCGCTGCACGAACGCCAGCTTACGCTAAATGGCTTGGCGATGCGCTACTACACCGACCCGGCGTTTGATCAGGGTGCGTTCAGCAACCCCGACCCGGCGGTGCGCGAAAAGGCAATTCAGCTCACCTGCGAAGGCATCGACGCGCTGGTGGCGATGGGCGGCGACCTACTGACAATCTGGCTCGGGCAGGATGGCTTCGACTACGCCTTTCACGTCGACTACAACCAGGTGTGGGAACTCGAACTCGACGGCATCCGCCGCGTCGCGCAGTACAACCCGAACATACGCATCAGCATTGAATACAAGCCGAACGAACCGCGCGCCTACAGCATCCTGTCGGATGCGGGGCGGACGCTGCTCGCGCTGCGCGAACTCAACCTGCCGAACCTCGGCGTGACGCTCGACTTTGCCCATGTCATTTACGCC
Organism: Anaerolineae bacterium; assembly: GCA_041916315.1. Taxonomy (GTDB): domain Bacteria; phylum Chloroflexota; class Anaerolineae; order Aggregatilineales; family Phototrophicaceae; genus Flexifilum. The sequence goes on from JAYRZU010000022.1 coordinate 80,826, forward strand.
AACGAAGTCCCGGCGGCGGTCGCGGCGCTGGTCAGCCGTTACAGTCGGCTGTTCGGCGTACATTTGAACGACGGCTACGGCAAACGCGATGATGGTCTGATGGTGGGCAGCGTGCATCCCATGCAAACGCTCGAACTGCTCTACACACTCCGCCAGATCGGCTACGACCAAGCGATCTACTTCGACACGTTCCCGGACGCCATCGGGATCGATCCGGTAGCAGAATGCGCGCTGAATATCGACGTGGTGCGGCGTATGCTCGCCCTGCTCGACCGCGTCGACGAGGCGCAGATGCAGCGGCTTTTGGATAAGCAAGATGTCATTCAGGCACAGCGGTTGATCCAGATGCTGCTGTTGTCGTGATGCGCTTGAAGGGGGAGAGAGCCAAATCATGGAGGTGACGCGATAGAACAAGATGGGCTGTAAGCAAGCTTTCGCAGCAGTTGGATGTCCGAGAAGTGGTTTTCTACATAAATAAGGAGTTTCCATCCCATGTTTAAGAGTTTCCGTTTGCTGTTCATTTTGGCGCTCGTCCTCGGCGCTTTCAGCTTTGTTTTCGCTCAGGAAGAACTCCCGCCGCTCGATTCCGATACGGAACCGGATCGCATTGAATGGTGGCAGTTAGAATCGGAATTTGGCGCCGTCCCCATGTTTGAAGAGCAGATTCGCGTAGGCGCCGTTGCCAAGACGCTGATCAATGAATACTGGCGTCTGCTCGGCGAAGGCTACACCAATGCGGGCGAACGCTTCGGCGTCGATGTCATCCTGCAGGCTGCGCAGAACGAAGCCGACCAGCTCGGTCAGCTCACGATTGCCGAAGCCATGCTCACCCTCGGCTTCGACACGCTGCTGGTTTCCCCGCAGTCGGACGCCAATCTGATCCCGGCGGTTGACCAGGCGGCGGAACTCGGCATCCCGGTCATCAACGTGAACGATGCGGTCATCGCGACGGCAGAACACTATGTCGGCAATGTTCAGCGCGATAACGGTGTGCGCGCCGCCCGCTGGTTCATCGAAAACTATCCGGATGGCGGCAAGGTCGCGGTCATCGAAGGTCAGCCCGGCGTGTATGCGGCGGGTCAGCGCACCGAAGGTTTCACCATGACCATTACCGAAGAATCGTCGGCCTTTGAAGTCGTCGCCAGCGTCCCGGCGAACTGGGATCGCCAGTTGGCATATGATACTGCGGCGACCATTCTGCAGCAGCACCCCGACCTCGTCGGCTTCTACTGCAACAATGACGGCATGGCGCTCGGCGTCGTGGAAGCGGTCAAGGCGGCGGGGCTGCTCGAACAGGTCGCAGTGATCGGCACGGACGGCATCAGCGATGCGTACGCCTCCATTCAGGCGGGCGAGCTGCGCGGTACGGTCGACTCCTTCCCGGTTCTGACGGGTGATGTCGCCCTCGAAGTCGCGCTCCGTCTGCTCGGCGGGCAGGAACTGCCGCGCGTCGTCTCGACGCCGCAGGCGCTGATCACACTGGAAAACTTCGACCGCTACTATGGCGAAGGTGCGGACACCCGCGCGGCGCTGATCGAAGATGCCGAAATGGCGATGCAGGGCAGCTAAGCCCGATTGAGGCTCATCGGGGCGCACGCTGACTTGAGCGTGCGCCCCACCTCCACCTCTCCGAGTGAGGAAAGCACCATGTCCGACGCATATCTGCTGGAACTCGACAATATCACCAAATCCTTTCCCGGCGTGCAGGCGTTGAAAAACGTGTCACTGCGCGTGCGCCGGGGAGAAGTTCACGCCCTGGTAGGCGAAAACGGCGCGGGGAAAAGCACCCTGCTCAAAATTCTGTTCGGGGTGTACCAGCAGGACAGCGGGACGATTGCCATTGACGGCCAGCCCGTCCAAATTCACGACCCGAAAAGTGCATACCGGGCGGGCATCGCGATGATCCATCAGGAATTGCAGCAGATTCCCGAACTGGACGCCGCCCAAAATATCTTTCTTGGTCAAACGCTGACCCGTTACGGGATTTTCAAAGATACCGCCCAAATGCGGCGCACAGCGCGCGAGATTCTCATGCGCCTGAACGTCGATATTGATGTGACCACCCCGGTCACGAAATTGAGCATTGCGCAGCGCCAGCTCATCGAAATTGCGCGCGCGCTGCTCGGTAACGCCCGCATCATCGCCATGGATGAGCCGACCTCCAGCCTGACACCCAAAGAATTCGATGTGCTGGTGCGCGTCATCCGCGATTTGCAGGAGCACGGCGTCGGCATCATTTACGTATCCCACCGCCTGCATGAGATCTTCCAACTAGCCAGCCGCGCCACAGTGTTACGCGACGGCGAACTCGTCGGCGAAGTGGCGGTGAGCGATGTGAGCGAAGAACAGATCGTCGGCATGATGGTGGGCCGGAAAACAACCGAAACTCGCCACATCACCTATACGCAAGACCAGTGTGTGCTGCGCGTACGTAATCTGTCGTGGGGCAGCAAAGTGCGCGATGTGTCGTTTGACCTGCACCGTGGCGAGATCCTCGGCATCGCCGGGCTGGTCGGCGCGGGACGCACCGAACTTATGCACCTGATCGCCGGGTTACGCCCGCCGACGAGCGGCTCGATTGAACTGAACGGGCAGACGGTTACCTTTGCCTCCCCGCGGCAGGCGATTCGCGCGGGCATCGGCATGCTGCCCGAAGATCGTAAGAAGTCGGGCATTATTCCCCTGCTGCCCGTGCTGTCGAATACCTCGCTGCCAGTGATTCAGAAGTATGCGCCCTTCGGTTGGGTCGCGAATGGGCGGCGGCGCGCCGATGTCACGCGCCTCGCCGAGCAGGTCAACCTGCGCCCGCGCAACATCGACCGCCCGATCCGCTACTTCAGCGGTGGCAACCAGCAAAAAGCGATTCTCAGTCGCTGGCTGAACGCGAACAGCGAAATCCTGATTTTTGACGAACCGACGCGCGGCATTGATGTTGGCGCGAAGCAAGAAATTTATCACCTGATGGAAGCGTTGGCGCAGCAGGGTAAAGCGATCCTGATGGTGTCATCGGAACTGCCTGAAGTTCTGCGACTCAGCGACCGCGTGCTGGTCATGAGCGCCGGGCGCGCGGCGGCCATCCTAGAGCGGGCGCAGGCCGATGAAGAGACGATCATGCGCCACGCGGTGAGCAAACAATCGTGAGCAAGCAAGAACTACCGAATGAGGCCCAGATGGCATCCGTAGACATCCAACAGGAAACGCGCTTACCGGCAGCCCGCCGCATCAATCTGCGGGACAATGTGCGCGACGCTGGCACCTTGATCGGCTTGGTGGTGATCTTCGTATTCTTCGCCAGCCAGTCGCCGATCTTCCTGACCGAAGCCAACTTGATCAATATCCTGCAGTCGTCGGCGATCAACGCGTGCATCGCGCTCGGCATGACGCTGGTGATCATCGCGGGCGGCATCGATCTGTCGGTTGGTCCGACGGCGGCGGTGGCGGCGGTGTTCACGGCGACGTTCATGTTCGATGGCATGCCCGTCATTCCGGCGGTGGCTATCGGGCTGGGGCTCGGGGTGTTGGGCGGACTGATCAACGGGCTGCTGATTTCCCGCGCGAAGTTGCAACCGTTCATCGTGACGCTCGGTACGCTCAGTTTATACCGTTCGATCGCTCTCATTTATACAGGCGGCAACCCGATCCTCTCCGTGCCGCCGGAATTTCGTGCCTTCTTCAATGGACGCGTCGGCTCAATTCCGGTTCCGGTGGTGATCGTCGGCGTGGTCGCGGTGATCATCTGGGTCATTCTGCGCAAGACGCCGCTCGGCGAGTACATGCTCGCCATTGGTGGTAACGAAGAAGCGGCACGCGTGAGCGGCGTCCCGGTCAGCCTGACCAAAGTCAGCGCGTATCTGATCAGCGGGTTCCTCGCGGCGCTGGCGGCGCTCATTCTCGTGGGGCGGCTCGGTGCGGCGGAACCCATCCTCGGTAATCAATGGGAACTCGACGCGATTGCGGCGGCGGCCATCGGCGGCGCGTCGCTGATGGGTGGCAAAGGCAGTATCGTCGGCACGGTGCTCGGTGCGATCATCCTTGGCGCGATGCGCAATGGTCTCACGCTGATGAACGTGCAGGCGTTCTATCAACTGATGGCGACCGGCTTGATCATTCTGCTGGCGATGCTTATCGACCGCCTGACGCGCGGTTCCAACAATTAGCATGACAACCGCCAACTGAGCGTAACCCCCGGTAGTGGAGGAAACGGATGTCCGTCCTACTCGACGAAAGGGAGCGTAAGCCATGGCCGTAGACAAATGAAAACATGCTGCCGCGTTCGAGCAAGAAGCGCTGCGGCTGCTGGACATCAGTGAGTATCCCGCAGATCGAGACCAACTTGGGGATCACGCTGGGCTTGCTGAACACGAAGCACATCCTCATCCAGGCGGAGCGCGGCAGCCTGCCCCTCGGCGCGCCCGCCTGCACGTATCCGTGAGCGGGTACAATGGCAAGGTCTGCGAGTATCCGCAAGCGCGTCACCCGTCGGCTGCGCCAAAACGACTGACAACTGTCATGCCTTCCCATTGGTCCGAATCATTTGCAGCAGGAGTTCAGTGCCGCGCGTCCAAGGCGTAAAGCTCAGTATGGACGCCGGTATAGGCTTGTCAGCAAATGGCTACCCAGTCTCCATGGCTCAGACAAGTAATTCGAGTTCCCTTCTCCCACGCCAGCGGGGAGAGGGGGAAAACACGCTTTTGCTGTCTCCCTGAATTCGGGGAGGGGCTGGGGGTGGGGTGAGAAATCTGATTTGCGGACAAGCCCGCATGAGTGTCCACCGGCGCGTCCCTACACCAATCCGACCTCCTGGAGCAGCGGCGCAAGGGCGATAGGCTGCCCGCTGCGCGCCGACTGCTTGATCGCTTCCATCACGCAGTAGGTCTCAATCCCTTCTTTAAGGTTCGGCGAGTATGGGCGGTCGGCGAGCAAGGCACGGGCGAAGTATTCGGTGTAGTTGGCAAATTCGCCGTAGTGCATGCCGTGGACTTCGTTGTTGAAGTAGTAAGCACGTTTGTGGTAGAGGTAGTCTTCGCGGATTTCCGCCCCGTCCGGTCGGGTCGCGAGATAGCGCATGTCGTGATACTGCGCCTGGCTGCTGCCGTCGGTGCCATACAGCAGCAGCTCGATGGCATTGCGCGCCGACGGTAGTTCGTGGACGCCGTAGTGACCCAGCACTCGACCGATGCCTCCATCGGCTGCGCGCAGATTGACCGTGTAGATATCAAATGACTGCGCGCGGTATTGCCGCGCCAGCGCCGACTGCCGTCCGTAAGCCTGGACTTCCGCGATCCGTCCCAGATACCAGCGGGCGAGATCAACAGGATGACTCAGCCCGGCGTAGACCCAATCGGTTTGGTCGGTCGCCCACGGGCTTTTGTCATAGAACCAGTCCATGCGATGCATGTAGTGAGCGTCGAGCAGTTCCAGCGCGCCGATTTGGCCCGCTTCATAAGCGGCGCGCTGCCGCTGGAACGGTTCGAAAAAGCGCGTGCTTTGCCCGACGAGCAGTTGGCGTCCGCTGCGGCGACCTGCTTCAAGGACGCGGCGCGCATCTTCGGCTGAGTTGACGATCGGCTTGGTGCAGATAACGTGTTTGCCGGCGTCAAATGCCCGCACAATATGATCGCCATGCAGCGGATCAGGGGTGTAAATGGCGACAATATCGACGTCGTCACGCTTGAGCATGGCGTCGTAATCAGTCGTGTAGAACAGAGCGGGACAGTCGCGGCGCGCAGCAGCGATTTTCTCCTCGCGGAGATCGCACCCGGCGACGGCGCGGGCGTGCGGCGCGCGTGTGACCTGTTCGGTGGGCGCCCCCACATTCGCTGGGATGATGTGATTGAGCGCGACGAGCAGGGTGCGCCCCTCGTGCAAGCCGATGACGCCGACGCCAAGCTGATCTTTCTGTGTCATTCTGGCTTTTCCTGCTGCTCATCGACGCGATGCACGGTCGCCCACACCGAGCGATGTTCGTCGAGGTTACGCGGCTGCTTGCGTCCCCATTCCAGATCGACATACAGCGTGGCAATCTCATGCGGCTTGAGCGTGAGCTGACAGGTGCTCGTGAGCTGATCCTCACTGAGCGTAAACGTGATCGGCTCGATGATTTCGCCGAGCAGATTCGTCTTGTACGCCGCGCCGACGCTCCCCGCCACGCGCAGAGTCGCGGGCGCTTCGACGCCGTTGAACTCCACCAGCCGCAGGATGTAGGGGAAGCCCATGCCGCGCCCGGCGTAGTTCGGCAAATCCTTGGCGATCACTTCGGATTCGCGGTAGAACGCCGTGACCACAACCGAGTCAGAGTCGCATTGAACAGGGCTGAAAGTCGGCGGCAGCGCAGGCTTGTTGGCGATCTGCTTGTCGAGGATGGGGTGTGGCTTATCGGGCGTGAAATCCGCTATCAATGGATGGCGGAACTCGTGCGCCCATTTCCAGCGGGTCGCATGGTCGATCTGTTTGTGCACAACGAGGCTGTAATTCCTAAAGACGTCACTGACATAATAGTCTTCATCCCAGGCGTCACGGAGGTTGAGGATATTCGAAACGTGCAACGTGCCAGCCGGCGAGTCGTGCCGCATAAACGCCTGTGTGCAGTCGTGCATGAGCAAGACACCGCATTCGTCGTTGGTGAAGTCGAGCAGACTGGTCGAGGTAAATGGATTCTCGACATCCTCGAACACCTGCGGCGAGGTCATCCATTCGCCCGTCGGGTACTTGCGCTTGTATGTCCCCTGTACGTGCGTTTCGCTCACTCCATAAGGGTGATCGTGGATAAGACGCCCTCCGGGTATGCGCATCGCGAACTGAGTCTTAAGTGCTCCGGCAACCCCATTGTCGATTCCGTGCAGGTGGGTGCATGACATTCTGAGAAATACGCGCATTTCCGCAGCGGGGAGATAAACCAGAATCTCGACTGATGCGCCCGATTCGCCTCTGCGTTTGATCGTCAGGCTCGCACCATGCGCGATCACCTCGGCGCGTTCAAAGCGGTCTGGCTTACCGTCCCGCATCATTTCTAGCAGTAGGAGCGGTTGATCTAGAACACCATTGGGGAAATCAGCACTCGTAATCTGGGTGATGATGCCGCGCGCTTTGTCGATGTGCACAGACAGCGAGTCGCGCCGCAAGATAAATTCAGTCGGCGTCTCCTCAATTTGGTCGCTGCTTGATCCTGAACGGTCTGAACTCGCCACTACGTAACCGAATGCCGGAACCGTCCACGAGCGCGACGATACATCCCGCGCAAATTGGCGATCCCACCCCAGCGGGTTATATACAAGCATCTCGCCCTCTTTCACGTTCGCGCGAGCATGGAGTGCTTGCAGTGCCCGATTGGTGATCCCCTCGGATAGCTTCCAACTGCGTTCATAGGAATATCGTCCGACGAACCCGCACAAACCCTCGCACTCGTCGTTGTCGTGATGCTGCGCGCTGAGCAGTTCGCGCCACGCTTCCTCCAATTCCCACGTCGGGTAGACATCCCAATGGGGATACGGCCGCCCGAATAAGCCTGCCAGCGCCGAGATCGACTCGGCGGTGAGCAGCGCCTCTTCCCCCTGATGGCTCATCCAGCGGAAAGCATCGCCATTCTTGCCGAGGCTCATGCCATGAAACACGTCATTCAGCGTGTAGCGACGCGGTTCGGCGTGGTCGCGCGCCTGTTCGAGATATTCCGAGAGCGTGACGAAGCGCAGATCGAAGCGTGGGTCGGCTTTGAGCGCGTGAAGCTGGGGCAGCAGCAGTTCAGAGCGGCACATCCAGTCGGGGGAGGGCATGAGTTCGAGCCACTGCACGATCCCCGGCACGGGCATCTCGTGGATGATCGGGCTGTCGAGCAGTCCGGCGAAGTCTTCGGGCCACTGGTGCAGGTTGAGCGCGTTGCGCGTCGAGGTCAGCAGGCGGCTGCCATCCATCCCTTCCCACCAGATTGCCGGGAGCGTCTCACGCGGAATTTCGGGCGTGTGCCACGTCCACTGGAAGAACAGCGACGCGTACTCGAAGCCGACGCCGCGCAGCATCTGCGGGAGCTGCGGGAAGAAGTCGAATTCTTCCTCCCAGAAGGTCTTCGGGCGTACGCCGAGCAGACGCATCACCGAGCGCACGCCATAAATGCGCTGGCGCACGTTCGACTCGCCGCCGTGAAACAGGCCGTAGGGTTGACCATACGAGGCGCCGACGACTTCCAGCGTGCCCGCTTGCAGCGCGGTTCGCAGCTCTTGCAGGGCATCCGGCGCTTCGACCGCCATCTTCTCATAACCGATGCCATCGAAGTTGAGGTTGCCCTTGGCGCCTGTCTTGTGGCAAAAGTGGAGCATATCGCGGAGGGAGTCGGGCAAGACTTGATAGCCCCACAGCCATTCCATATCCACCCAGTGCATGTGATTGCCGAAAGTGTAGTAGAGCAAGGTGCGCTCATCGGTTGGTGGGGTCGAGGGTTTAATCATGGTTGAGCCTCTCGTTTCAATTAATTGGGTTCAAGCTGTCAGGCTCCGGGCGGATGCATGAATTACGAATCACCAGTTCGGGCGGCAGACTGATTTGCTCAAGCGCGGCGCCGTCGCCTTTGACCCGCCGGATCAGAATCCTCGCCGCCTCCTGACCGATGGCGACGAAGGGTTGGGCCAGCGTCGTCAAAGGTGGGTCGAGATGGTCGGATACGTCGAGGTTGTCGAAGCCGAGAATGGACAGGTCTTTGGGGATAGCGAGACCGACAATCACCGCTGCCCGGTAGAGCGCGATGGCGATCTGATCATTCGCGGCGAACACCGCCGTCGGGCGGCCGGGGGAGGATAGATAGTCGCAGAGCGGCGTAAGATCGATCATCGGGTAGCCTTCCACGCGGCAGACCAGCGCTTCATCGACCGGGATACCGCGTTCCAGCAGCGCCTGGGCATAGGCAAGGTAGCGATGCTCCATGCTGACAGCGGGTGAAAGCCAGCTCACGAAGCCGACGCGCCTGTGTCCCTGAGCGAGGAGATAGTGAGTCCCGCGCAGCGCGCCGCCAAAATGATCGCTCATCACGTAATCGGTCGAAGTGCCCCGCAGGTATCGGTCGATCAGCACCAGCGGATAGCGTGCCCGGACGAGCGCTTCGATCTCAGGCTGAGTCTCCGAGTCGACCGGATACAGTGCGATCCCGGCTGTGCCATCCTCGACGAGTTTCCGCAGGACGCGCTCTTGCTGCTCAATGCTGTTGTTGACGTGATTGAAGATGACCGAGAAATTCGCCTGTTCGGCGACCTGCTGGAACCCGATCAGAATGGCGGGGAGGGAGGAGTCACGCACATAGGGAACAACAAACGCGACCTGCCGCGACGACGGCTGGTTCGGCGTATACATGACGAAGGTTCCACGACCCTGCTGGCGGTTAAGAAACCCTTCGCTCTCCAGCGTTTGCAGCGCTTGGCGCATGGTGCCCCGCGCCACGCCGAACTCTTCGCACAGTTCTTTCTCGGCGGGAATGCTGCTGCCGTTGATCCACGCGCCGCTGACGATGCGTTCTTTGAGGATGCGGGTGACCTGGACATGAAGCGGCGGAGCATTCGGAAGTTTGCTTAACAAATCAGACATATACCACTTAGTCTGCACAATGTGCTTAAATAGGTCTATACCTTTTAACTATATGGGAAAGCAATTGTCCATGTCAAATAGGAATTTTCCTTAGACTGGAACCAAATGATTGACGCTTGACACATTTTGACGCTAAGATTTAGACAGATCGTAGCAGTTCAATGATTAGATTACTTTGCAGAGAGGTATATACCTATGGTACGCAAAAGTATTCTTCTAGTTGTGTTGGCGCTCTTGGCGCTGGCACTCGTTCCTGTCGCTGCGCAGAGCGGTTTCTGCGAAGGACGGGATCCGGTGTCCCTGCGTGTAGACGATTGGTCCAGCGGTGACCGTGTCGAATACATGAATCAGGTCATTGAAGCCTTTGAGGCGGAATATCCCTGCATCGACGTGGCGCTGGAGCCGAACATCGGCGACGAGCAGAACACGCGTCGCCTCACATGGTTGGCAGCAGGCACCAGCCCTGATCTGATGGCTTATCCGCCGGAATGGGCGGCGCTGTATATGGAAGCCTCGGACGGGCAGGCGTACATCGACCTCGAACCGTTCATCACCGGGGAAAACGGGATCGCGATCGGTGAGGATGTCTATCAGGGGATCTACGAGCAGGGTTTCTACGACGGGCATCCCGTCGCGTTGCCGAAAGACTACAGCACCAGCGCGTTCTACATCAACACAGCGCTGCTCGACGCGGCTGGCATCGCCTACCCTGAAGAGGGCTGGACGTGGGATGACGCGCTCGACATCGCCATGGAACTGACGTTGGATGCGAATGGCAACAATGCTGCCAGCCCGGACTTCGATCCTGATAACATCGTTCAATGGGGCATCGACATCATCAATGATGGTTGGTGGCGTGGCATGCAGAGCTATCTGCAGGCGTGGGGCACGCTGACGATCAGCGAAGACGGCACGAGCACCGCCGGACTGCTCAACAGCGAAACGGCAGTCGAGGCACTGGAATGGTATCGCGACCTGGTCTTTGAATACCATGTCGCTCCGTCGGCTACTGAGATCGGCGCGGTCGAGGGCGGTCGCGTGCAGATGTTCCAGGATGGCAAGATCGCGCTCGGCGTGACCTTCCACGGTCCGTGGTGGCAGGATGTGTTCAACGAAACGCCGAATCTGGAATGGCAGGTTGTCCCTGTCCCGTCGGGTCCTGGTGGTCGTTCCAGCGTCCTGATGTGGATGGGCTGGGGCATCTCCGGTCAGAGTCCGAATCCCGACGCCGCGTGGGAACTGCTGAAGTGGCTGACGACCGAACCCGGTCAGCGCGTGTTCGCGCTCAAGGCACTCAGCGGCAATCCGGTGGTCTCGCAGGAAATGCAGCGTGAGGATGATCCGTACTGGAGCGTCTTCATCGCCGAAACCAATCACCTCGGCCCGCTGGAAGAACTGCGTTCGCCGTACTACAGCACGTGCGTGGCGACTCCGGCGAGCGATCTGATGAAGCGGTTGCTGGCAGATGGCGGCGATGCGATTGACATTCAGGCAGAACTGGATGCGCTGGTTGCAGACGCCGATGCGTGTCTCGCCGAAGGTGGGCAGACGTAAAGTCGGCTGTGCAGGTGACGGAGTTCAATCGTCCGTAAAATCGCATCAGCGATCAACTTGTGCATAACGTGGACAGGGGGTGCGCGGCTTTCGGGCAGCGCTGCCCCCTGACCTTAATCGGTCAAGACTCTCCTTGCCATCGGCTCGACAGGTGAAGGACTTCCGTGATGGCTGTACGTCCCCCAAAAAGGAATGCTGGTTCTACGCTGGCGCGTCGGGAAGCACTCTGGTTTTACGCTCTGATCCTCCCGTGGCTGATCGGTTTTCTAGGCTTCCTCGCTTATCCCATGCTGCGTTCGTTGTATCTCTCTTTCACATCCTACGATTTGCTGTCGCCGCCCGTCTGGGTCGGCTTGCGCAACTACGAACGTATTTTTAGTGACCCGGATTTCTGGCAGTCGCTGCGTGTCACCCTGCTGTTCGCGCTCGGCAGTGTGCCGGGCGGTACGATTATCGCGCTGGCGCTGGCGATGGTGCTGTCACAAAATCTGCGCGGTGTCAATTTCTGGCGCACCATCTTCTTCATCCCCTCGATTCTCAGCAGCATCGCTGTCGCCATCCTGTGGCTGTACATCTTTCGACCGGAGGGCGGACTGCTCAATCTGGCGCTCGGCTTGTTTGGCATCAAGGGGCCGAACTGGCTGCTTGACGAAAACTGGGCGCTGCCCGCGCTCATCCTGATGAGCTGGTGGAGCATTGGCGGGCAGATTGTGATCTATCTGGCGGGGCTGAAAGGCATTCCCGATGTGCTGTATGAAGCGGCGGAAATCGATGGCGCGAATAACTGGGCGCGCTTCCGTTTTGTGACGCTGCCGATGCTCAGCCCGACCATTTTCTTCAATGTGGTGCTGGCGATCATCGCCGCGCTGCAGGTGTTTGATGTCGGGTGGGTGCTGACGCGCGGTGGTCCGAATGATGCGACCCTGTTCTATATGCTGAATTTGTACGAGCGGGCGTTCCAGATGGCGCAGATGGGCTATGCATCGGCGTTGGCGTGGATACTGTTCATCATCATCATGGTGATCACCCTGCTTGTGATCCGGTCTTCGACGGCATGGGTCTACTATGAAGCGGAGGTTCGTTGAGCTATGGATGTCACGAGCTCCCCGACGATTCTTGGGCGTGCCGCCCACATGTGGCGCAGCCTGCGCACCTCTAATCGCTGGCAGCGCGGTATTCGTCACGCCGTCAGTTATTTTGTGCTGGCGCTGGGCGCGGCGTTCATGTTGTTCCCCATGCTCTGGATGATCTCCGCCAGTTTGAAACCCGGCTGGCAAATATTCACTGATCCGCCGATCTGGATTCCTCAACACTGGGAAGAGGTGCGCGTCGGCAGCACTAATCGGATGGTCAGTCTGTGGCGAGTGGAAATCGATTGTCAGCCCGAAACAGTGATCGAAATCGGCTTAAGGCGTTACACCACCGTCATCGACGCCGCGCTGCTGCAAAACGTATTTGCCGTACCGGGCAGCGAACTTGGTGAAGCAACCCCGATCACAATGGGCGACCTCACCATGAATGTGCGCGACTGGACGGCGAATGGCGAGACGCGGCAGGTCGTTGCGCTGGCACGCGGCGATAACGACACGCTGATTGTCGCCGATGTCGCCGATCTGCAGACTGCGGCGCTGCGGATGCCGCTGGACGAAGTCAATGCCGGAGACAGAGCCTCGCCGGAGATCGGCGGGGTGGAGTTTCGGGGACGTGAGATCGAGACGCCGGAGGGCGTCCGCCAGATCATCCCCATCGGTCCCGAGTCACAGCTCACGGTCGTCGGCGCACCGGAGATCGCTGCTGCCGCGCTCCTGGTGCCCGCCGAGCAGCTTAACGAAGCGGGGTATGCTCCGGTCGGGCAAACCGAACTGCCCCAGTTCACGGTTGAAGGACAGGACGGTGAGTTCATTGTGCTGGTGCAGGAGTCATGGCAGCCCGTGATCGATGAAGCCGAGTTCGACGCCTACGCCTTCATCGCGCCCCGTGCGCAGCTCACAAACGAGGCGACGGTGGTCGTCAACGACGTGGCCATGCAGGGCGCGACGTACACCGCTGGTGAAGTGACAACGCCGATCATCGTGCTGGTCAGCGGAACACAGGCGAGCATTGTGATCCCGGTTGAGCAAGCCACATCGCTGCGCGCGGCGCAGCTTGGCGGACTCACCAGTGCGCGCGGCGATCAACTGAATCGCATTCCCTTCCGCGTTCAGGACGGGTTCAGCGATGATGGCGCGGCGCGTTCGGTCGCACTCGTCGGCAACCCGCGTGACCTGGCGCTGATCGTGCCGACGGCGGCTGTGAGTGCAGCCTTCGACGTCGATCCTGTGGCGCTGACGCGGGCTATGTACCCGGAACTGAACTTCGAGGGCTATGTCGAGGCACTGCAAACGAAAGTCGGCGAAACCTACTTCCCGACGTTCTTCCGCAACTCGTTCGTGCTGGTGGTGCTGAACACCATTGGGCATGTGCTATCGTGCGTCGTCGTCGCCTATGCGTTCGCGCGACTGCGCGCGCCGGGCAAGAGTTTCTTCTTCGTCCTGCTGTTGGGGACCATGATGCTGCCGTATCCGGTGACGCTCGTGCCGGTTTATGAAATTTTTCGCGATCTGGGCATGGTCAACTCGCTCTGGCCCCTCTTTCTGCGCTCGTTCTTCGGCAACGCCTTCCTGATCTTCATGCTGCGGCAGTTCTTCACGACGATTCCCCGTGAGCTGGAAGATGCTGCCCGCATTGACGGCGCAAGTACGCTGCAAATCATCGCGCAGGTGATCGTGCCGTTGAGCAAGCCCGCCATCGCCACCGTGATTATCTTCACCTTCTGGTGGACGTGGAACAGTTTCCTTGAACCGTTCATCTTCCTCTCCAGCCCTGAGCTGTTCCCGGTATCGGTGGGGCTTAACTTCTTCAATGACCAGTACGGCACGATCTTCTATGATCGGCTGATCGCTGCCTCGGTTATGAGCATGGTGCCCATGATCGTGCTGTTTTTCTTCGCGCAGCGCTATTTCATCGAGGGTATTCAACTGACTGGATTGAAGGGCTAAGCTATAAGACGTAACGCGATCCCGTCGGACGGGATGCTGCTGCCGCTTGATGAGGTCGATGGTGGCGCGATCCTGTTGAACGGCCTCAATGGAGCGGTGGTACAGCGCTGCGACCTTCAACACCAGTTGAACGGACTGCCCGACAACGGCGATCATCTGACCGTTGAGGACAACAACGCAGCGGAGTTAATTCGGAAATAAGGCACAGGGTGACTGGGAACAGTCACCCTCTTATTTTTCACCGGCGCGTGGACAGATAATGCACAATTTGACGCAGCAGAAACAGGGCGGCGGGACTGTGCTGAATATCCGTCACCTGATCGCCTGCGCCACCCCAGAAGCGCAGCGACGAGGCGATCATGCGCCCGCTGCCCAGTTCCAATTCCACCAGATAATCGAGCAGGGTGAATAAGCGCGCATCCAGCCGCGTGAGGATGGGCACGCGGCGCGCATCCGGCAGGCGAGTGGCATCCAGAGCATAATCGGCGGCGAGGTGGTAGAACTGCAGATCGACATGCCCCGCGTGCGGGAAACCCTGCCAGAGCGGGTGATCCTCGATCAGCTTGATCGACTCGCGCCAGAACGGGACGGGCAGCGTCGGGAACGCGCCCGCGCCCGTTTGCAGCAGGACGGCACGACCGCCGCCGCGCACAAATGCTTCGACCTGCGGCGTCCATACGCTGGTGAGAATTACCTCGTCCGGTCGAAAGTCAGCCGCTGGAAAGATGCCGCCGAACGCACCGACCGGATCATACGCGGTATTACCGTCGCTCCAAGCCTGAGGTGTCGGGTAGAGCCAGAGCCGCCACTCGTTGGCGATTCGTCCGTCGAGATCCGCTTCGAGCTGCCAGATTTGCGCCTGTTCGACAGGGGGCAGGGCGAGATCGAGCGCGGTGATTTCGCTTGCTCGCCCCGGTTGAATCCCCGCCGTGACGATGGTATTTCCCGTCAGCGCAATGGACCCGTCAGGGCGGACGAGGCGCCAACGCAGTTCGCCACCGGGGAATGAAGCATCACTGTGCGCCAGCAGCAGGCGAAAACTCGCCGTCGTCCCGCCGACATAATTGAACAGATCAATGGGGGCGGGGCGGTCACCGCCGTTGACCCACTGGCGCGCGCGTCGCCCTTCGAGCAGCAGCACAGCAGCGTCATTGAAGCGCCGGAAGGCTTCAGGATCGAACTTGCTGCGTCCGAGATCGTCGAAGACGCCCGACGTGCTGATCGGCGTGTCGCGCAGTCCTGTCAGCACGTAGCCGCCGACGTAGCGGCTTGCGCGGGTGCGTTCGAGGATGAATTTGCGCTTGAGGAGCGACTCGCGCCGCGAGATGCTGACCAATTGCGCATCGCTGAACGGGAGCGCATGGGCTGCCATACGCGTTTCCTGTTCGCTGTACGCCCAGCGTCCGGTGTTCCCCTCCACGCCAAGCAGATCGCGCCATGCCGGACGTTCGCCACCGACGTTCAATTCTGCCGGGTCGCGGTAGTCGTCGCTGTCGCAGTATTCGCCGAAGATCCAAGGGCGGGGCTGCTGCCATTCGCGGTAAAAGTGCTTGAGCAGCGGAGCGAAGTAGTGCAGATCGGAGTAGAAGTGATAATCGCTGAAGTCGGCGAAGTCGAAGTCCAATCCCGCGTAGGCTTCGCCCGAACCGCTGTTGTCACAGGCGAGCACGCCGCTTGTGCCCCCGCGCACGATGGCGTTCAGGTCGCTGAGCAGCGCCGCGTCTGCCATGTCGATGCCGAGTTCACAGCCGAGGCTGTAGATCACGACCGATGGGTGGTGGTGAACGCGCCGCAGTATGTCGCGGTATTCGCGCGGCGCTTGCTGGCGAAGGTGGTCGTTGATGCGCTGCCACCACATCGGCAGTTCCAGCCAGAGCAGCATACCTTCTTCGTCGGCGATCTCAAACAGACGCGGCGGCGGCACGAACAGGCAAAGTTTGACCAGATTGAAGCCGAGCGCGCGCACGCGGCGGAACTCGTCGCGGATTTCGTCGTCGGTGGCGACCGGCGCGAGGGTCTGCGGATTCCAGCCCCAACTGAGTATGCCGCGCACGCCGTAGGGCTGATCGTTGAGGAGAAGTGCTTCGCTCTCTGCGCGCAAACTCCGGAAGCCGAAAGTGCGGTGTGTTTCTGCCAGCAGCGCGCCATCCCGCATCAGGCGCAGGCGCAGATCGTAGAGGGTCGGCGTCTCCGGCGACCAGAGGGCTGGCTGCTGGACGGTCAGTGTGAATTCATCGGCTGACGTCTCGACGGTGGCGACGGGGACGCCGTTTGCATCCAGCACATCGACCTGCAAACGATCGGCCTTCGTGGGCCGCTCGCCAAAGTAGTCGAGCGCGGCGCTGGCGCGGACTTCGCCCGTTCGCCAGTCCGCCCGAATGTGTCCTATGCGCAAGGCAGGCGTACGGTGGGCGATCAGCGTGACG
Source organism: Anaerolineae bacterium (assembly GCA_041916315.1). Lineage (GTDB taxonomy): Bacteria > Chloroflexota > Anaerolineae > Aggregatilineales > Phototrophicaceae > Flexifilum. Next base: position 97,408 of record JAYRZU010000022.1, read on the forward strand.
GGCTGCCATAGTCCGCCGAAGGTGCGCGCCACGTAGGGAACAAAGCCCACCAGTACATCGCGATACGGGAATGGGCTGCCTTCGCCGCCCGGCTTGGTGACGGTCAGCGTGATGGTGTTGGTCGCCCCGGCATGAACGACGTTCGTCACGTCGAATTCGAACGGCGTCCACATGCCATCGTGCGTGCCGACGATCTGACCATTGACGCTGACTTCAGCCCGGTAGCTGACGGCTTCGAAGCGCAAAAAAATACGCGTTTCGGCCCAATCGGACGGAAGCTCGACCGAACGGGTATAAAAGGCCGTGACCGCATCGGGCGGGTAGCCCTGCGTCTCCCAGACGCCCGGCACGGTGATCGCACCGGACTGATCGGCGATCTCGATCTGCCATTCCCCGTTGAGGGATAGGTGCTGCGCGCGGTTGTTTTCGAGCATGGTCGGCTACAGGCGCGGCAGGCGCTGATCGACGGGCAGCAGGGCAGGGAACGGCTTATGCGGTTCCGTCTGATACCAGTACGCTGTCGAGGAGTAATCATTGGTCAGCTTGTTGGCATGCCCGTGCTCAATCGTGACCTTGATGGATTGCTCAAAGAAGATCGGATCTTCGATATGGTAGCGGTAGAGGGTGTTTTTGCCCCGCCAGCGCCAATCCTCCGTGCCTTGATTGAGGATGATCCCATGATAGGGTGCGCAGTATTCCTGACTGGGACCGAACGCCGTGTTGAAATAATCCTCGGTGCCCGTGCCGTACAACCTTGGCAGTGGCTCGCCGTCGATGATAATCATGTCGTCGCCCTCGCCGTACCAGTCATTTGCCTGACGGGAGAAACAATCGATGTCGAGGTGGCAGCCGACATAGTGACCTTTGCCCTCGGCGTCGAGGATGACGTAATTCGTCTCGCCCGTCAGGTTCGGCGTTGCCCACGCTGCGCGCATGGCATCGGCGTGATCTTCCCAGCGGACAGCCGGATCTGCCCAGCCCGGCGTCGGGTTGACGCGCCGCCACTGGGCATGAAAGCGTGCATAATCATCCAAGCGGCTGCCTTCAGGATAGGCTTCATAATCGACGTAGAAATAGAGGTTGGTCGGGCGCACTGCCTCGCTGGTCACTTCAATGCGCATCCGGCTCTGGTAGGGCATGGGAAACCAGCAGTTGAAACTGCGTCCGTCTTGCGGACTCATCTGGAGCGGCAGCGAGACAAAATTGCGGATCATCCCGTGACCCATCCCGAAGAAATCGCCAATCGGCACTTCGACGCTCGGCGCGTCTTCGTCGTCCCAGTACATGCGAACGATGATTTTGCGATAGACGAATTTGTCCTCGCACCAGAGTGTCATCCAGATGTGCTTAATGCAGCCTGCGCCTTCCGCTTCCGCGATGGTGCGCGTTTCGCCCGGCGCGAATTCCCACCAGTCCCGGTTGCCGCCCGTGGGATCATAGCTGGATGCGCGTTTGCGTTTGACTCCCGGTCGCAGCCGTGCGATTTCGGACAGTGTGCTTATCCCTATCATCGTGTCCCCTCATTCTATGCGCTCGCTCGTGGTGAAAAGCTGTGTTTCCCCGGCGCTGTGACAAAAGTGATCCCGTCAATTACCGCCGTGAGGTCATGGTCACTCCGGTTTTCGAGGCTCACGCCTTCAGGCGTAATTTCGACGTAGGCTTGCTGTCCCTTCCAGATGACCGGAAAAGCCAATCGCGTCCATTGATGGGGCAGGTGCGGGTTCAGCGTGAGGACATCTGCTTGCATCGCCGTGCGCAGACCGCCGAATCCGAACACCGCGATCTGCCAGTTCATCCCCTGCGCGGCGATGTGAATGCCTTCTTCTGCGCCGCCGCCGAAGTCGAGATGCAGGCTGCGTTCCCAGAATTTCCATGCCTGATCGGTGAAGCCAAGCCGCAGCGCGATCAGCGCGTGCACGCCGGGGGACAGCGATGAATCGTGCGTGGTATAGGGCAGGTAGTAATGCCACGCCTGACTTACCTCGGCGTCGCTGAACTCATCCGGAAACAGCATCATAAGCAGGAGCACATCTGCCTGTTTGAGGCAGCGACTGCGGTACAGCCGCTCCTGCGACACCTGCGCCGCGAACGGCTTCGACCGATCGCGCCACAGCGTGGTGAAGTCTATTTCGGCGAACTGTTCAAATTCTTCACACTGAAGAACCAGACCATCGGCGCGGCGTAGTAACGGCAGCTTCTGTGCCATTGATCGGCAGCGTGCGCGCAGTTGCTCATCGGCTTCGACAGCGGCGGCATGGGAGAGCGCAAGTGCTACCATGCGGTTCGTATAGGCGTTGTTGTTCGTGATCGGCGCGTACTCGTCCGGCCCCATCACGCCAAGCAGACTGGGATAGTCATCGCCGGGACGCCAGTCGATGCGTTCCAGCCAGTAGGCGGCGGTTTCGCGCAGCACAGCCCGCGCCGCTTGTTCGAGATACTGCGCTTGGGCGGTCGCCTGTGCCGTGTGTGCCAGCCCGTAGACCACATCCGCTGTGACGTGAACCTCATGATCGCGATACTGCCAGTTGGGGCACTGCTCGACTCCGTCCGCGTCGCCTTCCCACGGATAGCGCGCTCCCGCGTAGCCGAACTCGGCCGCATTCCGGCGCGCCCCTGACAGGGTACGGATGCGGAAATCAGTGAGCATTCGAGCGCGTTCGGGATCGGTATACAGGAAGAAGGGGAGCAAATACATTTCCGTATCCCAGAAGTACAACCCACGATAGGCATCCCCAGCATACGCTTTCGGGTCGATGGCGACGCGCTCGTGACCGGGATGCGCGCGCAGCAGATGGTAGAGCGCAGCCCGGAGCGCGATCTGCGAGCGATCATCGCCAGAAATGCACACGTCGGCGTGTTCCCAACGGCGCTGCCAGATCGCTTCGTGTTCAGCCTGCAGGATGTCGAAGGGCGTGTCGAGCGCGTCGACATCTGATAGGATCAAGTCGCCATGATCAATGTTGGTGGTGACGAGCGTGACTTTTTCGAAGGTGATGCTCTGCCCGGCGCTCAAGGGGATGGCCACACTCAAGTGGGCGGTGCGTTCTCCTGCGACGTAGTCCCACGCTGCGTCTGGCAGCCGTGCCTGACTGATTTCATGCACTTCGTCGCCCGTGTCCAGCACGACAGCGCAGCGCAGCCGCGCCGCGCCAACCCGCTCGAAGCGCACTTGGGCGAAGTGGTCATAGCCGCTCGTTCGCACGCCTGCATCAATTCCCGTTTCCAGCACGAGTTGGGCGTCCCGGTCGCTGGTGAGGGTGAGCCGCTGCGCGAAGAGGTGCGGTTGGGCCGCGCTGGCGAAACGCTCGAATGTCAGGTCGATCTGCGCGCCGGACTGTGCGTGCCAGGTCAGGCGGCGCGCGAGCACCGCTGTCTTCAGGTTCAACGCGCGTTGATGGTGCAATAGTGCCGATTGCCGAATGTCCAGTCGTTCACCATCGACGCTGGGCGCGATCTGCAAAAAACAGGGCAGATTCGCCATCTCTTTGCCCATCAGCGGGTGATTGCCGTATATGCCCGGCACGAACGTCCCCCACTTTGACGGCATATCGGGGAAGTGCTCGGCGGTCACGTTGGCAGGGCGGCGCATGTAAGACTGGTTCTGCGGCGCGTCGCTCAGATGTTCCTCGAGCGACCCGCGCACATGCAGGTAGCCGCTGCCCTGCGTGAACAGTCCTTCCCAGCCTTTTAGGGCCGCGACATCGGAAGGTTCTGGCTGACCTAACCACCAGTTTTCGCTCGTCATGCCGGACTCCGAATACATACTGTTTCACAGCCGAGGTTTCACGACTGCAAATGTACCCTCTGACGCGGACAAGTTCAAACACTGGCTGGTTTGCGCCGACGTTGACCGTTCACTCAGCTTAAGGCTGTTCCAGAAATTTAGCGGATCGCAACCCTGTATGAGCAAGAAACCTATCCACGCAGTTCGACCACAGGCTTAATGTGCGCATTCCGCACGGCGACGATTTCCGCCATAATCGCGAGTGCGATCTCTTCCGGCGTGCGCCCACCTAGATCCAACCCCACCGGGCCATGCAGTCGCGCCAGTTGATCTGCGGTCATGCCGCCCGCGAGGAGTTTGTCCCGGCGCTGACGCTGCGTCGCCTTACTGCCCAAAGCCCCAACATAGAAGGCCGGACTTTGCAGCGCGATCCGCACCGCGGGGTCGTCCAGTTTCGGATCGTGCGACAGACTCACCACCGCATGGCGTGAGGTCAACCGGATGTCGGCGAGCGCGGACTCGGGAAATGTCTGGATCAGGCGATCAATGTGCGGAAAACGTTCATTATTGCCGAACACGGTACGCGGATCGATGATCGTCGTCCGGTAGCCGAGTACCTTGGCAATGCGCGTCAAAGCGACCGAGATGTGCGCGCCGCCGATGACGACAAGCTCAAGCTCCGGGGCGATCACGTCGACGAACAGTTCCAGCGGCGGATTCTCCGCGATCAGTACGCGCTGGGAATGCCCGGCGTCAAGCGCAGCCTGTGCCACCTGTTGCGCAGCGCGATCCAAATCTGCGCCGAAAGGCAGCCCGCTGACGGTGCCATCTTCGCGAATGATTTGCTCCCGTCCGATCAACTCTGCTTCGCCTTGTATCACGGTCACCACAGCAAATGGCTTTTCGGCGGCCAACCCGCACCGCACCTCATCGAGCAGTTCCGTATCGAAGCGCTTGACGAACACTTCAATGGTGCCGCCACAGGCCAGCCCAACATCCCACGCGGTATCTTCGGCGACACCAAAGTGCAGCAGTTTCGGCTGTCCCGTCTTGAGGACCTTGAAGGCGTTTTCGACCACTGCCGATTCGACGCAGCCACCGCTGACTGAGCCGCACAGCGTCCCACTGCCGATCACCGCCATTTTTGAGCCGACTTGGCGCGGGGAAGAACCCCATGTCTGCACCACGGTAGCGAGGGCAATCGGTTCACTCTGCGCGGACCACGTTTCGAGCTGCGAAAATATATCTCTCACGGAAAAACTCCTCTATCGGCACTCATTTCTGATGGGTTTGCGCTGACCGATTGATCTTGAGATGCCGGTGCTTGCAGTTGGGCGCGGCAGTTGACCAACCAGTCAATGATCGCAGTGAGTTGATGCACACGCAGTTCACTCCCCAGCCGTTTGAACATCTGCGCTGGAGGAGTATCGGCGCACATCGTTTGTATGCGCGCCAGTGCTGCCTGAGTATCGGTGATTTGCAGGTCAATCAAGTGCAGCGCTTGCTCGGGATTCAGCGCGAACACGAAATACAGCCGCGTCAGAAATTCGAGCCGGATCGCGTGGGCGCTGGGCTGGGTTGGTTCGCGCAGCCAGGTCTCCAGATGCCGCCGTCCGAGCGGAGTCAAATAGTAACTGCGGCGGGCGGGCGCTTTTTCCTGCTCCTGCACGACCCCGGTGATGAAGCTGCGCGCTTCCAAACGGTTCAAAATGTTGTAAATCTGGCTCAGGCTGATCGTCCAAATCGTGCCGAGTTCCTGCGCGATCCGTTCGTGCAGATCGTAACCGTGCGCGGGCTGCTGATTGAGAAAGCCGAGCAGCACATATTCGGGCGAAACACTGCTCGCCTGCGGTTTTTTACTCATGGGCTGCTCCTCGGTTGTCGACCAGTACGCGTTTTGCCATCGTCAAGGGGATTGCTTCGACGTCGCGAAAGTGGATCTCCAGCCCGGCGAGCTGCGGCACGTTCGCGTGGAGGACAGGGGCCACTGGAATTGGGTTAAGTTCACGCCCCTGAATGTTCAACTGTAGGCACTCGGTCAAAAACCCGTGGCTCAGCGCGGCCTGATAGTTTTCGACCTGCGGTAGTCCGAACAGCACTCGATCCAGATCGGCGAGGGTGAGAATGCCGCCTTTGACCGTGAAGCGCCCCTGCACCCGTGCCCCGACGCGTTCCAATGTCTTGAGGATTGTGCCGCACGCACAGTCTCCCGGGAGGAATCGTCCCCAGTCGCCCGTGCGGTGACGGATGAGCGGCATGCCGCGCCGCGTCAGCGTCGTGAACACGATTTCGCCGTAGTCACCGTCCGGCAGCGGCGCGCCCGTCTGCGGATCGACAATTTCGAACAGCAGATCGGCTTCGCGCAGGTGATAGCCGCGCCGGGCGGCGCATTCGACCCCGCCGCCGAGACCCATTTCAGTCATGCCGTAGTGATCATAGGCCTGACAGCCCCACGCCCGCTCGAGCTCGGCGCGGATCGGGTCGGGGACGTGATCGGTCGCGAACAGCACGCTCTTGATGCGCAGTGTCGGGTCGCGCCGCACCAGCGCCAGAAGATGCACGGGCACGCCGACGAGCACCGTGATCGCTTCCCGGCGGATCACCTCGATCACGTCTTCCGGATTGATCACCGGACCGTATTTGATCGGCACGGCGCCCAAGCGCTGGAGCGCGGTCGCCAGGAGATCGCCCACGCTGCCCAGCGTTTGCCCCGGCAGCAGAATCAGCACGCGGTCGCCGGGGTCGGTGAAGGTGGTCATGCCATGATGGAAGAAATCAATCGTCAGTTCCTGATCGGCTTTCGTGAAGAACAGCCGTTTGGGGCTGCCCGTCGTTCCCGACGTGTCGAGCGTGACCACGCGTTGAATTTCATCCTGCGACACGCACACCAGTTGCAGTGCTTCCCAGCGGAGATCATCCGCTGTGGTGAAGGGTAGCTTGGGTAGATCCGCCAATCCATCGATAGTCGGCACATCCGCCAGCCGGCGACGGTAAAAGCCGCTGCGCGACCGCGCCCTCGCGACCGTCTCAGCCAGCGCACGTCCCTGATACGCCTCAAGCGCCGACCGGGTGAGCGCAGTCTCTGGTTGGCCGATCTTCGCGGCAATCCAGCGTTCCAGCGGTGTCAGCTTCATGGGATCGCCTCAACCGGGATGACCTGACCGCGATACAGGGTCGCGCCGCTTTGACTGGTCAGGTTGTAGGCGCAGAAGGGGATCACGCGGCCATCCGGGCTAACCGTGTGAATGCAGCAGTCGCGCAGTCGTTCGAGATCGAGATTCCACACATCCTGAAACGCCATGCCGGAAATGCAAAAGCTGTGCGTTTTGGTGCGGGCGAGAAACACATCCCACGCACCCAAACTCGGCGCGCCAATGATCATCCCGGCGGATGGGGGCGACCAGTGCTGCGCGACAAACGCACGGGTTTTGGCCGCGCCGATGGCGGCGGGCTGCGGCGGACAGCAGCTGGTGTTCTGCGCCTGATTGATCCACGGGCGCAGTTTGCCATCCGGCATGACGACGAAATTGCCGTGCAGCGAACACAGGGCATTCTCACAGCCGGATGTCGTGAAGTTTTCGACCTTGCACGCGCCGCCCGTCTTCGCCTCGATCAGTCGGATGATTTCGGGAATGGTGATGCGGTCGGCGTCGGCAGGCGCATGCGGAAAACGCCCGAGATAGGTGACGGGCTGAAAATGCACCCCGCGCACCGTGGGAAACTGTTCCAGCGCAAATTCGATGATCGCGCCGATGTTGTGTGTGTTCACGCCGGGGACGAGCACGGGCACGAGCACCACGCCGAGATCGAATTCGGCACAATGGGCGATGGCCGCGCGTTTGCGTTCGAGCTGCGGCACGCCGCGAATCGTTTTCAGGATGGCGTCATCTGTGCCATCAAACTGCAAAAACACCGACGACAGCCCAGCCTCTTTAAGGCGCCGGACATACTCGCGATCCCGCGCCAAGCGTAACCCGTGTGTGTTGAGTTGAATGAAGTTGAAGCCGAGCGAGCGTCCGAGCGCGATGATTTCCGGCAGATCGTCGCGTAAGGTTGGTTCGCCGCCCGAAAGCTGGATGTTGGGCTGCGTTCCCGTGGCGAGCAGACGGCGAAACAGGAAGTCGATGTGCGCGAGGTCGGGATCGGGAATCGTCGTCGTCCCGGCGCTGGCAAAACAGAAGTTGCAGCGCAGATCACAGCGCTGCGTGACTTCGATCAGCGCCGTGCAGGTTTGCTGGTGATGATCGGCGCATAGGCCGCAGTCGAACGGACACCCGCGATCTACCGGGGCGAACGGATTAGTCGGATGGGACGGAAGTTTTGGGCGGGCCCACTCGGTGAAGGCCGGGGTTTGACCGCGCCAGATGATCGTCTGGAAGTCACCGTGTTCCGGGCAAGTCTTGACGAGGTACACATCCTCGTCGATCTGCACGCGCTGAGCATCAAGGTGACTGAGGCAGACCGGGCACACACTTTCGGTCGTGGAGAGAACACGAGCGGCGTTAGTCGTCATGGGGCCCCGCCAGATCAAACCCGTTTTCGACCAACAGATCTTTGATTTTCTGAAACGTTCCCGCCACCATCAGCGGACAGCGAATGCCGGTGTTATTCGGGTTGCCCGCGAGAATCTCTTCGCAGCGAATGCCGCCGAACTGCTGGCCGTAACCCGCTTTGAACCATTCGACCAAGTCTTCGATCATGAAGTTCAAGCGCAAGTTCTCTGGCTCTTCCGGTGTCCCTTTGCCCGCGTACAGCCCGAGCAGTGTCGCGCCGCCCGTCAACGCGCCGCAGGTTTCACCCGTGAAGCCGAGTCCTCCGGCCAAGGCGTGCACTGCCCGAATGAGGTCCGGGTTGTCTTTGCCTTGCAGTTCTAACCCCAAAATCACCAAAATCTGACTGCAAAAATAACCTTCATTCTTTAGTTCGCGCATGCGTTGGGCGGTGTAGTCGTCCATGCGGTCCTCTCAGTTACTAAGTTTGACGATGATCCTTCCGGGCGATCAGTAAGTAGTATCCCGGCTTGGCTTCCGCCGCCGCCGCGTCTAAGCGACTGCCCGTTTGCGGCAGCGCGCACTGCCAGAACTGCGCCAGTGACCCATGCTCCCAAATGAGACGGGCGGCAAACACCTTGAGCGCTTGGGTGTGATCTTCCCACAGGCGCAGCGTGAAGCCCTGCGCGCTGATCCGCTCAAGGAGGGTGGCACGCGGGACAGCGCCGCCTAAACAGGAACGCACGGGCAAATCGTGCAGCGCAGTCATGCGTTCCGGTTGACGTGCGTATAAATCCGTCACGATCAGCCAGCCCTCCGGGCGCAGCACGCGCCAGAATTCTGCCAGCGCCCGATCCATGTCCATCAGCGAGAGCGTGCATTCCGCCAGCACCACGTCCATGCTGCTCGCCGCGATCGGGAGCGCTTCGCCGACCCCCTGCACCAGCGGCAGCGACGCCGCGCGTCCCTGTCCGCCGTGCAGTAGCACCGTGGATGGATCGACTCCGAGGGCGTGCAGGTGCCGCCGCGTGATCAGATGCTCAACCGTCACGCCTTGACCGCAGCCTGCATCGAGTGCCCATGTGCCCGCTGGCAGCCCGCAAAAGTCGAGGGCGTAATCGGTCAGCTCCAGCCCGCCGGGGCGGATCGCGCCGCCGGACACCTGCCGGAGTGGGGGTTGTTCGTAGAGCAGCACGCGGTCGTCGGTCACGGCCTATTTGTCCTCAAGCTGTTTCTCGACTTCCAGCATTTTGCCGAGCGCCAGGTCTTCCGGCACGAAGACCAACCCACAGTTCGGGCATTTCCACAATTCGACGGGGAACGCGTTGCCCATATAGCCCACATCGACCGGGGTCAGCACCAGCGGAATATCGCATTGCCCGCACAGCCACGGGGACTCTTTGGGCGAAAACCCGGTGTGCGCGGTCATGACGCGCCTCCGCTGGTCGGCGGCTGACTGCCAGGCACATCCATTCGATGACTGTACGCGTTGAAGATGTAGAAACCATCATCCTGCGGCTGATATTCCACCCAGTACGTGACGGTGGTCGGCTTGTAGTACGCCAGAAAATGCCCGGTCTTGGGGCTGCGCAGGCGGCGCTTGGTGCGTTCGGCGTATTCGATCACGCGCTGAATGTCTTCGGTCAGGATGAGCCGCCCTTCCAGCCGCGCACGGACTTCATCCGACACGATCAAGCGGATCGCTTCGTAGGCTTGGGCTCCGTCCATGTCTTCTCCCCAGATCGTTTTCAAGAGTTTGCGTTTGAGCCGCAGGCGGTTCTCATGCCGCTGCGACCACCCCGGATTCGGACGCGCCGCGGGGTCGTCGTCGGGCTGCCCGTAGATCAGGTCGAGGAGGTGCAGCGACCGCTTGCCCTGATTGGCGAAGAAGTCGCGACACATCGCGCAGTAGGTGAGGTAATCCGCCGGAGATTCGTCGATGCGGCGGCGCACCGTTTTCGCGGCGACTTCCGCGTTCGCCAACCACATGTGCCCACCATACGAACAGCACACCGTTTTTTCACGGCTGTGCGGCAGTTCGTCGATGGTGCAGCCTAACTGTTCCGCGATCTGACGCACGCTGTCCTGCACGCCGCGTTCGCGCCGCGCGGAACACGGATCATGAATGGCAAGGGTCCGTTTGACCGCGGGCGCGGTTCCTTCAGGCAATCCATGCTGCGCATACACTTCCCACAGCGAGACGATTTTGACCTCGGGCAGCGCCGTCTTGAACGTCTGATAGCAGCTTGAGCACGGCAGCACCACCGTCGGATTGCCCAGCGCCGCCAGATCAGCGCGCCAACGGGCAACGGTCTGGTTGAAGAGTTCCGTTTCGCCCGCCCACTTGGCCGGAGCGCCGCAGCACCCGAACATCAGCCCGACGTTCGCATCGATCAGCTTGGTGTTGAGGTAGTTGTACGCGGCCTCGACGTGCTGCGGGGATGACGCGCATAACTGGCACCCGGGGAACAGCACGTAGTCGCTGCTGCCCGTGCCGGGGCGGTTGCGCGCAAACGAGAAGTGATCGCTGTTGCTGAAGGCCATGTCGCGCAATGCAAAGTCGAATGCGGAGGCGGGCATGCGCTTCTGCTTGACCATCTCCTGCCGCGCCGCGAGGTTGACCGCGCCCATGTCGAGGTCAGTCGGGCAGACTTCCGCGCACAGCCCGCACAGGCTGCACGAGTTGATGAACGTATTGGCGTAGCGTGTCCCTTTGACGATGGACAGGTTGTTGTAAATTTCGCGCACGTAGCGGCGCGGGTAACGTTCGTAATGCTTGAGATACTCGCAGGCTTTGACGCACTCCATGCATTCGCACTGGATGCAGCGCTGCGCTTCCTGAGTCGCATCCGCCGGGCTATAGAGCCAACCATCGCTTTCCGGCGTGATGGGCTGCTCGGCGATGCCCTCGGTTTTCGTGTACAGGCACGACTGGTACGCGCCTTCGTTCATGCGCGCCGCCGTCAGCGAGACATCCTGCAAGTGCCGATCAATCGAAATCGCCGCGCGCCGCCCCTCCGAAATCGAGGTGATGGACGAGTGCATTTCTTTGCCCCAGCGCATGCCACCGCCCGCGAATACGCCGCCGAGACTGGTTTCCAGCGTGAGCGGATCGGTTTTGATGAAACCGTATTCGTCGTGTTCGAGATCAAAATGCTCTTCAGTTTGCGCCCCAACAGCCAGATAGACCGCTTCGTGTTCGCGGCGCAGTTCTGCCACATCGGTCACGGCGGCGTTCAGGCGCACATCGATGCCGAGCGTATCCATGATTTTCAAGTCTTCGGTGATGACCCAGGCAGGCAAATAGTCTCGGTCAATTTGCCATAGGCTGCCGCCGAGCTGCTCGCCCGTCTCGAAGATGGTCACGGCATAGCCTTTGCGGGCTAACTCGTAAGCCGCCGACAAGCCGCTGACGCCGCCGCCGACAATGGCCACATGACCGCGGCGCTTCGGCAGTGGGCGGGTTTTTTCGGTCGTGACTTCACCAAAGCGCACGCAGGCGCGTTCAAGGTCACGAATCGCGATTGAGCCGCCGAGATCGGCACGCTGACACACATCCTGACAGGGTTGATCGCACAAGCGGCTGATGATGCCGGGGAACGGCACCGCTTTGCGATACGTCTTGAGCGCTGCCGTAAAATCGCCGCGGGCTATTTCTGCCAGCATCGTCTTGACATCGACGTGGACAGGGCAGGTCGCGGTACAGGTCGGCGCGCATTCCTGAATACACTGCGCTTCTAATTCACGTAAATCTTTTTGATCCATGAGCAAAACCAGTTAGGCTTGCGCCCGATCAGCGACTGCCTATTCACCGAGTGGCTAATCGCTTGCGTCAAAAAAGGCTGAACGGCACTTCGATTGCTCAAAGTGCCGTTCGCAATTAACTACGAACTATTGATTGATAGGTCTAGACGGGTTCAGGCTCAAGTTCCTTCAAGCCATTCAACACCTTTTCGGGGCGAGCGGGCAGGTGACGAATGCGGACGCCCGTCGCGTTGTAGATCGCGTTGATGATGGCGACATGCGGTGAGGTCAGCGGGAGTTCACCCACGCCCGCCGCGCCGAACGGCCCATCGGTACGCGCATTCTCGAAGTAGTAGATGTCGAACTTATCAGGAATATCGCGGGCGTAGGGGATACCAGCGCCGAGCATCGTGCTGTGTTTCTCAATGTCTTCAAAGTCTTCGGTCAACGCCAAGCCGATGCCTTGGGCGACACCGCCGTAAATCTGCCCATCGACGACCAGCTTGTTGTTAATCGTGCCGACGTCCGCCATAACCGTCATACCTTCGACGGTGGTCTTGCCCGTCTTGGTGTTCACATTGACTTCCGCCATAAACGCGCCGTACATGTAGACTGCGAACGGCTTGCCTTGCCCGTTCTCGTCACAGTTGGTGTTCGAGGCGGCCGCCCATTTGCCCGTGAACGTCACCGGCAGTTTTTCCGCGATCATCTCGTCGTACGTGCGGAAGCCACCGGCTGGTTTGCGCAGGGCTTCGACCAACTGCTCGCAGCCATTCTTGATGGCATTCCCGATCACCACCTGACTGCGGCTGCCGCCGGATGGACCACCATTCGGGGCGGTGCCAGTGTCATTGAGCGCCAGCTTGATCTGTTCTGGCTTCAGGCCGAGCGGTTCCAGCGCTTTGTGCGCCGTGCCCAGCACACCCATGTCCGCGCCTTGACCGTGATCCTGCCAGGTCGCGTACACGGTCACGCCGTCTTTGGTCAGATCGACGCGGGCTTCCGCACCGTCGACACCGTCGAGACCGCAGCCATACACACCAATCGAGATGCCGACCCCCTTCTTGTTGTCAGGAGTCGAAGCGGCTTTGGCTTTCGCCTTCGCTTCTTGATACAGCGGACGCAGTTTATCGAGCATATCGGGCAGCGAGTACACTTCCGGTTCCTGCCCGGTGGGGGTGGTTGAACCGGGGCGGTACACATTCTGATAGCGGAGTTCGAGCGGGTCCATGCCCATCTTTTCGGCCAGCTCGTCCATGAGACTTTCCGATGCGAGGAACGACTGCGGTGACCCATAGGCGCGGAACGGCGCGCCCCACACGTGATTGGTGGCGACCGTGCGGCCATTGCCGCGAATGTTCGGAATGTTATAGCCCGCCCCGATGAACTGCGCGCCGCGCAGCGTCAGCAGGTCGCCGAATTCCGAATACGGCCCGTGATCGACCGACCAATCGGTTTCCATGGCGATCTGCTTGCCGTCTTTGTCAGCGGCCAGCTTGGCGTCGAGGAACATGGGTGACCGCTTGCCGGTATACTGCATGTACTGCTGATAGTCATATTCCAGGTACACCGGACGCCCCGTCGCGACGCAGGCCACGCCGAGCAGCGCTTCCATCGTCGGGCAGAACTTGTAGCCGAAGGTGCCACCAGCCGGGTTCTGCACCATGCGAATCTTAGCTGGTTCCACGCCGATACCGGGGGCGATCATGTACAGGTGCAGGTACAGACCAATCGACTTGGTATGGATCGTCAGGTTTTCCTGTTCGTCAAAATAGGCGAAACCGACATCCGATTCAATCGTGAGATGGGGCTGCCGCTGGAGGTAGAAGCTGTCTTCCACCACATACGGCGCGCTTTCCATAATCGACTTGGTGTCAGCGCCCTTGGCGATCTTCTGTTCGTAGTACACATTCGGCGTACCGGGGTGAATTTCGATGGCGTCCGGCGCCATGGCTTCAGGCGCGCTCATGTACGCGGGCAGCACTTCGAGTTCCACCTTCACCTTTTCGGCGGCGGCTTTCGCCTGCTCGATGGTGTCGGCGCACACAATCGCGATGGCGTCGCCGTACTGGAAGACCTTCGTATCGCACAGAATGGGGCGATCCCACCCGTCACCCTTGTTGGTCGGGAACGTGATCAAACCCGTGATGCGATTCTTGCCCTTGACGTCCTTGTGCGTGACGACCTTCACGACACCGGGCATCGTTTCCGCTTCGGAGGTGTCAATTGAGAGGATATTCGCATGCGAGACCTTCGCCTGCACCAAGGCCAACTGAAGCGTGGTCTGCGGCATCTTCAGGCCGAGATCCTGACCGAAGTCGAGCGTACCGGTGACCTTCTGTTCGGCGGTCGGGCGCGGATACTTGCTGCCCCAGATCTTCCCGTCTTTCGGCATCTGGTAGAACAGCTCTTCCATCGACTTTTCACCACGTAGTACGGACGCCGCGTCCATCACCGCATCGACAATCTGCTTGTAACCCGTGCAGCGGCAGGCGTTGTGGTGCTGTGTGAACCATGAGCGGATTTCTTCGCGGTTCGGGCTGGGATTCTTGTCCAACAGGGCTTTGGCGGAGACGACGAAACCGGGCGTGCAGAAACCGCACTGCGTCGCCCCATGCATCATGATCGCCGCCTGAATCGGGTCCAGTTTACCGGGTTGGCCAATGCCTTCGACCGTGACGATCTGCGCGCCATCGGGGACACGGCTCATTTTGGTGATGCAGGCCAGCGTTAGCTTGCCGTTGACAATCACCGAGCATGCGCCGCAGTGACCGTCATTGCACGAAACTTTAGTTCCGGTCAGAGCGAGCTGCTTGCGGACAACATCACCGAGACTGGCTTCAGGATCGACAATCACGGTCCTGAGTGTTCCGTTGATATGAAACGTTCGTTTTTGCATCGAAAATCCTCTCCTAATAAAAACTAGCTACTGCGTAGACTGTCGTGGGTGTGCGATTCTTTTGCGATCACTTTTGGTAATAGAATGTAATCTGGCACTCACGCAGGGAAAACCAGATGATTTTTATCACGACAATCACTGAAGTTTGTCAATTCACTGAGTGAGTAGGGGCTAGGGCATCGAGAGGGTGGGCGTAGCAAATGGGTGTCGTTGCCTAGAACTCATTTCAAAATTCGGTCGACGCACCAAAGGATGATGGCGACGAGACAAAATGCTCGGTAGATGTGCAAATGACGGTCATAACGCACCACCAAACGACGGCAGTTGTCCATCCAAGCGAAGCAGCGCTCAACTTTCCAACGTTGACGGTAGCCCGCTCCTGTGCGGATGGGACGACCCCGTTTGGGCGTTTTGCGCTTACGCCGCGCGAAGGTCGGGATGGTCGGCTTGATGCCACGATGCCGCAGCTTGCGCCGAAAGTCCGCGCTGTCATAGGCTTTGTCCGCCACCAGTTCTTGGGGGCGTGTTTTGGGGCGTCCGCGTTGGCGTGGAACAGAAACCATCTGCAAAGTCGTTTCCGCCAGTGTCAGTTCAGGCGGTTGTGCGCTCGCCACCTGCAAGCCGAGGGGCAAACCGTTGCCATCGACGACCGCCATCACTTTCGAGCCTTTGCCGACCTTCGTTTTACCTACTCCATCGCCCCCTTTTAGCTGAAACGAAGCTCCCGTCCAAAAAGGCTTGCGCCCATTCCAGTTTGCCTTTAGCGTCCAATTGGCTCAGGAACGTACGCCAGATACGCTCCCACGTTCCATCCAGTGACCATTCATTCAGCCGTCGCCAGCAGGTGCTGTCGGAACCGTACTCGCTCGGCAGGTCCTCCCAAGCACAACCCGTTTTCAACACGCATAGAATCCCATTCAACGTGCGACGGTCGTCGTTGCGTGGTCGCCCACGCTTTGCCTGTTTTTTCGGAATGAGCGGTTCAATCACTGCCCATTGTTCGTCTGTTACGTCATGTCTGCTCATGCCTCCACTTTAGCTTCAGCAGACATTTTTGAAATAGGTTCTAAACATTAATGGGAGAATGCTCAACTAGTCGGGTTCCTAGATTTGTCGTACACTTGTGAACATCTATTGCTTTCCACAAATAAGGTTTATTACCATGGCGCAACAGCAGCAGGCGACAACCACGACGCGCAAGCCGGCGAATTCTGAGGTGACGCGAACGCCAAACTCCGCCGAGCAAACCGGTCAACCGAGTGCTGAGAGCAACAATGCTTTTTCTGAACTCGCCTCTGACCGACTCACACCCGCTCAAATCCTGCAACTTCAAGGAACTGTTGGAAATTCTGCTGTGCAGCGGTTGCTGGCTGGGCGCGCCGCAACCGTTCAGCGCCAATTCCAACCTGTCACGACGACGAAGAATGCGCATCTTCGGGCTGATGGTGCCTGGGACGATTATGTCGGTGCCCGGATCGATGAGGGTGACGAAATTGTCGTTGATCCCCTTCAGCAACGGACACAAGTCCGGCGCGTCCGGAAGAATGTCACCTGGACCAAA
Source organism: Anaerolineae bacterium (assembly GCA_041916315.1). GTDB lineage: Bacteria > Chloroflexota > Anaerolineae > Aggregatilineales > Phototrophicaceae > Flexifilum. The sequence continues at coordinate 113,826 of JAYRZU010000022.1, forward strand.
GCTGTCGCGGTTACGGGGGCGGAGTGGAACTGGGCATTGCACAATGGTGGAACGACCTACATTCGCAACACCGCAGTCGGGCAAACCAAGCAGTATCCGCATAAGGCGAGTATGGATTATAAGCCGCCGCATCGCCGATCGATTGATACACCGCAATACAATTGGCATCACCTGACCGGGGAATTTGTTGAAATCGAAGACAGTGTGTCGACGCCCGGTGCGAAAATTGCGTGGCACAAAGGTACTTACAAACGGATCACCCCGGCGACCGGCCAGATTGCGGCACTGGATGCCGATGAAGAACGCCAAATCAACAGCGATACGCTTGAGGCCTACTTATTGACCCGTCTGGAACAGGTAGTTAGGGCGGGACTCGGCGGTGTCGCGTGGGCCGATCTATTGGCCACGACGCCAAACCTGAAGAAGATCATGTATGCGAACAACCCCGAAGGTTCGAAGGCACTGCGCTTTGATGATTTTGGCAAAACCTTATCCGGTTCGAGGTTCGTAGCTTACTATAAGTGGGTGATGGCGGCGGATGGTCCTTTCCAACGAATCCAGGATGGCGCGGCTTACGTGCGCAACTCGCTGGAACATTGGCGCACCTACTTCAACCCACCGAACGGCGACAATGTGACGATCACGTCGATCAGCGTGAATGGCAGCGATCTCCACGAGCATGGCTTAGGCGTATTATTCGTGAAGTTCAATAAGCCGGCGGGCGGTCCGGCGGAATACACCGCGGCAGGCGAGCACGAAGTGGTCGTCAAGCCGGAAGAACGGAGTCTGGAACAAGCCTTGTTTGGAACCGAGGCGACCAGCCTGGCGAACTACATCAATAGTGCCGTTGGTTTGGCTGGACCTGATCAAATCACAACCTACAAACAGAAAGTCGATGCGGGGTTCGGCACGCTGTGCGAGAAGGTGGTTCAAACCCGGGCGAAAGATTTGCCCACCAACCTGGTACGGCCGATTACACAGGCGCTCAAAGAATCACTGATGTTTGTCCTGATCACTGGGCTGACCGATTTGCATGGTGAGAATGTGCTCTGGGATGCCGCGACGGGGAAACCCTATATGATTGATGCGGACAACGCGCTCAAACTCCAGTACATGACCCCGGGACAGGCGACAGCTCAGAACGGTTACCTGGCCTATAACAATCAAACGGGCACGGTGCTGAACGAAGTCTACAATGGGGCTGTGGGCTACGAAACTGCATTGTTGCGGGCTCTACAGAACCCGCGTAGCTTTGAGCAAATTCTGCTGCTCGATAAAGTGAAGGATGTGTTTGCGGCCTCCATGGGGCGCACTGTTCCCATTGAAACAGCCGTTTGGGGCAATCGCCTCAAAGTGTTCATCATGACCCCGAACGTTGGTCAACCCGCCGACGCTCCAGTCCACGGCGTGGAACCGAACACTAAGTGGCAGTGGTGCAACTATTGGGCGGCGACTGTACCCACCGGCGGGGGCGCAAATGCACCCGGTCTGCAAGGAGAAGTCGGCATGCGCAACGGCACGAACGGGAATTTCCAACCCGTCGTCGAAGCCGCACAGCTCTTTGCTGATTTCAAAGTCGGGCAAATTCCGTTCTACAACTACGAATACGGAACGGGTTATGTGAAGCACAATGGTCAGACGGTCTGGCATGGCCAGCCTATCAGTGAACGCATGCAGGGACTGTTCGCCTTGTTCCCGAATCAGATTGAGCTCTAGTGGACAAACTGCGCTGATTACGAGGTGCTGGCCCGCTGCTGAAAGTGTAGCTGCAGAGGGCCAGCTCTTTATCCCCAAAGCCCTGCCTTCAAGCCATTAACTGTGCTGTTCACCAAACAGGCGGCGCAGATTCTGCCCATACCACATCCATTCGCGAATATCTTCGGTCACGCTTAGTTTAGCGGTCGTAAATGGCGCTTCAACAATCGCGGTGACTTCCACCGTAGTCGCGGGTGTACTGGTGGCGGTGGACGTTGCAGTCGGCGGTGGGACTGGCGTGTCGCTCGGCGTAGATGTATTGGTCGGCGTGTTGGTGGGCACAGGCGTATTGCTGGCTGTCGGCGTATTGCTGGGTGTAAAGGTATTGCTCGGTGTCGGCGTGTTGCTGGGTGTTGGGGTATTGCTGGGCGTTGGCGTGTTGCTCGCGGTTGGGGTATTGCTGGGTGTAAAGGTATTGCTCGGCGTCGGCGTGTTGCTGGGTGTCGGCGTGTTGCTGGGCGTGGGGGTATCGCTCGCGGTCGGCGTATTGGTCGGCGTGTTGGTCGGTACGGGCGTATTGGTTGGCGGAACGGCGGTGGGCAAATCGGTATCGGTAGCCGTCGGCGTGTCAGTGCGCCGAGGCGTGCGCGATGGCGTCTCAGTTGCCGTGGCCGGATCAGTTGGCGTATGTGTGAACGTCAGCGTGTTGGTCGGCGCGTTGCTCGGCGTGCGGCTCGGCGTCAGCGACGCCGTGGGTGGTTCATTGCTGGGCGTGCGAGTCGCGGTGGGCGCATCGGTCGGTGGCACCAGCGTTGCGGTTCGCGTGGCGGTCGGTTGATCTTCGCGCGTGGCGCTGGCCTCCTGACGTGTGGGCGTCGCTTGCGGGCAACCATTATTCGCCAAGATGCCTGCCTGTGACGGGCATTGATCGACGGTGTCGAGGATGCCGTCGCCATCGACATCAAGGGCGAGCGTCGCCGTGCGCGTTGGCGTGGGACGACGCGTCGCGGTGGTAGTACCCGGGCAGCCCTGATTCTCCACGGGGCCAGCTTCCAACGGACAGAGATCGGCATCGCCAGCCAAGCCGTCACCATCGAGATCGGGCAGCGGCGTGGCTGTGGGGAGCGGACAGCCACTATTCTCCGCGGGACCAGCGACCGCTGGGCACAAATCCAGGCTGTCGATCACGCCGTCACGATCCGCATCCGGGCAACCGTTGGTTTCAGGCAAGCCGGGTTCGTTTTCGCACACATCGTCCGGGTAAGCGATGCCGTCGCCATCGAGATCAAGCGCGGATGACAGGCATTGCAGCAAGGTCGGGTCGCCGTTGGTGAAGCGGATGGCACTTTCGTAATAGGCGCGCGCTTCGGAATACGGCGCGGGCACGCTTTCGACGAAGCGGGGCGGCACGCTGAGTTCGAATAGTGACCGACTACCCGGCGTGAGCATGACCGGCTCTGCGCCGGGCAGCGTGTAGGAGCAGATATTCGCTTGTGTTGAGTAGCACGTGAAGGCGATTTTTTCGGGGTCACCCTCAATGGCGGGATCCGCCGGAATCTGGCGGGCGGCCATACACTCGCTGAGCGACTGGAGCAGCACGTCACGGTTTTGCAGCGGTTGCACCGATAACCCCTGATGCTGGAAATCGCCGATGTTGGCGAAGAAGTCGCTCACCGGGTAGAGCACCAGCGCAGCGTTTTCCTGTTCGGGAGTGTTGTCGACGCGGTTGAGTTCGAGCAGCGAGGCGCTTTCGACGAACAGGTTGAGCGGGTTGATCAAAAACTCGCCCGTGTCGGGATGCCGGCCCTCCACGACCATCAGGCTGTCCGCTGGTGACGAGATCACGCTGCGAAGGAAGATCGGGACGGGCTGGCTTTCGAGAAAGTTCTGGATGCCAATCTGGTCTGCTGACACCTGCGTGGGTCGGATGGTGGGCGTAAAGGTGGGCGTCAGCGAGGCAGTCGCCGTCGGGGTGGCGGTGGGTGGCGCGGTCGCGGATAGGTTGAAGACGATGACCTGAAATTCGGTCTGCGTCGCCATAAACAGGACGTTACGTTCCTCGTTGACGCGCATCTGAAAGATGAAGAAGCCGATCAGCACCAATACGACGAACAGCGACAAGCCGAAGCCCGCGCGCTGTCGACCGGATAGGGATGCCGCCACGACCACCGCCTTGCGGCGCGGCGACGGCACGAACAGCAGCGAGAGCGCGGTGTTATCCTGCGGGGCGCGGGCTGTGGCATAGCCCATAATCGCTTGTCCCGCATGGTCGACTTTGTCATCAAGCGCGTAGCGGATGAATTCCTGTTCGATGTTGTAAGGGCCGCCCACGTTGGGATCGACGGCAAACAGCCCGTCGGACGTGACGAGGATCGAGTCGCCTTCCTTGAGCGCCAGCCCTTTTTGACCGAGCCGAAACGCGCGGCGGCTGCTGACAAACTCTTTGCCGCGTTCAGCGTAGAAGCCGATATCGACCTGCATTTCGGTGTTGACGCCGACGGCGCGGGTGACGAAGTCCGCGTTTGGCAGTTTTTCCGCTTCTTCCGGCGACATCTGCCCAGCGTAGATGTATTCATTGCCGAGCACATGATCGATGTTGAGCCGCACGGCGTGGCCATCACGCAGCAGGTAGATGCGGCTGTTGCCCACGCTGGCGATATACAGCCGACCGTGGTCGCCATCGTCGAGATTCACAACGGCCAGCGCCAGCGTCGTGGTTCCGGTTCCGCGCAGTTCGCTGTACACCACGCGATTCGCCTGTTCCACCGCGGCGAACAACAGCTTGGGGATGCTCGTGCCCGTGCTGATCTGCAAATGGTCCATGATGGCGCGCGCCGTGAGCCGTGCCGCTTTCTCACCAGCGTCGCCACCGCCCGCACCATCACAGACGAGCGCTAACTGGAGATTCAGCCCGCCGGCGGTATGGATAACTGTATCCGCGGCGTAGTCTTCCAGACGGTCACGGGTAGCGATATTTCTTTCAGAAAATGCAGTAATCTCTGCCATGTTGTCTCAAATTACATGAACCAGCTTGGGCGTTTAGTTCGGTGTTCAGCGACCGTTACAGTGGGCTGTAGTCATCGCCAACTTCTTCATCATCGTCGACGTAGCGAATCCCCAACATGGGTCGGAAAAGGTGTTCGGTGCCCGTCACCTGCGAGTGCTGCGTCTGCGTGACCGTGGAGCCCATACGCGTTGTATTCCGGTTCACAACGGTGGTGGGGTCCCACAGTTCGACAACGATGTTCTGCGTGATGCTCACTTCGGAACCGATCGGGACGACCACATCGCGTTCGATGGGAATGCGTTCGCCATTCACGAACACTCCATTCTTCGCCTTGAGATCGCGGATGGCGAAGCGTCCGTTGCGATGGATGATCATGCAGTGGCGTGGGCTGATGTAGGGTTCGGCGATCACGTAATCGCAGCCGCCCGTGCTGTCGCGCCCGATGACAAACTCGTCCCGCGTGATTGGGATTTCCAACTCTTTCAGACCCTTGATGACGATCAGGCGTCCGAGGAGCTTGTTGGTCGCTGGGGCGGGGGGCGTTGGAGATGCGGTTGGCGTCGTCGCCGGTTGTTTGGTCGGCGGGTCGGGCTGTCCGGCATCGGTGATGAATTCCTGATCATCCGCCGCAGCGCCACTGCGCAAGCGCGCCGCCCGGCTGATGCGCCGCAGGCGGACGAGCATCACGGCGATGACCAGCACGAGGAACAGAATGATCCCGGCGAACAGCAAAATGAGGCGGTTATCGCTGCCTGTGATCGTCTGAGGCACAGCGCTGATGGGAGCGGCGGCGGGTACGGTCGCCGTCGGTGCGGGCGGGGCGGTCGCCGTGGGCGGCTGCGTCGGCTCCGGCGTCAGCGTGGGCAGCGGCGGAAGCGCTGCCACCAGCAGACGTCCCTCGGCTTCGGCAGCGCCGCTCAACCCTAGTTCGTCCGTCACGGTGACGACCAGACGGAACGCCGTGGTGCTGTCCGGTTGATCAAACGCGGTCAGCGGCAGCGTTACGTCGAAATTACCGAGGGCATCGACATCCGGATCGAGGTCGAGTTCGGACAGCAGCACCTGATCGTCGGCGGCACTGCGCAGTTCGACCTGAATGCTTTGAATGGAGCGCGTCACATTGTCGGAGAAGACCACGCGCGCGGTTAGCTGGTGTTCACTCACATCGAAGACGACGCCAGCAGCGGAGCGGCTCGGGGTGCGGCGTAGTTCCAGCGCGGCCTGCGCCAGTTCGACCTGTGGGGGTGCGAAGGTGCGCGCATAGGTGTAGCTGGTGCTGACCTGCTGCTGGGCGGTGAGCTGGACCGTGAGCGTGACTTCCGGTTCTGTTGTTAGGTCGCGCCGCTGCGGGCGGTAGCTCAATGTGTAGATGCTGCGGCTGCTTTCCAGTGCTTCGTAGGCGAGAGCCAGCGTGCTCACCGCCGTCCCGTCCTGCAAAAAGCGACCGCCGCGATTGTTCACAAAGAGGCCGCCGCCATTGGTCGCGAGCGCGCGCAGCTTTTCCGTGCTGTCATCGCGAAAACGGTGCGCTTGGATGACGTGCAATGGTACGCCAAGCGCGGCGAAGCCTTGTCCCACCAGCGGATCATCGTTGGCAATCAGATACGAGCCGACGAACAGCGCCTGAAACGCGCGCGTCGGGTGCTGTGCGAGTTCCGTTTGCAGACGTTCCTGCGCCGTCGTGAACATCGACCCGATGGGCGCGTACAGGCTGGAAGCCGTCAGACCATCGATCTGGCTCTGAAGCGTCGATAGATCGGCGGGTTCGAACGTTTCGAGCAGATTCGGCCCGAAGACATACAGGATCACCTGATCTTCGGGGCGATAGTAGGTATCGAAGTAGGCGCGCAGCGTGGCGCGGATGAGATCGGCATCGGAAGCCGAACCGAGATTCACCATGACCAGCGTGGTGAGCGGAGCGCTCGGCGCGCTGCTGACCTGCACCGCCGCCGCTGGTTCGCCGATGCTGAAGTTCGCCGTGTTGAGCAGATCGTAACGCTGCAGGCCCGCGCTGCGAATCAGCAGGTCGACAGACACACGATCGTCGACGACGGCGGCGGGTGTCACCAGTATCAGACTGCCGCTGGCGGTCTGCGCGCGTACGGCGAGCGGACTGAGCAGCGCCAGCAAGCCTACGATTAACCAGAGGGGTAAATTGCGCGGCGGGATGCGTTTCATGGTTCGGACGATCATCAACTACTGCCCCCCGGATTCGGAATGGCGTTCCCTGTTGTTCCCGGCGCTGGTGTCGCGGGCATGGGTTCCAGATAGAAGTTTTCGGCTTCGCCTTCTGCCGTCCAGCCGACGACGCCGCCGTAGTTGACCTGCCACCAGCGAATTTGGTCAGTCGTGTCGCAGGTTGGCCCGGCGACGACAAGGAAACCAGCGCCCGGTTGCATCAGCGCGATCACCTGGCCTTCGGCTTTACCGGGGGCGGAACGCACGCGGTTGGGCAGACCGCCCGGCGTGACAATCCCTTGCATGCCGACCGCCATACGGGACGGCGTAGGCGAACCGGAACAGATATCACCCGCCGTGCCCGGCAGCGTGGGGAACGGCGTGATCGTGGGCGTGGGCGGCAGAATCGGCGCGATATCTTCGTTGTCGGGGACGCCGTCGCCATCCGTATCGCGGTTGAGCGGGTCAGTGCCCAGTTCGACTTCTTCGCCGTCGGCCAGCGTATCGCCGTCGGTATCCCGATTGAGCGGATTGGTACGCCACACGCGCACTTCCACGCCGTCGGGCAGGCCATCTTCATCGGTATCCGCCAGTGAGGCGAACGTTTCGAGCGTGGCTTCGCGGCCATTGGTCAGCCCATCGCCGTCATCATCGCCGAGCGCGATGGCGGTCGCGGTCGCCGCGACATCCGTCGCCTGCACGAGCGCAACCTGCGTCTGCTGCTGGGCAGTATAGGCGGTGAACTGTGTATACCCGAACACGGCGATCACGGCAAGCACCACGAGCAGCATGAGGCAGCCGCCCAGCAGCCAACCGGGAATCAGCGACTGTACGACGACTTCGCCGGAGGCCGACTGCGTGCCGCCGTACGATTCGGCGGGAGTCGGGATGACGCTGAACTCAAACGGAAAGGTTTTGGGTGCGCCAAGCAAATGCCGCCGTTTCGCCATGACGCGTACGGCGAAGGACTCACTTTGCCCCGGCGTGAGCGTATACTGCTTGGTACTCAGGTCAAAGCGCAGCGCTTGTTCGCGGTCGCGGGCCTGCAGCGTGTACTTGCCAAAGGTGTTCGCGCTGTTGTTGATGGTCACCTGTACATACTTGCCGGACGCGATGCGCTCCGGTTCCATGTCGATGACATAGCTGTAGAACGGCTGAATCAGCAGCGAGCCTTGCACTGCCGCCGAGGTCAGACCCTGCGCGCGCGCACTGACGCGGACTTCAAACGCATGCTCGCCCGCCGTGCTCGTGCTGTTCATGGGCGGGTTGAAGGTCACCGAGGTGGTGTTGCGGCTGTTAGGCAGCAGAAAGAGCGGTTCGGCGGGCACGGTCACCCACGCGGCGGGCAAGCCAATCAACTCGACGCGGAAATGATCGACGACGTCACCGCGATTCACGATTTCGATGGGCAGCGCGACTTTTGTGCCGGGCGTGACCTCGAGGTGCGGTGCTTCGATGTTGACCTGAATCTTCTCCGGCAGCAGCGGTGGATAGGCTGGGACGGCCTGTGGTTCCGGAGCAGCGGTCGGCAGGGCTGGCGCTTCGTCTTTGGCGGGCACGGCTTTGCTCGGACGCTCAATGCGTACCCAGTAGCCGCCGATCCGCAGCGTATCGACGGGATCCCAGATTTCCGCGATCCCGCTGATGAGCCGGTAATTGCCCAAGAACGTGCCGTTCTTCGAGCCCAGATCGATGATGCGGTAGACGCCTCCGAGCGCGACTTCCACGCGGGCGTGTTGATGCGACACCCGCTGATCGTCAAGCAGAATATCCTGCCCATCACCGCGCCCAATCGTGAGAACATTCCGATCCAGTGGGACAACCCGCGTGGGCGCAGTCTCGCTGTAGAAGATCAACAGCGCATGGTCGGGGTGCGGGCTGGGAGCGCGCGTCGGCTGCGGCATCTCGGCGGCGACCGGGGCGAGCATCACCTGCGTGACATCGCTTTCCACTTCGACGAGCTTCGTCCCCTGACCGCTGCGCTGGTTTTCCAGCGCGAGGCCAATCTCGCTGCGCTGAAGGGCACGTGCCACCTCAATCGCGGTCTGGAAGCGATTGTTCGGGTTCTTCTCGAGCATCTTCAGCACGAGAATTTCAAGTTCTTCGGGGATATCGCCGCGCGTGTTGCGGGGCAGCGGAATGGCTTCGCGGGCGTGCATGCGAATGGCTTCCGCCATCGAGCGCGGCTGATAAGGCGGCGCGCCGACGATCATCTCGTAGAACACAACGCCCATCTCGTAGATGTCGCTGCGCGTATCCACGCGTTCGCCGAGGCACTGTTCCGGCGACGCGTAGGTGTAATTCACGTCGGGTTTGTCGGACATATAGAGGTCGCCATTTTCGGCGGCCTGCGCGACGGTGAACTCCGTCAGCACCGGGACGTACTGCACAATCGGCCCGATGATCGGGTTGGGGCGCAGTACAATGCTGGTTGGCGACAGCGCGCGATGGATCATGCCCTGTTGGTGCGCGTAGTTCATGCCCTCCGCGATCTGAATCATCAGCGCTACGGCTTCCGACAGGCTCATCTGCTTGTTGGCGCCCTTGAGCTGGTTCAGATAGTTGCGTACCGTGTTCCCCTTGACCAGCTCCATGACCATGAACAACTCGTTGTCCACGTTGTCATAGGAGAGGATGCGCACGATGTTGGGGTGTTCGAGGCGGCTCAGGGTGCGGGCATCCTGCAGGAAACGCTGCTTATACGTTTCTTCCGCCGCGAGATGCGGATGCATGATCTTGAGCGCGACTTCGCGATCCAGCGGGAGTTCGGTCGCTTTGTACACTGCATTCAGGTCATTCTGACCGAGAAAGCGATCAATGCGGAAGTTCTTGATGCGCTTGCCGACCATCCGGCGCGAGTCTTTGCCGACATCCAGTGTAATCGCGTCGAGGAGGCGGCTGCCGCTCTCGAATTTGAGCCAGTAATTGCCCAGACGCACAATCTCATCTTTGTCCCACAGGACGTGCGTTTGCGGGACGAGCAGCGTATCGCCGACCCACGTGCCATTCGTCGAGCCGCGATCCAGCAGCAGAATACTGCCATCGGCACGCAGTTCGATTTGCGCGTGAGCTCGCGAGACGCGCTTGCCATCCAACTGGATGTCTTGATCTTCGCCGCGCCCAATCGTCATGAGTTCGGACGCCAGCTTGATCACCTGCATTGGGTGATCCTCGCTGTAAAAGACGAGGCGGTCATTCGACTGCAAATCAACCGTCAGCGGCGGCGGTGAGTAATGCGGCATCGCCTCGTCCAGCGGTCGAATCATGACCACGGTGGCGTTCTCGTCATCAGCGGCGGCTTGCTCATCGCTGAGCCGGGGCACGCCCGCCATCAGCGAGATAGGGACGACGCGCTTGAGTTCATATTGCAGCCAGTACTCGCCAATGCGCAGGCTTTTTTCGGGTTCAAGGCGAATTGTCTCGCCAGCGGCCAAGCGTCGTCCATCCGCCCACACGCCATTTTTGGAGCCGCGGTCGCGCAGATAGAATTTGCCATCAATGGCGCGTTCAATCGAGGCATGCGCCCGCGAAATGCCTTCGCCGCCTAACACAATGTCCGCCTGGCTTGACCGCCCAATTTCAAAGCGGTCGCGATCTAATTTGACGGTGAGTGTCGGTTGGGAATCGCTGTACAGAATCAGCCGATCAAAGCCCATCTGGTCGGGTGCGATCTGGGGCGGTGTATGCCGGGGTGGTTCCGTCCACGCCAGCAGCGCACTCACATCCGTGTTGACGGCATCCGACGCCGAAGGCGGCGGTTTCACGGGCTCCGGCGGCGGGCTGACTTCGATGGGTGCTTCTTCAACCTGTGCGGGCACTTCCGAGCTGATCGTTTCGGCGGGCAGCGGCTTGAGTTCAAGCTGCATCCAGTAATCGCCCAAACGCACAATCACGCCGGGGTTGAGCAGCACAGGCACGCTCGGATCGAGGCGCGTCTCGTTGACCCACACGCCGTTGGTCGACGAATGATCGGTCAGGTAGTAGCGACCGTTCGGCTTGCGTTCGACCTGCGCATGCAGGCGCGACGCTTTGCTCCCTTGCAGCGCGATTTTGCTGCTCGGGTCACGTCCAATATCGACTGTGTTGTCGATCAGCGGAGCCGCAAACGAGGGATGTTCCGCGCTGTAGAACAACAGGCGATCATTGTCCGGATCACCGGGCGGCACAGCGAAGCCGAGCGGCAGCGCGGATGGCAGCGGCATGGTCATGAACGCCGTCGCAATGTCGGTCGGCACCCGGTCGTCGGCGGTGTTGAATACCACCGGCGGCGCGACAGGTAACGGCGACGGCATGGGCGCTTCGCTCGGCGGCGCCAGAATTGGACGCAGAAGCGCTTGCAGTTCGTGCGCGAGGTCGTTTGCGGTGGCATAACGCTGCGCTGGGTCTTTCTGCAGACAGCGCAGCACGATCCGTTCCAGATCGGCGGGATACCCCTGCCGCAGGGTCGATGGCAGCGGCACCGCTTCCCGCCCATGCATGCGCGCGGCTTCGGCAATCGACTTGGGGTTGAAGGGCAGGCGACCGACTGACAGTTCGTAGAGCATGATGCCGAGCGAGTAAATGTCGCTGCGGTGATCGATTTTCTCGGCGAGGCACTGCTCCGGGGACATATAAGGGTATGTGCCGACAGGCTGCTGCTCGGTGATTTCGCTGGCAGTGCTGACGGTGAGCTTCGCCAGTCCAAAATCAGTCAAAATCGGTCGATAGCTCAGGCGCGGCGCGCCGGACTCAGGCTTGAGCAGCACGTTATCCGGTTTGATATCACGGTGGATCATGCCCTGCGAATGGGCATAGTCGAGCGCTTCGGCGAGCTGGCGCACCACTTCAATCGCCTCGGGGTAATCGATGAAGCGCGATTCCTCGTTCAACCGCTTGACGTACTGCCGCATGCTCCCGCCGGTGATCAGCTCCATCACGAGGAAAAGATCGCCGCTCAGGTTGTTGAAGGTCAAAACTCGAATGATATTCGGATGATCAAGACGCGCCGATGCCCGGGCTTCCTGCAAAAAACGCTGCTGGAAGCTGGTATGCGCGGCGAGGTGCGGATGCATGATCTTAAGCGCCACCTGTCGCTGCAAGCGCAGGTCAGTCGCCCGGTAGACCGCCGCCATCCCGCCCTGCCCAAGCATCAGGTCGATGCGATAATGCTCAATCGTGCGTCCAATCATCCCGTTACGCATGTGCTGCTAGTTGCCCTTTGACTTGCGGCTGACCGCGTTCTGCTGAATCGTGTGGGTCAGTTCATGCGCGAGCAACCGCTTGCCCTCACTGCTATCCGGTTGGTATTCGCCCTCGCGGAAGAAGACATCGCTGCCCGTGGTGAAGGCGCGCGCGCCGACGGCGGCATTCAGTTGATCGGACTCGGTTCCCGTGTGAATGCGCACGCCGCTGAAGTCCGCGCCGAACGCTTCGCCAAAGGAGCGCTGCACGTCGGCGCTCATCGGTTGCCCGCCGCCGCGCTGCGCCTCAATCGCCTGTTCCACGCCCGCGTCGACATCAAAGCTGTCGGCCAGCGACCCTGCCGGTTTAGTCTGGATCTCGTCTTCGTCGGCTTGCCGCATCACTTGCGGGTCGCGTTGGGTCTGGATTTCTTCTTCGTCTTCGGCGGCGCGCTGGACGATGGTCAGGTCGCGTTTGGTTTGCAGTTCGTCCTCGTCGGCTTGCCGCATGATTTGCGGGGCGCGCTGGGTCTGGATTTCCTCTTCGTCTTCGGCGGCACGCTGGACGATGCTCACATCACGCTTCGTCTGCAGTTCGTCCTCGTCGGCTTGCCGCTGTGCGACGTTCGGGTCCCGTTTGGTCTGCAGTTCGTCTTCATCTTCCTGCCGCTGCATACCATCCATGCGCTGCAACACCTGCTCGGCGACGCTGTCGGCTTCGCGTTCGGAAGCATTGTCAGCCGACGTGACCGTCAGCTTGGCTTGCAGCACGGTGCCACCGGGTAGCTGCGCGCTGCCCTGCGTCATCAGGCGCTGGACCGCCTGATTCCCGATCAGACTCTGAAGCTTAAGCGTTGGATGCGTGCTGGGTGCAGCCGCCGCTTCGTCCGGCTTACGGGGCGGCTTGGACTGCGCACGACGGACATCTTGTTGATGTTCAGCCATTTTCAAATCCCCTTTGTGGTCTAGGTCACTTCGAGCAGGTAGGACGCAAACGCCGGGCGCTGCGAATTGATGAGGCGATCCGCTACTTCCGCGCCCAACTTCGATTTTGATTCGCTGAGTGGCAGCCGCACAACGAAATGGCACGGCACCGTCTCAATGATTTCCGGTGTGACATCAAAATACAGCTCCAGCAGACGCTGCAAGCCCATGCGCGTCCCGCGGCGTAAAAACAGCCAGCCCAGTTGTCGCACAATCTCGCGCTGACGGGCGACCGGTAATTCGGGCAGCAGCAGCAGATCAAACCAGCTTGCCATCCACGCCAGCCATTCCTGTGGCGCAGTCTCCGGCGAGAGATAAAAGTCGAAGTTGTCGATCATCCAGATGATCGGGTTCATGATCGACTCGAAGATGAGCAGGAAGCGCCCCATAAACTCATCGTCGGAATAGATCGCCGGGAGGTACTGCAGCCAACTACTTTGATCGTAGGGCAAACCGGGTACAAAGCCCGGGCGCGTCTCGGTGGGCGCGAACTTTTCAACCGGCGCTGACGCAGGCGGCGGCACGACAATCGGCGCGGCGTACAGCAGGCGCACAAAGGTGAAGATGTACGGCCCGGCGCGCAGCACATCGCCCTCGTGCAGTTCCTGCGGCACCCGTGGTGGGATGCGCGCTTCGTTGAACCACACGCCGTTGCTGCTGTTCAGGTCTTCGACGAGATACGTGTCGTCGTCGCGCCACAGAATGCGCAAGTGCTGGCGGCTGATCTCCCGGTTGTTGAGCACCAGATTGTTATCTGATCCGCGCCCGACCCGCAGCCCCTGCCGACCGACGATGATTTCCTGTTCGTCCATGTCGGGGCCGCTCACCCGGAATACCGCTTTGATCTCTTCCATCGCGTGCTAGTCCGTGATGATCGTATGTTGGAATGAGACGACGATGCCCTGCGGTGGCAGGCGGATTTCCTGCGTTTCGGTGCCGCGCGTGAACTGCCGCTTATCGTAGTTCACCGGGAACAACTTGACCGAACGCACAAAGTTGACTCCCGGCACGGAGAGCAGGACGGCGGTCAGGTCAGAGACGAACAAATCGCGCCCAAATTTCCAGCCTGTGCCATCCGTTCCGCCGGTCAGCGGATTGACGAATTCGAACAGTCGCTTTTCGACCGCGGCACGCACCTGCTCCGTGTCATACAGATCGCTGATGCTGATGCGCGTTTCGCTCTCCACCCACTGATAGGTCGGCTGCGTGATTTCCAGTTGGGTCGAAAGCAGGCGTCGATCATCGAGATAGGTTTGCACGGCTTCGCGCAAGTCGGCAGCAACTTCCAGACTTTCCGGTGCGATGAACCCGGTCAGACGCGGCACCTGCGGAATCAGCAGTACTTTGATTTCGCCGCGGTTAGTGAGCGGTGGTTGCAGGCAGTATGCGCGTCCGATACGCCCCGGTGCGGCTTCGAGCGCCAGATATTCGAAATCGGCGGCGGTCACCGCGCGCCCCAGCGAGCGCATGAAGTGCGGCACGCGCAGTTTCGCGCTTTCCAGCGATTCGGTGTCCATGCCGCCGCGCGCCGGGAAGCGATTGGTCACGCGGCTGACATAGGGCAGGGAGGTCTTCAGTTCGTTGATGGTATTCACGGCGACGTTGCCCGCCAGCCCGCCACCATAGCGGTAGCGCGACATGATCAGCATGGCGTTTTTGGGCGGGAGCGCCCCGTAGCGGCGCACCTGACCGTCGCGCATGGGCAGGGCAGGGCCAAGCCGCAGCTCGCCCGTGTCGCTGTCCAGCGTGTAATGGCGGTCGTTGGGCATAGAGCTGGAGAAATCAGTAACTTCCTGCCAGCGTTCCTCGCGACCATCGTCGCGCCGCACGATCAAAAATTCGTTGACCGACCGGGCGATCAACGGGCTGTGCGCCAGATAGAAGATTTGGCCGGGCGAACCATCCGAGCGACCGATCACTTCGTTCGTCACCACGTCGATGTTCGTCGCGCCGACCGTGCCGCCCCAACTGGCGACGGTGACCCGGCGAATGCGCGGGCTGACGTTGTAGCGGCTTTCCACGGTCATCGAGTCAAGGCGGCAGCGCAGCCAGAAGACGTTGCGGTCGTTGCGGACGGCGCGGCGTAACTGCGGCAGATGCATCTTGATGAGGCCGCTGACGTTCAAGCCGAGGGTTGTGTCTTCTTCGACAACCACACGCGTCCAGTTTTGTGTGAGGTCAGTGCCGAGGACTTCCCACACATACGGCGGGCGCTTCGGGTCAATGCCTGCGCCTTCCGCCGTATCGACTTCCAATTCGAGGCCGATCAGGTGATCGCTCAAGTCATTGTCGAAACCGAGGTAGAACGCATCGTCGTTCGCGGGCGGGTTCGATGTGAACGCGGCGAACGTTTCATAGCCTTCCCGTACGCTCTCCGCGTCATACACGTTGAACGAGCGCTTGTCATCGTCGCCCACCGAGGTGAGCACGGCGGTCAGTTCCGGCACGCGAATCGCGAGCTCGCCATCCGTAGTGAAGACAATGGCCGCGTCGTTCTCGGTGCGGGCCGTCGCCACCTGCGTCCCATTCGGAATAGCGATCTGGGCGGCTTGCGGCACGCTCAGCCAGAAGGTGACGCTCGTGCGGGCGGGTTCGGCTTCTTGCAGCCGCAGCCCGATCAACTCCATGAATTTGACGAAGTGCTTATCCGGCACACGGTTGAGCCGGTACAGCACAATATCGGTCATCCACGCGAACAGTTCGATCAGCGTGATGCCGGGATCACTCAGGTTATGATCAGTCCATTCGGGCGCGTAGAGTGGAATCCGCGCCCGTGCTTCTTCAACCAGATCGTTAAACGACCGATCATCCAACCGGGGTGTTTTTAAGCCCATAATGATCTATCACCGGGGTACAAGATAATAAGGAAAAACGAGACTGCGCGGTTCATATTGTCCTTTGATCTGATACGTCACGTGAATCGACATTTCGCCCAGTTCGGTATCGCCGGGTGTCACCTTGACCTCTTGCACGTTGATCCGCGGTTCCCAGCGCAGCAGCGCTTCCCGAACGTAACGTTCCGCCACCACAGCCGTTTCCTCATTCACGGGGTCGAAGATGAGGGAGTGGATTTCGCAGCCAAAGTCCGGATGCATAACACGTTCACCCGGTACTGTGTACACGATAATGTAGATCGATTGTCTAATCGCCAGATCGCCGGAGACCAGCGCGATCTGGTTACGCTCGCCCAGTTGGAACGGAAACGCCAGCCGATTACCAATAAAGTCATCCATACCGCACCGTTTCTAGTTAATGTTAACGACTGCGCCCTTGAGATTGGCGGGTCCGGTCGCTTTCAGATCGAGCGTGGATTGCGCTTCCACATTGACAGCTCGACCTTTGATGTCGACGTTGCCAGTTGCGTTGAGCGTCATGTTCTGAGTCGCTTTGATCTCAATATCGCCTGCACTTTCAATCGTGATCTTTTTCGTGGTTGTATCGATCGTTATTTTGTTACTAGTGCTGGAATCAATGAGATAGATGCCCTTCTTTTCCCCGCCTTTGTCTTCATCGATCATTTTCAGCACATGCCCAACCCGCGTTTTGAAGATGCGAACTCTGGTTTTCCCCGCCTGAACTGGGGCAGGGTCGGGCGGCGCATCTTTTCCGTTCCAGATGCCGCCGAGGATATACGGATGATTGATGTCGCCGGACTCAAACGCGACCAACACTTCGTCATTGACTTCGGGAAACCACTGAATTCCCCGGTCTGGCCCTGCGCCGGGCGCGACCACTGGTGCCCAGGTGCTGGTGTGGGTTTCGGTCAGGGTGGGGAACTTGACCTTCACGCGGTTGATCTTTTTCGGGTCAACCGTGTCAGTCACGATGGCCGGAATGACGCCGAACCACGCCGACGAACGCGACGCTGTCCCGCCCACCAGATCGGCGACCTGCTGCGGCTGTGTGCCTTCAATCGTGAAATGCGTATCGTACCCTTCCGCGGACGTGTAGAGATGGCGGGTCGCTGATAAGCTGTAAATGCCCCCAAACCGCGTGCCGACATTGGTGATTTTAACGCGCACGCCGGGCAGCAGGGTGGGATTTCCATAGGCAACACCTTCTGCTTCGGCAAAGCTCACGCCAATGTGGGCCGCCAGCGCCTTGGCTAGATTCTCGCCATCCTTTTGCGTCTCGACTGGAACGCGGGTTTCGACATACTTACTGCTCGGATAGAGGCTGTTCTTTTCCGAGGCCATGGAACTACCGCCAATGGCAGGCACTGATGAGTCCGGGGAACCGGTCGCAACAATCGCCCTTTTTTGCATGCGATCCCAACTGCGCACTTCAACCGACCCCACTTGATCGACCAGCGAAACCCGCGGGCGAAAGCTGCGCAGGTTTTCGCGCCATTTTAGCTCGACCGGATCGGCCGTCAGCGGCTTGCGAAAACTCAATTTGCCATCTGTGCTCATGACCAGTTCGAAGCCATTGCGCTCAGCCAGCATCTGCAGAAACGCCAGATCCGTCTGGTTGTCTTGAAAGACGTGCTCCCGAATCACGGTGGTGGCGGTGACCGTTTGAGTGGCGAGCCCCGCGGCTTTGGCCAGTTTCGAGACGATATCGCTGTCCGTCACGTTCAGGAATGTTTGCGTATGCGCCTTGAGCAGACGATGACGTTTATCATACCCACGCACGACGAACTGGGCGACCGAATCCGCGCCGAAATCCGGCTCAAGGGCGGTCACTTCACCCGTGAACACGACACTGAGCGGGTCGGTGACGCCCATGGAGATCTGGATTTCCGCCCCTAACTTGAATTTCGCATTGTCCATGAGGACGAAATCGTCATCGTAGAAACGCAGCGTGAACATACTCGGCAGATCCAGCGTATTTTCTACCTCGGCGAGGTAGAGCAGATTCATCTCGGTCGCCGACAAATCGGCGCCAGCCACTTTGATAGTGACCTGGCTGACTTCGGGTTGGGGATTGTTCGTCATGGGCGCTCGTCTATCCCTAGGTTCTCAAGACCGTGCCCGGCGGAATGCGCATCGGGTTGTCGATGTTATTGTTCTCGGCGATCTGCCGATAATTGGCCGGGTCACCGCTGTTGTTCGCCGCAATATGATCCATGCGGTCCCCTTCACGCACCTGCGTGTTGGACACTGGGGGCGTCGAACTGGTCTGTGAACTGGTTTGCGGCGCGACCTCTTCCGCATCTTCATACTGCCGCAGCGTGATCTGAATGCTGCAGCGCAGTGGGATGCCTTCGTCGGTGAACAGCGTGAACTTTTCCGACATCGATGTGATGACCGACTTAAAGTACAAACTTCCCCATTCAAACGCTACCGTGGGCGGCTCACCTTTATTCGACACCTGATTCTTCTTCGTCTGGTCGATCATCATCATCGACCACAGCGGCTTGGTATACGTCCGCACATCCGTTTTGGCCATCTGCGTGTCGAAATAGAGGGTCAGCGTCAGCGTTTGCGCTCCGCCTTGACCGAACGAGACCAACGGCACATTGCGCCCCGAAGGCTGCTTATCCAGCCAATTGTTGGACTTGCTGATGGTGTATTCGTACGGATTGAACATGAACTGCACCACCTCGCTCGGTTTTACGAGGTTGGTGATTTTCGCTGGTTTAAGTTCGCCGCGGGTTGTCATGGTGTCACCTTCGCTTACCTGTGCCGCGCGCGTTCAGATTCAATACGCAGGCGATCTTTCAGAATGCGGTATACGTCGCGGGCTAACTGGTCGATTTCCAGATCGTCGAGTTCGATTTCTGTCTCGGCGTCATCGGTCTCAGTGTCGTCTCCAGTGGTGATTACCCGCTCCAGCACAGGCGTGAGTGGCTCCTGTTGGATTACTGGGGCGCTGGTTGGACTATTGGGCTGGGGCGAGCGCTGGATTGAGGCGGGCGCTCCTGTGTCGGATCTCGGTGGTGCTGACGGTACCAAACCCATTGCCTGCAGCGCCGACATTACATCAATCGGTGGCAGTGAGGGCTGCGCCTTGGTGTTTGCTGTATCGCCATCGGGCTCATCTGCGCTCCAAGATTCCATGGACGCTTCCGCCGATGGTGGGCTGTCGGGTGTTACATTGGCGACGGTGCGCGATACCATCCCGGCGGCTTGCAGCGCCGCGAACACGTCGATGGGTTCGGGGCTGGTGGAACTTTCACCAACCGCTGCCTCGGCGGCTTGAGTCCGGTCACGAGTTTCTGGGATGAGCGTGGTGCTCACTTCAGGCCTTGAGATCGGTTGTGACTGCTCTGTGGTCACGCTTGAGCGTGGATTAGAGTGCGGCTCGACCGACGCATCTGCCGGGATTGATATTTGATTCACGGTCGGGGGCGCGGGTTCGCGCTGTACAGCGTCGGGCGGTTGGGCTCCGCTCACTGTGGGTGGTGTGGCTGTGACGAGCGGATCAATGGATGGTGCAATGGACTGTGGCGCTCGCTGTTCAGGGACATCACTTGGAGACAAGCTCACAACTGGCTGACTGAGTCCAGTTGGCAGCGCAGTGATCTCATCCTCAATGGCCGACAGCGGCTGCGAGCCTAAAGTAGTCGGAGTGACTGATGGGGCAGGGGTGTCAGCTACTAACTGCGCTTCCCGCTGAAGGCTGCTTTCAATGAGCGACCCGTCCGCTGGCGGCGCAGTCGCATTGATGGGCGTGGCGACAGAAGCAGGGTTGCTGGATTCAGGCTGCGGATTTTCGGACGCATCCGGGATCGGCGCGGTCGTGATCACGCTGACAGGCGCTGACCCGATCGCGTTGCTGTGCGCCGCGGCGACAGTTTCCGTTGGCGCTTCTGTGGGCGTGACTGGAGTGCGCTGTAATATCGGTTCGGTCGTCGACGCGGGCGAACTTGGTTCAAGCCGTGGCGCGGTTGCGCTGGCTTCCGTCGCGGGTGCGGCCAATGACGGCACTGGCTCGGGTGGTGTTAGTTCGGGCAGGGCGCTGTTGTCAGCAGGTGCTGCCTCACGCTGAACTGCGCTCTGGTTGCTAGATGCGTTCATGGCGAATTGCGTCGATTGTGGGGGAACTGGCGCACTGCTTGGCTCCGAAATCGGCGCAGCGACTATCGGCGGCAGTTCGACTTCACTCTGAGGAGGCGCGGCGGTTACTGTCGTCAGTGGCGTAGGAGCGACAGGTGCTCGATCTTGCTGTTCCAACTGGACGACTGGGTCAGGCTGCGTCGTCAACGTTTCGAGCGGCGGCTCAGTCGCGGGGGCAACACGCGGCGTGATGGTCTGCGCAGCGATTACAGGCGAGAGGTTGTCCGGCTGAGTGAACAGATCGCGCTGAATGGGTGGTGCTTCCTGAGGAGGGGTAACGGGCAGCGGCGTGATATCGCTGGTTTGTTCCGCATGGGGGCTCGGCACCGCCGATTCGGGCGCGAGTTCGTTGAACTCTACCGGTAATTGCGCCTCAGTCGCAGTGATGGCGTGCTGACTGGATGGTGTTTCCAGAGAAGGGGTAACGGGCAGCGGCGCGATATCGCTGGTTTGTTCCGGATGAGGGTTCGGCTCCGCCAATTCGGGCGTGAGTTCGTTGAACTCTATCGGTGATTGCGCCTCAGTCGCGGTGATGACGCGCTGAATGGATGGTGCTTCCTGAGGAGGGGTAACGGGCAGCGGCGCGATATCGCCGGTTTGTTCCGGATGAGGGTTCGGCTCCGCTGATTCGTTCGTGGTCGCGTTGAATTCAACAGTTGATTGCGCCTCAGACGCGACAGATTCGCGCTGAATGGGCGGGTTGGAAACATCTGGACTGGCCGACTTTTCAGGTGATACAGCTTGTATCTCCGTCGCGTTAGGCAGCGGCGTTGGCGTCACATGGTTGGCGGGAGTGGCACCTGACGTGGGATCTGGTTGGGGCGCAGACAGTTCGCGCTGCGCAATCGACTCCTGCATCCCCGGGCTGCCTGCAGCTACATCAGGCTGAGCAAGTGTGGGCACGTCTGGCTGCGTCGGTGACACCTGAATGTCACCCCTTGTCGCAAGCGGCGGTTCAGATTGTTCCGGCTCAGGCGCTGGCTCACGCTGCATGCTGACTGCATTAGTGGTCGTTTGCAGGGGGATCTCATCACCAAGTGATTGCGCCGGAGGCACAGTCTCTAGACCCGGATGCATAGGGGTACTCTGTGCTGGCGCAGCGTCCACTTCACGCTGCACCGACCCCGGGGTGCTGATGGTTGGGCTGACTGCGGGTAAACCGCTGGGTTGATCAAGCGGTGGCTGTGTCGTAAGCACGGCTTCCAGAGTCGACTGTACGGGGGTAGTCTGTGGTGGAACGACGTCCGGCTCACGCTGTACCGGATTCGGCGTGCTAGTGGTCGGGCTGACAGTCGGCAAAGTATTGGGCTGATCCGAATGCAGTGCCGCAGGCGCCTGGGTCGCTACTGGCGCGGACATGATAGGCGTCGGTTCAGGCTGCGCATTTTCAGGCTGAGCCGCCGTTCCTGGGTACTCACGCTGCGCTATCAGCGCAGTACTGGGCTCCGGCGACGACGGCGGCGTGTTGACAGCGCTGACCGCGGGCGACGTATCAGGCTTATCCGTGCTGATCACCTGCGAATTGCCTAGTGCATCCCGCTGGACAATCGCTGCGCTCGCCGAACCGCTCACCGCCGGCGTGTCCGCCACTGTCGGCAGGCTAACCGCGTCTGCTCGACTGATGGGCTGTGTTGGCGATTCCGTAAAGTGCTCGGTGGTTGATGCGGAGCTCACTGAATTTGGGAGGATTGTACGCTGCACGTTAACCGCTGGCGCTGGCGTCACCTCAACGAGTGTGTCTGTGGTCGATGCACTGGATTGCGGTTCCGGCTTCGTTTCACGCGGAAGCGGTACGGCAGCGCTGGCGGTTTCTGGCGGCAGTGCCGCTAACACATCCGCTTGATTCAGCGTCTCTCGTTGGACAAGCACCTCAGTCTCATGGGAGATAGGCGTGTCTGCTAGAGCCGCTTCTGGAAACCGGGTACTGGCAGCGGACGGTGGCGCAACAGCGGGGTAAGCTGGTGAATTGGAGCCCACCGACTCTGGCGGCAGGTCACGCTGAAGTGCCAGCGGTGCGGCGGGTGATGCTGTGTTTGTCGGCGGCGGCGGTTGCGCGCTGTTCGCCGTGTCTAAGCTCGGAGCCGACCCTTGGCTGACGGTTGGCGAATTCGGCGCAGGTGGAACCGGCGGCGAGTTGCTGACCGCTGGATTGATTGGATCGCGCTGAACTTGTTCCGCGCTGCTGGGCAGCACAATATCGGGCCGCGTCGGCGGTTCCACTTCCAAGGGCACGGTCCGCTGAACCATCGCATCCGGCGCTGTGAGCTGTGGTACCGTGGGCACACTAGGCACAGGCGGCGGTTCCGTGGAGCGCGGATTACTCGGCGGAACTAGAGAGGGTGATGCTGGGAGTGGATCAGAAGCTTGATGCTCCACGGGCGGTTGAGCAGCGCGCGCTTCCACCGTCGGCGCACTTGGCGCAGCAGTTGGCGGTGGGATTGGTGGAACGATGATGCTCGGAACGCTGGGAGCAGGACCGGGAACTGGCTTGATTGGTGGTGCCAAAGGCGGTGACGTCGGCTCAGCTTGCCGCTGAACGCTCAGGTCACGGGCGGGCGGCACGTCGAGCGGAAACCCACTAGCCACGTCGGTCAACGCGGTTTCGCTAGGAGGTACGAACACGGGCAGCATCGGCGGCGCCTCATTCGGCACGCGCTCCACAGTATCCACAATTGGCGTACCGGCGGTATGACCCGAGCTGGAGTCGGCTTGCGCTTCGTCGCTTGGTTCCGCCGCGCTCGGGGCGGAGGGTACTAACGCAGACGCAACACTCTCCGCCGCGCTTGCTGTCCGCTGAATAGTGTCCACGATTGGTGTGTCGGGCGCTTGACCTGGAGTGTCAGTTGGCTGTTGTGCATCGTCGCCAGTCTCAAGTGCGGCCTCAGTACTTGCCTCTGTAAGGTCTTCGTCGGGCGCTGGCGCGTCCGGCTCGGCGTGTGGCTGAGGGGCATCGCTCTGCCGCTGGATAGGCGGCTCTTCGCCTTGGGCGAGCGGCTTGGTATCGACGTAACTGACCGACATCTTGCCGCGACGGCGGCGGATCTGGGCAGCGGTCTCCGCGTCAGCACTGGCCATCTTGTCGCTGAACTTCGCCAATTTGTCCTGGCGGATCTCTTCCCGCTGAACATCGCGTTTGCGCCCTTCTTCAACCAGCTTCAGCAGCGAGGCGGGGAGCTTAGGCGCATTAGCGGGCGGCGTCGGAGGGGCAGCGGGCGCGCGCTGAATCGGCTTTTCCGGCGCAGTTGGTGCTGGTTTGGGAGCGGGCGGTGCGGTTGGCTCGGCAGGGGCGACGGGAGTCCCGCTCATGTCGCTTGGCGCAGATTCAGGCGCGGGTAGCGGCGCTTCTTCCCAGAGCAGGGGCGTTTCGGTCTCCGCCTGCCAGTTGGGCGGCGCGGAGTCGCGCTGCGCCGGGAACTGCTGCTGCGGGACGTAGTGGCGCATGATGCCGCGGCCAAAGTCGCGCATCCGCACCCCAATCGTCTGAAACTGCCGCTCGCGCTTCTTCATCACATCTGCTTCCGGCGTTACCGAGTCGCGCTTGTCGGGTTGAGTTCGATCTCAAACCCGTGATAGACCAGTTCAAGTTCTTCGATGGCGATTTCGCTGCTGTCCGTTTTCAAGCTTGGGCCGCTCCATTTGACTGGATAAGCGTTGCGAAAACTCCAAACCACCACCGGGATACTCATCGAATCGACCAGCGCCACCGTCACCTGACGGTATGCTTTGTCGAGATCGCCTTTCATCACGTCCAAATACCAGTTGAGCAGGCTCATGTCGCGGGTCAGCCCGTGACGGAGGGAGACCGTCCCGGTATTGACGCGCACGGGCAGTTGATGGATGTAGGCATTCTGACCACCTTCCTGAATGCGTTCGACATCCACTTGTAGGCTGGGCAGGCGAAATTCGGTGAACAGCAGGTTATATATACCTTCAATGGTCACCAAAAAACGATACCCGTTAAAAGAAATATCATTAAAGTTGAGCATGGTTTAGCCGCGCCGTCCTCCGCGTCGTTCTCGATCTCGGCGCAGCTCGAGCATCCAGATCTGCCAGATGCGCTCGCTCACCTGCTGCACGAGTTTATCGTAGGCTTGATCGCTCAGCGAGCCGCGCTTGGATTTTTTGGCCTGCTGTTCCGGCATAGCCCTCACCTTCTCGTTTGTGCTTGCCCGGAGCGGATCTGGTTCACGGTGCGCACCCACGCCTGCCGTTCGCGGTGGGTTAACGCCAAAATCTCATCGTGCTTCCAGCCCAACCCCATCGAAAGAAACGCTACCTCCTCGCGCAAGCGGGCGACGGGGTAGCTTACAATTCCCCCAATAAGGGGAACTCCACCGCAAATTCGTGCCCGCAGTTCGGGCACACCGCCTGTTCGACGCGCGCCTCCGCGTCGTTGATCTGGCGGTAAAAATCCTGCAAATAGGCGATATCCCCCGCGAAAAACCGTTCGACTATGGCGGGCGTCACGCGCGGGAGCGTGCCGAGTCTGGTGATGACCTGCGCGAGCAGGATCACCACCAGATAGGCTTCATTATTGCGAACACGCGGATCACGCAGCGGGGCAATTTCGTCCATCGCCGTCGCCAGGCGCATCGTCCCTTCGGTGTGCAGAACGCCGTTGTCGTCGATATACCCTTTGGGCAGGACGAAATTGAATTCCGTTTGTAGCATGCTGCTTCTCCGTCAGTTCACTTACAGGACGCGTTTGATGCCTTCATGCACGATCGTGACTTCTTCGACGCCGACCGCGCTGGATTCAGTGTTAAGCGACGGGCCGGTCAGCTTCGAGGGCCAAGCGGCGTCGACATCCCACTGCGCCACAAGCACGCCGGTCTGGTCATACATCAGAATCGACCCGCTGGTGCGCGCTTGATCGATCTTGCCCTGCTCCACGAGGTAGCGCCATTCCCAGATATCCATGTTCGTGGTCAGCCCGCGCTTGAGGGTGATATCCCCCCACTTCAAACGACCCGGTACTTTGCGGACGGCTTCTTTATCGCCTTTTGACGTGATCTTGTGCTCGGTGACTTCGGTTTCGGAGCCTAGACCGCTGCATTCCGTGAAGTACCCTTTGATCTTGCCGCCAAACTCAACTTCCCAATTAAAAGATACAATCGGGTCGCCGGTAATAGCATCTTGTGTGACGAGAGGCATGGTGTTTCTCCTTTATGGGTTCAGATTAGCTTTCAGGCGACCATTGGCTGATGCGGAAGATCACGAATTCGGCGGGCTTGACCGGCGCAATGCCGATTTCCACGACCAATTGTCCGAGATCGCGCAGTTCCGGCGGATTCGTTTCCGCATCGCATTTGACGTAGAAGGCATCTTCCGGCGTATTGCCGAAGAGCGCGCCGGTGCGCCACACAGTCGTCAGGAAGGCACGCACATCACGGCGGACGCGACCCCACAGGAACGGATCGTTCGGCTCAAACACGACCCACTGCGTGCCGCGTTCAATGCTCTCTTCGATCATATTGAACAGGCGGCGCACGTTGATATAGCGCCACGCCGGATCGCTGCTGAGGGTACGCGCGCCCCACACGCGGATGCCGCGGCCGGGGAATGAGCGGATAACGTTAATGCCGATGGGGTTGAGCAGATCGTGTTCGCCCTTGGTTACCTGCACTTCGAGACCGAGCGCCGTACGCACGATTTCGTTGCCGGGGGCTTTGTGCACGCCGCGCGAACCATCGACGCGCGCGTAAATGCCCGCCATGTGCCCGGACGGCGGCACCATGCGCGTGCGACCCTTGCCGCCCGTCATATCCGCCACTTCGACCCACGGATAGTACAACGCGGCGCGGGTGGTGTCGTAGTTGACCTGCATGCGCCATTCTTTGACTTCCTGCGGCATCAAGGCCGGGGGCGCGTCGAGGAGGGCGAAGCAATAGCGCACCAGTTCGCAGTAGTCGATCAACGCCTGCTGCACGGCCTGCACGCCCTTCATGTCGATTTCGCCCGCTTGATAGCTCGCCATCAAATCCGGCGCGCAAATCATCGTGACATCGTCGAGTGCTTCCAGACCGCCCAAGCCCTTGCGTTCCGAGACGCTGCCCTTGTAGTCGACCAGCGAAATCGCCTTGGTCTTGACTTCGCCGCCCGCCAGCGGGTAGCTGCCGCCGACCGGCGCCAGTTCGGCCTTGCCGACCATGACCGCATTGATCAGGCTGGACTGCGTTTGCAGGACGGTCACGACGTTCTTGTCGCCCTTGGCGGTGGTCAGACCGGGGAAGGACTCGCGCACCTGCCCGCCAACCTTCACATTGATGGTGAATTCAGGAGCCGCAGGCGCAGCCTTCTTGCCGCCTTCGGTTTCGCTGTCGCCCGCACCTGACGGCGCGGCGGCGGACGGCTTGACTTCGACTTCGATGCCATTGCCGACGGGGCCACCCTGCTTGGCCGTGAATTCGAGCAATTTAGCCGCTTTGTCACCCTCGGCCTGCACGGTCGCTTTCGCGGGGACGCTCAGGCTCGGGTCATCCGAGGTGCCCAGTGTGCGCACGCTTACGACGTAGCAGATCGTACCGCCGTTGGCAAAGTACCCGTAGACCGAGTCCGGCGTGTACGCGCCCGCGACAAAGCCGCCGAATTTCTGCGTGTACTGGCTCCAGTTGGTGACGAGCGTGGGCTTGCCGAGCAGCGAGATCGTCTCGCCGTTCTTCACATCCGCGGCTCGTTCAGTGTAACCAATGAAAGCGGCGACGGCTGTTCCGACCGACTCGATGGGTTTTGTCCCACGGTCGACTTCTTCCATATAAACGCCAGGAGAAAGGTAATTAGGCATTTTTCGTACAACTCCTTCGAAGCTACTGCTACGCTCTGCGATATACGTTCATGGCTTAGTCCTGCTCGTCTTGGTCGGCCTGTCCCTCCTGCTTCTTCGGTGTGATTTTGATAGCGCCGCTGGATGTCGTAAGCTGGTGCCTGGACGGTGATTCGGCTTGACCCGTGTTGATGGTCGCCTCCAGCACCAACGGAACTTCCTGAACCATGAGGGTATCGAGTTCCACGGTGGCTTGCAGCGTAAAGCCCAAATGCATCTGGTTATCCATCACGCCCCATAAATCGACCAGATTGACAGGGCACACCGACATATCGGCGACGGTGATGGGGATATCGAGGGTTTGGTAGCGCAGCGCGCCTTCGCACTGATCAGGCGCAAGCTGGGTGATGGGTTTTAGTACGCTCAGCGCCCGCCAGAACAGGCGATGTTCGTCTTCGATCTTGCGCGCCCACGCCGTCACGAGATAACTCAGGTCCATGCGCTTGGGGGGACGCGTGATTTGGCTGCTGTTCCCATTGCGCTGCACCTGACGTTCGGCACTGCGCAATTTGAGATTCTCGCGGAGATCAAAGCACCAGCAGTTGAGCGTCGGGCGGCTCAGGCGTCCGGCCCACTCGCGGCTGGGCAAATCAAACGAAACTTCGATCTCGGAACCGAAATTTCCGTTCTTCGTCAGAATTGCGCGCAGCGTAGCGTCCAAGTCGTCCAGCATCGTCGGTTCCTAATCTTCGGGCAGTCGCCCCATTTTCTGATTTTCGCGGCGCACGGCACTGCGAATGTGCGCGGGTGTGATCACCCGTCCGTCCGCTGCCGCCAGATACGCAGCAGTGAGCGTGACATTGCGAATGTTGCCACCGGATAAGCGGTATTTCGTCGCGATCTGCGCCAGATCAACTTCCGGGGCCAGCGGCGCGGTCGGCGGAAAATGCACCTCGAAGATGCGGCGGCGGTATTCGGCATCTGGTACAGGAAATTCCAGAATAAAGTCGAGACGGCGAGTGAACGCATCATCCAGATTGTGCCTGAAGTTCGAGGCCAGAATGACCATGCCGTCATAGTTTTCGATGCGCTGCAGCAAATAGGCGACCTCGATGTTGGCATAGCGATCGTGCGCATCTTTGACTTCGGAGCGCTTGCCGAACAACGCATCCGCCTCGTCAAAGAAGAGGATGGCGCTGCCCGCCTGCGCCTCGCCGAAGATGGCGCTCAGGTTCTTTTCAGTCTCGCCGATGTATTTGCTGACCACCGCCGATAAATCAATCTTATAGAGCGGCAGACCGAGTTCATGGGCGATCACTTCGGCGGCCAGCGTCTTGCCGGTGCCGCTGTCGCCGGAGAACAGGGCGCTGATCCCTTTGCTGGCGCGGCTGCCGAACCCCCACTCCTCGTTGACTATTTGCGCGTACAGCATGCGGTCGCAGATTTCATGGAGCTGCACCAGTTGATCCGGCGGGAGAATCAGGTCGCTCCAGCTTTTGCGCGGGGTGATGCGCGTGGCGAGATGACCTAACTGAATGCTCGCATGAATTTGCGCCCCCGCGTAGAAGTCAGCCCGGTTGGGGGACTCCCCACGCGAAGCAGCGAGGTCGGCTGCGGTTTGGACGGCGCGCGTGATCTGCATATAGGTGAAACGGAATTTATTCGCTAACGTCGCCAACTCGTCGTCGGTGAGCGTCGCGTTGACAGCCTGCGCTTTGCGCTGCCAGGCTTCGTGGCGATACCCGTAGGCGGGGGGATCGATTTCCAACCGGAGCATCCGGCGATCACGCTCGGCATCGCCTGGTTCCCAGTTGGCGCCTCCCCACAGGAAAACCGGATAAGGGTAGTCCAAGACTTGGTTCCAGAACGCGGCGGGTGGTTGACGCTGGTCATCCAGCACGCTGTCCCAGTGCCGGAACAGTAAAGCCGATCGGTTCAAATAGCCTTCACGCACCGCGAGGCTCAGCAGCGCATCGGGCGACTCATGCCGCTGCGCGCGGTCCAGATCGATGCTCAGCAAGGGCAGCTGCTGTGCGGCGCACAGGGCAGCCGCGGTTTCCAGTTGACCCGTATCGCGGAGACCGGGCAGAAAGACGATGGGCACGGTGAGCAGCGCCTGCGCGAAGCGATCAAACTGAGCAGGTGCCAGGGGCGATTCGGCTTGCGCATTGACCGCGGTGATAATCCCCCGCAGGCGCTCGTCAAACGCATCGCTGCCGAGCAGATAATCTTCAATCCGGTGATCGACCTTGAGGGGTTGGGCGAGGCGCGTAGAATTGGGACGCGTGGTATCGGTCGTCACGCTGATCAGGTGATGGTGCAGCAGGGGCGCAGTCGCGCTCAGTCGCTCCCACACGGCCAAACGGGTGCGGACACCTTGCCCCAGCAGATTCGCGATCAGATTGATCGTCGGATACCGCAGGGAGACATCATCCTGAAGGTACGCATAGATCCGTTCGTAACTGCGATCCAGATCCGGGAGCATGGCCATGAGCAGAATGGCGAGATCAAGGCTGGTGAGACCAAACGCGGTAGCCAGCAGTCCGAGTCGTGAGTCGGGGAGGATGAGGAGATCCAGCGATTGGAGTGACGGCAGGTCGGAGTGATCGCCAGCGAGATTCTGGAGATGAGCCTCGACTTCGTCACGGGTGACAATGAGGCCGCGCAGCGCATCCGTGGGATCGTGTCCGGCAGCATCTGCGCGGTACACAGCTTCCTGAATCAACTGCTGAATGGGTATTACAGCGGTCTGAAGCTGATCCAACAGGGGCGAAGTGCTCAAAGTAAGCCTTTTTGGGTAATACTAATCTCTTGGCCCCAACGCAAACAGCGCCGTGAAAACAGGCCATTATTTCCGGTGCAGATTTACAACGAAAGCTTGACTCCAGTGTAACATGAGTTGGGCTACATGG
The DNA here is from genome assembly GCA_041916315.1 of Anaerolineae bacterium. Taxonomy (GTDB): domain Bacteria; phylum Chloroflexota; class Anaerolineae; order Aggregatilineales; family Phototrophicaceae; genus Flexifilum. Next base: position 143,525 of record JAYRZU010000022.1, read on the forward strand.
ATACCTAAAAACGTATATACTTGATTATAAAAGCGAAACTTGGTTTACAGGACTTAACGTATGGGGAAGCCTGCCGCAAAATTGGGCGACAAAATCGTTGCTACGGATACGCATATTTATATGATCCCGGCTCCGCCCGGACCACCGGTGCCGACGCCGCTGCCGTCACCCTTCAACGGGACGATTGTGCAGAGCGTGAGCACCAACGTCAATATTGAAGGTAAGCCCGCCGCCACGGTCAACAGTATCGCCGTGAACACGCCGCCGCATTTGCCCCAAGGTGGGCCGTTTCAGAAGCCGCCATCCAATCAGGGCAAAATCATCATGGGCAGCACCACGGTGATGATCAACGGCAAGCCTGCGGCGCGCTTGGGCGATACCGCCATGACGTGCAACGACCCTGTTGACATGCCGGTTGGTCAAGTCGTGCTCGCTGGTCCCTGCAAAGTCATGATCGGGGGCTAGGGCGCAGCGCCGCATACAGCGTTTCGCTCGGTTTCAAGCTGGCGACGGACGTTTGCGGCGGGATGATATGCGCGATGTACAACTGCATGTCGGTCATGGGGGTCGGCTGGAAGTACTGAATGAGACTCAGGCCGATTTGACCGAGCGGCAGCGTGCTCGAGGCGCGCAGCGTTCGCTGTTCCTGCTCGGTGCCGAGGAGCACGCGTACGGGAAACGTGCCGTCTGGCAGCACCCGCCCCGCGGCCTCGACCGTTTCTGCGACGACTTGCAGTTCGCTGAGGGGCAGGCTGCTGCCCGGGTTATCCTGCGTGCGATACAAACGCAGTCGATGCCGGGCGCTGAGGATGACGGGCTGCGTCCCCACTTCGAGATCGTCCAGCAGTACCCGCGTTTGCCCGACTTTAGCCACCGTCCAGACCTGCGCGCGCTCATCAAACAGGACCTGAACGCAGCGCCGCGAGATGTAGTCGAGCGTCGGTTCCGACAGAATTTCGCGGAGATCGACATCGGGTACATTTTGCCGCTGGTTGTCTGACTTACCGATGAGCAAGGCCTGCTGCCCGTGGGTGTGCCACTCCGCCCCCGCAATCTGTACGCGGATGCGTTTGTCCCCCGGTCGCAGCGGTGTGAACGTCGCCGCGCGTGTGATCTGGGTTAGCACGATGAGCCGATCCCCAGCTCTGAAGTCCACATCCTGTAGACACTGCTGCGCCGTCACCGGGCGCGCTAATTCCAGCATTCCAGTGACCAACCGGTTTTCGCGCTGCGCCAGGGCCGCCGCGATCTGCTCGACTGCCGCCGCACTGGCGGTGGTGACGGTATAACTGGCACTCGTCGAGACCACCGCCGCGGTGAATTTCAATACGCTCATAGATCCGTCTTGATGAAATCGGAAATGTTCTGCTGTGAATCCGGATGAAATACCAGCGTCGCGCCGCCGATCTGCAGTTCGGTCATGGGTTCCAGTCGCTCAAAGACGAACCCGATGCGCCGCCGCCCGTTGATCCGCGTGCTTAATCCATTTTTCCGGTTGCTGTAATACCAGTTGCGCCGCCGCCACATGACGACCCCGTGCTTGCGCGAAATATTCGGGTCTTCGCCGAGGTTGATGTCATTGCTGGCACTGCGCCCGATGGTGACGGTCTTTTTGGTGAGCGTATAGTGCTGGGGTACGCCGCCGCGGTAGACCGTCAACGACATCAACTGCGGGCTGAGGTCGTGATCATCCGCATGATTAATCAGGCGGCGGATGCGACTGCCGCGCACAGCCCGGAACAGCAGTAGGTTGATCGCGCCGAAGAACAGCGTGCCGAGCAGCGGCCAGTTTTCCACCAGCGTTATCAGCCCGGTATTGACTGGCGCGGAGGTGGCGGCCGTCGCGACCGTCTGCGTCGGCGCGGCGACCGAGAACGTCAGCGGATCGCTGAGCGCCAGCGCGGGTTCATTCGGCGCCGTATTGGGGACGAGCGCGACCACTTGCAGGCGGTCATTCTCCGCGAACTGGGGGAACAGCGCGCGCACCGCCGCGCTGATATCGGCGATTTCCAGCGTGCCACGCCCGTTCGCGCCAAGCTCGACCGTGCCGAGCAAGGCACGTGCCTCCGGTTGCTCGCGGCGCGCGACGGCCACCTCCACTTCGTCGGGGGCGAAGTCCGGGTTGGCCCCGACCGTCAGCGTGACCGCTCCGCCGAGGCGCTCCGTGGTTTCGCCGTCGACCGTGAGTTCGAGCGGCAGTTGGGTAAATACGCGCAGCGGCGCGGTCGTCGCCAGCGTTTCGTTCTGGCGATTCCACAGTTCGACCGTCACCTGATGCTCGCCGGGCGCGAACTGCGCGGCCGCCAGCGTGTAGAGTGTGGCCGTCGAGTTCTGGACGACCTCATTGTCAACGCGGAAGACGACGCGCACATCATCGGCGGGCGGCGTCACGACCACGCCGATGTCAGCCGTTCCGCGAATGGGGGTGCCGATGGGTGTCCCGGTAAAGGCGACCGAGTACTCAATCAGCTCAAATGGACAGGTGATGGCGGTCGTAAGCGAGCCGACGCCGAGGACATCCGCCGTCAAGGTGATTGGCAGACCGTTCGGTTGCGCGCTGGTTATGCCCGAAACATCCAGCGTGACATTGATTTCACTGTCGATGAGGCGCAGGTAATTGCGCAGATTCGCGCTCAAAGCTGACTCAATCGACGCGGGCGTGTTCGGGGATTCGTCGTAGCTCCACGCGAAGCCCTGTGTGTCGACCGCCAGAGACATCAAATCGGGGAAGTCGGGGCGATCTTCGGACGTAAACCCGATGGTGTAAAGCTGCGTGCCGTTGGCGGTAGCGCGGGAGACGATCTGGTCGATGGCCGTTTGCGCGCTGCCACGGCGACCCGAATCGGTCAATACGAGGATCGCCTGCCGTCGATCGCTGTCGAAGGGCATGAGATCGACCGCCTCGCTGATCGCTTCGTACAGGCGGTTATCGCCCTCCACCGTGGTCAGACCGACGAGGTAATCGTCGAACAACTGCGTTTTATCGGTGTAGAACCGGGTGGGCGGCGAGACTTCATCGCCAAACGTGATCAGCGCGACCTCATCCTCGGGCTGAAGTTCGGGCAAAAGATCGCGGTTAATGGCGGTCAACACGTTATCGATGGGCACAGTATCCGTCAGGTCGAGCACGAGCACCATGCGCAGCGGCGGTCGCACCCCATTCTCCGCGACGGTCACGGCATCCGCGCTGAAGGATTCCGCCGCCCCGGTCACTGCGGCGGCCAACTGGGAGGCATTCGCGGGAAACGGCAGTCCGGTGGCGTCGTGGAAAGCGGCGTTCAGGTTGAGCGTCTGCTGCTCGGCGTCAAAGGCGCACTGGTAAGCGAACAGGACGGCTTGATCGGTTGGCTCATCGGCTTGGGCATTCACTGCGGTCGCGGTCAGTCCGAGCAGCAGCGTCAGCACGATGATGACTAAGACGATCACGGCGACGAACAGACAGCCATCGCTGATGAGCGGCGCGGAGGTCAGCGTTTCTTCCCGTTTGTTGAGGCGCAGGCTGCGCGAACGGTGACCAGCATAGACGCGTTCGCCGTCGACGGCCTGCCAGCTATCTTCGAAGTAGGCCTCGTTCAGGACATCAATGGCGATGGCACTGGCGTTATCGTCCGTGCCGCGCTCTGCGGCTAAATCCACGAGTTTATGGGCAACCTGAGAGATGGAGAGTTGGGCGAGCATAGTTGACATTTCACCGGAGGATACATGTTTGGTCAGACCATCGGTCACGAGCAGCAAGCGGTCTCCCGGGCGCAACGGCAGCGTCACGAAATCGGGCTGAATGCTGTCCTCTTTGCCGATGGCACGGGTCAGGACATCGTGGAGCGGCGGCGGGGTCGTCGCCTCGTAAGCGTAGCGTGTGGGTAGTTCGGCAGGCAGCCGCTTGACATGATCGACCGTGCACTGTTCGAAGCTCCCGTTGCGCCAGCGGTACACGCGCGAATCACCGACATGCGCAATCTGCGCTTCCCAATCGTGAATGACGACCGCAGTGAGCGTCGAGCCAGTGGGGCCGAGCGCAGTTTGGGCGAAGTGACGCACTTCGGAATTGATGTAGTGATAAGCCGTGGCGAAGATGTCTCGCCAGGCGAGGCCGAGTTCGATGTTTTTGTGAAAAACCGCCAGTAAATACTGCACGCCGAAAGCGCTGATCCGGTCACCATCCTGCCCGCTGCCCACACCATCGGCAATGGCGAAGAGGTAGCCTTTGGGGTGTTGGAACAGGCCGATAGCGTCTTCGTTCCGGTCACGTACTGGGCCAGTAATGGTCGCCCAACTTGCATCCACCCGGGTGACGACGGGCGCGGTATCCATGGCGTACAGTTCATAGAGGAAGCTTTGCCCCGCCACGGTGATCGTGTCGCGGTTGCTCAAATAGGCCGGGCTCGAAACTTCGACCTCGTTAATGTGCAGCGGCGTTTTCGCGGGCAGGCAGGTCAGCCGCACCGGGATCAGGCTTTCGGCGGGATCCACCAGCGTAAACTGGAGCGTGATCGGCTCACGATTGGGCAGCATGATCGGGAAGTCAGCGGTTTTGCGCCCAATATTCGTGCCGATGTGCAGCACGGTACGTTTGTTGTTAGTCAACTGCACCAGATGAATCTGCGAGAACTGCGCGCGCGCGCTGACACGCTGCCGTCGGCGGGCGGCGCGCTGCGGGCGTAGGCTGTCCAGCCAATCGCGGATGGCGGCCCCCTGCGTTTTCGGCAGCAGCCCCCGAAATACCCGGAATGGACGCAGCAGCATGCCGGGCAGGTTGGTGAACATGCGCAGACGGCTGCCGAGCGCTCGGAACGGCGTGAGCAAAGTCGAAAAAAGCCGCATAACCCAGTTGAGGGGTGAAATGAAGGGAAAGCGAAAAGGGTGCATATATGTTTCTTCGTTTGCGTGTGCCGTTTAACGTACAGTATAATCGCTATAGATTATCCTTAGCAAAAGTGCCAAGACATGTTTGACGTGCAGCATCTGCTTCGACTCGTCCCCCTTGCTCTAGCCGTCGTCGCGGTGCTTCAAGTGGTCTATTTGTTGTGGCTGCGCGCTACCGCCGATCGTCAGCCAGCGTCACGGCGTCCGAGTACCCCGCAAATGCCGACCATGCCGCAAGGTGGTCTGTATCCGAAAACTGCGCCCCAACGACCGGTCATTCTGGCGGGTAAACTCAGCGTCGTGAGCGGCTTGTCAGGTACGAGCGATATCACGCTGCCGGGCAGCACATTTGTGATTGGCCGCTTCTATCACCCGGAAAGCAATGTGATGGTCGCGTTGGATGAAACGAGCATCTCCCGCCGCCACGCGCAGTTTTCCGGCGACGATGTGCTCAAAACCTACTCCCTCACCGACCTCAACAGCACCTATGGCACAGCCCTGCGGCGCGACGGTAAGTTTGAACCGATGCAGCCGGGGCAGCAAGTGCGCATCTACAACGAAGATATCGTGCAGTTCGGCACGAATGTCACTGTCCGCTTCATCCTGCCCGGTGATACGCGCGCTGATGCCACCCAACTGTGATGACCACCTCGGATGCTGGAACACGCTCGTTTGAACTAGAAACGAAACTTGGCTGCGGTTCAGTCGGGGAAGTATGGCGCGCACACATGGACGGACGGATCGTCGCCGTCAAGCTGATCAACGACCCGGCGAATGCGCGCCAGCGGCGCAGCCTCGAAACTGAACTCCAAGCGCTCGGCTGTCTGGATCATCCGGCGATTCCCGCGCTCTACGCCTATGCGCTGGACGACGAACGTCCGTATATCGTCATGGAATATATCGCAGGCGAGCCTTTTCACCGCCTAATCGCCGAGGGCGCGATCTGGCACATCGCACTGGAGCAGCGTCTCACCATTCTTGACCAGATCGCGGAAGCAGTCGCCCACAGCCATGAGCGCGGCCTGATTCATCGCGATATCAAGCCCGCCAACATCATCGGGATCGAGCAGCCGCATCTCATCGACTTTGGGATTGCGGCGGGGCAGGGCGCGACGGTCACGCCCGCGGGCACGCCCTTCTATATGTTCCCCGGCGATCAACTGCCGTCGACTGCGCATGATGCGTTTGGCTTCGCGCTAACCGCCTACGAACTGCTCTTCGGCGTGCATCCCCTGTTCACCGCGCAGGATGGCGGCTTAGCGCGTGATGAAGTGCGCGCGCTGGCGCGGCAGCGGCTCGCCGATCAGCAGTGGCGTCGGCCTTCACGCATCGCGGCGCACGAAGTGCCGTATGATCTGCGTGGTGTCGATCTGCCGCAGCTCGATGCGCTGTTTGCAGCGGCCTTCGACTGGCAAGCGGCGGCTCCACTGATGCCGACCGAGCTGGTGGCGGGGCTGCGGACGCTCGTCCTCACGCCGGAAAATCAGCCGTACTGGGAGGCGATGCCCGAAATGATCGCCCCGCCCGGCGTTTCCAGTGCCGACCTTCCCGGCACGAGCACGCTTCATCCGGAAGCCGCTGCCCGCTGGGAGTGGCCGACCATGCTGCTCACATCGGCGATTGGAGTGGGCACGGCGATCTTATTGTTCATCGCCCTACAGAACGCCTTTTAGCCGCGGAGGGAATGCCGATGTCGTCGGGAGAAATTTACGCCAAACTGCATCAACTGCGCGAAGCCGCCAGCGGCCTGCGCCACAGCACCGAGCAGATCAACCGCTCCATCGAGGCGATTGACGCGGAAGTGCGCGCGCTGAGCTCGGACCGCTTCATGAGCGTCGGCGCGGAAGTGTTTCGCGCGGAATATGCGCGCCTCACCCCGCGCCTGCAGGAGACCTTCGCGCTGTTGGGCGCGTTTCACGATAAATTGAACGCTTCCGCCGACGACATCGAGGTCGCCGCGCGCACGCAGTCCAAAGGCTAGACCATGAGCGATCTCATTCGCGTCCCCTATACCGAACTGCTGCAGCGCGCCGCCCGCATCCGGCAGGAAACCGAAACGATTCGCGCGGAAATTCAGCGCCTGCGCGGCACTGTGGACAGCATCCATTGGATTGGCCGCCGGGCTGAACGCTTTTTCTCCGTGTGGGGCGAAACTGTCACCGAGATGGAAGAATGGGTGACGATTCTCGAGGGCTTCGCCACCGAACTCGAACAACAGGCGCGCCGTATGCAGATCGTCGACGAGTCGTTTTAGGCGCGCGTTCGTCCCGTGACCATGCAAAGCGATATTTCCGCAGTCAACTTTAACCGTCCGCCGCGCACGCCGACGCCCCAACTGCCAGATCTGCCGGTCGATATTCCCGCGCCACCACCCAACCCGCCGCCGCCTGAACAAAACCTGCTCATCATCCTCCTGCCGACCATCGGCATTGGTCTGATCAGCGCGTTCTACTTCATCCGCTCCCTAGATACGGGTACGGGACTGTGGTCGGCGCTGCCGCTGCTGGCGCTGCTGCTCTTCACTGTGGGCAGCAGTCTATGGCTGCAAAATCGCCGCCGCCGGGAGTACCGCGTGCGGCGCGAGGAAGCGCGGATTGCCTATATCCGCCTCCTCGGACGCAAGCAGGCACGCTTGCAGGCCGCGCACGACGCCTACCGCGCCATCCTCGAAACCGATTTTCCCGCCCCGAACGAGATCACGGGTATTGTGCTGACACGTGCCGATCAACTGTGGCAGCGCCGCCCTACCGATCACGACTTTCTCAGCCTGCGCATCGGCACCGGACGCATCCCTTCCCCGGTGCTCATCAATGCGCCAGATGTCGAAGATGTGCGCACCGACTTTGATCTCTCATTCCTCCACGCCTATCAGCATCTGGAAGCCGCACCCGTGGTCACCGCGTTGCAAACCCGTTGGGCGCTGGGCGTGTGTGGATCACGAGCGGCGCGGTTGAATTGGGCGCGGGCCGCGGTGCAGCATCTGGTCGGCCTGCACGCACCGCAGGAACTGCACCTGCACCTGCTGGCCCGCGGACGCGCGTATGAAGATTGGCGCTGGCTGGAATGGCTGCCCCATGTCAGCCAGAGTCACCGGGGCGGCGCGGCGGATTTGCTGGCGTTTGACGAGGACAACAGCCGTCGACTGCTGACGAACCTCAATCAGCTCATCGAAGAACGGCGCGAACAGCGCAACCCGCTGCCATATCTCGTCATCCTCGTCGATGGCGATCTGTCCGTTGAAGCCGACGCGCTGGCTACGCTCCTGCGGCGCGGTGCGAGCGTCGGTGCCGCCGTCATCTGGTTGGGCGACAGCCTCAAGACGCTGCCCGGAGAGTGCAACGCGGTCATTGAACTTCTGCCGGATGAGCGCTTCCGCTACTTCGAAACCGGAGTCGAGCGCCGCGAAATCGTCGGGCAGGTGGACATCCTCACACTGACCGAAGCGGAGCAGACCGCCCGCGCCCAGGCCGCGCTGGTCGCGCCAGAAAGTAGTTTGAGCGGACGCATCCCCCGGCACATCGATTTCCTTGACTTGTATGGTGTCGGGCAGGTGGACGCGCTCACGGCGCAGATCGCAGCGTATTGGAACGATGTGAATCCCGGCGGCGGACTGCCGCATCCCGCCGCGGTCGGTCGGGATAGTCTTACGGGGGTGCTGGAAGTCGATCTCGCCGAAAATCGTCACGGGCCGCACGGGCTGGTCGCCGGGACGACGGGCGCGGGTAAAAGTGAATTCCTGCAAACGCTCATCTGCTCGCTGGTGGTGCGCCATGATCCGCGCTTGCTCAACCTGTTGTTGATCGACTTCAAAGGCGGCAGCACGTTTAATTCGTTCACGCGCCTGCCGCACACGGTGGGCATGATCACCAACCTCGACGGGACACTCATCGAACGGGCGCTCGAAGCGCTCAAATCGGAAATGCTCGGGCGACAGGAATTCCTCAAGCGGATGAAAGTGCGCGATATCGCACAGTATCACCGCTTCTTCAGTCCGACGCCCGCGCACATCGCCGATCCATCGTATCACCCGCTGCCGCATCTGTTCGTGATCGTGGATGAATTCGCGCAGTTGGCGAAGGAATTCCCCGACTTTTTACGCGAACTGGTACGGATCGCGCAGGTGGGGCGCAGCCTCGGCTTGCATCTGATCCTCGGCACGCAGACGACCGAAGTCGTCACCGACGAGATGAACGCCAATTTGCAGTTCAAGGTGTGCTTTCGCGTCCAGAACATCGACGCGAGCCGCGCGATTTTGCACGCGCCCGAGGCCGCTTATCTGCCGATTGGGTGGGCAGGGCGAGCGTATTTTCAGGTGGGCGAGCGGGGCGTGTTCAAGCAGTTTCAGACCGCGTATGTCGGCGGCGAATATAGTGATCCCGGCGCACTGGTCGCGGCTGAGGATGAACCGCTCACGCTGGAACTGCTGACCGACTCGGGCGAAGTGATCGATTTGCTGGCGCAAACACGGATGGCAGTGCCGCTGCCTTCGGCCAGCATTCTCGCGGACGAGCCGTATTCGACGGCCCGCGCGGTGGTCGACGTAATCATCGACTACGCCCAGCGGCAGGCGGTGCCGTTCATGCCGCCGCTGCTGCTGCCGCCGCTGGAGGAGCGCAGTACCCTCCGCCCGATCTTTCGACAGGCCGGGGTCGCAGGTTGGGATGGCCGCGGGTGGCCTGAGAATCCCATCCTCGGCGCGCCCATCGGTCTGGTCGACGATATCTACGCGCGGTCACAGACTCCGCTGTGGATTTACTTCCGCGCACCCGATCAACACCCGGTTAAGGATGGGCATGTGCTAATTACCGGGGCGGCGGGCAGCGGCAAGACGATGGCCGTGCGCACGCTGGCGCTGAGTCTGGCGCTGCTGCATCGGCCTGATCACTTGCACCTGTATTTTCTCAGTTTCATGAGCGGCGCGCTGACCGATCTGGGCGATCTGCCGCATGCCGAACAGGTGCTGCACGGCATGGAGTCGGAACGCGTGCGGCGCTTGCTGCGCCGCCTGATCACAACGCTGAATGACCGACAATCGGGGCGGGTGAGCCCACTGCCGACGATCGTCTTGTTCATTGATCAGTACGAGCAGTTTCGCGATGCGTATTACGGCCAGTTTGCCGCCGAATTTGATCGGCTGGTCGCTGAGGGACATGCGGTGGGCATCTACCTCGTGATCACGGCCAGCAGCATCAACAGCGTGCCGGAACGGCTGCGCTCGCTCATTCAACAGCGGATTGCGCTGCAGCAGAACAGTGCCGCCGACTATGCACCGACGGTTGGGGTGCTGCCGCGCCCCGTCGAGGCGGTCTTGCCGAAAGGCCGCGGTCTGGTACATGGTACGCCGCCGCTCATGGGGCAGATTTGTCTCCCGTGCGAATACCCGACGGACGATATTCCGGCGGCGTTGGTCGCCATGCGCGAATTGATCCACGAACTGCGCGCCAGTTATCACCAGGCGCTGGGCAAACTGCGCAGCCCGCAGGCGCTGCGCCCGCTCCCTGCCGTCATGCCGTTTGAGGCGCTGCCACCCATGCCCGAAGCTTCCCTCATCACGCCGCTCGGTTGGAGCGATGACGATGTGTTGAGCGTGTTCACGCTCGACTGGCGCGAACATGGCCCGCACTTCGTCGCCATCGGCCCGCCGCAGTCGGGTAAGTCAAATCTCTTGCGCGCGGCGGTGTTGAGCGCGGCGCGCCAGCTACCACCGGATCGACTGCGGTTCGTGCTGGTGGACTTCACCACGCGCAGCCTGACCGCGCTCGCAGCGCTCAAACATGTGGCGGCGGTGGTCGATACGCCGACCGCGCTCGACGCTGTGGTGACCGCGCTGGAAGGCGATCTGGACATGACCACGGTGCTCGTTATCGACGACTATGATTTCTTCAGCGATGCGCTCGTCAGCCACGGCGCGCTGGTGCGGCGGCTGCGCGATGTGGTCAAGCTGCACAGCGGCGGCGGGCTGCATGTGTGGGCGGCGGGTTACCTCGAACACGCCTCCGACCCGCTCATCAAATATGTGCTGCTGCGGCGCTGCGGTTTCGGGCTGATGCTGCGCGAGAGCCTGCAAGCGATTCACCTGCGCATTACCCAGCTCCCGGTCGAAGCGATGCCGGAAGGGCGGGCGTTCTTCGTGCGCCACAACAGCGTTAGCGTGGTGCAGACCGCGCTGGTCAGCCAGCCAGAGCAATGGGTCGCGACCATCAATCAACAGTGGGCAGAGCGCGCCCCGGCGTCGCTCGATCCGCCAGCCGCGTTGCCAGCCGCGGGAGCAGCGTCGACCCCTGCGGCGGATCTCGGGATCGATGTCGCCGGATTGATCGACGATCTGTTTGGAAAGTCGGATGATGATGGCGAAGCTTAAGCTCATTCAGGCGAATATCGCCCTGTTTGCCGGGACGTATCCGGAAGCACGGCGGCTGCTCGACGATGTGCGCGCCAGCCGTGATCTCGATCCCGAAGATCTGCCTCAACTGCTGTGGTTGGATGCGCAGACGCAAGACGAGGCCGACGAGCGCTTGCGGCGATTACGCACGTTGATCGCGCAAGTGCCCTCCACCGACACCTATGCCCAGATGGCGCGGCAGATCCTCAACGATGAGCAGGAACACGCGGCTAATCTCCGCGCCGCTCAAAGCAACCCCTTGCTGTCTATGAGCCGAGCATGGCTGTGGCTGGCGGCGCTGGTCGTCGTCGGTCTGGTAATCACCGCGCTGACGCTGAACGGGACACAGTCACCGACCAACATCAACCCAACGGTTGCGCCCACCGCTGAACCCACGATTCCGGTTTTCGCGGATACCAGCTATGCGCTTGACCCGGCGGCGCATACCGGACGCTATCCCCAAGGGATTTTGCAGGTGACCCGCGTCGAAGATGCCTCGACCCGCGTGATCGCCCAGAGCGGCGACCTGCTTCACCCGGTCGACGGCGCGCGTTTCTACGCGCTGCAAATCACGTTTGAATGCCGGAGCGGCGTATGCGATCAGCCACCAGAAGCCGATCTCACGCTGCTGCTGGACGACAACACCAGCATTCCGCCGCGTGGCGATCTGAATCTCGGCGGCGAAGGAGGGTTGACCCCCATAGCCTTAGGGCGCGTCACTACGGGTTGGATCGTCTTTGAAATCCCGCTCATCAGCCGCGCGGCGGCGCTCCAAGTATCGGCGCGTGATCGTCAGGCTTTTGACCCGATTTCTATCCGTTTGCAGGGTGCAGCATGAGCGATCAGCTTGAAGTTCAACTCTCGACCCTGCGGGCGGCGCGCGAGCAGTTGTTCGCGTCGACGCTGCGCATTGGCGACTCGGTGGCGGCGGTGCGCGTGGTGCTGCGGGAACTCGCCGCGCTCGGCTACGATGGTCTGAGCGGGCTTGCTCCGCTGCCGCTGGCGCTGAATCCGCTTATGGACCGTGACCTCGAACAGCTTCAAGCGCTCAAACAGCAATTGGATGAGACGGTCTATGCGGTGGAAAATGCGGCCGTCGCCCATTTTCCGCCGCTCGGCGCGCTGCTCAACCCGTCACCGCTGACGTTGGCGCTGCGAACGGCCAAACCCGTGCCAGTGAGCGCACCTGTTGCGCTGGCGATCACCCCTGACCGCTATGTGTCGAGCACCAACCAAGGGTTGTATCAGGCGCTGGTCAGCCGCCGTGACGAACTTGCCCACCAGCAAGCCCAACTGCACAGCCTCACCATCATGCGCGCTGAAGTGGACGCGGATCTGCGGGCACTGCGCAATCGCAACGCGACCGCAGCCATCAGCGGATCGACACCTGAGAGCGCGCGGCTGGAAGGCCAGCTGCGGCAGATCGATGCAGACCTGGCGAGGACGCACGGCGAAATCAACCGCTTGCAGGGGGAGGTCGCCGGCCTCGATGCGCGTCTCGACCGGGTTGCCCCCGGCGCGGGGGCGAACCTAGCCGAGATTCGCCAGTTGGAGAGCGGAACAAGCGCGGATGCTGTGCTGCAAAATACACAAGGTTGCGTGAATTACATCGCTCAGCGCGTGCCTATCCCGGCGATCCTCGCCCGTGACGCCCATTTGTGGAATGACATCGCCGCCGAACATCCTCAGCTCGGCATCACGCAAGGGCAGACACCGCTCGCGGGATCAATTCTGGTGATGGAACGCGAACACAGCTACGCCGATGATCTGTATGGGCATGTGGTCTATGTGGAGCGCGTCGACGGGGACACGGTGTGGGTCACTGATAACACTCACCCGACGCCCGTGCCGCTCACCGAGTTGACGACGGAAACCAGCGGCGCACACATGACCTATTTGTATCTGCCGTGGCACACCGCTGGGTGAACCGTGCGGCAGGGTAAAACCTGTCAGGGGTAACCTCGGAACTGTCGTTTCGACCCCCGAAGGATTACCCTGAGCGCTCGCCTGACTACCTCGCTTCGCGGCAAGATGTCTTGTGCGAACAATCAGCCCGCTAGCGAACTCTGACGAATAACCAGTTCCGGGCTGAAAATGACCTGTCGCTGCGCGCGCGGCTCACTACGAATCTCGGCCAGCAGCAGGTCGAACAACGTCTTTGCAACGGCGGCAATCGGCTGGCGCACCGACGTGATTTGCAGGAATTCCGCCGTCGGGTCGTCGTCGTACCCGGTCAACGCCACGCCGCGATACCCGCGCTCATCCAGCAAGGCTTTCGCGCCAAACGCCATCACATCATTGGTGCAGACGATCGCGCTGGGGGTGTGTTTGGCCGCCATCACCTGTGCAGTCGCTTCGGACGCTGAACGCAGAATATTCGGGGTATAAGCGATCCAATCGTCCTGAATCGCGATGCCCGCCTCAGCCATCGCCGCGCGATACCCCGTCTCACGCGCGTCGCCGACCAGATTGCCCGGATGCCAATTGACGAAGCCAATTCGCTCATGCCCGTGGGCGAGTAGGTGCTTGACTACCATCTCAATGCCTTGCTTGCCGTCAACATCAACATAGGCGAAATTGGCGCCGGGCAAATACATGCCGCCAAAGGCGACGAATGGGGCGTTGAGCTCGAACAGCCGTTTGATACGCTGGTCGTCGTAGCGCACATCCGACAGGATGAACCCATCGACCCGATTAGTCGAAATTAATTCGTCATAGACCCGCTCCGCGTCTTCCTGCGGTTGAATGAACGTGAGCAGATGATAGTGATGCTCCTCAGCAGCGATCGTCACGCGGTAGATAAATTCGTCGAGCAGGTTGTTGAGGCGTGCCGGGTCGTCGTGGATGTGCCACGAATAGCCGACGATGCCCGCGCGGTTAGTTTTGAGGTTGCGCGCCATAATGTTGGGGCGGTAGCCGAGCTGCGTTGCGGCCTCAATCACTTTCTGGCGCGTTTCCGGCTTGATTAAGTCGCTGCCGTTGAGGGCATACGACACTGTACCTTTACCAACGCCGGCCAGATCCGCAACATCAATTTGTGTGATTTTCAATTCATAATTCAGCGCAAGCGCCACCTGCTGAACGCGGGTTTTCATGCTGACGTCGAGGCTCTCGTCGTTCTTCAGGGCACGGAAAGCATCGAGCATGGGAACTTTGGCAGCGGCGGCGACTTCTTTGAGCGTTGCCATCGAAGAACCTTTCGGTAATGTGCATCCACTGTACCACAGAAATAGCAATTGAGACGTCTCTATGAATTTCTTGACAGCGGCCTCTATCTATCATACAATGCGTTTTGAGACGTCTCAAATCAACAGCGCTGTGAGTATGACCATGCAAGCGAAGCAGTATCACTGACTGAAATTAGGAGAACATCATCATGTTCCGTAAATTCGCGATTGTCCTTGTCGCGCTTATTGCCGCATTAAGCGTCATGCCTGTGTTCGCGCAGGACGCCGCCCCCGTCCCCGAAATTCTGACGCTGCCCGAACAGATTGCTGGCGGGCGCCCCGTGACCATTACCGTCTCCGAAATGCCGTCGGCTGACCAGGCCGAAGCCCGGGCGACGTGGGAAGCCACCGCGCAGCGCTTCATGGATCTGTATCCGAATGTCACGATTGAAGGTTCGGAACTCCAGTATGATCCCGCCGCCTTCACCGCGTTGATCGCGGGCCAGCAGCTCCCCACGCTGTTCCGCGCCTATTTCACCGACCCGCCGACGTTCGTCGGCCAAAATGCGGTCGCCGATTTGACCCCCTACTTTGAATCCGCTGGCGTCGCTGATGTGTTCAACCCGGCGATCCTGCGCAATATGACCCAGGACGGCAAGGTCTATGCCATCCCGCGTGATGCTTATGCGCTTGGTCTGGCGTACAACATCCCCATGCTGGCAGCGGCGGGTTTTGATGCGCCGCCGACGACCTGGCAGGAACTGGCCGACATGGCCGTCGCCTTGACCGACCGTGAAAATAACGTGGCCGGCTTCGCCTTCATTAACGATGGCAGCGCGGCGACGGGCTGGCACTTCACCAACATCGCTTACGGTTTCGGCGCGACTCCTGAAGACATCATTCACGCCAATGATGACGGCACACATACGGCGGCTTTTGGTGAAGGCGCGACGGTTGAGGCGCTTGAGTTCCTGCAGTCGCTGCGTTGGGATCTCGATGTGCTGCCCGGTGCGACGCTCGATTGGGGCAGCATCTCGGAAGCGCTCGTGTCCGGTCGCGTGGCAATGGTCATTTACGCGGGTGATCAGTTCAACTGGGATTACACGCAGTTCCCGGATGCCGATCTCACGCAGTTCGGTTATGCCGCAGCTCCCGCTGGCCCCAATGGCCGGATCACATTGTCGGGCGGTAACCTGTGGATGGTGAGCAACTTCGCGACGGCCGATCAGCAGGAAGCGGCGGCTTACTTCCAATTGTGGCGTCAGTTTGACCCGGTTGAAATGCAGACGGCTATCGAAGTCACTACCGAAGCAGTCGGCATGCCCACGCTCCCCATGTACGTAGGCGACTATCAGGCAGCGTACGCCGCGTTCCGCGCCCCCTATAATAAGCTCCCCGTGGAAAACTATGCGCCGTTCATCGACGCTGTGACAGGTGGCGAAGTCACTATTCAGACTGAACCCAGCCCGAACGTGCAGGATTACTACTCGGAAATGGGTGTCCTCATCAGCGAAGTCATGAGCGTTGACGGCACGGATGTCCCCAGCCGCCTCGCCGAAGTCGCAGAAGAATTCCAGGCCTTCGTGCTGGAAGGCTAGTCACCACACCAATCAGCCGCTGTCGGGTGAAACCCTTCACCCGGCAGCGTTTTAGGGGACTGATCATGAATTCACCCTATTCGCTTCACACGCCGATCACGCAGCCCACCGCCGCGAGCAAACCGAATTGGCTTGCCCGACTGCGTACCGCGCTGCCCAAACAAATTTCGGCCTATTTGTTCCTGCTTCCCGCTCTTATCGTCTTTGCGTTGTTCGCGTGGCTGCCGATTCTTAGCTCAATCCAGATGAGTTTTCAGGATGTTCAGCTCGGCGGGGTGGGGACATGGGTCGGCTTGCATAACTTCGAGCTGATGCTCAAAGACCCGGCGTTTGAGATCGCATGGCGCAACAGCGTCCAGTTCGCCTCATGGAGTCTGCTGCTCGGCTACTTCGTCCCGGTGGTGATCGCCATCCTTGTGCGCGAAATGCGGCACGGCATGGGGTTCTTTCGCGTCGTATACTTTCTGCCAACCGTCGTTCCGGCAGCGGTCGCCGTGATTATCTGGCGCTTTATGTACGATCCGGATGGCGGCGTGCTCAACGAGTTTCTCGCGCAGTTCGGTATTGGACGCCAGCTTTGGCTGCAGGATGTCGGGCTGGCGAAGCCGGCGCTCGTCGCGGTGATGACGTGGGCCGGGTTTGGCACAACGGCGCTCATCTACCTCGCCAGCTTGCAGGATGTGTCGCAGGACCTATATGAAGCCGCGGAACTCGACGGCGCGACGCCATTGCAGCGCATTCGCCATATCTCGCTGCCGCATCTGTTCCCCGTGATGTCGCTCATGTTCGTACTGCAAATCATCGCAGTCGTACAGGTCTTCACGGAGCCGTTCCTCCTGACGAACGGCGGCCCCGGTCGCGAAACGCTGACCCCGGCCATGCACATCTACAACCGCGCGTTCATCCGCATGGACATGGGGTATGCGTCGGCATGGAGCGTCACCATGATCCTCGTGCTGGTCGGATTCTCGATCATCTACCGTATCGTGAACGCACGCCTGACCAGCGGAAACGAAGGGTAGGGCAAAATGGATCGCGGCTTCTTTTCAAATGTTGAACTGCGCACCCCTTCGGGGCGCATCTACTATTCGCTGGCGGTCATCTTCCTGCTGCTGGTGGCGCTGGTGACCTTGTTCCCGTTCTTTTTTGCCTTTACTTCCGGACTCAAAGACAGCACCGAGATCTTTCAGGGCGGGCTGAACTTGCTGCCGCGCATCGCGCGCTGGGAGAATTATCAACAGGCGTGGGAATGGTTCGAGATGCCGCGGCTGTTCGGTAACTCCTTCATCATTTCCGGCGTGGGCGTGCTGCTGCGCTTGACTGTGTCCTCCGCCGCCGCCTTCAGCCTGTCGAAGCTCAAGCCTTTCGGCGGCAAGTACATCACGCTTGGCTTTTTGCTCACGCTGATGATCCCGTCAATGGCCTACTTTGTGCCGCTGTATACGACGATTGCGCGCTTACCCATCGTCAATATCAGCCTGCTCAATTCCTACTGGGGGTTGTGGCTGCCGTACTGTGTCGACGCCTTTTCGATCTTTGTACTCAAAACCTTCTTTGATCGCATCCCCGCGGATCTCATTGACAGCGCCCGCGTCGACGGCGCGAATGCGCTGCAAATGCTGGCACACATCATCGTGCCGCTTTCGCGCTCGATCTTCATTGTGCTGTTCGTGCTGGCGTTCGTCGGCCTGTGGAAAGACTTTCTACTGCCGTACCTCGTTCTGACCGATCCCTACACCCAACCGATCACGGTGCGCTTGTTCTACACTGCCGACGACTACAGCATCAACTTACAGATGGCGGCGTCCTTTATGGCGCTGCTCCCGCCGCTGCTCATCGCCATTGCCTTGCAGCGGTACATGAAAATCGGACTAACCCTCGGCGGCGTCAAGGGTTAGCGAGGAGACTCACTCATGCTTGCACAGCAGTTCACGTTGGAACTCAGCCCGGCGGCTAATCCGGAGGCAGTCGTAGAGGTGGGCAACGCGCGTTTCACCGTCCTCACCGAACGCCTGATTCGGCTCGAATATGCTCCGGCGGGCGGGTTTGAAGATCGCGCCAGCCAAACGATGTGGTATCGTCAGCAGCCCACCCCGGCTTTCAGCGTGATGACTACGGATAGTCATGTATTTATTGAGACGAGCGCGTTTGTGCTCGTCTATGAACAGGGTAAACCCTTTACGCCGGGCAGCTTGTCAATCGCTGTCAAGGCGAGCGAGACCGTGTGGCATCCCGGCGATGTGGACACGGGTAATTTGAAAGGTACGACGCGCACGCTCGATTTCGTCCACGGTCACGCGCCGCTCAACGACGGCCTGATCTCGCGGTCGGGCTGGGCGCTCCTTGACGATTCGCGCACGTTTATCCTCAACGAAACGACGTTTCTCGAACCGCGGGCAGTACCGGGCGTCGATTGGTATTTTTTCGCCTACGGTCACGACTATAAAGCGGCGCTGCGCGACTACTGCGCGGTCAGCGGCGCGGCGCCGCTTGTCCCGCGTTGGATTCTCGGCAACTGGTGGAGTCGCTACTGGGCCTATACGCAACAGGATCTGACCGTGCTGATCAACGACGCCGAGGCGCACGGTATTCCGCTCTCGGTGTGCATCATTGACATGGATTGGCACCTGACCAAGACGGGCAACCGCAGCACGGGTTGGACGGGTTACACCTGGAATCGCGACCTGTTTCCGGATCCGCAGGGCTTCATCGACTTCCTGCATAGCAAAAGGTTGCGCACAGCCATGAACCTACACCCCGCGGAAGGGGTGCACCCGCATGAGGAACAGTATCCCGAAATGGCGCGGCGCATGGGGATCAACCCGGCCAGCGAGCAACCTGTCGAATTTGACATCACCGATCCGACTTTCGTCAAAGCGTATTTTGAAGTCCTGCATCATCCGTACGAAGCGCTGGGCGTGGACTTTTGGTGGGTCGACTGGCAGCAGGGGCAGACTTGCAAGATTGATCAACTCGATCCCTTGTGGTTGATTAACCATCTGCATTTTCAGGACGCGGGGCGCAATTTGTCCAAGCGCCCGTTCATCTTCTCACGCTGGGGTAACGAAGGCCATCAACGTTATCCGATCGGCTTCTCCGGCGACAGCTATATGACATGGGAAACGCTGCGCTATCAAGCGTACATGACGCCGACCGCGTCGAATGTCGCTTATGGCTGGTGGAGCCATGACATCGGCGGACACATCAGCGGAACCGGCGATCCGGAATTGTTCGCGCGCTGGGTGCAGTTCGGCGCGTTGAGTCCGATTCTGCGCATTCACACGACCAAAGGCTACTTCTACGATCAGCGTCCGTGGGCGTTCGAGGATGCCGAAGTGCGCGAGGTGCTGCGTGACGCGCTGCAACTCCGCCACGCGCTGATCCCCTACCTATACACAATGGCGTGGCGCGCGCATCGCGAGTCGCTGCCGCTGCTGCTGCCCATGTACTACGACTATCCCGAAGCCGAAGCGGCGTACTACTGTCCCGGTCAATACCTGTTTGGAAGTGAATTGATAGCGGCGCCGTTCACCGCGCCCGCTGATTCCGTCACCGGTTTGTCGCGGCAGGTGGTTTGGCTGCCGGAGGGTGACTGGTACAACGCGCTGACGGGCGAGTACTACGCGGGTGACCGCTGGCATGCAATCTATGGGCTGCTCAAGGAAATTCCGCTGTTCGCGAAAGCGGGGGCGATTCTGCCGCTCGGGGCGATGACGGGGTGGGGTGGCATCGACAACCCGGTCGAACTGCACATCCACGCCTATGCCGGCGCGGATGGCGCATTCACGCTCTACGAAGATGATGGCGACTCGCGTGAGTATCAGCAGGGTCGCTACTGCGAGACACCGATCACCCAGATGTGGACGGGACAGTCACTTGACCTGAGGATCGAACCCGCCATTGGCGATACGACCCTCATCCCCGCCGAGCGAATGATCCATGTGCATGTTCACGGCGTGCAGGCGTCAGCGAGGGTGACCGCGCAGATCGATGGACGCACTTTCGCGCCCGAAATCTCCTATGACGCTGTAACGGAAACGCTGACCATTGCCGATCTGCCCGCTACTCCGACCACGGGGCTGAGTATCCGCTTGCACACGGACGAAACCACACTGCTGGCGCGGCGCCAGCGTAAGCGCGAAACCGTGCTGAAGATGCTGCGCGCGTTCCGCTTGCATTCCGGCGTGCGCAACCGACTGGCGGAAATCGTCGATGCGCTGATCGCAAACCCCGACGAGATTGCGCCGTATACTGTAGCTATGCAGGAAGCGCACATCCGCGCGCTGTGTGAAGTGCTATACGAAGCGGGCGTGCACCACGTGCCCGACGCGCAGCATCCGGCGCTGGTCGTGTTGTGGAACAACCACGCCGACTCGGCGATCACCTACCGCTACAGCGAAGCCTTTTTGTTCTTCGGCGGCGTGCATCATCCCAAACATGAGTGCGGAGCGCTCCCCCGCTTCGCCGCGCTCACGCCCAAAATGCAGACATGGACGCACGGCGCGCACGGCGAACACGTTCAACGCACGCAGTGGCAGGTGCACGTTGATTATCACGGTGCGGCGGACGTGGACGAGGGCTACCGTGAGGTGACGCCGTAGCGCACAGCGGCGGCTAATTGGATCAAAGGTTATCGTGGAGGATCGCGCTGATCCTCCACTGAAGAGTGTTTAGGAAAAAGCAGATGTCACGTCTTCGTTGGCTGATTTTGCTCCTCTTTTTACTTCCTATCAGCGGACAAGCCCAAACGAGTGTGTACCGCACCGCTTTTGACCACGACGGCTTAAGGCTGCGCGTCGAGCTGTTGGACGATGATCTGGCGCATTTTGAACTGACGACCGCGGCGACCGCGGCGGATACGCCGATTTCGGCTACAGTCATGGTCGCGAAAACCGACTACGCGGGTACGTCATCTGTCGAATTCCCGGCTGAGAATGAGATCGCCACGCCGGAAATGCTGCTGCAGGTTGCGGCTTCGACGCTGTGCGTGACCGTGACGGATCGCGTGCGGGATGTGCTGCTCACGACTGTGTGCCCGCTGCTCGACGAAGGCGCGCTCAAGGGTCTGACCTTCGCGCAGGCGGGGACGACCGATATTTACGGCTTGGGCGAGCATTTCCGGAGTCGGCGCGGCGGCACGGACGGCAACTGGATGGGATCACGGGTTGTGCCCGGCAACCAGTACGGCAACGACATGGTCAGCTTCAACGGCGGTAATGTGGGGAATGCTCAGTTCCCGGTGATGTACGCGCTGGGACAGAACACGGATAACTACGCGGTGTTTGTCGATCACGCCTACCAGCAGTCGTGGGCGTTCAACAACGATCCGTTGGTGATGCGGACGAGCGAACCACCGCTCCGCTGGTACGTCATGACTGGAAGCGATCTGCCTGATCTGCGTGCTGACTTTATGGAGTTGACTGGGCGACCACCCGTGCCGCCCAAGCAGATGTTTGGGCTGTGGGTGTCCGAATTCGGCTATGAGAACTGGGATGAACTGATCGGCGTGCTGGACACGCTGCGCGTTGCCGATTTCCCGCTCGATGGCTTCGTGCTCGACCTGCTGTGGTTCGGCGGTATCGAACGCGGCGCGAGTCAGATGGGGTCGCTGGCGTGGGACGAGGCCAACTTCCCGAATCCGGCCCTGGCCATCGCCATGCTGCGCGCAGGCTTCGGCCTCGGCGTGATGACCATTGAAGAGCCGTATGTCAGCACGACCGCGCGGGGCTATGAGGAAGCGTTGGCCTCCGGCGTGCTGGTCAGCGAATGCGCGGATTGTGCGCCGATTGCCCTCGACTCATGGTGGGGGAGGGGCAGCATGGTCGACTTCACCGATCCGGACGCGGCGGCGTGGTGGCATGATGACCGCCGCCAACCGCTGATCGACCTCGGCGTGCTGGCCCATTGGACGGACTTAGGTGAACCCGAAGATTTTGACTCATCGGCCGATTACGCGGGTGGCGACCAGGCGGCGATTCACAACCTCTATAACCTGCTGTGGTCGCAAAGCGTGTGGGATGGGTATCAGCGTAATCAGGTCGAGCGGCGACCGTTCATCCTGTCGCGGTCGGGCACGGCGGGCAGCCAGCGGTTTGGCGTGGCGCTGTGGTCAGGAGATATCGGCGCGAATATGCTCAGTTTGGCCGAGCAGATGAACGTGCAAATGCATATGGCGCTGAGCGGCATCGACTACTTTGGTTCGGATGTCGGCGGTTTCTATCGGGACGCCTTCGACCCGGTCTTCAACATTGACCAGATGTATACCGTGTGGCTGGCGAACTCCGCGCTGACTGATGTGCCGCTGCGTCCCCATGCCTTCAACCTGAGCGAACGCTTTGAGACCGCGCCCTCGCTGGTCGGCGACGTGGCGAGCAATCTGGCGAATGTCCGGCTGCGCTATGAACTCTCGCCGTACCTATATACGCTGGCGCACCAAGCCTATCGCACGGGGGCGGCAGTGTTTCCGCCGCTCGTCTACTACTATCAAGACGATCCTGCCGTCCGCACGCTGGGCGGGCAGAAAATGATCGGCGAGCAGATGATGATGGCGGCCTTGACCGATTATGATCCTGCCGTGACTGATGTGTATCTACCACCGGGAGGCTGGTTCGACTACCGAACGGGCGCGTACCGCGAGAGCTCGGGCGAAACTGTAACCCTAGAGTCCGGTGGGTTGGTGCAAGCGCCGCTGTTTGTCCGCGATGGCGCGGTGATCCCGACGATGCGTGTGGACGAGGAAACACTCAATGTGCTCGGTCAGCGCACGGACGGCACGACCGACCATTCGGTGACCTTCAACATCTATCACGCCGCGCAGGATGGCAACTTCACACTGGTCGAAGATGATGGCGCGACGATGGCCTATCAGACTGGCGCAGTGCGCGAAACGACGGTGACGCATACCGCCGTGGGTGACAGCCTGACAGTGACGATCAACACGGGGAATGGCACGTACGCGGATGCTCCCAGCGAGCGCGAAATCCGCGTGCACCTGTTCAGCCCAGAACGCAGCGTCGGGAGCGTGCTGCTCAATGGCGTCGAACTTCCGAACAGCGATGACGGTTGGATTGAAACCGTCCCCGGTCAATTCCAGGTGAATCTGGGTACGCAGCCGGTTGATATAGAGATCACTCTTGCTTTCGTGCCGCTGCAAACCGCGTCCGAGCGACCGCTGCTGCTGGCGCACTACATGCCGTGGTACCAAACGCCACAGGTCAGCGGGCGCTGGGGCTGGCACTGGACGATGAATCATTTTGACGCACCGGAAGAACTCGCATCACACTTCACGCCGCTGACCGGGCCGTACGACTCGCAGGATGAAGCCATCCTCGAATATCAGGCGCTGCTGATGAAACTGAGCGGCATCGACGGGGTGATCGTGGATTGGTACGGCACGGCGCACTTCAACGACTATGCGTCGATCAACGCGGCGACGGGCAGGCTGTTCGATGTGATGACGCGGGCGGGGCTGCGGTTTGTCCTGTGCTACGAGGACCGCACGATCCAAGCGCTGATTGATGGTGGACGCTTGAATACTGATACCACTGCTGCGCAGGGGCAGCGCGATATGCAGTACGCCGCCGACGAATGGTTCGGTTCGGATGCCTATGTGCACTTCGGCGAACAACCGCTGGTCTTCGTATTTGGCCCGCTTTACTTTCGGCAGGCGTCCGACTGGGAGACGATTTTCGACGGTCTGACCCCAACACCCGCATTGGTCACACTGGATAATTTCCTCGCCTTTGGGTCGCTGACGAATTACCCGTGGCCGCCCATGAGTATGTCCGGCGGCATTGAACTGCCGCAGGCATCGCTGGAAAGCTACCTTGAACGCTTCTATCGCAACGCGCGGCGCCGTGATTTGATTGTGGGCAGTGCCTTCCCCGGCTTTCATGACATTTATGCGGAGGCCGATGTGCGCTCCAGCTATGGCTCGATTGACGCGCGGGATGGCGAAACGCTGCGGTATACGCTCGACATGGCGCTGACGCAGGGCGCGGACATCGTGCAGTTAGTCACATGGAATGATTACGGCGAAGGCACGACGATTGAGCCGACGGAAGAATATGGTTACCAGTATCTGGAGATGCTTCAGGCCACGCGGGCGAATCTCGATAGTTCATTCACAGCAGATGAAGCCGTGCTGCGCTTGCCACTGCGCCTACTAGAACTCCGGCGTGCGCACGTCGGCGATGCGGCGGTGAATGCCGAACTGGATCGTGCGTTTGCGGCGCTGGTCGCCCATGATTTCGCTGCCGCTCGGTCCATCCTCGAAGAGCAGGGCGGTTGAGATAGGCCGCGAGGTGAGTGCAGCACCGCCGCCCTCACCCAGAAACAGACCGATACCCCAAGTCTCCTGATACTTTGGAGACTTGGGGTGCATATTTGAACCCGTAAGGTGGCAAGACTCCGCTTGACGGCGACAACAACTCAGAAAGTGGCAGCCAGGCGCTGGCGTTTCACACCTGCTGGTGGTGAACTCTTCTTACGAGAAGTACCCATTTGGCGAACGCGCCGCGCGCACAACGGCGTCCTCGGAGCGTTATTGATCGCCAGCTGCCGCGAACGGGCAAGTGTGAGATCGAGAGCGCACCGTTCATAGGGTGGAGCTAGTGTGCCATTGGGTCGGGGAGGAGGAAGTTATTCTCAACCGCGTCAATAATGAGTTTGTCACTCAAGGCGTAGCCCAGCGGCTGGCCGATGCGGTTGTGTTTCGTCACGCGAAAGAAGCCTTGATCCACGAACTGCTCGAAGTCCTGTTGATTCGCGTGATGCCAACCTAAGGAGCGAAGATTGATTTTGCCACTCTCAAAAATGGCGGTGATATTCGCCCCCATGACGACATTCCACTCCAAGCCGATTTGGGCCTGTTTTAGCCCTGGCACGAGCATGCGCAACAGGTGTCGCTGTTTGTCGTTCAGTACATATTCCGCCATCATGGTCTCCTATACGCGTGTGTCATTACAATATTCATTACTTTATCCTACACCCGATTTCAGATTTTGCGAACATTGGGCATAAAACTGGCGAACGAATGGCACAGTTATTGGAGAAATGGGGTCTTAGCCGCGAAAGAATCATCGGCTAGGCTTGGCTGTTGGTCATGATGAGTTTCAGCTGAATAGTGACAAGCAGGAGAGAGAACTTCTCCACGCGAGAAAAGCGCGCGGGCTTGTCCACCTTACGTTAGACGTTCCCACGTTGCCAGCGCAGCAGGTAGATCTGAAGGACTGCACAGCCTGACGATGCACCAGTGCCCGGAACACGCCCAACGGCCGCCATGCAAGCGGCGATCATCGCGGCACGCTAATTTCTCATCGTGGCGCAGGTTAGCGTAACATGGGCCTTTTGGGATTACGCGAAGCAACCTGCGCCGTAGACCTGCTACGGCTGTTCAAGTTGCTCCAGCATCCGTTCGATCGCGCCGTCTACATCGAGTGCCCCAGCGCGTTCAAGCGCTGCCGCGTCTACGTGCGCGCGCAATTCGGTCAGCAGTTCGTTCGCAGTGACCCAATTGGCGTGCGGGTATTTTTGCTCCACCAGCAGTCCGATCACACTCGCGACGGCTGAGTAGCGCGCCTGAGCGACGAAGACCGTCGCAGCTCCGATCAACGCGCTGTATTTCGCGTCTATTTCGCTTTTCGCCCGCGCTATCGTCAGCGCCTCGCGCATCAACTTATCGACGGCCAGCTGCGGCTGCCCCAACCTCTGCTTGACCTCAGCGAGCGTCACCAACGACCACGGGAGGTTGCGCTCGTCGATTGCCCGCAGCACAGCGACGCCCTCCTCGACCTGGCGTTCTGCTTCCACCAAATTCCCGAGTCGGGAGTTTAGGATGCCGTAATGCACCAGCACCCGACCCAAGTCGTCCTGACTGTTGATTTGCTTCAGGATAGTCAGCGCTTCTTCGAAGTAGCCGCGCGCTTCATCCCACGCTTGCAGCTCGCTCGTGATTTCACCAAGGTAGGCGAGCGCGAAACCGATGTTCCCAGCTTGATTGATCTGCCGGGCAAGTTCCAGTGACTCTAGTCCGTAGCGCCGCGCTTCCTGCTCGTTGCCGCGCAGGTGCGCCAGTTCGGCTAGGTTGACGAGCGTGGTCGCCGCGCCCCACCGATCGTTGATGGAACGCTGAATCTGTACGCTTTCTTCCCAAAAACGCTGCGCGTCGTCGTGCTGGTGCCGATAAGCATAAATCGATGCCAGCATGCCGAGCGAGTTCGCGATTAAGCGCGGGTTATTGAGCGCGCGGCGCTCACTTAGGCTGGTCTGGGCGAACGCTTCTGCTGCGTCGGTGTTGCCAACATTGCTTTCCAGAATGGCGAGGTTGCCCAGAACTGTTGCGACCCCAAGGCGATCTCCGATCTCGCGCCGCGCGCTGAGGCTGCGCTCGTAATAGCCCCGCGCTGCCGTGTAATCCCCTTTGAGCAGCGCGTTATTCCCGAGCAGATTCAGCGATGCGGCGATGCGGCGGCGCGAACCAAGCGCTTCCGCGGTGCTCAAGCCCTCTTCCAGATAAGCCTGTCCTGCCGCGCGGTCACCGCGATCAATCGCGATCTCGCCAAGCTTCGTCACCGCGTCAATCACGCCGTTCAGGTGGTTCAGCGCGCGATAGAGGCGCAAACTTTCTTCCGTTGCGGGCACCGCCGTTTGCTGGTCCGACTGCCGATGGGCGATCACGCCGAGCATCCGCAGCGAGTCGGCGATCCCGAGCTGATTCTGCTCTGCCTGTGCGAGGCTCAACGCTTCCTGCGTGTGCCCCAGCGCGACCGGGTAGTTGGATTGCAGCAGTGCCACGCGACTCAGCCCTAGGATTGCTTGAATGCGCTGCTCCGCATCTGGCTCTCCTTGCAGGCACGCCGCATAGCTGGCGGTAGCGGCGGCATAATCTCCGGCATCAGTCGCCACATCACCGCGCAACCGCAGCAGCGCCGGAGTCTGTTCGAGCGCCAACGCTTGCTCCAGCAGGCGCTCAGCGCGGGCATTATCCGCCGTCACGTCGAGGATGCGCTGGCAGACCAAGACCGTGTAGGCGATGACCTTCTCCGCTACCCCCGCGCCGCGCCAATGCTCAAGCAGCACATCCCGATAAGCAGCATCGTCGGGGTACAGCGCTTCAATGGCTTCGGCCGCCAACCTGTGCAATCCCTGCAATCGTTCCTGTACCTGCATCTGATAGGCGGCATCCCGCAGCAGCGCGTGCCGGAACAGATAGCGCAGGGCGTCGAGCGCCGTCCAGATCGCTTCGCCTTCCGCCGCCTGAATATAGGTTTGCGCACTTTCGCGCAGCATCAACGATAGGATCTGCACATCGAACTCACGCCCCAGCACGGCGGCGGTCTGCACTGCCGCTTTCACCTGTGTCGCGAGGCGATCTAACCGCGCGATCAAGACGGAGTTCACCCCGGATGGCACTTCTACATGGGTATCGAGCTGGATATCCCAAACTCCGTCCGTCTGGGTCAGTACACCACGCTCTTTCAGGTCGAGCGTAAGCTGCTCCATGAAGAACGGATTGCCCTCCGCCCGCTCGTGCAAAAAACGCGCCAAAGCATCAGTGACGCTGCTGCCGAGGACTGCTTCGGCGACCGCTCGCCCGCCCGCTTCGCTGAGGCGGTCTAGATCAAGGGTATGAACGGGGACGGCATAGATACCTGGGATGGTGAATGGGCGGCCATCGTCCTGATAACGGCTGGTCAGCAGGAGCGCAATGGGGACGGTTTCCATGTTGTAGGTCAACTGCTGGACCGCGCTGATCGTGATTGGATCGAACCATTGCGCATCCTCGAGATGCACGACCAGCGGCTGGCGTCGGCTCTCTGCGCGAGCCCAGGCCTTGATCGCGGCGAGACTGTTGTCAGTCCGCAGTCGTTCATCTGCGGCGGCATAGGGTGAGTCGGGGATGACGAGCCCGACTACCCCCGCCAGATACGAACGATAGAACAGGAGGTCGGCGCGGTTGGCTTCGTCCGAGAGCGCCAGCAGCCCGGCGAAGGCGCTCTCGAAGGCGGTCAGGTTGAAAGCGGCGTCCGCGTCACGGCGCTGACCGAAGTAGGGGCGCAGGAAGTAGCGAAAGGCGCTGAGTGGGGCGCGGCTGAGTTGATCCGCCTGTCCGCTCAACCAGGTGACCGAGGTTTCCGCCTCCACACGCTGCTGAACCTCAAAGGCCAGACGACTTTTGCCCACCCCGGGCTCACCATACAGGTAGATGATCCCCGCGTGCCGTCCGGCAAAGATCGGCTGCAGCGCCGCTCGAACGGTCGCCAGTTCGGCATCCCGCCCGACCAACGCGGTGGTATAGAAGCGCGCTTCAAAGGACTGATCGCGCCGCCCCAGCAGTCGGAACAGCCCGATCGGATTGGCCTTGCCCTTGACCTGTACCGCGGCGAGGGCTTCCAGCGCGAAACCATCCAGCCGTGCCCCGGCGACGGTTTCACTCAGCAGAATATCCCCCGGCGCCGCCTGCGCCATCAGCCGCGCCGCCAGATTGACCTCGTCGCCCAGCACGCCATAGGTACGGCGTGTCTCGCCCCCGTATGCGCCCGTACGCATCATCCCGCGGCTGATGCCGATCTGCAGCGGGTCGAGGTACCCAAGCTGCGCCGCCTCAGCGCGGATTTCGAGGGCCGCGTCCAGCGCCCGGACGGTGTCGTCTTCGTGCGCAAACGGCGCGCCGAAGGCGGCATACAGATAGCTTCCCTTATCGCCGATGGTGAGCTGCAGCACGCTGCCTTCGGAATGAGCCACGACGCGCTGCACCAACCGCACGAAGCGATCAAGGCGGGCTTCGGCCTCGGGATCGTGATCATAGTCAATGCCGGTGAAGCGGACGAACAAGGCCACTGCCGGGCGTAGTTCGGTCAGGTACTCGCCTAAGCCTGCCTCAAAGTGTGCGGCGACGGCTGGCAGCAGCCAGGAACGAGTCACTGCATCATCTAAAGACAAAGTCGGGAACGGCGCAGCGCCCGGCACCACGGCGAATGCCTCAGTGCGTTCGAGCACGGCGAAGCGCTCGCCGCCCGCCTCACGCCATGTGCGCATTCGGGCGGCTGTGCTCAGTGCCGCGACGGTCGCCGCATCGGCGACCACCTCGCCGCGTTCGGCTTCGCCCTCACCGGAAGCCATGCGCGCGATGGTCGCGCCCGCTAACGCGTCAAGCTGTTGAATGTGTGGGTCACCAACGACCAAGCGCCGGGTTTTCCCGGTCGCCAGCGAGACTTTCAACCCAATTGACGCCGTTTCGCCATCGGGCAGCGGAATCTCTGATGCGGTCTGCATGGCCTCCAGCAGCGCGAAGGCGCAGGCGGCAGCGCGCAGCGGGGCGTCATCGCCTGCAAACCAGCAGGTGATCGCATCGCCCGCGAAGGAGATGATCGACCCGCCGAAACGATCAACTTGGGCGATGAGCGCGTCGTAGACTCGATTCAGGTGCGACGCCAGCGTCTCGGCGCCGCGTCGGGCGCCTAACGCCTGCCTGAGTCTCTCCGTGATCGGGGTAAAGCCGGAAATATCCGCGAACAGAGCCGACCCCGTCGCGGTGGTCGCCAGCGGGGTGTCCGCCGCCAGAGCGCGTACACGGTCAGCCGGCAGGTAGCGTGTTTCAAGCGTTGCCATCGGGATGCCTCGCACTATTAGGTGCATTCAGTATAGGCAAACCGCGTTCAGCACGCTATCAGGACAGCGCAAAGTTGAGCATAACGATCCCACAGCCATTGCGGCCATAGCGCCGATTCATGGCTTGAAAATGCCCGATGACCAGCAGAATCGCCAGCGCTAGCTCACTTGAAACGCTCAAGCACTCTGGTCTGAACCGCGCGTAGATGTCCTAGCATCGCGATCTGCGCGGTCCCCGCATCGCCTACCCGGAGCGCGTCGATGATTTTCTGGTGCTCTTCGGAATCGGGTGGATGACTGATGAAGGGATCGTAGATGATAATGCGTTCCATTTCATCAAGGAGCTGGCTGAGAAGGCGAGCCAGACGGCGACTCCCGGAGGCGCGCGCGATAACAAGGTGAAATTCGCGGTTATAGGGCGGATTCAATTCAGGTGGGATGCCGATTTTGTTCTTCTCGAGGATTTCGAGATCTTTTTCGGTGATATGGGAAGCGGCCAGCCGTACGGCTTCCAGTTCCAGAATCTCACGCAGGTGAAAGGCTTCCTGCACGTCCTGAATCGTGAGGGGTGTCACCATGTACCCGGCGCGTGGGAGCGCGGTGAGTAGACCATCTGCGACCAGATGCAGCAGGGCTTCGCGTACCGGAGTCCGGCTCACGCCGAAGCGCTGGGCGATTTCACCTTCATTGATGATGGCAGCGGGCTTGATTTCTCCGCCAACGATGCTTTTGTGCAGCCCGAGATAAACTTCGCTTTTTTTCGAACTCATTATTGCTTCATTCGCGGGTCAAGCGCATCGCGCAGCCCATCCCCAACCAGATTGAAAGAGATCGTACACAGGAATAGGAAAGCGCCGGGAAAGACGCTCACCCACCACGCTCGCCGGAGCAGTGTTCCGCCTTCGGCGACCATGCTGCCCCAACTGGGAGTCGGCGGCTGAACACCAACGCCTAGAAAACTCAATCCACCCTCAATCAGGATCACTAGTGCGATACGCAGTGTGGCGTCGACGATGATCAACGGCACAATATTCGGGAAGATATGCCTCCAAATAATACCATAATTGCTCGCGCCGAGTGAGCGTGCAGCCTCAACAAATTCTTTCTCCCGCAGCGCGAGTACCTGACCGCGGACAACGCGGGCGTTGACGCCCCACGAGGTGAGACCCAACACCAAAATCAGGACCGGAATGGTGCGCCCGAACAATGTTGTGATCGTGAGCAGGAGGAAAAAAACTGGGAACGCAAGCAGCATATCGGTGAGGCGCATCAGCAGGACATCGACCCAGCCGCCGAGGTAGCCCGCGAGCAGGCCAATTGTCACGCCAACGGTAATCGAGACCACCATGGCGAATATCCCAATGGGAATGGAAATCTGCGCGGAATAGAGCGCGCGGCTGAATACATCGCGCCCGAGACCGTCTACCCCCATTAAGTAGGTCGAATTGGGCGCGAGCAAGCGGTCATTGATGAACTGTTCATCGGGTTCGAAGGGCGCAATGACCGGCGCGAACAGAGCGATCAAGATGAAGCCAAGCAGTAGAATCAGGCCAAAGACCGCGCGCGGATTGCGCAGAAAGCGGCGCAGGGGCGTGTTTCTCTCCGGCGTGCTCCTGATGATCGGCGAGGGTAAGGCTTTCCCGGCGGCGCGGGTGGAGGTCAGGCTAGAGTTCTCAGTCATAGTCTAGTTCAGCCGGATGCGTGGGTCGAGGACTTGATAGATGAGATCGGTCACCGTATTGGAGAGCAAGACCATGACGGCTGAGAACATGTTGAGCGTGAGAATCATCGGGTAGTCACGGGTTTGCGCGGCACGCACTGCGAGCCGCCCTAAACCGGGCAGCGCGAAGATCGACTCCACGAGCACCATGCCGCCGAGCAGCACCGGGAAGATCGCGCCGATCAACGAGACGACCGGGAGCAGGGCATTGCGCAGCCCATGCCGGATCACGACCACCTGTTCCGCTAACCCCTTGCTGCGAGCGGTGCGCACATAATCCTGCGTCATGACCTCCAGCATGGACGAGCGGGTATAGCGCACAATCGACGGGATGAGACCAAGCGACAACACAATCGACGGCATAATCATGTACGGGAACATCTCGACCAGATTGTAGCCTGTTGCCGTGATCGGACGGATGCCGCTGGCGGGCAGCCAGCGAAGCTGCTCGGTGAAGATGAGGATAAAGACCAGGGCGATCCAGAAGGACGGAATGGAGATGCCGGCGAGTGCCGCGGTGGTGAACAGATTGTCGAGCCACGAATTGGGGCGCAGCGCGCTGATCACGGCGACGGGGAGGCCAATGGTCAGCGCCAGCAGCACAGCCGTGGAGGCAAAGAGCAGCGTAATCGGCAGGCGCTCAACCAGAATGTCAGATGTTGGGCGACGTTCCTGAAACGAATTCAAGCTGCCGTTGAAGAAGCTGACCATCATCTTGACATACTGCACCGGGAGCGGGTCATTCAGGCCGAGCTGTTCGCGCAGCAGTTCCTGATCGATACGTCCCAGCACTTCGGGCGGAAACAGCGTCGCAACCGGGTCGCCGGGCGAGAGCCGCACGATGGCAAATGAAATGAAGGTGATCCCGATGAAGACCGGGATCATCTGCAGCAGGCGACGCACGAGATAGTTCTGCATTCGGAGCACTTCCCCTAGCGATCAACTGGCCAGTGCTGGCCTACATGCGATTGACGACCGCTTGCCCGTCCTTGAAGACGAGTTTGATGCAGTCGAGGTTTTGCAGCACACGGATATCCGCCAGCGGATCACCGTCCACGACCACCAGATCCGCGATTTTGCCCGCTTCAATCGTGCCGAGTTGATCGTCGAGGTGCAAATTCTGCGCAGCGTTCCGGGTGGCGGTCAGCAGCGCTTCCATCGGGGTCAGACCGTATTCGACCAGTAGTTCGAACTCGCGGGCGTTGCCCCCATGCATGACCAGCGGCATCGCGGCGTCCGTGCCGA
Organism: Anaerolineae bacterium; assembly: GCA_041916315.1. Classification (GTDB taxonomy): domain Bacteria; phylum Chloroflexota; class Anaerolineae; order Aggregatilineales; family Phototrophicaceae; genus Flexifilum. The sequence goes on from JAYRZU010000022.1 coordinate 176,111, forward strand.
AGGCGATCTTCACGCCGAGACGGTGTGCCAGTTCAATCGTCTTGGGCGCCATGTCGGCCATGCGCTGGACGTGCGCTTCCGATCCCTTATAGGACCAGATGCCGCGCGCAATCGCTTCGAGCGCCGCCGGATTGACGGACAGCGTAGGCACGAGGAACGTACCCCGCTCGATCATCCAGACAGCGCCTTCTTCGTCGAGTGGGAAACCGTGCTCGACGGAATCGACGCCCGCGCGGATGCAGTTCTTGATCCCCTGCGTATCCGAGTGCGCATGCGACGCGACGCGCACTCCGGCACGATGCGCTTCTTCAATGGCGGGCTGCATTTCTTCGACCGTGTAACCGGGACGCCCGCGGTACGGCGCAGACAGCGCGGGGCGGGTGCCGCCCATAATCTTGATCACATCCGCCCCGGCGTTGAGCTGTTGGCGCACGGCTTTGAAGACTTCATCCGGGCCGTCGGCGATGTAGGCGACATCCTGCCCATTCAACATTTCCGTACCGTGACCGCCCGTGTGCGTGATACACATCCCGGAGGCAAGCAGGCGCGGACCACTGAATTCACCCGCCGCCAGCGCGTCACGCAAGGCGAAAATCTGATCATTTGGTGCCATCATGTCCTGAATCGTCGTGAAACCTGCTTCCAGCGTCATGCGGCAGGCGTTGACGGCATACAGCAAGCCGCGACTATTCCAATACCCTAAGCCGCGCGCCGGAACACTGGAAAAACGCATCGGCGGCGCGGTGGGATCGGGGTTCCACATGATATGCACATGACAGTCGATGAAACCGGGCAGCAGCGTTTTTCCGGCGAGATCGATGACAGGCGTCTCCGGTGGCAAATCATGCCGGACATCGGCTTCAGCGCCGACCGCCGCGATTTTACCGTTGGTGATCAGCACCGCTTGACCGGAACGGGGCGGCGCGCCTGTACAGTCGATCACGCGGGCATTGGTCAGAAGCAAGTGAGTCGCATTCATGCTGAATCCTCCAGTCGAAAACGTCCGTTGAGGGCCAGGTGCATATTCAGATCGCCGCGCAGAGCACGGCGCGTGGTCGTCAATTCAGCCGAATAAATGCCGGGGCCGTGCTGTGTCAACCAATCGGCGATGGCACCCGCTGCCGGAGGCAGCAGAAAGTTGAACGTGTGCGCACCGCTGGCAGCCTGATATCCGGATATCTTGAGTTCAGGGCTTTCGAACGTCACAACCGACTCAAACAGCTTGGTCAGCGGCTGAAAGATCGCGTCCGGTCCAATTACGGTGACGGATTGAATTCCGGTAACGCCATTGGCATGCTGAGTTTGCTTAGGGACGCGTTCGCCGCGCGGCGTGAGGTCTTCAATCAGAAAGGGCAGGATGCCCTGCTGATCTTCCTGTTCGCTGAAGCCCATCACCCAGTCGAGCTGATAGCCATCCGGGCGTGTGCGACTCAACGGGGCGGGATCGGCAAGCGGCAGACCATGTGCCCGAAAAGCGGCGATATCGGCGGCGAGGTTATCGGTCACCATGCAGTAATCGACCAGTCCGCCACCGCGCTGCAACACCTGATACCAGCGGTGACCGGGATTCGGCTCGAAGAACGCCAGTAGCTCGATATACGAACCGTCTTCAAAGGCGATCAGTGCATTGTGCGAGCCAATCGGGTGCCGCCCGCCCGGCACGACCGTGAAACCGAGGGCTGTGTAATTGGCGATCGCCGTGTTCAGGTCGGGCACCACCACCGCGATATGATCAATCCCATGCAGCATACGTTGCCTCTCTGCAAATAGTTTAGCCGCCCAAACCCTCGGGAATGCGCCGCGCGGCTTCTTCGGTCAGCCACTTACGGTCAATTTTGTTGGTGCCGCCCACGGGCAGCGCGTCGATAAAGAATATGCGGCGCGGATGCGCATAGGCTGGGCCGTGCGCCAGCGTGAACTGGCGCAGTTCGTCTTCGGTGGCGCTCGCGCCTTGATGCAGTACGACCCACGCCACAGGCGCTTGACCCTTGACGGCGTGGGTCGCGGCGACGACGGCGACATCGGCGACGGCGGGATGTGTCAGCAGGATGGTTTCGACTTCTTTTGGGTAGACGTTTTCGCCGCCAATGTTGATCATATCGTCGCGGCGTCCCCGGAAGTAAATGTAGCCCTGTTCATCGCGCATCATCAGGTCACCAGTGCGCAGCCACCCGTCTGGTGTGATGCGTTCGGCGGTCACGTCCGGCTGTTTGTAGTAGCCAATGGTGTTGCAGGGGCTGCGGCTCCACAATTCGCCGACTTCGAACGGATCGCATTCCTGCGTCTCGTCATCCAGTTTGACGATGCGGATTTCAAAGCCCGGCGCGGGCAAACCGGTGCTGCCGAACTTCTTGATCCCCCAGCGCGGCGTGAGCACATTCGCGCCCGCTTCGGTCAGTCCGTAGGTTTCGCAGACTTCACAGTTGAACTGGCGCTTGAGCGCGTTCATCAGTTCTTCGGGGACGGGCGCGGAACCGCACATCAGCAGGTTGATGGAGGAGACATCCGAGCGGGCGAGCACTTCGCGCTGCGCCAGCATCAGCGTGAACATGGACGGTGTCCCCGACATGAACGTCGCTTGGTAGCGGTCAATGGCTTCAATCACGGCGACGGCGTCGAAGCCGGGGAGAATCGTCATCGCGCCGCCGGTATAGAGCATGGGCAGCATGCTCCCCCAGAGCGCATTCGCATGATACAACGGGCCAGTGATGAGCGCCTTTTCGGTTTCATCGTGTTGATAGGCTTTGGAATTTGAGCGCACGTTGAACCATTTGCTCTCGTGGGTGAGCAGGCAGCCCTTCGGGCGTCCGGTTGAGCCAGAGGTGTACATGATCAGCGCGAGATCGCTTAGCGCGACCGGAACGGTCGCGAACCCCGGCGCGGCGCTGGCCAGTTCGATATCGTAATCCAACGTCCCGGATAGGGTGGCATCCAGCAGGATCGTGTGCTGAATGGTGGGGACGCGCTCCCGAATCCCGGCGACTTTGTCGAGCAGATCGGCGTGCCCGATCAAGACCGTGGACTCGCTGTGGTCGGCAATGTAGCTGAGCGCCTCGAGTCCCAGTTTGATGTTCGCCGGGACGGCGACCGCCCCTGTCCGCAGTGCCCCAAACAGGATTTCCGCGAACCGGTAGTCGTTGGGCAGCAGCAGCAGTACTTTGTCGCCGGGACGCACGCCGAGCGTCGCCAGTACGCGGGCGAAGCGCTGGGTGCGGTCTTCCAGTTGGGCATAGGTTAAGCTGAGATCACCTTGTTCGATGGCAATTTTGTCTGGGTAGAGACGAACGGCTCGCCAGAAGATCTCTCCAAAATTACTGTGCATAGTTCCTCTCAAGGGACGATGATGACTTTGCCAAAGACTTCCCGATCTTCAAGGAGGCGATGCCCCTCGGCTGTCTCTGCGAGCGGCAGCACGCGGTCGATGACCGGATTGATCTGGCCGCGGCGCACCGCTTCCAGCAGGTCGATCAAATCCTGACGCTGCCAGCCATCCGAGCCGCGAATATCCATTTCTTTGCGCCAGATGTAGCGAATATCGGTTTGGGGATCGTAGCCCGCCGTCGCGCCACAGGTGAGCAGACGCCCGCCCAGTTTGACGCACTTGAGACTCTTCACCCACGTATCGCCGCCCGTGTAGTTCACGACGACATCCACGCCTTCGCCATGCGTGTGCCCCTTGATGAAGCGGTGGAATTCCGGTTGTTCGGCGTAATTGACGAGCACATCCGCGCCGAGCGCCTTGAGCCTTTCGAGCTTGTCGGCGCTGCTGGCCGCGGCGTAGACGATGCAGCCCCGCATCTTGGCGATTTGCACCGCGCCCGTGCCGACGCCACCGCTCGCACCGAGGATGAACACGCTTTCGCCCGCCTGCACCTGACCGCGCGTGATGAGCATGCGCCACGCTGTCCCATAGGCGATGGGCAGAGCCGCCGCTTGTTCAAAGGTCACATCATCGGGGAGGGGGATCGCGTTGTCGGCGGGAACGACAATGTATTCGGCGAGTCCACCGGTCGTGTTTTCGCCGAGCGCGCCGATTTCACCATCCGGCAGCACGACCGCCGGGTCGAGCAGTACACGCTGACCGACAGATACGCTCGTCACGCCCGCGCCCACCGCTTCGATCACGCCCGCGATGTCACCCCCGGTGATGCGCGGCAGTTCTATCGGCAGCCCCGGCATGCCGCGTCGGACGAAGATATCAAGGTAATTCAGCCCGCACGCCTTGACGCGGACAAGAATTTGACCGTCACCTGCTTCAGGCGTCGGCACTTGTTCGAGCAGCAGTTTGTCCCGTCCACCGTGCTCATGGATTACGACTGCGCGCATCTCAGCTCCTCTCTGATTTCGTTAGGGCATCCCGTCCGGGCGTGTTGGTGGTGACTTTCGAACGGGCAATGGCGATCAAACGCCCGTCGGGTGTGCGGATCTCGACATCGGCGACACCGATGGTGCGCCCGACTTTGGCGGCGCGCCCGACCGCGATCAGGTCGCTTTGATCCGGAGCCATGCGCAGGTAATCGAGGTGGAGGTCGATGTTCGGGGCGTCACTGCCCGTCTTGTTGATGATTGCAAAGCAGGCCGTGATATCGGCTAAAGTCGCAATGATGCCGCCATGAATATTGGTCGCCTCATCACTGCCGGAAAATTCCGGACGGTACGGGAGGCGAATTTCGATTTCGTCTGACTCCTGTCGGGTGAGTTCCACACCCAGCCACCGGTGATACGGTGAGGCGGGCAGCATCACGCTTAGGTCCATCAAAAACCTCTCATTTGTGAAAACTAGTTTGAAATCTCGCCCACAATCTAATGCACTTTGGACTATTGCGATCTCTGTATGCTTTGAAATATACTACTTGTATACAGCAAATGTATCATAAAAATACGCCAGCGATTTTCCAAAGCTCTTTAGGCAGATTATCCAGTAGTTGCGGTAGTCACCCGGTTAAGGGGGCAGTGTGATCACCACACAGGATTGGTATCGTGAACTCGGTGAGCGTCGGCAGGCGATCTGGCAGGTGGCCCAAAGTGGTGAGTGTGACCTTCTGCTGATATATGGCGGGTGGGGTCATGCCGAACCGTTTCGCTATGTGACGAACTTTGTCCCAGTGCTCGGCGATGCCTATGCCATTGCCGGGGGCGCGCAGCAGTGGGCGTGTGTCCTTAACTTCAGCTGGCAGTTGATCGAAGCGCGCACGATTTCCGGCCTCGACGACTGGTATGGTCAATTCAATCCTGTGCCCAAAGTGGTCGATCTGCTGCATGCCGCGGCTCCGCACGCCAAACGCATCGGCGTGGTTGGACTGCACCGCTTACCTTATCCTACTTATCAGGCTATCAAAGCCGCTTTTCCCACGGCTGAACTGCTGGATATCGGCGCGGCGGTCGGCAAGCTGCGCTGGCGCAAGAGCGCCTTTGAAATTCAACTCCTCAGCGAAGCGGCGCGCATCACCGATGCGGCGTTTGACGCCATCCGTGAGGAACTCAAGCCCGGCTTAACCGAATTTGAAGTGGCTGCGCGCCTGAACTATCACATCCAACGGCAGGGAGCCGACCTCTCATTCGCGGGGACGGTGGTGGGCGGGAACGATCATCCAATTCCTATTCGCATGCCCACTGACCGCCCGCTGCAAGTCGGCGATTCCGTCATGATCGACATTGGCGCGAGCTATCAGGGCTATCAAGCCGACGCGACGCGCACCTATGTCCTCGGCGAACCCAACGCCGATCAACGCCGCGTCTGGGATGTGATTCTGCGCGCGTATGATGCGGCATTTGAGCGCATTCGTCCCGGCGTGCCCTGCATCGACGTGCATCGCGCGGCAGTGGGGGTCATCGAAGGGGCAGGGTACACGCTCGCGCACCGCATCGGGCACGGTATCGGCCTCGCGACTTCGTTTGAGTATCCGAGTCTTGACACGGAGACCGCGCCTTTGGAACCGGGTAACACCATCTGCATCGAGCCGGGGATTTATGTCGCGGGCGCGGGCAATATGAAGCTGGAAGATGATGTCGTCGTGACGGCCGATGGCTACCAGCTGCTCACACTGTGTCCGCGCGAACTCGCCATACCTGTTTAGGCCCACAGCGAACACATTCTATATGGGGAGCAAGGGCTGCCTTGACCCTACGAAAACCTGATTGTAGGGCCGAGGTCATGCCCAATCCTCTGGCTGAGGCTGCTGCGTGCGGAATGACCGGGGAACTTCGGGCTAACGACCCGATTTCAGCAAGAACTTGGTATTTATCTTTAGAGAGGATAGCATGAAACGAATTGTCTCTTTCGCCTTGTTGCTCGTGCTGGTACTGCTCCCCTTGAGCGTATCGGCGCAATCGGACGCGGATACCGTGATTCTGGCGTTCTCGCGCCAGCCAGATTCGCTGATTGTCGACTACGCCATCACCTCGACCGCCGGCTTTGCCATGCAGGTGTTGTACAACAGTCTGGTCACGCAGGCGGCAGATGGCAGTTACGTGGGCGAACTGGCCGACTCGTGGACCGTATCCGACGATCAATTGACGTGGACGTTCAATCTGCGGCAGGATGTGACCTGGCATGATGGCACGCCGTTCACCGCGCAGGATGTGGCGTTCACGTTCACCTTCCCCGCCTCCGCCGATTACGGTGGCGCGCTCGCGCCGACGTCACTGGCGCTCAAGGGCGCGCAGGCCTACCATGACGGCACAGCCGACAGCATCGAAGGCATTCAGGTCATTGACGAGCACACTATTGCGCTGACGACCGAAGAACCGTCGGCGCTGTTCCTGGATATTCAGGGGGGGCGCTATATTCTCCCCGCGCATCTGCTCGAAGGCATCCCGGTGGCTGAACTGCCGAATGCGCCGCAGGCGCGCGCTCCGATTGGCACCGGCCCCTATCGTCTGGTGGAATGGCGCACGGACGAAGCCTTGATCTATCAGCGCTATGACGGCTATTTCGGCGAACCCGCGCAAATTGCTAACTACATCTGGCGCATCATCCCGGATCAGTCCGTGCAGATTACCGAACTGCTGAGCGGCGGCGTGCAGATCGTTCCGGAAACCCTGCCCGATGATTTCGTCACGCTGGAAAATGAGTCGGCGGTGACGCGCTTGCAGCTCCCCGGCGTCAACTTCACCATGCTGCAGTTCAACCTGAACTGGCCGTTCTTCCAGGATGTGCGCGTTCGTCAGGCGATCAACCATGCGATTGACCGCAGCTCGATCATCACTGCGGTGGGCGGTGGATTTGGCATCCCGGTGACGCAGATCGTGCACCCCAGCCTGCCCGAATACAACCCGAACCTGGAAGGCTTCGCGTTTGATCCCGATGGCGCGCGCGCACTGCTCGCCGAAGCGGGCTGGACGGACGATAACGGCGACGGCATTGTCGAATCACATGGGGTAGCGGGGCTGGATGACGGCACGCCGTTCAGCGTCGAACTCGGTACGTTTGACCGACCGCTGTATGCGAACACCGTCCAGATCGTCCAGCAAAACCTGCGCGACGTGGGCATTGAAACCAACATCGCCGTGAGCGATTTCAATACCTACTTCTCGGAATATCTGACCGCGACCAGCGACTTCCAAATCGCGATCAGCGGTTGGTTCGCGTTCGAGCAGATTCCACAGGGTGAACTTCAGACGAACTTTGCCCGCGGTGAAGCGCTCAACTTTGCGCACTGGGATAGTACGGACGAATTCGAAGCGATTATCGCCAACGCCCCCACCGAATTTGATGCGGCGGCTCGTCAGCAGTTGTACTGGCGCGCGGCAGAAATCATCAAGGAAAATGCGGTCTGGGCGCATCTCGCGCGCCTCGATAACCTGATCACCTACAGCGCGTCGCTCAATGTTCCGGAAGTCAGCTCGCTGACCCAGTTGTTTGCCAGTGTTCCGCAGTGGACGTGGGCGCAGTAAACGAAGCAGTGAGGGGTGTCGGAAGACCCCCTCCGTATGATCGTCCGTTGGGTTGCACGCAAAAAGCGTATGGCGCTGTCCGCTAACTACGACAGCGTCCGCTACAGAGTTGAACTCCCAAGACTAATCACGTGCCGGGCTGTGAAGACTGCTACAGCCCGGCACGTCTGCTGCAATGCCATTTCCAGTCGTTGCGAGGTTTTAGTAATACTTGGTCGGTATGGAAAACACGACGATGTAATACAGTATCCCAAATGCGACGTGTAAACCGAACACACCCGTGATGAGTTTATCAAGTCTGCGGGGACTCTGGTTGGCTTCCTGTAGATGAAAGACGGTGGAATAGACAAAGAGAACAAACAAGGTGATCTGGGCGCTCCACCAGAAATTGCCATTCCACTGGCGCGCTCCCGTTTCGGACAAAAAGTACATTTGAACCGCGCCTGCCAGGAAAGCCAGCCAACTGGCGACCAGTCCGACATCATGACGTGCCTTTTGCCACCGATACAGCATGACCAGCAGCGGAAACAGGATCGACAGGAAGAACATGAGGATAAGTTGGGGGATTCCATAGCCAGTCAAATGGCCAACGACGCTGAAGGGCGCAAAGGCAATACCGGCCTCCGCGTCACTAAACCCCAGCGCATATTGGGCGATCAGCAGTAGAATAGTCGGCACAATCACAGCTGAGACGATGAGTTTTGTGTTAGCCGCTTCCCCACGCCAGAAGTGATAAGCAACCACGAGCACCAACGCAGGAAGCAAGCTCAACATGTAATTGGGTTTGGTGAAAATACATAGAGTGACCAATACCGTAACGCTGCTCCAAGTCAAAAACGTGAAGCGCAGTCGATTGCTTAAACCAGCCAAAGTGACCACCAAGACGCTCAGCGCGAACGGTTTGAGCACAATGGTGGTTGGGCTATGAATGGCATTCGCGACCACATAGCCAAAATAGAAGTTGTTCTCGGCTAACGTTGGTAGTGCAATCGGCGCGACGAATACCAGTCCGGCGGTAAACACAGCGGTCTGGAGCGCTCCGCGTGCAGTGTTGAGCATCACCGGACGCAGCAGACAATAGATGATTGGCAAAAGCACGACTTGAGCTGCTAAGACAACCAAAAAACCGGCGGTTGTTCGGTCGCCAATGAGCAGCGTAAGTGTGTTCACAATCACGTGATAAACAATGTGCGGTCCTTCCAATACCCCTTCTTCGACGATCCGCCGCGCGATCCGCACGTGACCAACAAAATCGCCATCCGGGGTGGAAAACTGAAGCTGCAGCATCCCCCCTTGGACGACGATGGCAAGCGCAATCAAAACGCCTAACCACAGGTAATCGCGTCGATCCAGTTGGATTAGTGCCGATGCTTTAGAGATAAAGTGTGGGGTTGATAATTTGAACGTCATGAAATTGCACCTAATTGTTTCCTGTAACTACCAGCTCACCCAAAATAAGCTCTTCGCCCACCTTTTCACCCGTATACACATTGAAAATCCCCAACCGTACAGTATATACACCTGCCGGAATCGCGGGGGGCAGCGAAAAGCGAATGTGACGGTTGAGCATCACGCGCCGTGAACCGGTGTTGCCTGACTCGGCAAAAAACGGGTCGCTGATGTTCACTGAATTGGTGAGTGGATCGTTTTGAGGCGTGACGTGAACAAAGGCGGCATAGGCGAGGACATCTGGTGTGATGTTCGCACCGAATTGGTAATCGATACGCAGATCAACCGTTCCCGCGGGTGTGGTGCTCGTCGTCACCAGTTCATAACCGAGCACATGAACGAGTTCGCCAAACCCGATGTCGGTTACATTTGGCAAATCGAGTCTACGTCCGATCCAGAATTGCTCACCGACCTGAGTGGTGTAAGGCATTTTAGAGACGGCATCGAAACGATCGCTGATCAAGTAATACGGCGGCGCCAGTTCACGCACATCGAAAAACTCGACCTGCATGGACTGTGCTTGAAACCGGATGTCCGCCCCCATGGGACAAGCCACGACGGGCGCAAGATGCCACACGGCGAAATCGAACTGCACGACTTCGTCATCGGGAATGCGGCTCTGCAGCCAACGCACCAGTTCCCATTCCTCAGCCGTTGGCTGTGGGAGCTGAGCCGTCTGATTCAGCGTGACAGCGCCCGCACATAGGCTGGCAACCACCAGCGCGCCGCTGTACCAGTGCGACAGATTGCGGCGCCACCACAAGACCAGCAGTAAACCGACGAGGATGCACGCCGAGGTCACGCCTAGATCCCACCGCGCCGCCCCTGCCAGCCACAATTCCGGCGTTTGCAGTGCGGGGAAGACCACCATCCCGCCCAGCAGCAGAAAAAGCGTCAACCGCCAATTGGGTCGCGGAGGGAGCACCACCAGCAAGACCGCCAACCACCAGAGCGGCGGCGCGATGAGCAGCAAGCTGAGAGCGGCCGCTGTCGATACCCCTTTGAGGGCGTCTCGCCGCCACCCCGAACGCGCGCTTTCACCTAACCCATACGTCCATATGCTCACCATTAAAACCAGCGGTGCCGCGTCATATGGTGTTATCCAGCGATCACTGGCAACCTGCCAAGGCGCAACCGCGGTGAACAATCCCGCCGCCCACCACCAATTCGACCCTAAGCTGCGCCCAAGGCGCAGCAACAGGGCGATAGTCACGAGACCTGCCACTACGCCCGCAAGCCGCAGCCCAAGCCGATCTATGAGCTGCGTTTCGGCGGAGAGGAGCGGCCGCGGCGGGGTTCGACCGGGTAAGGTCGTTAGGGCACCTTGCGGAGCGATGTTCCAGTTATACAGTGAAGTAGTTTGATCCGAAGCGAACAGCCAATATTCTTCCGGCACAGTGAGACACACATCGCTTAAGCCGTAAGTGACCGCATTCAGGCGTAGAAGGGCCCCTAGCAGCAGGATCGCCGCAATCGCTAACATCGATCGGCGCATCAGTTCGCCTCGCTGGGACGATAAAATACGAAGTTTTCAAACTGTCCAGCTTCCACCAACCCCGAAGGTGGTGCTTGCTCAAGTAGCGACCGCCAATCCGTGAAATAGACTTGATTGCCGCAGACCATGAGCAAAGCGTTTTCTTCGCGAAGTCGCGGAAGCAATTGTTCTGGTGTGTCCCAACCGGTTGCGAACTGCAAGCGATAAATCAACTGCAAACGCGCATGACTAAAGGACAAGATCGAGGAGCAGAAGGTGTAGATGGGTTGTCCATACCAACCTTGCTCGACCAACCACCCATCGAGTGCCGCGCCGGTTGCTGCTATGTCTGATGTTCGATACGCCATAACCGGCACTTCAACTGCGCGTTGGCCAGCGTGCAGCAGGTTGGGCACGAGCAGTACGACGAGCAGCACCACCGCGAGTCGCCGCCACCACTGGCCTCGTTCCGCAAGCTGAATTAATGTACTTGCAAGAATTAACCCGAACAAGGGGAGATAAAAGATGACGTGGATGGGATAAGGCCAGATCGACAGCAGGAAAGAATATAGCAGATTGAGAACAATCAAGGCTGCACAGATCCATTGTGCGGTTCGGCAGTGCGGCGTAGACCACAGCAATCCAGCGATGCCGACCAACCAGGCCAGCGTTGACCAATGGGAAAGCAATCCAGTCAATGTGTCGGTGACGCGCCGCCAAATGACTGACCACTCAATCGGCGTGCGATCCAGCAGCGTGAAAACGCCGGTCACAGCCGTACTCAATTCGGCATTGATGTTGTTGCGAATGTAGAGAAAGTTGAGCGCGAATGGAAGACACAAGATCGCAAAAACTACACTTGCGGTAATCATGGTGCGCAGCGCAGCCTGATAGCCCTGCTGCTTGAAAATCACCCAGGCCATCGCCGGCACGAACAGAACATAGGTTACTCCCTCAACTCTTGTGTAGACAGCCAGTGCCAGCACAGCACCTAAAAGCACGGCCGTGCCAAACCGAGGTTGACGGGTAATCAACACCGCAGCGACGAGACACCAGACAGTTGTGGCTGTGAAGGATACGGTTGCCCAGAACAGGCGCAGCGCGTCCAGAAGCGAGGCGTTGACAAGCACGAGTGTGACTGCCAACCAAGCCACCCGCCGATCCTTGTACAACCAGCAACCCAATAAATAGACACCCAATAAAATGCACCACAACAGAAACGCATTGGTGAGCATTCCAGCCAACAGCACATCAGCGACGAGCAAATTGACCAGGCCGACGAGACTGGGATAGGTCAATGTGTAGACAAATAGATCAGGTAAGATACCCTGCCAGATGAGACGAGCACGGTTGAGATACCAGAAATTATCGAGGTAATTCAGTTCGTCCGTAGTCTGGGTTGAAATGATGAAGAGGAAAACGGGTACGACAAGCAGGGCGATGATAAAGGCTGCTTGCATGATATGCCGTGAACGAACCATCATAGTGTGCTGTAATACCCCAAAACAGTAATGGCGCTGGCGCTGCAGCTAGTATATCTCAATCAAAGCTAAGCGGGCGCAGTAAACGGCAATCGTTGATAGTTCCCAATCGACATTCCACCACGCAGCCTGCAAGGGTTACTTCGCAAACCTGAGGGAAAGGCGGCGTTTCGCGCCGACCGTCAATCGGTATGATGTGAACTTCACAGAACTGAAAGCGCGGGGTTTTGATCACAAGAGTTTCTGCTGCAACTAGTCTTCTCTGACCGCGCCGCGCATTAGTATGACCCAAACTCAAGCCCGGCTTGATACATGGCAACGATGTTCGCTACCGGAATATCGCTCTGTAGAGAAGGGTGTCCCGGAGAAAGAAGATAGCCGCCACCTGCGCCCAACTGCTCAATCACCTGCTTCACTTCTGCGCGCACATCTTCCACACTTCCCCGCGGCAGCGTCTTTTGTGCGCTGATACCGCCAGAGAACGAGAGGCGGTCTCCAAATTCCAGCTTCAATTCCCGGGCATTCATCTGCGGGACTTCGGGCTGGAGGGGATCAAGAACATCGACACCCCACGCGATCAGATCAGGAATGACGCTGCGGACATTCCCATCCGTGTGGAACAGCACCTTGATGTTGTGTTGATGTGCCAGATTAGTAAACTTCTGGATCCAGGGACTCAAATAAGTGTGCAGCATCTTGGGGCTGATCAAGAGATTCTCCTGACCACCAATATCATCAGCCATGCGGAAGATATCAATCAGGTCGCCGACCTCTTCAAAGATGCGCTGGAAATAGTCGTAATAAAAACTGCTTACCCGGTCGATGATGTAGGCCGCTAGCTCCGGTTCCGTCGTCATGTCTAGGAGCAGGCGCTCGAACCCGCGATACAGAGTCGCATGTTGAAACACCGAAGCGCCCGTGGCGGCGATGGCGAATTCTTCCGCCCACGGCTTCAACTCTCGGCGCAGTGTCGAGTAGTCAAACCAGTCAGCTTGCGGCCAGCGAAAAGCCCGCAGATCGTCGATGGAGGGATATGCGGCCAGACATGGGGTTCCCGTGGAATACGCTTTGCCAAAAGGAGTCTCGGTAATCACTTCATGGTAATCAAAGATCAGAAATAAGTCGCCACACCAGTCGGGTGGTATGCCCAGCTCGGCAGGACCGATGAAGCGGGGGCCGACAGCGCCTTTATAGTCGATGCCCCGCATATCAAAGACATCGATTTCGAGCGTTTTCAGCAGATCACGATCGGTTTGAACGTGCAAATGCTGCTTGAGGTTTTCGACCACCCACGTATTCGCTGACATCATCATCGGCACGCGATCCGGTTGCTGGTGGTTGAGGGCTGTTCGAACGCGCTCCTTAGAGTTCATACTCTTTCCTCACTGGAAGGGCGAGACGCTGAGCTACTATAGCTATATGCTACCGCAGTTGGGCTCGGCTAGCCTCGCAGCAGTCGCTTTGGCGTAGCGGCTCGTCGCCTATGATCTTTGTCGCTAGAATTGGCGAGATTGACTCCAGTGAGAAGTTGGGAGAAATTCGCGCGATGTTCACTCCGCGTTCAGAACGGCAGGGACAAATGATCTTGGGGGCATTTGCGGCTCTGTTTGATAACAGTGGGCGCATTCTATGCGTTCAACGCGGATATGGCGCGCGCACCTGGACGACCCCCGGCGGGATGGTCGAAAGCGGGGAGTCGCCGGTCGATGCTGTGTGCCGCGAAGTCTTGGAAGAAACCGGCTGGGTTGTGCGGGTCGATCACCTGATCGGCATGTATTCGGTGCCGACCAAAGATGATCACGCCTTTTTCTTTCGCGTGACGCCCCTTGACCAAAAAGCCTGGACGCCCAACGAGGAAATCACCGCGGCGGCGTTTTTCCCCCTCGACGGACTCCCCACACCCATGAGTCAGCGGGCGACCGCCCGGATCCGCGATGCTTTCGCGGGCTGCCGCGGCATGATGCGTACCTTCGACACAATGGATTAAACCATTTTCAATGAGCGCTCAATCCCACACGTCAGCGGTGAGGCGCAGCGCCTGGCTGTAACGATCCTGAAAATCGGGGTGCGTGGTCAATTCAACATACACAATCTGGTTAATCAGCGCTTGGGCTGCCCGGCGCTGATCCCGATTGAGCAGCAGGTGCTTGGCGCCAATTCCCGCGGCGTTCCCTACCTGTTGAATCCGGTCAAGGGGGAGCGGCGGGATAAGGCCGATCGTGCGCGCGCTGACCGGATCGATATAGCTGCCAAATGCCCCGGCGAGAACGAGAGTATCGATGTCTGCTTCTTCGATGCCTGCCAATTCGCATAGCAGCTTGATTCCGGCGCGAATGGCACCTTTCGCCATCTGAATTTCGCCGATGTCAGCGCGGCTCAGGCTGATCGACTGGTGATTGGCGCTGTCCGCTGCATTGACGATTTCGATCCACGCGCTGCTGCCGTCACGCTTGACCAGCGGGTGCTGGCGTTGAAAAGCGCCGATCGGCGTGATGACATCATGGTCGCGGAGCACGGCCAGTGCATCGATCAAGCCGGAGCCGCAGATGCCAATGGGTGCGGCATCGCCAATCGTGTGCCAGTGCAAACGTTCATCGGCCCATGTGATCTTATCTACAGCTCCGACGGCGGCCCGCATGCCGTGCTCGATATGGGCGCCCTCAAATGCCGGACCAGACGCCGCGGAACAACACCAGTGCTGGTCGTGCGCCGTCAAACTGATTTCCGTATTCGTGCCGATGTCGAGATACAACACGACGCCAGCCCGATTCTGAGCATCACTGGCGATGAGCATGGCGACATGATCCGCGCCGACAAACCCCGCGATACAAGGCGGGCTGTAGACGCTGGCGCCCGGTGCTATGTGGAGGCCGAGATCGCGCGCTGGCGCAGAGAGGGCTGAGGTCACCGCGGGGACATACGGCGCTAAGCCGAGATGAGCGACGGGCAGTCCCCAAAGCAGATGATGCATCGCCGTGTTGCCAACCGCGCACACCGTGACGAGCGCCGCGGCGCTCACAGACGCTTCCGCGCACAGAACGTCGATGAGCCGATTGAGTTCCTGAATCAATGTGTGCTGCAGTTGAACACTGCGCGTTGGGTCCCGCAAGACAAGGGCCAACCGCGACATGACATCTTCCCCATAGGCGATCTGCGGATTGGTTGCGCCCGCGGTAGCCAGGGTTTCCCCGGTGATTACATCGACGAGGTAGGCGGCGAGTCCGGTGGTGCCGATGTCCACCGCGAAACCCAGAGGCTTGGCAGTGGGTGGCAGAAGGCCGATGACCCGCTCCCGTTCAACGACGACCCGCACGCGCCAGTGCTGCTGACGGGCGAGGGCGGGCAAATCCGCCAACACGGATGCGTCGATTTGCCATTGGGCGGCGTGGCTGCCTGCCAACCGCTCCCAGTCGCCGCGCAAGTCATGAATCGACGGCGGGGACGCCTCCAGATCGAAAACTTCAATCCCGGTTTGCAGTTGTGTCTTAACCTCGACCCCTTCGACTTGACTGCGTTGAGCGATGATCATGCTCTCCGGCGGAATGTCGACCACGATGTCATCCGTTCCCGGCAGTACTTCCACCTGACAGGCCAAACGCAGTCCGGCGTTGGTTTCGTGGGGGTAGAGCACGTCGAGTTCGGTATCGTTGAGCGGCGTAACGGTGCCCCTCTGAATTCGAACGCGGCAGTCACCGCAAGTACCGACCCCACCGCACACCGAACTGAGGCCAATGCCTTCTTTGCGGGCAATATCGAGCAGTGTACTCCCTGCTTCGGCTGGCACACGCCGACCGAGCGGTTGGAAGACAAGGCTCCGCGTCATAAGCTGGGAACCGGCAGCAGATATTGGTCGAGGCGGACCTTGTCGAGTTCGAGCGTGGGCACGACTTCGGCGATCAGCTCGTCTTCCGCTTCGGGCAGTGTTTCCACCTGCGCCGACAACCGATCCAACCACTTTGACTCGGTGCGCGCGAGTCTGAGTTCATTGTTCGCCTGCGCTCGGCGCAGAACTTCCAAGGTCTTCAACCCAGCGGAGCGCGTTCGCAGGTAGGGAGTCGGCGCAGCGACGATGGTCTGCGCGATTTCGATCACGACATCGGGGCGCAGAATGTACGCTTGCGGATCGAGGCTGGCATCCGACAGCGCAAAACAGTCGCGCAGCGTATGCGCAGCGGCGGCGCCCTGATCAGTCGCCACGTTCATCAAACGCGTAGAATACAGGAGCTGCTCAACTGACACGACCGGAGCCATACCACCCAGCAGGCGAACGTTCTGCACGGACTCGTTGCTCCACAGATCAGCAGTCGCCTTGGCGATATTGCCAATGGGGGAGAGGTGTGCGCACGCGGCTTCGGCGCCTTCCAGCGCGATCGGGCAGCCGGTGATCGCCTTGATGAAGGGACCCTCGTAAGCGCAGTCTTTGCTGGGACCGACCGCGCCGCGCTCATAGGCGATCAGGCTGCGCGGAATGGTCATGGCACGGATGAGGGCGGCCAATACTCGGGGAATGTTATGTCCTTCGGCCAGCACCATCGCCGTGTTCGCAAAACCGCACGCCGAGTCACCCGATGCGATGATGCCGTGCTCATCGGCGATCCTGACGATGTGATTCCACAGGAATTCCATATCGCGGCTGGCGAGCACGCCCAGCGCGAAGGCAATGGTGGGCACGTCCGCGTTGAGGATGGCATTGTCGTGAATCTCTTTGCCGCCCGTGGATTCGATGGCGAGCATGTCCGCGCCCTGCGCAGCACTGCCCGCAAACGACAGCAGCATATCATCCCAGTAGCGGCCTTCGCGCAGGAGCGGCGGACGCGCAAATTCACGGATGTCGTTCGGCGTCACCCGCAGACCGCTCTGCAAACCCTTCGCGGCGAACTGATCAAGCGCCGCGCGCAAAATCTGCACGATCTCGATGCCCCATTCCGGCACGAGGGTCATATCCGGGAGCATCTCAAATTCGACGATCAGCCCGGGGGCGTGCAGTTCGAGTGCCCGACTGCACACCGCGTTGATGATCTGGGTGTACTGGTCGCGGACCTGAGGCAGCGTGTCGCGCGTGATCGCCATCGGCGGCAGCGTGAAGTTGATTTCGGGATACACCGTGCCGTTCCCGATCTCCAGACCGTTTTTCAGGCGCACAGGGTGCGGGCATTGACCGAAAATCAGATCATCCGCCTGAGGGATCGCCAGCGTGTTGAACGTTCTCATATCAGCCTGCCTTGCCGAGAAGCTGCTGCGCCACCCGGACGGCTGAGGTCGCGTCGGGGGCATAGCCATCGGCGCCGATCTCATCGGCATAGCTCTGTGTGATTGGGGCACCCCCGATGAGCACGCGCACCTGATCGCGCACGTTTTCGGCTTTCAGCGCCTCGATGACGGTTTTCATGTTGGTCATGGTGGTGGTGAGCAGGGCGGACATGGCGACGATCTGCGCGCCGCCGCGGGCGGCTTCGATGAAGCGTTCTGCCGGGACATCAATGCCCAAATCTACGACTTCGAAGCCCGCGCCTTCCAACATCATGATCACCAGCGATTTGCCGATGTCATGTAGATCGCCTTGCACGGTGCCGATGGCAATCTTACCCAGCGCCCGAACACCCTGCGCCGCCAGCAGCGGCCGCAGAATTTTGAGCGCCGCCGTCATGGCGCGGGCGGCGATGAGCATCTCGGGCACGAAGTATTCGCCTTCTTCAAACAGGCGTCCGACTTCCTGCATGCCCGAAATCAGCGCATCATTCAAAATGCTGTTGGCGTCGAGTCCGGCGGCGAGACCTTCCTCGACTTTCTGGACGGTCGCCTTGGCGTTGCCGTCGATCACTGCCTGCCGAATATCTTCAAGAAGCGCCATACGATTTTGTCCTCTTATGAATGCGCTACCGGAGCAGCGCGAATAATGTGTTCATCATTGCCACGTTCGATGGAATGGTGGGGTGGCACGATCAGAAAATCAGCGTTATCCCAGTGCCCGGTGATCAGCGCCTCGATCAGTCGGGGATTGCCCGGCAGCGTCTCGAACCGGAGCTTGCGCCGTTCGGCCTTCGCCTCTGCCTGGCTGCGGTAGACATCGGCATCGGGAGCGGAGGTTTCGATGTAAACCAGCCGCTGATAATGCGCCGCCCATGCGCCCAGGGCTTCCATCAGGTAATCGGCGTTGTCCTGACCATATTTTTCGACGTACTGTTGGTACAGGCTGGCGGACGCACCCAGCGTGACTTCATCGCCCTGACGGTTCCGTTCGAGGTAATCCTGACTGCACCAGTACGTCCCGGGATAGGCGCCGATCTCCGCCTGGTAGCGTTGACGACTGCCGAGATACAGCGTTATGCAGTCGTGGGCGCGCGGGATGACGAGGGGTGTTTCCCGCGCACGCAGCGCCAAGGTGCCATTCCCGCACAGTCCGTAGGCTAGCAGGATGGCATCCACATGATCGGGTTTAACCTCGTCGATCTGCCGCTGAAGCTGAACCCGAAGCTGATTCGGCGTGTTGTGCAGACCCTGATCGAGCAGGCGCACGGTGACAATGCTGCGCGCAACAGCGGCGGCCGCATAGACGGCGCGTGCCTGTGAACCGCACGTCAGCGCCAGATAATGGGCTCGTCGCTGTTCCGCATCAGTGTTCATGCTCACACCTCGGCAGTACGCAGCGCGAGGTCGTACATCGCCAGCACGTTTTCGAGCGGGGTATCCGACTGGATGTGATGCGAACTGCACAGCACATAACCGCCGTTCTTGCCCAGGACGCGAATCCGTTCGCTGACTTCACTGCGCACTTCGTCGACGGTGCCCTTAGGCAGCGTGCGGATGATGTCAATGCCACCGTGGAACACCAGTTGGTCGCCGAAATCGGCTTTCAGGGCGACGGGTTCCATGCCTTTCGCGTCGGCTTGCACCGGATTGAGCACGTCAACGCCCATCGCGATCAGGTCGGGCAGGAGCGGACGCAGCGCGCCGTCACTGTGATACATGACCGTCTGGTTGTACTGTTTCGCCACTTCGATGATCCGTTCGTGGCACGGACGAATGAACTCGCCCCACATGCCTTTCGAAATGAGGAGTGACTTCTGGCTGGCGACATCGTCGTAGAAATACACGGCGTCGAGCTTGTCGCCGGCGATTTCGAGCACGCGCCGCGTGTTCTCGACATAGATGTCGGTCAGGCGTTCCATGATGTATTTAGGGATGTCCGGCTCCATCGCCATATCGGTCAAAAAGCTGGACATGCCGCGCAGCTGCCAGGCCACCTCGAAGACCGAGCCGATTCGGAAGCGGACATGATTGGGTTGGTCGCGGTTCAGGTGGTCGATGACGGAGGGCAGGGCGGTGTAATCCCACCAATCGGGGTCGGGGAAGCGGTACGACTTCAGCTCGTCGACAGTGGTGGCAGCGGCGAGGGGGTAGCCGCAGTTTTCCTCATACGCGCCCGTCGGGTTGCGCACGATGCGCATCTGCCGCCCGAAAATTTCACGCATGGTGCCGTCGGGCAGGCGCTGCCGCCACATACGGCACGGCGTGGAGCGGCTGAGCACGTCCCACCATTCAATGGTCGCGCCCGGCTCCAGTGCGTCATCCGGTGGATTGCAGAACATATCATAGGAGACGACGCGGCAGTCCACGTCGAGCAGGCGCAGAATGGCTTCGCGCTGGGGGTCAAAGAAGTCCGACGGCCCGACCGCGGTGGCATCCGGTTCGAAATGCGCCAGCAGCTTGGCCCACACTTCATTGGTCGCCAGAAAATCGACTGGGCAGCGATCCGGCTGCTGGTGGTTAAAGGCAGTCAGTACGCGAGCTCGGGGAGTCATCAAATTCGACATCAGGCTTGTGTTCCTTTTTAGTTTGGATTATAGAGGTATATAGACCTCTGTATACAGTGTCAAACGTCATATTCTGGGTGGCGTAAACGGGTCTGCTCAAGCTAAATGTATATAGACATCTGTGTACATCATTGCTATACTGCTGATTGTCAAACCATCACTTTTCCAGAGGAATGCCACCATGCTCAATGAGCCTACTACGATCAGTCGGCAGGAATTAGCTGCCAAACTCCAATCGACCTTGGTGCGCCCGGACGCGACCCGCGCGCAACTGATTGAGCACATTGAGGCGTGCGCACGGCACAACTTCAACGCGGCGATGATCCCGATGGCGTATGTCCCGCTGGCCCGCGAGATTCTGCGTGGCACGACGGTCAAAGTGGCGACGACGATCTGCTTTGGCACGGGCAACGAGACCGTGTTCGCCAAAATTGCCCTGCTGCGCGAATGTCTCGCCCTGGGCGCGGACGAAGTCGACTATGAACCGCATATGAGCCTGTTCCTCTCCGGTGAGTTGGCGGCTTTTCAAGAGGAAAGCGCGCTGCTGGTGCAGGCGGCAGGCAGTCTGACGCTGAAGGCGATGCTCGAACTTGGCTACATCGAGTCGCGCCAAGGCAAAATTCAGGCCGCGCAGCTGCTGGAACAAGCGGGCGTCCCCTGGATTAAGAATTCCAGCGGTGGCGGTCATCGACCCGGGCACGCCACTCCCGAAGATATTCAACTGCTGCGCCAGAACCTGCGCCCGGAGACGCATGTCAAGGCGTCCGGCGGCATCCGCAAGGTGGAACAGGTGATCGCCCTGATCGATGCGGGCGCAGAACTGCTCGGTACGAGCAACGCCGTCGGCATCCTCGACGGCTACGGTGACGAGGCGAACGCCTACTAACCATTGGTCCTAGTTGCCAATTTAAGAGAAGGTTTTCGTAGGGGCAAGGCGCGCCTTGCCCTACAGACCTCATACCAGCCGTTTAGAACTATGAACTAGTACCAATGATTACTAGATAAACATGAGTTATGGATAGGCGGCAGTTGCGCGTGCCCCTCACCCCCAACCCCTCGCCCCGCTTGCGTGGGCGAGGGGAAACGAGCAGCGTGTTTGCCGTCTCCCCTCCCTGAATTCGGGGAGGGGCCGGGGGTGGGGTGAGATAACTCTATCCCTAACTGACGCTAGACTACGCGCTCAAGTCGGCCAGCTTCTGTTCGGCGAACTGCTTCGCGCGTTCGTAGTCCCCGCCGAACAACGCCTGAATACTCTGCAAGTAGGCAGGCGTCGTGATCGAGGGGACGAGCGCTTTCGGTAACTGCTGGCGTAGTTCAAACGTCTTGCTTAAAACGCGTACCAGCAGCCCGCTGACCTCATGGTAGCGCGCCCGCTCAACCGCCGTCTGACTCAGCAGACGCACGGCGGTGGTGTGCGCCGCGCTGACGATCTGATCCAGCATAGCCTGCCCACGCTCGGCGCTGGCGGCTCCGCGCGGGTCAGGGCCGAGCACTCCGTCCAAACGCACATCTCCCGGCACCGCATCCAGCTTGACGAGCGTGGGCTCCAGCGCTTGCAGCAGGGAGGTCTCGCCGATCCCCGCATGATCCCCGGTGTAGCTTGGGCTGATCAGGTCGTAGGTCGTGATGGGCAGGATCGTGACGGGCGAACGGCTCATCACCGTGTGAGCGGCGCGTTTGAGGATCAACGTCTGCTCGATGCCGAAATGTCCCGTAAAAGCGACGATCAAGCGAAAGCCCATCTCGGCGAACTGCTCGAACACGGCAATCAGCAGCGGTTCGATCACGCTGATCGGCAGTTTGAGCGTGTAGGGGTAGGGCACACCGCCCGCCGCCCAGTACGAGACAGGCGCCAGCACCGCATCCAGACGATCGGCGATACGTTCGCCCACGGCCTGCGCGACCATGCCATCCAGCCCCAGTGGCAAATGGTGACTATGCCATTCCAACGTGCCGAACGATAGGACAAGCACCGGAGTCGTTTGCAGCCGCGCTTCGATTGCGCTGGGGAACAGACGCTCAAAGTGGTAGATCGTCATGCTGACACCTCAAATTCGATGATCGGGCGGATGCCGCGATCCTGATCCAGCGTCGCGAAGACTTCCGGCACGTCGCTCAGCCGCACCGAGACGGTGTGCATTTCATCAAGGTGCAGGCGGCCGTCACTGTACCAATCCGCGAACAGCGGCAGGTCAATCTGCGGGCGGATATTGCCGTAAATACAGCCGATGATCTGCTGCTGTTGACTCATGAAGCGGCGGGGATGAAACGGCAAGGTCGCATCGCGCGCCGCCGCGCCGACGAGAATCAGCGTGCCGCCCCGCGCCAGCATATCGATGCCGTTCAGCATCAACGCGGGAACGCCGACCGCTTCAAACACGTGATCGACGCCGCGCCCATCGGTGAGCTTCCGCACTGCTGCCGTGAGATCCGGTTGGCGGCCGTGGAGGGTATGCGTAGCGCCGTACTGGCGTGCCAGTTCCAAACGTGCGTCGTCCAGATCGATCACGGCAATTATGCCTGCATTCGCGAGGCGCGCGCCCTGCACAATGTTGAGTCCGATGCCGCCCGCTCCCATGATCACGACACTGTCGCCCGGGTGAATATGCGCGGTGTGCAGCGCCGCGCCGACTCCGGTCGCGACCGCACAGCCGAGCATCGCCGCTTTCGTCAGCGGCATATCCTGGCGGATGGGCACCGCGCCGCCCGCTGGCACGACGACAAATGGGCAGAACGTGCCTGCGTTTAACATCACGGCGATCGGGCTGTCACCGCGAAATACGCGCGGAGCGGGCGTCCCCTGAATGTTTTCGCACAGGTCTGAGCGTCCGCTCAGGCAGTGGCGGCACTGATTGCACTTCGGCTGCCAGTTGATCACCACATGGTCGCCGGAGCGAACGTGCGTCACGCCGTCGCCGACCTGCTCGACGATGCCCGCGCCTTCATGCCCCAAGACGACGGGCGTTACACGCGCATCCCGCATATAGCTGATGTCGGTGTGGCAGATGCCGCTCGCGACCATGCGCACCAGCACCTCGCCGCGTTCGGGCGGCGCAACGCGCACCATTTCGAGGGTGGGCAGCGCGCCCAACTGCCCTAACACCACCGCCGGAACGGAATATCCGCTCATTTACCTAGTTTCTTGGCGTAGTATTCCGGCGCGACGACGCCCGGCTTGCTGAACCACTTGGGCACGTCAACACCCGAATAGAGCAGAATGTTGCCCCACGGATCGAACGCGCCCGTGCGCACGATGACTTTGGCTTTGGCCGCCATCTCGCCGAGGATCGTTGCGTGCGCGACCATCTCGTGGTCGGCATCGGGGAACAGCCGCTTCACTTTTTCGAGCAGCGGCTGGTTGTTGATCGGCAGGTTATCCGCATAGGCGACCTTTTCGGCGATGAAGGCGTCGGCAACCGCCGTCAGCACCGTTTCAAGATCCGGCACATCCTGCACAATGGCCAGATCGATGCGCCAGGCCGAGGATGGGATCGGGAAGCCGGCATCGCACACGATCATCAGGTCGCCATGCCCCATCGAGGCAATCGCATAGGCGAGTTCGTTATTCAACAATTTACCGCGATTCATGAAAGATTCTCCTAAGGTAATTGATTAGGTCAAAGGTTGTTCAGCGAGCAGTTTTTCGACATCCGCGCGATGTGCCAACGCCGGGATCACGCCGAGTCGGGTACAGGCCAGCGCGCCGCACGCCGCGCCGAAGCGGACGGCTTCGACCAGTGGTTGGCCTTCGCCAAGCGCCACCGCCAGACCGGAATTGAACGCATCGCCCGCGCCCGTCGTGTCGACCACATCGACTTGGAAGGCGGGGACGAACTGATCGAGCGTTTCGGTCAGGATCAGCACGCCTTCCGACCCCATGGTGACAATTACATTCTTCACTCCGGCTGCCCGGAGTTGGCTGGCGAGCGTCCGCGTGGGCGTCGGGTCATCGGGCGGCAAGCCGAGCAGGATGCGCAGTTCACTTTCATTAGGTGTCAGGTAGTCAATGTAGGGGAAAACGCTCGGCGGCAGCTCGGTGGCGGGCGCGGGATTGAGGATGGTGAGCGCCCCGTGTTTTTTGCCGAGTTCCATACCGCGGACGGCTGCGGCGACGGGGATTTCCAGCACGGCCATGACGATGTCACTCTTGGCGATCTGGGCTTCCGCGGTATCGACGTAGGCGGCATCCATCAGGTTATTCGCGCCCATGTCGAGGATGATGAAGTTTTCGCCTTTGGGATTGAGAATGATGAACCCGACCCCGGTCGGGCGCTCCGTGGTCTGGAGCAGGTAAGTCGTATCGACGCCTTCCGCCGCATACAGATCGGTGGCGATTTCTGCCAGCTTATCCGCGCCGATGATGCCGACCAGCGCCGAAGCTACCCCCAAGCGGGAGGTGGCGACGGCCTGGTTTGAGCCTTTGCCGCCCGGTCCCATATCGAAGTCGCTGCCGATGAGCGTTTGCCCGAAAATCGGCATGACTGGCGTGCGCAGGGTCAACCCAACTGCGAAGCTGCCCACCACAGTGATGATAGGAGAGGTCATTGAGTCACCGCCTTGATTCCGTTCGGCAGAGTTTGCCCCATCGCGCAAGCGAGGATCGCTGGTTCGGTGGCTTCACTGCCGCTAAATTCGCCGTTAATGCGTCCCTGAAACATGACGAGAATGCGGTCACACTGCCCGATCAATTCCGGGAGTTCAGAGGACACGATCACAATCGTGACCGATTGGGCCGCGAGGTCTTGCATAATGCTGTAGATTTCGCTTTTGGCGCCCACGTCGATCCCGCGGGTGGGTTCGTGCAGAATCAAAATCGAGGGCTGCGTCGCCAGACCGCGCGCCAGAATCACCTTTTGCTGATTGCCACCGCTCAGAGTGCGCAGCTTTTGCTGGTGACTGCTGATGCGCGTATCAAACTGCTTGACATAGTACTCACTCGTCTGGCGAATCTGATCTGTCCGAAGAAAAGACAGGCGGCTGATGCGTTCGAGCGCCGAGGCGACGGTATTGTTCTCTACGCTCATCGTCAGAAACGCGCCGGAGCTGCGTCGGTCAGCGGGGATGAGCGCCATTCCGTTCTGGATGGCGTCGGTAGGCGAACCGGACTTAATCGGCTTCCCTTTGACGCGTATATGACCAGTGCGCGGGGCAAGCCCAAAAATCGCCGACACGAGCTCATCTTTGCCGGAGTCGGGTAGTCCGGCCACCCCAATGATTTCGCCAGTGCCGACGCGGAAGGACACTGCTTGCAGTGCGGGCAGGCTCGCAACCTGCTCAACTTCCAGCGCAATCTCCTTCGCTGGTGCTGCTTCGCTTTTGCGTCGGCGGAAGTGATCGACCGCGTGCCCAACCATCTGGTTGATGATCTGATCGAGCGTCACGTTGGCGTCGTTCACCATCGTGCTGATGTAGCGCCCATCGCGCATGACCGAGATCCGGTCGGCGATCTGCAGCACTTCTTCGAGCCGGTGCGAGACGTAAATGATCGTCACGCCCTTGCTTTTCAACTGTTCAATCACTTCAAAGAGATGCGCAGTTTCCTCGTTGGTCAAAGCGGAATTCGGCTCATCCAGAATGAGCACGCGCACCTGCTGCGAGATCGCCCGCGCAATTTCGACGAGCTGCTGCTGGGCAACGGACAGCTTGCCCACTTTCGTCTTCGGGTTGATGTGCTCCATGCCGAGACGAGCCAGAGCGGCGCGAGCGGTCTCCTGCATGCGACCCCGGCGCGCCAACGAGAGCGCCGCTTGGTTGGCCGCATTGGTGAGCATGATGTTTTCCGCTACGCTGAGGTTCATGCACAGGGCGAGCTCCTGATACACCACCTTGATCCCCGCATGTTGACTCACAGCGGGTGACGCCAGCGTGATCGGCTTGCCTTCCAGCAGAATTTCGCCTTTATCCGGCTGCAGATCGCCCGCGAGGATATTCATCAGCGTGCTTTTGCCCGCGCCATTTTCGCCTAGAACGGCATGGATTTCGCCGGGCAGAAAGCTCATGCTGACATCATTCAGCGCCAGCACGCCGGGGAACTGCTTAGAGATATGATGGAGCTCAATAATCGGTACGGGTTGAGACATAAGCGGGTCTTTCGCTTGCGCAATCAGGCGTACATTCGAGAGAAGCGTTTCAGGAGATCGCCCCTGCGGACGACCTCCTGAACGCATGGTGGGCGGACGTTTACCGCCGCTCACCAACCGAATTACTGCCGATTACGACCCGGCGACCTCGCCGATGTTCTCCTGTGTGTAGATGCCGACGCCCGTATCAAGGTTGCTGATGGTTTCGCCGTTCAGGAACCGGACGAGCAGATTGACCGCTTCAAAGCCCTGACGTTCGGGCGCCTGGTCGATGGTGGCCTGCACCGCGCCGTCGATCACCAGCTGCACGGTATCGTCGAGCAGGTCGAAGCCGACGACCTTGACGGTGCCGACTGCACCATTGCGCGTGACCCATTCACCAGCGGCGGGGGTGGAGCAGCATTCCAGCGAGAGGATACCGGTCACATCGGGGTTGGCGAGCATAGCGTTTTCGATGGCGGCGTAGATTTCCTGCGGGTCGGTGCCCGTGTTGACGGTCTGGACGACTTCGATGCCGGGGAAGGCGGCGAGCGCTTCGCGCGCACCGGTCTCGCGGTCAATCGACCACTGCGCCGCGGCGTCGAGTGTGGTGATGATGACCTTGCCTTCACCGCCGAGGACGTCACCCATCAGTTGGCCGGCTTCGCGACCGGACTGGACGAGGTCCTGCCCGGCGAAGACGAGGCGGGCGCTGTCCGGGTTGTCGGTGTTGAAGGTGATGACGGGGATGCCCGCTTCGACGACGCGGTCGATGAGCGGCGCGAGCGCGTCGGTGCTGACCGACGAAATCGCCAGACCGTCCATCTGGTCGAGCAGCGTTTCAATCTCGCTGATCTGCGCGTCCGCGTCGGCGCCGACGGGGCCGATGAACTGCGCGTTCGCGCCCAGTTCCGCGATGGCGCGTTCGACGCCCGCACGGATGAACGGCGCAAATTCGTTGGAAACGTCATGATAGGAGACGTAGATGTTCAGCGGTTCGCCCGCCGCGATCTTCGCCTGAATCCGTTCGGCCAGCGCGAAGTCCGCGACGTTAACGCCGTCCGTGGGTTCCGCCGTCGGGTTGAGGACTTCGTTGATGTTCTCTTGCGTGTAAATGCCGACGCCCGTATCAAGGTTGCTGATGGTCTCGCCGTTCAGGAACTGGACGAGCAGGTTGACCGCTTCGTAGCCCTGACGTTCGGGTGCCTGGTCAATAGTGGCCTGCACCGCGCCGTCGACCACCAACTGAATGGTGTCGTCGAGCAGGTCGAAGCCGACGACCTTGACGGTGCCGACTGCACCATTGCGCGTGACCCATTCGCCAGCGGCGGGGGTCGAGCAGCATTCGAGCGAGAGGATGCCGGTCACATCGGGGTTGGCGAGCATAGCGTTTTCGATGGCGGCGTAGATTTCCTGCGGGTCAGTACCGGTGTTGACGGTCTGAACGATTTCGATGCCGGGGAAGGCGGCGAGCGCTTCGCGCGCACCGGTCTCGCGGTCAATTGACCACTGCGCCGCGGCGTCGAGCGTGGTGATGATCACCTTGCCGGAGCCTTCGAGGACATCGCCCATCAGTTGACCCGCTTCGCGACCGGACTGGACGAGGTCCTGCCCGGCGAAGACGAGGCGCGCGCTGTCCGGGTTGTCAGTGTTGAAGGTGATGACGGGGATGCCCGCTTCGACAACACGGTCAATCAGGGGAGCCAGCGCGTCGGTGCTGACCGACGAAATCGCCAGGCCGTCCATCTGGTCGAGCAGCGTTTCGATTTCGCTGATCTGCGCGTCGGCATCCGCGCCAACCGGGCCAATGAACTGCGCGTTCACGCCCAATTCCGCGATGGCGCGTTCGACGCCCGCACGGATGAACGGTGCGAATTCGTTGGAGACATCGTGATACGACACATAGATGTTGAGCGGTTCGCCCGCCGCGATCTTCGCCTGAATCCGTTCGGCCAGCGCGAAGTCCGCGACATTGACGCCTTCATCCTGAGCGGTAACGACCGCGACAAAGGGTAGAAGCATGAACAAGCACAATAGGACAGAGAACAACTTTCTGAGATTCATTTGTAATACTCCTCATGAATGCACTTAACTTATTGCGCAAATCAAACGGAAGGTGTCCAGAGTTTCCGTAGAACTGCCAAAGGTCAGCAAGGTAATTACGACGCGCGGCGGTTAGCGGTCCATTTATCAATCGCCACGGCGATGATGATCACCAAGCCGATGATGAGCTCCTGCGCGAACGGCGAAATGCCCAGCAGCACCAACCCGTTACGCAGCACGCCGATGATCAGCACGCCGAGGATGGTGCCGGGAATGGTGCCCTCACCGCCAGAGAGCGACGCGCCACCGACAATGGTCGCGGCGATCACATCAAGTTCCAGACCTAAGCCCGTCCGGCCAGCTTGGCCGCTCGGCAAAAACGCCATACTCAGGATGCCCGCCAACGCGGCGAGCGTACCCATAATGATGAACGACCACACCTTGACGGTGAAGACGCGAATGCCGGAGACACGGGCGGCTTTTTGCCCGCCGCCGACCGCATAGACGCGGAAGCCGAAGGTCGTCAGCGAGAGCACCACGCCCCCGAGGATCGCAATGATGATGAAGAAGACTAACTGCATGGGGATTTGACCGAACAGGTAACCCTGCCCGATGAATTCGAACTGTTCGAGCACGTCTGGCAGAACGCCCTGACGCACATTGACGGTCACTGGCTGCCCGTCGGTGATGAGCAGGGCGGCCCCGCGCACAATACTCAGCATGCCTAAGGTGGTGATGAATGAGGGGAGTTTGCCGTAGGTGGAGAGCACGCCGTTGAGCACACCAATCCCGACGCCGATCAGCAAGCCGACCAGAATAGCGGGGATCATCGTCCACTGCTGAATGAGCAGCATCCCTGTCACCAGCCCGGCGAGGGCATACGTCGACCCGACGGAGAGGTCAACCTCACCGGAAATCAGCACAAAAGTCATGCCGACTGCCATAATGCCGATCAGGGACACTTGTCGCCCGACATTGAGCAGGTTGCGCGTGCTCAGAAAAGCCTCTGATGTGAGTGCCAGAAACACGCACATCAGGATTAAGGCGATGAAGACGCCGGCTTCGCGGGCGGCAAACAGGTTACGGAGACGCCACCCGGTTTGTGGAGCAGGCGTACTACGAGAATTTGAAGCTTCCATAAGCGATTTATTCCTTATTTGCTGAGCGTATGACCGAGGACGAACCCCGGTCTGCTCACACCAATGTCAAACGGCGGTTCGCTTTGGCAACCATCGCCTCGGTCACGGCATAGATGGTCTGCTTGTCCGTTTCGACTGCTTCTGCAACGACCTGCTCGACCAGTTCGTCGCAGCGGTTATGTAGTGTTTCCCGGTCAGGCAGCGACGGGAACTTTTCGCGGAGGGCCGCTAACCACTTGCTGCCATAATGCGCGTGGATCGTCTCGTCGGCCCAGTCGAATTCCATGTCATGCTGACTCACATCGTCGTGATAGCTGGCGAAGGCCGCCGCCCGATCGTGCTTCTTGCCAATATTCTTGGTTTCAAAGTAATGCAGCATCCCGAGACGGATGATGGGATCTTGTCCGCGAGCTGCATCATAAATATAGGTGCCGAGGGGGAGTTCCCCGGGCTGAAACCCCCAGCCCATCAGCCGGGCATAGCCCATCTGCGTGTGCCGCGCTTCGTCATACGTCCACCGCGCCGCATCCAGCACGAATTCCCAGTCGAGGGCATCGGCGAAGAAATACAGAATTGCGCCGCCGGTTTCGACCGCCCAGACTTCATTCAGGTGGCTGACCGCGCTGCGCAGTTGGAGCATCATACCGTCGCCGTACGGAAAACTGCTGTCAATCACGTTGGGCCAGTAGTAGCGTACCTGCGCGAACCGCGCGTCGCGGGCGGGGATTTCGGCAAACTGGAACGGTTTGCGCAGGGGTGTCACGATGTCATGTGCTACGGCGCGCGGCGCGTCCAACCCCAGCCCGACCGCGTCCATCTGGCGGCGCAGCGCATTGACCCAGGCATGGGCGGCATCGACTTCGCTAGGCGCAGACTGCTGTAGGAACGCCGCGGCGAACTGCTCAAGCTGCTGCACCTGGCGCTGCTTATCTTCAATCGCGGTGCGCAGAAAGTGCACGGTTGGACCATCGGCGATGCTGTCGGCAATGCCGAGATACGCTTGATACGCGGTGAGCAGGGCGGGCTTGTACACGCGCGCCAAAGCGAGCAAGAAGGCCGCTCCACTGGGGGCGTCTTTGGCGGCTTCAAACAGGCCGACTACCGGGGCATCGTCGGCAATTTCGAGCAGGCGGCTGGGATAGCGCAGTTCAAAGACACGGGTGCGCAGGGCATCGGCTACGAGCGCATCTTCCCAGAACATCCGCGGGAGTTCGATTTTGATTTCGAGCGGAGCTAACCCGGCAATCCAGCCAGCCTGAGCAATAATCAAAGCGCGTTCACAAAAGAATAATCGTTTCAATATTTGCGCCGTATCCATCCGCATGTAGCGGCCGCGCTCATGGTTGCCGGGCAAAAATTCCGTTTGCTGCATGGGTCGGTTCCTTTTTCACAATGCCAAAACCACGGGGCTAAACCCGAATCTCCGATTGCACCAGATCAGGCACCCCATTGAGCAAATTCAGTGATTCGCCGCGCAGCACGTTGGCTGACAGCCGGAAACTATCGCCGCGAATCCAGATGTCAGAGGCTTCGATGGGCACATCGTTGTTCGAATACGTGATCTGCTTGGCGTACATCACCGGGCTGCCAACGCTGATGTTCAGCGCCGCAGCCACTTGCGCATCCGCTGTGCAGGCTTCAAAGTAGCGTTGAGCCCAGGCGATTTTGAGACCGTAGTCATGTTCCATCACGTCAAAGAGGCGGCGTGTGGAGAAATCTTGCTGCTCGATCTGCGGGAAGCTGGCGGTCGGAACGTAGTTCGCGAAATAAATAATGGGTTTGTTTTCGACGTACCGCACACGCTGGAGCCACAAAATCGGCGCGTCCAGGTCAAGGTGGAAGAGTGCGGCGAGATCGTCATCGGCGGGGATGACCTGCTGCTGGAGGGTCGTGGTCGTATAGGCGATGTTCTGCTGCATGAGGGCTTCAGAAAAGGTCATCAAGCTCTCCGCCAGCGGCTGCTCGAACTTTTTGTGCGTGACGAAAGTCCCTTTGCCGTGGATGCGGATGAGCAGACCTTCTTCCATCAGCGATTTGATGGCATTGCGCAAAGTGCCCCGATTGACGTTGAGCGCTTGCGCGAGATCATCTTCCGCTTGAAGCTGATAGTGTTCGCCCCACGTCCCGTTGAGAATATTGCCGCGCATCCAGTCCTTGATCTGCTGATAAATTGGAATTGGGCTATATCGATCAATTTGAGGCAGCATAGAGGCACCACACATCTCTATATGTCTGTATACATCGTTGTACATTTGAGAGTAGCGCCGATCTTCCCGAATGTCAAGAAGATCGGCGCCGTGGCAGCGGGAGCGTTACAGGGTGTTCAGCGCTTGGGCGATGGCGCGGATATGCTGCGGATTGCTCCCACAGCAGGTGCCGATGATGCGCGCGCCGAGATCGCGCACGCGGAGCGCATACTCGGCCATCACTTCGGGCGTGGCATCATAGACGGGACCCGCGTCGGTCATACGCGGTAAACCGGCGTTGGCTTTGGCGATCAGCACATCGCTTGGGTTTTTGGCATGCATCTTCTGAATGACGGCTTCAATCTCATCGGGGCCGTTGCCGCAGTTGGCGCCCAAAGCCACTACGTGAAGTGGATCCAACGTTTGCAGCGCTTTCTCCGGCGTAACGCCCATCATCGTGCGCCCCTTGGTATCGTAGGTCATCGTGGTGACGATGGGGAATACGGGATCGATGCGACGGCAGCCCTCGACCGCCGCGCTCACTTCCTCCAGAGCGGACATGGTTTCGATCCACAGCACGTCGACTCCGCCGGCGATGAGGGCTTGCGCCTGCTCGGCGAAAATGCCGACTGCTTCGTCGTATTCAAGATCTCCGTACGGGGCGAGCATGACGCCGGTGGGGCCGATCGACCCGGCGATGACGACCGGATGCGCGGCTGCATCCGCTTCGGCACGGGCATTCCGCGCCCCGGCGAGGTTCAATTCGACCGCACGCTCCGCCAGGTGATGCCGCGCAAGACGGACGCGGTTGCAGCCGAAAGTATTCGTCAGCACAATCTGCGAGCCTGCCTCAATATAAGCGCGATGCACGCTGCGCACTTTGTCTGCCTGCTCGACGTTCCACAATTCAGGCGATTCGCCATTTTTTAACCCAAGGGCAAAAAGCATGGTTCCCATAGCCCCGTCGGCGACGACCGTGCGGTTTGAATCTAGTAGTTCGGATAAGCTGGTTTGCATGATGTTCCTTGTTCGTGGAGAGCAGCACTACGTTTTTTCCGTAGTATACCCCCTGTTACAATGGATGCTCACAGCCAGTGATTTTCCTGCGTTTTACTGCTGCTGAGACAAATCGAGGACGAAAGCTTATTGATCCTGATAGCGGATCGCTTGTCGTGTTAAGGGGAGATTGACAGAGCCTGTATCCTTTGCGATGCAGCGTGTCCCTGCAAGGTGCTGACCCGCCTAAAAACGCTTTTCTACCGGCCTAGCGATAGTTTGTTGATGCAGTAATGCAGACACACGCTGACGACGCAGCCTCGTGATCCAAAATGAAAAGACACCCTCCCGAAGGAGAGTGTCTCATCGCTAACGGCATTTCGTTTCGGTCAAACCCCTAACCGCCGGCGCTTTCGTTACCTGTTTCTGGGGGCGGGCTGACCGTCTCCGGTATCGGTGTGGGACTGGGCGTGGCCGTTGGGGTGACTTCAGTTGGAATCGAGGTCGGTGTCGGCGTTGGGGTGAACGTCGCGGTCGGCGGGAGTTCGCTTGGAACCACGGTCGGCGTTGCGCTGAGAGTGGCCGTCGGTTCAATCGTCGTCATGGCACTGATTTCCAGCGCGTCCAGACTGAAATAGGCGGACATGTCGTTTTCGGGTAGGCTGGCGCTCGTGTCGACGCGGAAGCGCAGCCAGACACGCTGCCCCACATAGGCAGACAGATCAAGCTCGTATTCCGTCCAATCTGACAATGTGCCGGCCATTTCGAACACCGTCTGCCATGTCACCTGACCCTCCGGCAGGAGGTCCAGGGCAACGCGATCGACGCTGGACAAAGCGGTCTGTGCCCTAAAGGTCAAGCGCGGTACACCTGCTGTCGTGAGATCAATCGGCGCTTCGGACTGGAGCACGCTCACCAGACCGCGGACCGTAGTGTCCACCGTCCAATAACCGTTTTGCGCGTCGGTCGCGAAGAGCCAACCGCCCGAGGGCAGCCAACGCCCACTGTCGGTAAATTGTTCAAGCACGGGCAGCGGCACCGCTGCGAGCGGTGTAGCTGAAGGTACGAGCGTCGGTGTGGCGGGGGCCGATGGAAAGTAGTCAGTGCAGTCGACGGCGACCTGGAGCAGACTATCAGCGACGACCAGCGTGTAGCTGCCAGCGACGATGATGCCATTGAACTCGAGTCTGACGGGCTGACCGCTCACCAACCCGGTCAATTGATCGTTGGCGACGACGCCGTGCGGCCCAGTGACATGATACGGCAAGGTCTGCACGTCGACGTAAGTGGGCATGATGTCATACGTCAGTACGCCGTTCGCACACACGCCGCTTCCGCTGATGACTGGACTGGCGCTGGTCGACGTCGGTATAACCTCGACCGCGGTTGGCGTTGAACTCGGTGTCAGCGTCGGCTCAACTGCCGGTACCACACAGTCGACCGATATAGCGAAGCCTTCGGCATCCGCGGCCAGCGTGTAGAGCCCGCTGGTCGTGACTGTGCCGACAGGCACGATCACCGTTTGACCGCTGAGCAGTGTGTCGAACTGAGTGAGAATGAGTGTGCCTGTTGGTCCAAACACACCATAGAGGAGGTTAGTGAAATCACGCTCGGCAGCCGTAACGTAGTAGGTGAGGGTGCCAGCACTGCATTCTCCATAACCCGTGAGGTGAACCGGTGCCGCCACTGGTGGTGGGAGTTCTTCAACAAGCGGACTCTCGAGCTGTTGAGCCAGTGGCGCGGGTGTTTCAAATTCAATCACCAACGCGGGGTGGTTGGCCGCGGCTTCTTTGGTGTTGTACAGCACGCTGTTGGTCGACGGTGTGTTCAAGCCGAAGCTGTACGCGCCGTCACCCGTGATCGCCGCGGTTACGTCAAACTCGACCCACGTTCCCAGTGCGGCCTGACCCACGGTCGCGAGCGGGGCGCCGCCAATGGTAGGCGCGTTGTTCCATGTCAAGCCGGACTCAACCCAGGTGGTGCTCGTGTTGAGGTAGGTGTTGGCGACGCTGTAGATCGAGCCGCCCTGCGGACTATCATCGATCACGTACAAGCGCACAACCGCCCGGGTGATGGGGCTGCTCACGCCAGTCACGTTGAAACGCAGATAGCTGGTATAGATTTCGCTGCTGGTCAAGCGCAGGCGCAGCGCTGCCGTCCCATTGTAGTTGTTGTTGGGACTGGTCGACTTCACATAGACATCATCCGAGGGCGTGAAGCTCAACGTCGTTTGTCCACCGGGCGTGTTGGTCGGCGTCGACGTGCTTGTGGCCGTAGGCGTGCTGCTGGGCGTCGGCGTGTTGGTCGGGGTGGCAGTACTGGTGGGCGTGGGGCTATCACCGGGTGTCGGCGTTTCGGTCGCAGTGGGCGTGGCCGATGGCGTATCAGTGGCCGTTGGTGTCGCGCTCGGCGTTGGCGTGCTGGTCTCCGTGGGAGTATTGGTCGGGGTGGGCGTGCTGGTCGGCGTCGAGGTGTTGGGCGTCCCAAAGTCAATCACCAGAACGGGATGATTCGCCGTGGCTTCTTTGGTGTTGTACAGCACGCTGTTGGTTGAGGGGCTGTTCAAGCCGAAGCTGTACGCGCCGTCACCCGTGATCGCCGCGGTTACGTCAAACTCGACCCACGTCCCCAGCGCCGCCTGACCCACGGTTGCAAGCGGCGCGCCGCCGATGGTGGGCGCGTTATTCCACGTCAAGCCCGTCTCGACCCACGGAGTGCTCGTGTTGAGGTAGGTGTTGGCGACGCTGTAGATCGAGCCGCCCTGCGGACTATCATCAATCACGTACAAGCGTACAACCGCGCGGATGATCGAGCTGCTCACGCCAGTCACGTTGAAACGCAGATAGCTGGTGTAGATTTCGCTGCTGGTTGCACGCAGGCGCAGTGCCGCCGTCCCATTGTAGTTGCTGTTGGGACTGGTTGACCGCACATAGACATCATCTGATGGCCCAAAGCTCAAGGTGGTTTGACCGCCGGGCGTGTTGGTCGGCGTCGACGTGTTGGTCGGCGTCGGCGTGTCGGTCGCTGTGGGTGTACTGCTGGCGGTGGGCGTGCTGCTGGCCGTCGGCGTGTTGGTCGGCGTCGGGGTGGAGCTGGGCGTGGCCGTGTTGGTCGGTGTAGGCGTAATCGAGGCCGTATTGGTGGCCGTTGGTGTCGCACTTGGGGTCGGCGTGTTGGTAGCCGTCGGCGTATTGCTGGGCGTCGGGCTCGGCGTCGCCGGACCAAAGACGAGATAGTTATGGAAATAGGTATTGGTGTCGCCGTCGTTCGCGATGATCAAAAGACCTGGGAGTACGTCCAAGTTCTGTTTGGTCGATGACACGTTATTGATGCGGGTCGAGTCGCTTGAACTGATGATTACCTGTCCTAGTCCCGACGTAAAGCTAATATTCGTCATATCCGTCGATTTGTAGTAGATACGACCGCCGCTGTTGGGAGAGGTTGCAAACAGATAGAGGCGGTTTGTCGCCTCATGGATTTGGATAATCGGACGTGTATGTCCGTCTATGCCTGTTCCAAACGTG
Source organism: Anaerolineae bacterium (assembly GCA_041916315.1). GTDB lineage: Bacteria > Chloroflexota > Anaerolineae > Aggregatilineales > Phototrophicaceae > Flexifilum. Next base: position 212,172 of record JAYRZU010000022.1, read on the forward strand.
TGACTCGACCACTGACCGTTGGTTTGCCGAGCGAGCAAAATCACCATTGGGCTCGAACCAGTCAGACTGGTCTTTGCGGCTACGTACAAGCGCCCGGTTGAGTCGACTCTCATATTGAGATGATCGTCGCTAATGTTGTTACCACTGAGCGCAATTTCAATCGGTTTCCATGTGTTAACCGGATCAGCATCATTGTGAACGGCATAGTAGAAGGTATCGCTGCGCTGACTGCTCCACATGACGCCGATCTGATTACTGGGCAGGGCAATGATGGAGGCGATATCGTCGCTGTTGGGCGCGAATGGTGCCGACCCTGGGAGTTGGAATGGAATTCCCCAGACGGCGTCATCACCTGTAGAAACGTTCACCATGACCTTGGAGTCTTCGACGTAGACTACCCACAACCGCCCCACAGAGTCCTTGGCGAGAACCAGTGTCTCGGATTTCCCCCGAGTTACGGTAACGGGGAACCCTGAATCCAGACTGTAGGTATCGGTGCTGGCATTGTAGCTGTAACGGTACAAGCGTCCCCATTGTGAGACGGCGCTGGTCGCGCTCCCGGCGTTCGTGAAGAGATGAGAAACGATATACAGCTTCTGAGTTTTGGAGTCCCACAGCGTGTCCGCATTGCTGCTGGTGCGGTTATCGATGGCGACACCCGTATTCACCCATATGTGAACGGCTGGGTCCATGCGGTGGATGAAATAGCCGCTGCCCGAAGGGTTGCACAAGCTTCCCCACCAATAGCCGTCATTCCACCAGAGCTTGCTTTCCGGCTTTTCACCGGTGACGGAACCGGAACAAACCGAGCCATAAACGAAATCCTCATAGCCGACATCGTCCTGTGCTTGGCTGGGCTGTGGTGTAGCAAACATGAGCAGGCACAGAACCACGGCTACAGCGACACTCCAGCGGAGGCTTCCAGAACGACCTGAGGGCATCTTTATCATGATGTTTCTCACATTTAGGGTCTCTAAGTGAAAACTGACCAGGGCGCCATCGATCCCGTTGCATGACCGCACGCCGAATCCACCTATCATGGATTATATTGAACCGATACCTTGCAAAGACCTAAAATACGCAAGAATGGAGTCATAGTATTATTTGGCAAGTGCTTTTGCGAATGCCCTACCTAACGGCAGAATGGCGTGGAAACCCGTCGTCGCCGAGGGTTCTTCGAGGTCCGGATGCCCGGCAGGACGACCCTAAAATTCCGAGACGCGTTTCCCTCAAACAGCCCGTGTAAGGGCGACCTTTTGCCTCTGGGCTGAGCTTGGACACGTTGAAACGCTTCCCTAAAATGGCTCGATTGTTCATCATGTTCCATGCTCCAAGTGCGTGTAAGGTATGAATTTTTTCCTAAGGACGAGACTTGCGGTATTTCACAGTTGGCTCAAAACCAGATCACACCCCTGACCATGCTCGGAAAAGAGGAAAGGGGAGCCAACAATCACCGCCAAACCCTGTGCGTTTTAGAAGGATGAGATTCGCCGTGTTCGCTGCTAACGGACCAGGCGTTGTTTAAGCGGCGATGGTTTCGAGCGGTTGAAGCGGTGTGGCCGTGAAGTGAATTCGAAGCGTGGAGCAAGAGCCCGGACCGCGGTAGGTGTCTGATTGATATCAATTGATGCAGGCGGGCCTTACGGCGAAACCAGGTAGGAGGCGCGCCCTGATGCATGCGATACACCGTGAAAGGGGCTACAAGTCGATTCTGGAATGTACCGGGCGCGATTTATTATGTCGGTGGCTCCGAGAGCAACTTCATCTTGTTCTATGTCGCCATGGGGGTGCCTCATCGCTTCAAATAGGATAAAATACCTTTATCCGTCTAGGGTTATGGCGATTGAGCGTCAAAACGCGGTGCAAATCAGGTGATTTCTAGCACAGGTTCCTTAATGTTCATTATAACTGCACCAAGTTTATAGGATTGTGAGTACACAGGCTGTTATAGTAGCCTTTATATTCATTTAAGTGTAATTTAACAAGAAGGTCGTATGATGTGGGTGCGTTGTGGAGAAGTGGGCTGATACAGGTCTTAAGTACCAGCATTTGCTCGAAAGAATGAGCCAAGAAAAAACCTTAAGCATTTATAGGGCAAAAGGTAAATTAGAATAAATATATGGATTGGTTCATCCAAAATCGCAACTAATGACTATCAACAGGCGTACCGTGAATATGTTCACACAACTTGAACACCTGCTGCGCTCACTCGTCGAGATTCTGTATCCTCCGTATCTGAAGTCTCGTCTTCTCCTTGAAATGGCGTCCCGCGATCGGGAAACGGCGACTCGCGCCGTGGCTGCTCTGCGTACTCGTGGTTGGCTGGAAGATGGAACCGTGCAAGGTGTCTTTGCGGGAGCAGCGTTGCATGCGGCGAATTTGGCCAGTGCTGTCCTGCCCGCCGTTGACCTGTACCGGGCGGATTTGAGCAACGCGAACTTAAGCGGGGCAGATCTCCGCGATGCTAACCTGAACGGCGCCGACCTGCGGGGTGCTGATCTTTCCAATGCTGATTTGCGCCATGCGTTTCTCTGGGGTGCCGACTTGAGCGGTGCCAACCTGACCGGGGCGAATCTCCGCTTTGCATTCCTCTATCCTAATGATGCGCCACGGGCGGCTGAGCGCGTAGAACAGCTTCTCGAACGTCAGGATCATGTCGAGAAGGAGCGGCTGAAAGGCCAGCTCGCCCCACGGTTTGATGCGCGTACCATTCTTCCCGATGGTTCGTTCTGGTGCCCGCAAGTCAACGTCAAACAGTTGGTGTCGGTGTAGTCAGTCGGACGCGCACATCGGCAGTTCGGGTCTAACAGTTTTCAAACCGAGTTGACTCCTTACATACGGGACTAGCGACATCGTTAGCCCCGTATACTGCTTTATTAGCCCCAATTCCCCCGAAAATTGCTCCCTCAGAATGCCCGTGACCAGCTGATCACGGGAGACTCTTGGCCTATAACCTTACTAACCGAATTTCGTAAAAATTCTTTTTTGCACCCTATATGTGTAAGGGTCCTGTAAGGTCGCCTAGTCAACCATTCACTCTATAACTGTTTCCATACAAACAGTTCTCCGACGATCCGTACTTTCAATTGAGGTAAAAGTCATGGTTCGCCTTCGCGTCTTGATTGTCGTTTTTTCGTTATGGTTAACCCTGCTCTTCAATATTGAGCGCCCAGACATAATCGCTGTGAACATCTCCTCGATCGTCTATGTTTTGGCTGCCGGATTCGTGATAGCAACGCTGCTCCTCCCCGACCTCAGCACGATGCGGCTAGATCTCTTGTTTGTTGGAACGGGTATCTTATATGTTTTTATGCGTCCACTGGCGTTCAATGATGGTTCTTCGCTGCCGATCGTCATTCTGTTCGAACTGGTCCTCCTGACCGCAACGATTTTGCTCGGGCGCCTCATTTCCAGCGTCGTTACCAATTTCGAGCATGTGTTTGAAAGTGTTGTGACCGGGGCAGAGGACACACGCGCGCACTCCACGATCACCGGCGAAGATGAGATGAACACTGAGCTGTTCCGCGCGCGTCGGTTCAATCGACCGGTCGGCTTCATTTATTTCCGCGTAGAAGTTCTGACGCAGGCGCACTCGCGTACGGATGTTCTTTTCAACTACGAGGCGATTCTCCAGCGCCGTTACCTACGCAACCGCGTCTCGCGCATTGCTGAAGCGGCACTCTATATGAATGAACTGGTCGTGTGGTATGGCGATAACGTGCTGGTGTGCCTGCCCGAATCATCGCCCGAAAACACGGCCGCCGTCGAGCAACGCATCAAGGACCTGATCTGGCTGTCACTCAATGTGAAGGTGCCCACGGGCGCCGCCAATTTCCCTGAGGATGGCTTCGTCTTAAAGGATCTGGTCAAGAAAGCCATTCAGCGGGCCGATGATGCGACCGACAACAACACCGCGAATGCTATTCGCCGTCCGACGTCGGTGGACACCGGGAATACCGGCACGTCGCCTCAGCTTCCGAACCGCCAGGTCAACATGTTCCAGTCCTTGCAGACGATCTTCGGGCCTGGCTTTCCGCATCCCAGCCGCCTGATCCCGCAATTCGATGGCGTTGGTGTCGACGCGCTCGATGCCACGCCCTATTTTCATCCGAACTTCTGGGCGAACCAACTGCCGTACCAGAGCGCGAGCGCTCGCTACATCTATCTGCGCGTAAAACGGATGTTTGATATTGGGGTCGTCGCCCTCACGCTCCCCTTCTTGCTGCCGCTCACCATCATCGTGGCCGGGTTGATCCTGATCGATGATGGCCGTCCCATCTTCTACATGCAGAAGCGCACGGGTGTCGGCGGGCATAAATTCAAAATGTACAAGTTCCGTTCGATGATTCGCAACGCTGACCAGAAACTCGCGGAACTCAACGTGACCGTCAATGAGCGGGGCGAAACGATCAATGAGCGGGGCGAAAAACTCGAAAATGATCCGCGCATCACCCGGGTGGGCAAGTTCCTGCGCAAGACCAGTCTGGACGAGCTGCCTCAGGTTCTGAACGTCCTGCTCGGACAGATGAGCCTCGTCGGCCCACGCCCCACCTCCTTTGGGGTGGAGAAATACCCGCTGTTTCACACTGAACGGTTGAATGTGCCACCGGGGATCACCGGGCTCTGGCAAATTTACGACCGGGGTGATACCGACTTTGACAATCGATTGATTTGGGACATCAAATACATCGAGAAGCTTAGTCTGGCACTCGATCTACAAATCCTCGTCCGTACTGCCCTGCGTGTGCTTCGGCACCATGGGGCGCGATAACACTGTTTTGCCAGGAGAGCACTTGATGGCCATGTCAAACTACGTGCGGATTGCACGTCGCTGGTGGTGGTTTGTCGCGATCGCGCTCATTTTGAGCACCGCAGCCGGGTATTGGTTCAGCAGTCAGCGCCCGCAGTTATATGAAGCGGAGGCGCGCTTGCTGGTTGGCTCAAGCATCACTAATCCCAATCCGAGTCTCGACGATATTCGAACCGCGACTCAGCTGCTCGAAACGTATGCGATGCTGCCCACCGTCCGTCCGTTTCTGGAAACGATCATCAATCAGTTGACCTTGGAGGAATCACCCTCCGAACTCCAGCGCAGCATCGACATCTCCACCACCCCAGCGACGCAGATCATGGTCATCCGGGTACAAGACAGTAACGCGGAACGGGCACGCGTGATCGCCAATACCATCACTGATCTCCTGTTGAGTCAGGTGCCCATCAGCACCACCGAGGAGCTTCCGCCAACCAACCGCCTCACGGTGTTGGAACCGGCCACGACGGGCAGCCCGGTGGATCAGGACATTGAGGTGCGCACCCTGTTCATTGGCGCTTCGGGTGTGCTGCTGAGTGTGTTCATCATCTTCCTGTTCGAAACCCTCGACACCCGGCTGCGAGAGCCCGAGGAACTGGAGCAAGCTCTCGGCGTGCCGGTGCTGATCGCGATGGATAAGCAGGGGGAAGCCGAAAAGAGCCACGGTGTGGCGGTCATTGATGCGCCGCGGTCCCCGGCTGCGCGCAGCTATCACCTGCTCAATGCCAAGCTGGCGGCGCTCAATGACGGACAGCCGCTGCCTTCCCTCATGATCCTGGGCGTGGAAAAGGGGAGCGCCACCGAAACCGCGCTCAACTGCGCCGCAGTTTTCGGTCAGCGTGGGCGGCAGACGGTCCTTCTGGAGTTGGATGAGATTCCCGCGGTGTCGCCGGTCTCTGGCGAGCAGAACTCGCAGCCCGTCACGGAATTGACGGAAGACCTGTATGAATTGGTGCCGCTGCACCGGCTGCCCAATGTGATGCACCTGAAGGTTGTCACCCCCTCGACCGATCTGCTGCCGCTGTTGACCGCCGCCGGGTCGAACAACCTGATCAAGCATCTCGAAGGGGAAGGCTATACGGTCTTGGTCACAACCACGTGGGCCCAGTCGAAGGTCGCCAGCCTGTTGACGGCTCCCCATGTCAACGGAATCGTCGTCGCGGCCATCGCCCGAGCCAGCTCGCGCAGCGTCCTTCGCAGCATCAATGAAGAGTTCCACTCGGTCGGTGCACACATCGTGGGCGGCATCTGGCTGCCGCGCTCCCGCAGCGATGTCTCCATCGCCAGCTTGCTCCAGCCGCAAGCTGCGGAGGGCCGACGACTTGCAGCCAATCGAGCGTAGCGTGCTGGAGCTTCAAAGCGTGAATAGTATTCAGTTGATTACAGTGCAAACGCAGCGAAGCGTCCTGGCGCGAAAGGGAAGCCGCTAATGCACCCGCGATTCCGCGATGTATTCCAACGATTCCAGACTGTCGGCGTGACCTACTGCGTCCTGCGCGACGGTGAACAGCTCGAAAGCATGGCCGGAGGTGGCGAGATCGACCTCCTCGTTCAAGCGGATCAAGTGGCGGTCCTCGAACGTGAATTGGTGCAGTTGGGTTTTGTGCCGCTCCCGCGGTGGGGCAACTATCCGCATCATCAGTTTGTTCTCGACGATGCTGGCAGCAATTCGGTGCTGAAACTCGATGTCGTCACGGCGGTATGGTTCGGCGCTTCGGTGAAATATCTGCGTACCAATCTAGCGGCGCGCTGTCTGGAGCGTCGACAGGCTCTCGGCGATATCTATGTCCTTGCGCCCGAAGATGAGGTTATCCTGCTGCTGCTGCACTGCGTGATCGACAAACGCGCGTTTCGTCCGCCGCGTCAGGAGCGACTGCAATCCCTGCGCGCATCGATCACCGATACGCAGGCCGTGACCAACTTGCTCCGCACGTATTGGCAAGCTGGGGCAAGCTGGGAACAAATTGCTGCTCACATCGACCTTGATGACTGGGCGGGACTGCTCAAGCAGCGCCAGGCGGTGATCGCGCACTTGCGCCGCGGCGACACCGTCAACGCTCTGGTACGTCAGATCCGGCAGCGCGGGCTGCGCAAACTGAGCCGCGTGGTAAGCAAACTGCGCCTGCACCGACTGCTGCTCCCGCTGCTTTCTGCCGAAAAGAACAGCCGGATACCAACCGCGCTGGGGAATGACCACACTGGTCAGCGGGGGACGTTGTGAGCGCTGGCAAACCGTTAAAAGTCGCCTACATGATGTCCCGCTTCCCCAAGCTGACCGAGACCTTCATCCTGTATGAAATTCTCGCCGTCGAACAGCAGGGTGTAGCTGTGGAGCTGTATCCCTTGCTGCGCGAGAAGACTGAGGTGATGCACCCGGAAGCCGTCCCGCTGGTCGAGCGCGCTCACTTTCAGCCGTTCATCTCCGGGGCGATTGCGCGGGCCAACCTGCGTTTCTTCGGGCGCAAGCCGCTAGTCTACTTGCGGACCTTGTGGGATTTGCTGCGCCACACTTTTGGCAGCGTTCGATTTTTCGTTGGGGCGGTCGGGATTTTCCCGAAGAGCGTGTACTTCGCCCAACTGATGAGCGCCGCGGGCATCGATCATATTCACGCGCATTTCGCGAGTCATCCCGCGGCGGCCGCTTTCGTGATTCATCGCCTGACTGGCATTCCCTACAGCTTTACGGCTCATGGTTCAGACCTGCACCGGGATCGGCACATGCTGCGCGAGAAGACCGCCGAAGCCGCCTTTGTCGTCGCCATCTCGAATTTCAACCGCGAGATCATCGTGCGCGAGTCCGGCGAAGCGGCGCGACCGCGCGTGCTGATCGTTCACTGCGGCGTCGATACCAGCGTGTTTCAGCCACAAGCCGAGGCGAAACCCGCCGCGGATGGGTTCAACATCCTGTGTATTGGGACGCTGCACGAAGTCAAAGGGCAAACGCATCTGATCGAAGCATGCCGCCTGCTGCATGAACGCGGCGTGCCGTTCGTCTGCCATTTTGTCGGCGACGGCCCCGACCGGCCAATGCTGACCGAACAGGTTGAGCGCGCAGGTTTGCAGCAGCAGGTCTGCTTTCACGGTCGCCTGGCGCGTCAGGATGTGGTCAAGCAGGTGCAGCAGGCGCATGTGGTCGTGGCGCCGAGTGTTCCCAGCCGTGATGGCCGGCGTGAAGGGATTCCGGTCGTGCTGATCGAAGCGATGAGCAGCGGTCGACCCGTCGTCGCTAGCCGCCTGTCAGGGATTCCCGAGCTGGTGGACGATCAGGTCAACGGCCTGCTGACTGAGCCGGGCGATGCCGTGGCGTTGGCCGATGCTTTGCAGCAGCTATCCACGGACCTGGACTTGCGTCAGCGCCTAGGGCAAGCTGGCCGGGAGAAGGTCGCGGCTGAGTTCGACCTGACGACCAATGCAGCGCGCTTGGTTCGCTGTTTTGGGGGAGAAACCGAATGATAGTCAGCATCGTGTTCTGGACGTGTCTCGTGTTCCTCGTTTACACGCTGGTGCTCTTTCCTGTGCTCCTGCTGCTGCGGCGCCTGCTCAGTCCGCGCCCCTATCGAGCGGCGGACATTACCCCGTCGGTGAGCGTGGTGATCGCAGCTTATAACGAAGTCGACAGCATCGGCGCGAAGCTGGATAACATGCTGGCTCTCACCTACCCGAAAGACTGTCTGGAAATCATCGTGGCCTCGGATGGCTCGGATGATGGCACCGACGACGTGGTGCGCCGCTACCTTGAGCAGGGTGTGCGCTTGTTGTCGCTGCCCCGGCAGGGAAAAGCTGGAGCGCTCAATGCTGCTGTCAGCGAAGCCCGCGGGGAAATCCTCGTGTTTTCGGACGCGAACAGCATGTACGTGAGCACGGCGATTCATGCGCTTGTGCGTCCGTTCGCGGACCCGGAGGTGGGCGGCGTAGCGGGTAATCAACGCTATCTCGCCAAACAGACCGGCAGCACCGATAACGCGGGCGAGCGTGGTTACTGGCAGCTCGACCGACTCCTGAAGCGCCTGCAAAGCGACTCGGGGAACACGATTTCGGCCACGGGCGCGATTTATGCCATTCGCAAGTCGCTGTTTCTCCCGGTTCCGCCCGGCGTCACCGACGACTTTGTCACCTCCACGCGCGTCATCGCTGCGGGTTATCGGCTGGTGTTTGCGGCGGATGCGGTGGCTTACGAACCCGTCGCCAGTTCGAGCGACCGCGAGTTCGGGCGCAAAGTGCGCATCATGACGCGCGGACTGCGCGCCGTGCTGACCATGCGCGAACTGCTCAACCCGTTCCGCTTTGGGTTTTATGCGGTGCAGTTGTTCACACACAAGGTGCTGCGGCGGGTGATCGTGCTGCCGCTCCTGCTGCTGTTTGTCACGTCGCTGTTTCTCTGGCAGGAGAACGTGTTCTACCTGATCGTACTGGCTCTGCAGATCGCTTTTTACGGCTGCGCGCTCCTTGGCTTCGTGCTTCGGAGTTCCCGATTGGGTCAGTTGAAACCCTTGGCCATCCCGTACTTCATCTGCATGGTCTACGCCGCCGCGCTCGTCGCCATCTTCAATACTGTCAGCGGTCGGCGGATCGACCGCTGGAATCCGCAGCGCCAATCATGAGTCGGACGATTGCTGGGTATTGGTGGCAAGGAGTGGCCCGGCTGCGCAGCGTGCGTACGCCGCAAGCCGCGAAACGGAATCGACCGGCTCAGACTGAGGAGCATGACGGAAAGAACCCATGCGCACGCTAACGAAACTTCCGTTCCATAACTTACATCTCATCGCCGGATTCGGTTTCATCCTGATGAGCTTCTTTCTGGTCTTTGGCTTGCGTGACATCGACCCGCCGATGATCTTCGGCCTGCTGGTGCTCCTGCTGCTGGCGGTCCTCATGTCGGCCCGCCCCGAGGTCACGACGGTGCTCATTCTGTTCGCGCTGTACGCCAATCTGGGCGTCATTGCGAAACGAAACGGCATCCCGGATGTGGTGGCGACCAGCTTATTCGCGGCGCTGGCGTTTCCGACGCTGATCTACGTCGTGGTGTATGGGCAGAAGGTCATCGTCAACTTTTCAACTATGTTGATGCTGCTCTACTTCGCCGTGATTCTGCTGTCGGCGGCGCTGTCAAATGATGTCATGGACTCCACCGATCGGCTGATCGCCTTTGTCGCGGAGGGGTTGGTCCTGTTCGTACTGGTGACGAATTCCGTACGCACGCCGTCAATCTTGCGCGGCGCGCTCTGGGCGCTGGTGCTGGCAGGCGTGTTGATGGGCAGTCTGTCCTTGTACCAGGAGATCACCGGGTCGTATGACAACGATTTCGGCGGTTGGGCTGAGGTCAAAGAGTCGGAAATTCGCGTTGAAGGCGAGTCACTCATCGACGACGGTGAGACCCGTCAACGGCTGTCCGGTCCCATCGGCTCGAAGAACCGCTATGCGCAGATCATGGTGGTGCTGGTGCCATTGGCGCTGGGGTTGATGTGGGCCGAGCGCCGCCGTCTGTATCGGGTGATTGCCGCCGCGTCGATCATCCCGATTGTGGGGGGCGCGCTGCTCACGTTCTCACGGGGTGCCGGTATCTCGCTCGTTGTGATGCTGCTGGCGCTGGTCGTGCTGCGCATGATCAAGCCGCTGCATCTGCTGCTCGTCACCGCCTTGCTGGTGGTGGTCGTGTTCGTCTTCGTGCCGGATTACATCTATCGCATTTCGACTGTATCCGAGCTTACCCAACTGACCTCCGGCGATGTGACTGAGGTCGAAGGGTCACTGCGCGGACGCGCGACTGTGAATCTTGCGGCGATCCTGATCTTCTTTGATCACCCGGTTCTTGGCGTTGGCCCCGGCCAGACGGCGCTGCACACCCGCGCCATCGGTAACGAAATCGGGCTGCGCGTCCTGACCACGGATCGCCGTGCGCATAACATGTATCTGGAAGAACTGGCGGATACGGGTGTCGTGGGGTTTGTGGTGTTTATGGGAATTGTCGCCTACCTCCTCCGGCGGTTGTGGCAGATTGCCAAACAGGCACAGCGCGCGCACTCTACCGACATCTACTACACGACGATGGGGCTGCTGCTGGCCATCATCGTTTATCTGGCGACTGCCGTCTTCCTGCACCTTTCCTATGTACGTTATTACTGGCTCTTAATTGCGCTTGCGAGCGCAGCGGTGGAGATTTATGGACGACACACAAGTACTGAGCAGCTCACCAGCGGGTGAAACCGGCCAAAGAAATGCCGTTCGCCGCCAGATTCGCGGATCGAGTCTGCTGCTGCTCGGCAAATTCATCTCGATCGGGGTGAATTTCGTCATCCAGATTTTGATTGTGCGCTACTTAAGCAAAGCGGAGTACGGCGCTTTTGCTTACGCGCTGTCCATCGTGTCGGTCGGTGAAACGGTCGTCACGCTGGGGCTGGATCGCGCGATCACGCGCTACGTGCCGATCTATCACGAGCGCGGCGATTATGCGAAGATGCTCGGCACGCTGGTTATGGTGTTGAGTACGATCCTGTCATTGGGGCTGGCTGTTGTGCTGGCCGTCGTTGGCGTGCAGGCTATCGCGGACAATCTAGTGACTGCGGCGCAGGCGAGCAGCGGAGTGGGGCTGGCGTCGGTGTACTTTGGGACGCTGGTGGCCGAACCCCTGATCCAGGACTATCGTCTCGTCAGCTTGCTGCTGGCCATTCTGATCGTCCTGTCGCCTCTGCAGGCGCTCGACAACATTTTCAACGGTATGTTTGCCGTGTTTTCGCGACCGAGCGCGATTTTCTTTCAGAAATATGTACTCGGCCCGGCCTTGCGCGTGGTCACCGTGGCGCTGCTGGTTTTCGGTCAAAGCAACACCGTCTTTCTGGCGGTGGGGTACACACTGTCGGGCTTGGTTGGTATTCTGATTTTTGGTGTCGTCCTGTACCGGGTTATGCGGACCCAGCGCATCTTCCAACTCGTGCCGCTGCGTTCCATCCAAATCCCGGTGCGTGAAGTGTTGGCGTTCACGGTGCCGCTGTTGGCATCGGATCTCGTCTATGTGGTAATGAACGCGTTTGACGCGGTGCTGCTCGGGCAGTTTCACGGGACGGAGAGCGTCGCGGCGCTGCGCGCTGTCCAACCGACCGCCCGCTTCAATCAGGTCATTCTGACCAGTTTCGCGCTGTTGTTCACGCCCGCGGCGGCGCGTATGTTCGCCCGCGGTGACACCGAACGAATCAACGATTTGTACTGGAAGAATGCCGTCTGGATCGCCGTGCTGTCCTTCCCGATCTTCGCGCTCACGTTCTCACTCGCCCAACCGCTGACGCTCCTGCTGTACGAAGAACGCTACGCCCAGTCCGCGATCATCATGGCGCTCCTCTCGTTTGGCTACTACTTCAACTCGGCGACCGGGCAGAACGGCCTGACGCTCAAGGTCACGGGGCGGCTGCGTTACATCGTCTCCGTTGACATCTTCGCGGCGGTGATGAATCTGGCAGTGAACCTGTGGACGATTCCGCGCTACGGCGCCCTCGGCGCGGCCGTTGGCACGACGGTGACGCTCGTCATCTTCAATCTACTCAAGCAGGTCGGATTGATGCGTGGCACGGGCGTGCGGGCGTTTGACCGTCGTTACCTGCGCGCTTACCTTGTGATCGCGCTGGCCGCCGGCGGACTGCTCGTCGTTCAATCGCTGCTGGCAGTGCCCATCTGGGTTGGCGTGCTGCTTGCCATGGTGGCCTCCGTGCTCGTAGTGCGCCTGAACCGGGACATTCTGGATGTCAAAGAGACGTTTCCCGAGTTGATGCGCATTCCGCTTGTGCGGCTGCTGTGGAGATGACCGAGATGCTTGAAGTCGCGTTGGCGGCGCCCTACGTGCCAGGTACCAACCTCAAGGGAGAAGTGGCGGGCGCAAACTGGGTGTTTTTGCTCCCGTCACTGGAACTCACCCGTATTCTGTGTCTCGGCATGCCGAGCGGCGCGGCACTGCGCACGCTGGCCAGGCTGGCTCCGGTCGAGATCATCGTCCCCGGGAAAGATCAGCGCGTCGATCACGGCCTGCCTAACGTGACGTACACGTTGGTCGCCGGTTACGTGAGCGCGGCGCTGCCAGAACGGCACGCCGATCTCCTCTATCTGGCGGATGCCTCGGCAGTGCGCTTGTTCTGCCAGAATCCACAGGTGCAGCGGCACTGGTTACAGACGCTCCAACCACGCGGCCTGGTGTATCTCGAATGTACTGGGGTCCTCGACTATCTGCAGTGCCTTACGCCGCTCAAGTCACGTTTTGAAGCGCACTCTGTCTTTTGGCTCACCCCGTTGGGAGGCGAGGCGCATACAGCCGTGGCCGCCGCGGACAGCGCGACGCGCGAGTATTTTCTGCGTCTGAGCCTGCACAGTCCGAGCGTTCAGCCGCAGATGCTGCGGCAGGTTAAGCGGCGGTTGTTCCCCAAGCAGGAACGCGGCAGCGCCCGCGAGGCAGCGGTGTCCGCCGAGCCGTCGCTGGTGCAGACCGAACGTACCGCGCGCAAGGTCAGCGGCTTCTTGTTTCAATCGGCGGATCGCATTGAGCGGTCGCTGCTGCAGCAGATGCCCAGTGTGCGCCGCTACGGCGTGCTGCTGGGGCAACCCGGCACCGCGCCTAAGGATGAGCCGCCACGGTTTTTGCAGGAACTCGCACAGTCTGCCGGGATCGATATCCACGCTTATCGCTGGGGATTTTCGGGGCGCGGCGAGTACAGCTCGCGTAAGCTGTTGTATTACCTGTTCCCGCCCGGCCAGACGACGCCCGAATTTGTCGTCAAGATGGTGCGCGATCCGGGCTTCAATCCGCGACTGGAAAACGAGCAGCGGGCGCTGACGCTGCTGGCTGAGCGGCATCTGAACGACACTTTGCCCCGCGTTGCCTTCTGGGGCTATCACGCGGATTTGGTGCTGGTTGCCGAATCGTATGTGCCCGGCGTGCCCTTTCGCCAGCGGCACGCGCTGGCGCCTGATTCACCGTACGTGCGCGGCGCGCTCGATTGGCTTATCGATCTCGGTGAGCAGACAGCGCAGCCCGCCGCAACCAGTGCTGCCGACGCGCTCGATCAACTGCTGGCGCGCTACGTGGAAATCTACCAGCCCGCGGCGCCGGAAATCGACTTTCTGTCCCAGCAGATCGCCACGATCCGGCAGTGTCACCGGGATCTGCCGACCGTCTTCCAGCATGGGGATCCGGGCATCTGGAATGTGATGACGCGGGACGACGGTGGCATCGCTTTCCTCGATTGGGAAGCCGCGGAAGCTCAAGGGCTGCCGCTGTGGGATCTGTTCTATTTCCTGCGCTCTTATTGCGCGGAAGTGGCGCGCACCGAGCAAATCTACGACCGCATGGAAGCCTTTACAGCGATCTTCCTGGGATCGCCCGCACTGCGCCCGTTCATCGTCGACGCGGTTCGGCGCTATGTTGCGCGGGTCGGGCTTCCTGCCGCGACGGTTGAGCCGCTGTTCTTAACCTGCTGGATGCACCGGGCGCTGAAAGAAGCGACCTTGCTCGACGCGCGCAAGGTCGACCGGGGACATTATGTGAATATTCTGCGGCTATGCCTTGAGCAGCGAGATACGCCGCTGCTGCGTCAACTTTTTAGTGGTTTGTAACGCGACATGCGGTTGAATATGGAGGGGCGCTTGCTTCCACGGTTCTTTAGGCTGTTCAGCACTCTGATTTGCTTGCTGTGTATGAGCTGCGACGTTGCTTACCCAATTGCGTCAGTGTCGGCTGAAGTGCCCACGCTGACGATCGCCCCACTGCAGCCGGGCACATCACGTGGTTACCTGACGACACCTCAGGAACTGCGCACGATCGCGCAAAAGGCGGCACAGAATATCGAACCTTACCGCAGCGCCGTGGATGAAGTACTGGCGTGGGCGGCCCGCGACTGGGACTTTTCACTTGACGAGCACGAAGGCTGTGACTCGTCCGAAAATCCAGCGTGGATCGACCGGAATCGAGGCGGGGGCATCATCTATGCCAAGGCGCTGGCCTATCACCTGACCGGCGATGCGGCGTATGCCGACGAAGTCGTCAGCATCTTGGAGCGCGTTATGTCTTCAGTCATCACCATCGGCTTGCGTCAGCCTCAGTGCCAGTTGAACTTTGGTTGGGGAACTCCCGAGTTTGTGGCGGCTGCGGATCTGATTGAGGCTCACTGGCTCGACCGCGAATGCACGGGGCCGCTCTCAACGATTTATGGCGATGATTCGATGGGGACGGGAAACTGCAAGCGCTTATTTCAGAATTGGCTGGTCAAAAATCCCTATTATGTGACGTCGTATGCCGCTATCAGCAGTCAGAGTAATTGGGGCGCCGCCGCGACCAACGCCACCGCCTATGTGGCTGACTATCTGTGGGATCGCCCTGAAGTGCGGTTGATTCATCGTGTGCCGCCGCTCGTGAACGAAGGCGCCAGCTTTGCGTTTTCCCCGGCGGAAGCGTACCGATTTGCGGGGCAGCTCGCACTCGACCGCTTGAATGGCTACGGCGTCGAATATACGAGCAACTCATCCTGCGACTATCTCGCAGGGGAGCAGCAGTCGGGGCAGCTGCCCGCGGTGAAGTCGCAAATCACGGAAAATGGCATCATCCCTGAAGATGCCCGCCGCGAACAGTTCTGTAACATCGTCGTCTACAACGGTGAATATCAGAACTATCCGCAGATTCACCTGAACAACACGATTCAGCAGTGCGAATTAATGTATCGCCGCGGCGATCGGTCGTGCTATGACAATGTCGCCGTCGAAGCCATTTCCGACTATACGTTTGTTGGGCCGGATGGCGTGACGCGAACCACCGACCTGCATGCCTTCCGCGGTTCCATCGAGCGGGCGATTAATGCCATCATCATCGACGCGGATACGGAATGGCGGCATGATGCGGCGCTGGAGGTCGCGTATCGTTACTACCTGCTGAATCATCGACTGGAGGGAGTCGAACAGTGGTTTGCCGAACTCACGCGTCCCAGTGGCTGTAGTCAGGGCGTGTGCTTTGGCACGCTGACTCACGGTTTCGCCGCGGGCGAACTGCCGACGCCGCCCCCTGTTACGGCACCACCGAGTGACTAGCTGTGTTGATGGCTTTTGAGGAGAGCACGTTGGCGACAACGGATCACGCACGTACCACGACTGTTGATTTTGATCTGCATCACCTGATCGGGATTCGTCTGCTCAATCCCACGCCGGGTGATGTGCGCGCGGTAGCTCACCAACTGGGGATTGAGCAGTCGTCCCTCCAGCGCGAACCGGACATCCTGATCCGGTTTGTGGCGAAGTTTCCGTCCAATTCGGCCCTCAACCGTCTCGGCTTGCATGAAGCGGGTTACTCTCAGGATGCCTTCTTCGTGCTGCAAACCAAGCACAAAGCGCCGACGAAAGTTCACATTGAATTCAATCAGATTGGCGGGCAGGTGGAAATCGTCTGCGAAAGCGGGTTAGCCGCCGTACCGCTGCTGATCGCCGTACTAAATATGACCGCCATCACGCGCGGCATTCTACCGCTGCACGCGGCGTCGTTCCGCTATCAGGGGCGCGACTATCTGGTGACAGGATGGTCGAAGGGCGGCAAGACGGAGACGCTGCTCACCTTCACGAGTCAGGGTGCAGAATACATTGGGGATGAATGGATCTACATCGATACCACCTCCGAACGGTTGTATGGTGTGCCGGAACCAATTCGCATGTGGGATTGGCACTTACAGCAGCTTCCCACCCTGCGCCGACGCATCGGTTGGCAGCGCCGCGCTCGACTGAGCGCACTGGGGGTCGCACAGCGCGTGAGCAAGTTCCTCTTGCAGACGTTCGCGCGGTCGTCCGCAGCGAAACGGGTGCTACGCCAGATGGTACGCCTGTTCAGTGAGCAGATGTACGTTGATGTGCCGCCGAAGACCCTCAGCGGCACACCAACCACGCCCCGTGCGGGAACTCTGGAGAGGATCGTGTTCGTTTCGACATGGGAGTCGCCAGAAGTATGCGTGGAGGCAGTTGCGCCGGAAGAAGTCGCGCGCCGCATGGCCGCATCGCTGGCCTACGAACGCTTACCGTTCATGGCCTACTATCACATGTACCGATTTGCCTTCCCGGATCGGCGCAATCCCTTCGTAGACAACATCGAGGAACGTGAAACGGAAATGCTCACGCGGCTGTTTGCGGGCAAGCAGTGCTGCATCCTGAATCATCCTTACCCGGTGTCATTTTCAGAGCTTTTTGAAGCGTTGAAACAGTATGACCATGCTTGAATCTACCCAGGCGGGACACTACGACCGTGCGTCGGTCGAGACGCGGTTTCAGGCAGTGGCGCGCCGCGCTGACTGGCGCTTTCTGCTGCCCGATCCCAACCTCAAGGACGTAGAGTACGTGGGGCACTTGCCCGGCGATTTGCTCGCGGCGCTGCGGTTGTTGAGCCGGTCGCTGGAGATCGTGGATGCATCTCGCACCGCGGACGCCACGCGTCTCGCCAATGTGGTGGTGCTGCACTCGCCGACCCGCGCTCAGGTGCGCACGGCGCTGGAGGTGGTCAAAGCGAATGGCGCTGTCTACTGCGAGCTAAAGCGTTCACGGCGCCGTCCGCTGAGTTTCCTACGGCTCCAAACGGGTATGGTCTATGATGAGCTGAACCGGGCCGGGTTTACGTCCATCCAGACGCACTGGCACTATCCCTCCTTCAGCAACTGCACGCGGCTCGTTCCGCTCGCGGATTCCGGCGCGTTCGCCTACTGGCTCGCCAGTCGCAACCAGACGTGGCTGGCTCAATCGATGGGGCTGCGCTGGCTGACCGGATCGCGGTTGCTTGAGCGCGTGCTGCCGTGTGTCAGTATTGTCGCCCAGCGAGGAGTCCGATGAACACCGTTGTGGCGTTTCTACACGAAAATCAGGCGCGGTTGGGGTTGGAGCGTTACGGCAATGTGGCGTCCATGCAGTCGCTGACTCTGACGCCGAATTTTCGCGCCTCGCGGCATCTCATCTTTCTGTTGTTTCCGGAACGGCAGCGCGCGCCCGTGCTGGTGGCGAAAGTGCCGCGGGCGGCGGATGCAAGTGCCAGTTTGGAACAGGAAGCCCAGAATCTGCGGGCGGTTCACGCGGCGACGCCCGGCGGCATGGATTCAATTCCGCGTCTCGTCGCCTATGAAACGTACTGTGGCTACCCCCTGTTGATCGAGACGGCGATTGTCGGGCCGCTCATGAGCCCGGCGGCAGTGCGCGCCAACCGCGATGCGAACTGTGACTTGTTGTTGGAGTGGCTGGTGACACTGGGGCACAGCACCGCCAGCCCCGCTGACGTAGGGTGGTTCGAGCGCTTGGTCGAACAGCCAATTGGCGAGCTAGCGCGCTTGCTGTCACTCGACGATGGTGAACAACAGGCTCTGGAGCAGACGCATCAGCACACGCGGGCACTGCGTACCGCCACCTTTCCACTGGTGTGCGAACATGGCGATTTGAGCCATCCGAACATCATCCGGCTGTCCGAGACGCAGGTCGGCGTGATCGACTGGGAACTGGCCGATCCACATGGGCTGCCAGCGTGCGATTGGTTCTTCTTTCTCAGCTATGTGGCGTCCGCGCAGGCGCAGGCGCGTACCCCGGACGAGCACCTCAAGGCGTTTGCGAGCGCATTTTTCGGTCAGACGGCGTGGGCGGGCGCATTGATTCGGCGTTACGCGCAGGCGGCTGGCCTGCCACATGATCTGCTGAAGCCATTGTTTGTCGCCTGTTGGGCGCGCTATACGGCGCACCTAATCCTGCGGCTCAGCGAGCAGCAGGTGGCGGCCGATGCGGATAGCGCCACGTGGCTGCGCACCAACCGGTATTACCAATACTGGCGCTACACGCTCGAACATCTGGATCAGTTGAGTTGGACGTAGAAAGGAGCGACGTATGAACATCCTCTACCTGACGGCGAACTTTCCCTACCCACTCACGAGCGGCTATCTTCGCCACTACTTTCTCATCCGGGAATTGGCGCAGCAGCATGAGATCACGCTGTTGTCGCTGGTGGGCGCGACCTTTGACGCCGCCAACATTGAGGCGCTCGCTCCGTATACCAAGCGCATCATGACCGTGAAAAATCAGACGCGCGGCGGTTCGCGGCGGCGCAAAGTCATCAACCGGGTGCGCTCGGTGGTCGGTCAGGACAGCGCGATTGTGCAGATGCGCGGAATCGTCGAGCAGCTTTTACGCTCCGAACGCTATGACGCGATCATGTTGAGCGGCAAGCAGACCTTCTTTGCCGTCCGTGGGCTGCCCCTGCCGCCGCTCGTGGCGGATATGTGTGACGCCACTTCGATGAAGATTCGCGGACACATGCGCTATGCCAGCCCGGTCAAGCGGATGCTGCTGTGGTGGGATTGGCAGCAGATGCGCGGCATCGAAACGAAAATCATTCGGAGTGCCCAACATCTGCTGTTTGCTTCGGCGCGTGACTGCGACGTTATGATGGGCGGGTTATCCCAGCCCGCCGCGGTCATCCCCAATGGCGTCGATCTCGACTACTGGAAACGCTCGACTGCCAGCCGGGATGCCCACACGATCATCTTCACCGGGGCGATGAATTACCCCCCGAACAGTGATGCGGCGTTGTACCTGATGCGTGACATTTTTCCGCGTGTGCAGCAGGTGGTGCCGGATGCCAAGTTATTAATCGTCGGTCACAGTCCAACGCGTGAGGTCCTGCAAGCGGGGCAGCAACCCGGCATTCAGGTCACGGGTTTTGTGGACGACATGCGGCCGTATCTGGAACAGGCGCGGGTCTTCGCCGCGCCGCTGCGCTTCGGCGCTGGCATTCAGAACAAACTGCTGGAAGCCATGGCGATGGAACTGGCCGTGGTCGCGTCGCCGCTCGCGGGGGAGGGATTGCGGACGCGGAACGGCGAAACCCCGCCGCTCACCACCGCCGATTCGGCTGACGAATTCGCGCGGGCCATTGTGCACGAACTGTGCACGCCCGTGTCCGGCGCATCGAGCGAGCGCGAATATGTGCAGCGTCACTTCTCGTGGCCGCGCGGCGCGGCGCACTTGAACGAAATCCTGATGCAAATTGCAAAGTCGTGATGATAGTGAGGCGAATGTGACATGGTGAGTGTAGCTCTGATCGGACCCGATGGCGCCGGCAAGACGACGGTCAGCAAACAGTTGGAACACGCCTTTCCGATGCCAGTGAAATACGTCTACATGGGCATCAACCCGGACGCCAGCAACCATATGCTGCCAACGACCCGGCTGCTCATCCAAATGAAGCGGATGCTGGGGCGCTCCACGGCGAAAGGTGGCCCGCGCGACCCCCAGGCAAACCAGACCCGGCGGCGGGGCAAAGGGAAGCGTCTGCTCTATGGCCTCAAGACGGGGCTGTCGCTGACAAATCGCATTGCCGAAGAATGGTTTCGTCAGGGGCTGGCGTGGTATTACCAGCAGCGCGGCTATCTGGTGCTGTTTGATCGCCATTACTTCTCGGACTACTACAGTTATGACGTGATGACCGCTGACCAACCGCGGGCGCTGTCGCGGCGGATTCATGGTTTTATGTTGAACCGCGTCTATCCCAAACCGCACCTCGTCATTTACCTAGATGCGCCCGCCGAAGTCCTGTTTGCGCGCAAAGGAGAAGGATCGGTGAGCCTGCTGGAGGAACGACGCAAGGCGTACCTGCAGATGGCGTCGCTGGTACCCGCGTTCCGCGTGGTCGACGCGACGCAGACGATTGACGAAGTCACGCAGGAAACGCAGCGCATCATTCTGCAATACTGCCGGCAGAATGCCCCCGCGACGAAGGGACTGTCTGATGTCAGCCAAGCGTGAACCACGCGGGACGGTGCTCATAACCGACGCCGGACGCGGGAGCGCAATCGCGTTTATCCGTTCGCTGGGGCGTGGCGGGTGGCGCGTTGTCGCCACGGACTCGATTCCCAACAGCATCGGTTTTCGTTCACGTTACGCCGCGCATCACGCCGTCTATCCGAATCCGGAACACGCTCCTGATGCGTTTGTGGCGTGGATGCTGGACATGGTGCGTGAACAGCAGGTCGATCTGATCGTTCCGATCACGGACACTGCCATCCTGCCGCTGTCCGCCGCTGCGTCCGCCTTTGCTGGCATCTGCACCTTGGCGCTGCCCGATCCGGATGCGCTGCGCAAGGTCACCGACAAACAGCAAACGCTGGATCTGGCGGAGTCGCTGGGTATCCCAACACCCAAGACGCGCCTGGTCACAACGGTTGAGGAAGCGTGTGACACGATTGCATCGTTCGGCTTCCCGCTCGTGCTCAAACCACGCGCGTCGAAGCTCTATCACGCGAGCGGAGGCATTGAAGCGTACAGCGTCACGTATGCCAATTCGCCGGAACAGTTAGTGCAGGAAATGCGACGCTTTGAAGGGCGCTGCGCGGTGCTGATTCAGCAGTACTGCGCGGGTGTCGGCTGCGGCGTCGAAGTTCTGGCGCACCACGGCCAACCGCTGTTCGTGTTTCAGCATCAACGTCTGCGCGAGGTTCCGCTGACCGGCGGCGCGAGTTCATTTCGGCAAAGCGTCCCGCTCGACCCCCAACTCTACGACTACACCACCCGCCTGATGAAGGCGCTGAACTGGACGGGGCTGGCGATGGTGGAGTTCAAAGTGGGCACGCAGCGGACGACGCTCATGGAAATTAACGGCCGGGTGTGGGGATCGCTGCCGCTCGCCGTGCACAGCGGTGTTGATTTTCCGCGCCGCCTCGTCGAACTGCTGCTGGAAGGCAAGCCGGCAGACCAGAGCGCCGACCGCCCACCGGAGACGAGCTACCAACTCGGCGTGCGCTCCCGTAACCTACAGCTTGACGTGGTGTGGATCGCCTCGGTCTTATCGGGCCGGCGGCGCTATCCGTTTATCCGCCAGCCCAAGCGGCGGGAAGCGGTTACGGCTCTGCTCGGCATCTTCAACCCACGCAATCGCTTCGACATCTTATCGCTGGAGGATCCCATGCCCGGCTTGGCCGAGCTACCCAGAATCGTCCGCAATATGAGCAGCAAGCGCAAGCAGCTGCATGCCTAGGGGAGAGTCGATGAACCGCATGCTCATGAGAGCTACCCGCAGCCCTGCTTTGGCGGCGTTCGTCAGCCTGCTTGAACACATTCGCCCCGCTGTCAGCACGCGCTTTCATGTGCTTACGTATCATCGGGTCGATGAAGTACACGCGCACCCCGAGCGCAGTCCGGCCTTGTTGAGCGCGACGCCAGCTGAGTTTGAGCAGCAGATGCGCTATCTATCGGCGTGCTGCCAAGTTATTTCGAGCGCCGATCTGATCCAAATCGTGCAAGCAGGGCGGCCGCTGCCGCCGCGCACCGTGCTGATTACATTTGATGATGCTTATACCTGTTTTGCTGAACACGCCTTTCCGATTATGCAGCGGTACGGACTGCCGGTGACGCTGTTTGTGCCCACAGCGTTCCCTGATCAACCGGAGCGCATGTTCTGGTGGGATCAACTGTATCACTCCCTGTCGACGACCCGCTGCCAGCGGGTGCAAACGCCAGTGGGCGAATTTGAGTTGGAGATACCGGCGCAGCGCCGCCAAGCGTTCAAAGCGCTGCGCGAGTACGTGAAGTCGCAGCCCCACGAGCGGGCGATGCAGTGGGTCAGTGAGTTTGTGACCGCACTCGATGTTGCGCCGCTGAAACAAGGGGCGGTTCTCAATTGGGCGCAGCTGCGCGCCCTCGCTGAGGCCGGGGTGACACTGTGTCCACACACCCGTACGCACCCGTTGCTCAATCGGATTTCCGCGGAGACCGCGTGCGCGGAGGCGGTCGGTGCTCTGCGCGATCTGGAGCTGCAGATCGGTTCTACGCTCCCGGTGATTGCCTATCCGGGCGGTGGAATCAGTGAGGCTGTCACGCAGGTACTCCGGCAAAAGGGGTTTGTGCTGGGCTACACCACCCAGCGCGGCAGTAATGATGTGCGTACGCTGGACAACCTGCAAATCCGTCGCATCAACATCGGGCGTTCGACCTCGCTCACGGCGCTGCGCGCGCAGTTACTGTGATCCGGGCACGCACAGCACTTAGAAACTGGTTTGAAACATCTTTAGCCTGTGACATTACCGACGGAAAATTAGGAGATGAGATTGTGTCGAAAATCCGCATCATGTTCAAACTCCTGTGTCTCGCGCTGCTGCTGGGCATCACGCTGACGGTCGTCCCCGTCGCTTTGCTGCAGGCGGACGAGCCGCCGTTCGCGGGATACCAGATTTACTTTTCAGAGAGCAATGCGGAGGCCAGCCCGTTCGATCGGTCCGCCCGCGGCGCATCGCGGTTCGCCGGATTTTTGCAGCAGCTTGGCGCGGATATTCGGATTGTGGATTGGCGGCAAGACGTCCCGGCGGACGCTGATCTCGTGGTCATTCTGGGGCCGCAGCGTGACCTGGCGGCGGATCAGATTGCGCGCTTATGGCACTATCTGATCAATGGAGGCAGCCTTCTGCTGGTGCTCGATCCGCTGGAGATCACCACCGATCAGGGCACTCAGATCATCGATGCAACCCGGTCGCTGGGAGCGACGCGCGGGTTGTCCCAACTGCTGTGGTCCGATTTCGGCATCCGCGGGCGCGACGATTTGCTGCTGCTCCACGCGGATGCCCGCGCAGCCGCCGTCGCAGCCGACGCCACGTTGAACCTCGCCCAGACCCTGAGTTTGGTGAGCGATTTTACGACGACCAATCTCAATCACGAGACGCCGATCACCGCGGGGGTCGATTCCTCACTGGCGTTCTTCGGTGCCCGGTCGGTCGAGTTCGATGCGACGATCCAACCGTATGAAACCGTGCCGCTGGTGTTCGCTGCCGAGGGCTATTACGGTGAGAGCGGGTATGCCAGTTTTCTGGCTGATGGTCTCGCAGAGTTCGACGAAGCCGCGGATTTTGAGTCCGAGGCGCTGGCGCTGGCGGTCGCGTTCCTGAACCCGACTTCCGGGACCCGGATGATCGTGATTGGGGATCGCGATTTTGCCACGAATGGTGGAGGCTTCCAGTCGACGCCCATGACGAGCGCCGATTTCACGTATGTTTCCAACATTCAATTTCTTGTCAACTCGGTCGCGTGGCTGATCGACATCGAAGCGCCCGTCACCATCCCGGACATCGCCGCGGCTTCCTCGGAGGCGACCGCGGAGGCGACCGCAGAGGCGCCGGGGAAGCGGCACAGCTCGACGAGCAGTGGATTCGCTCGTGGTCAGTAGAGGATGTGAACAGTGAACATGGTGAAGGGACGCTTTCTGCTGTTGATACTCGGAATCAGCATACTGTCAACAGCGCTCGTCATTCGAGCTCAGGACGACCTGTTCATTGTTTTCATTGAAGGACGAGATCTCGGGGCCGCCGCCACTTCGGATGTTGGCCCCGATGGCACAAGTCTGTTCATGGAAATGCTGGTAGCCCGCGGCGCACGGGTGGAGCGGATTACGCCGGAGGAGGCGATCCCGGCGGATGCTGACGCCGCCGTCCTGATTCGTCCCACCCGGCGGCTGCAGGTGCCGCATGTCGCGCGCCTGTGGACGTTTCTCCGAAGCGGCGGGCGGCTGCTGCTCGCGGTTGATCCGGAGAACTACCATTTGGACTCGACCAACGCTCGACCCGGGTTAGAGCGCAGTCGGTTGTCCGCCTTACTCGCGCAAGACTACGGTCTGCTCATCCAGGAGTCCTTTCTCGCCAAGGACTATTTTTCCAGTGAGACCATTCAGAACCTGTACACCAACTATTTGCTGGCGCAGGCTGAACCCAACAACCACCCTGTGACCCAAACGCTCCAGCACTACAATCTGCCCATCTGGATCTGGGGGGCACGCCATCTACAGGTCGAACCTGTGGGCCTCGGCAGCACCGCCGTCCCACTGCTCTACACGGAAAACGCGTTTGGCGAGACCGATAGCACGATCTTTGCCGATGCCCGCGACGCGACCGTCATCCCCACGCCGCTCGAATTCAACCCGGCCGTCGATTACGCCGGACGGCTCACAGTTGCGGCGCTGGGGCACAGCACCAGCAATGCATCCGAAGTCCTGTTTCTAAGCGATTCGGAGCTGCTGCAGAACGGGTACGGTCTGATGACCGATGACGGTGTTCCGCGGTATCCGGGGAATTACGTCTTCGCGCAAGGCGTGGCGGAATGGCTGCTGGGTTATCCCACCGATGGGGGCAGCACGCTGCCCGAGGATTTCACCTGGCTCGCAATTGATGGCAACGGAGATGATTGGTCTGATCAAGTTGCCCGCTACCCGGAAGCTGATGCCTCACTGCAGTCTGCGACCTACCGCATTGAGCAGTACCGCATGTTCCGCGATGATCAGTACCTCTACCTGCGCCTCGACATGAACGAGCCGCCGGGAGCGGTCGCGCGGGTGAACTTACGCTTTGACGTGGACAATGATGGACTGAATGATGTGCTGATTGCCGTTAACGCCGACGGATCGGCGGAGCGCACCGCGGGCGAAGTTCGCAGTTTTTCGGACGCGCGTTTCGCGGTCGATGAGATCATCGAACTGCGGGTCCCGCTGCGGGTGCTGCCGAATCTGCAGCGCGTGCGCAGCATTTGCGCCGCCTTCACCATCGAAAACTCGACGGAGGAGCAGACGCCGTGTATCCGGGGTGAACTGCTGATTCGCCAAGCGATGACTGTCGCCCTGTTCGATGCCCGTCTGGCAGATGAAATTCTGGTCACCGCCTTCAGCTATGAACGCGCCAACCTGCGACTTGAGCCCGGGCTGGAATTTCCGCGCATCACGGCGACCAGCAACGGCACGGTCTTTGCCGCCATCGGGCGTGACGCGGCAGGCGAATGGATACAGGTGCAGAACGCGCGCTTTGAAGGCTGGATCGCCCGGTTCCTGCTGGCGCCAAACGGCGATATCATGCAATTGCCGATCACCTATACGAATTAGCAGTGAGTTGAACCGATGAACGATTACGAGTACCAGCAATGAAAACAGCGAAAGCCTTTCGGGGCATGTTTTGGAGCGCCATCGTCGGCGTTTGTTTATGGGGCGTCATGCCGCTCATGGGCGATCAGCTCGCGCCGCCGCTGCAGTCGATCAGCATTGCCGCTGCCGTGGAAACTGATCCGGTTCCGAACACGGGCGACGCTGCCGACGATCCGGCGATCTGGGTGCATCCGTCTGACCCCGCCTTGAGCATCATTCTGGGCACGGACAAAAAAGGCGGTCTGGCCGTCTATGATCTGTCTGGTCAGGAACTGCAGTACCTTGAGGACGGACGTATGAATAACGTCGATCTGCGCTATGGCTTTCCCCTGAGTGATCGGCGGGAAGCGGTGGTCGCGGTCAGCGAGCGGTCGGATGATGTGCTGGTGTTCTACTCGATTGATGTGGAGACGCGCAGCTTGCTGAATGTGACCAGCCGCCCGATTGAGATCGGGATTGGCGAGGCGTACGGGCTGTGTATGTATCACAGCGTACGCACCGACGATTACTATGTCTTTGTCAATGATGAAGACGGGCTGGTCGAACAGTGGCGTATGTTTGATGATGGCACGGGGCAGGTGGATGCGGAATGGGTGCGCAGCTTCTCGGTCGGCTCCCAGACCGAAGGCTGCGTGGTCGACGATGAACGGGGCAGCCTCTACATTGCCGAAGAGAATGTCGGGATCTGGAAATACGATGCGGAATCGGATGCCAGCGCAAGCCGAACGCTGGTCGCGGCAGTGGATGACGCGCAGTTGGTCGCCGATGTGGAAGGGCTGACAATCTACTATGCCGCGGGCGGCGGTGGCTACCTGATCGCATCGAGTCAGGGCAGCAACAGCTTTGTGGTCTACCAGCGCGATGGTGATAATGCCTATGTCGCCACGTTCGAGATCGCCGCGGGGGAGACCATCGACAAAGTGACCAACACGGACGGCATCGATGTCGTCAATCTCCCGCTAGGTGAGGCATTCCCCGGCGGTCTGTTCGTGGCACAGGATAGCGATGGGGTCGAAGATGGTCGGCAGAACTTCAAATTGGTGTCATGGGCGGTGATCGCTGAGGCCGCCGGACTCATTATCGACACAAGCTGGGAGCCGGGGCAGGCCGCAGTCATTGAGGACTAGCCCCGACTCTCAATCCACAGGGAGGATGTTGTAATAATACGCCGTCGTTGTACGGTCACTGGCGAGAATGACGATGCCCGTTGCGTTGGTGACCGCCTGGCTGGTCGACGTCACGTTGTTGAGACGCGTGGCATTCGGATAACGGAGGATTGGCGTTCCCAGCCCTGGAGCAAAAGCGATTTCGTCTAAAGAGGTCACTTTGTAGTAGATGCTCCCACCGGACTCTGGCGCGGTGGCAAACATGTAGAGGCGGCGATTCGTATTGTCGATGAGGATAACGGGGCGCGTATGACCATCGTGACTGTAACCGAAGACATGCTGTGTCCACGTATTCGGCGCTTCGCGAACGTACAGCACGACCAGTGGATCGTTGCCACGAGCGGAGGTTTTGCCCGCCGCATAGACAATGCCGTTCGCGTCGACTGCCAAATGTAAGTGATTATCGGCTGTCCGGAACCCGGCAGTGATGATTTCTTCCGTCCATTGATCGTCAGGCGCACCGTCGACGTGTACAGCAAAATGCATCGAGTCGCGTTCACGGTTGCTCCATGCGACCCCGATTTGTCCGCTAAAGGCGATGATGGCCGAAATATCATTCAGCGCGGTGGTGGTGTCGGCGGCGGGCAAGAGGTAAGCATCTAGCCACATGTGATCTTCGCCGTTCGTGTGGCGCACCATGACCTGCCCGTGAAACACATAGGTGATCCACAACTGCCCGAGCGAGTCCTTCGCCAGCGTGATCGTTTGGGCGCTGCCTGGCGTCACCACCACCGGAAAGCCCGCATCGCGGGTGTATTGCTGGGTGAGCGGATCGTAACTGTAGCGATAGAAAAAGCCGCGTTCGTCCAGTCGGGTGGTCCGCGGAATGTTGTCCGGAACGTGCGAGATGACGTAGAGTTTTTGGGTAGCTTCATCCCACAGACAATCGGAATGCACGCGGTCACGTTCATCCAACACTGTGCCCGTGTCTTCCCAGGTTTGCTCAGCCTCATCTAGACGGTAAATGTGATGCGACTGATCGGCGGCATTGAACATGTCTGCCCACCAGAAGCCGTCATTCCACCAGAGCGTGCTCTGAGCTTTTCCCTCCGTTGGGGAACTGTAGGCTGCGTTCGCAAAGCTGTGGCCCCGGTACCCGATCACCGAGTCACTGCTCTGCGACTGCGCCGTCGGCAGCGCGACCGCGCCCAACCAGCCGATGAGCAGGCTAAAGCCTGCCAACAGAATCCACGGTACAGGCGACCGACGAGGTAAGTGCCGGAGGGCTGACAGTGATTGATTCAAACCGGTCTCCCAACTTCGATACACAGGTGCGACGAGCTACACCACCCATCGTATCATCAATCTGTTGTCTGATGATACCGGACTCACTTCCTGCTTATAGAGGAGTCGTCACACTTTCCAGGCCAGTCGCATTTAGATTAGGTGTTCTATTAAATTTGTATGGAGACACATGACGTGGAAAGATCTGCTGTCGAGCGCAGCCCCGTGACCAGCACTGATTACGCCATTGAAGTCACCAATTTACGGAAATCCTATGGGAAGGTGGAAGTCCTCAAAGGGTTGAACTTGCAGGTAAAGCGAGGATCACTGCTGGCGTTGTTGGGGCCAAACGGCGCGGGCAAGACAACGACCATTCGCATCTTGTCGACCCTCATCCGTCCGGACGCGGGTAGTGTGCGCGTCTTCGGGCACGATGTCGTGCATGCAGCTGATGCAGTGCGCCGCCGTGTCAGTCTGACCGGACAGTTCGCTTCGGTCGATGACGACCTGACGGGCTTCGAGAATCTCGTGCTGGTTGCGCGGCTGCTGGGGTTCTCCTGGAAGCAGGCGCGAGCTCGTGCCACCGAACTGCTCAACGCCTTCGGGCTGGAAGACGCGACTGAGCGGCTGGTGAAACACTATTCTGGGGGTATGCGCCGACGGCTGGATATTGCCGCCAGCATCGTGATCTCACCGGATATCCTCTTTCTGGACGAACCCACCTCGGGCCTTGACACGCGCAGCCGTCGCTATGTCTGGGACATTGTCCGAACCCTGCTCAACACCGGAACAACCGTCCTGCTGACGACGCAGTACCTTGAAGAAGCCGATCAACTGGCAGATCGCGTCGTCATCATCGATCACGGGACGGTCATTGCCGATGGTACGATTGGCGAACTGAAAGCATCGGTTGGGGCGGGGGCGCTGCATATCCGCCTGCGTGACCCGCAGCGGCGGTCTGAAGCCGAACAAATCGTCGCGCACAGTTTGAAGACGGCAGTGACGCTCGAAGCCGATCCGTCAGCGCTGTCAGCGCAAGTGACCGATCCCGAACTGGTAGCGAGTACGCTCAGCCATCTCTCCCGGGCGGGCATCATCGTGAATGATTTCTCGCTGGGTCAACCCAGCCTGGATGATGTGTTTCTGGCGCTGACAGGTCAACCCGCGGAAGACCAGGCGACGATTCAGGAGGTGGCGTAATGGCAACGATAGATTTGCAGCAGGCGGCGATCAGACCTGTGGATGAATCTGCCCTGCGGTCGGCACTGTCGGTGCAGGCGCGTCCACGCCGACCGCACGCGTTGTCGGCGTCGCTGACGCTGGCATGGCGGGCACTGCTCAAACTCCGGCACTCGCCCATGCAGTTGTTTGATGTGACCATGTTCCCCGTGATGATGACGCTCATGTTCACGTTCTTGTTTGGCGGGGCCATTGCCGGGTCGGTTGCGGACTACGTGCAGTTTCTCATTCCGGGCATCTCGGTCATGACAGTTGCCATGATCAGCATGTATACGGCCATGGGACTCAGCACAGACATCGCCAAAGGCATCTTTGACCGTTTCCGCTCGCTGTCGTTCTGGCGTCCCGCCGTGCTGGTCGGTGCGCTGCTCGGTGACGCGGTGCGCTACACGCTGGCGGCGTTGGTCGTATTCGTCCTGGGCTGTATCCTCGGTTTTCGCCCCGAAGGCGGCGTCATCGGGATGATCGCAGCGCTGGCGATCATGCTCATTTTCGCGTTTAGCCTCTCATGGATCTGGACGATGATCGGTTTGCTGATTCGCGCGCCGGAATCGGTCATGATGGTGACGTCGATGGCGTCGTTCCCGCTGACCTTCGCCAGCAACATCTTTGTCGATCCGCAGACCATGCCCCAGTGGCTGCAGGTGGTCGTCGGGATCAATCCCGTCACCCATGCGACGACGGCCGTGCGCGGGCTCATGCATGGGACGTCGAACCCCAATGACATTGTCGCGGCGTTCATCGCGTGCGCGGCGTTGATCATCATCTTTGCCCCGCTGACCATGTATTTCTACAACACCAAGAACTCGCGATAGGGCAGCGTTCCGGCGCCCAGGCGATCACAAACACGAGCACTGCCCACGATGTGTGCCTCTCTCTTGACAGAGAGAGGCACAATCAGCAGCGTAGTGTGGGCTGGATCCACTCTATGAGAAGCAAGGTCAATTTCTGGTTGGTGTTCAACCCAACACCTCGCGCGCCGCGGGGTGTTTTTGCAGCTTCCAGCGCCTATGCCGCTCGCGGAAGGGGGCAAGCGCGAATTCCCCGGTGTTTCGCTGCTCGGTATCACACCTGAAGCACGGTGGGTTGCTGACCTCGAAAGTACCTCATCCAATTGTGGATTGATCAGAGGCGCCAGCGGTCGTGACGCTAGCGCCAATTCGCTGTATAGTGGAACATGCGTATTAACTAGATCGGTCGACTACCAAGTGTACTGAAGGATTTCCTGTGGGCGATGGCGTTCAGAATCATCTGCATAGCCTTCATTACGCGCGCAGGTCGCACAGGCCGCCACAGGACTCGTTCCCGGCGTTCGATCACGTCTTCGGATTGACGCATCTGCTGACGCAGGTGCTGCAGGTCGTTGAGCCGCTGCTTGGTTTCATGCGATATAAAGTATTCGCTCATGATCAGGATACCTTTCTCAGATTACGCTTCGGACTTGCCGAAAAGCAACCAGCGGCGGCGCGCGACCATGACCGGGCGATGTGCCGTTTGCGCCGTCTGGCTCAATTGGCGAAGAGCCTCGGCGGCTTCGCGGCTGTTCGGATGGATGTAAAGCGCGCGTTCCAGACAATACAACTGTTCGTCATGGGAGGTCAGCTTGGACGCCCAGAAGAGCCAATCGACTTCCATGTTCGAGTCTTCCTGCAGCGCTTTCACGAAGTCGATACTGGGATCGGTGACACGATTTACCGGGAACAGGGATTTGGTAGACTGCGGCGTCATCTGCAAATTCCTTTCGTCAGTACTCACAACGTTGTCTTATTCATAGCAGAGAGTCACCCAGGGAGTCGTCCTACCAGGGTGGAATAAGCGGGATGGAGGGGGTGAATAGTTCAACATGATCAGCTCACCGAACCAAGTACGACGCATTCAGCACATTCCCGTCATGGCGACACCGTTTGTCGGCAGGCAGACCGAGCTGGAAGAACTGCATCAGCTTTTGACACAGCCCCGCATCCGCCTGATCACCATTTTGGGCGCGGGTGGTATCGGCAAAACGCGCCTCGCCCTGGAAGCCGCGCAGCGCCACCGCGCGCTGTTCGCCGATGGCGTGTCGCTCATCACGCTGTCTGTGCCGACGACTGCCGACGAGTTGGCGCTATTGATTGCGGAAACGCTCGACTTCCAGACGCAGCCGGGCGATCTGCCGCCGGCACAGCAGGTGTTGGAGTTCATCAAGTCGCGGTCGTTGCTGCTGGTCGTGGAGAATGCTGAGTACCTCGCCGAGGCGACAATGTTCGTCGGCACACTGGTCGACGCTGCGCCGGGCGTCAAGCTGCTGGTGACGTCACGGCAAAAGCTCAACCTCTCAACAGAAAGTCTCTTCCCGCTCGGTGGAATGGATCTGCCCGCCGATGATCCCGGCACGGATGTGTTCGCGTCCGGCTGTGTGCATCTGTTTATGGACAGCGCGCTCCGCGTGCAGCCGAACTTCGAACTGTCGCCGGCGGATCAGGCCGCTGTCGTGCGCATCTGTCAGTCCGCGCAGGGTATGCCGCTCGCCATTGTGCTGGCGGCCAGTTGGCTCCCGCTCCTGTCGCCTGCTGAGATTGCGCAGGAGATGCAGAAGAACCTCGATATTTTGCAGACGGATTGGCGCGATGTGCCTGAACGGCAGCGTAGTATGCGCGCCGTCTTTGACGCGTCATGGCGGCTGTTGGAAGCGAACGAGCAGCGCGCGCTGCTGCGGTTGGCGGTCTTTACGCATGGCTTCACGCGCGACGCTGCCGAGCAGGTCGCGGGCGCCGACCTGCGCATGTTGATGAACCTGTTCAATAAGTCGCTGGTGCAGCGCTTGGTTTCGACCGGGCGCTATGAATTGCATGAACTGCTGCGTCAGTATGCGCTCGAACGCTTGCGTCAAGCCGATGACGAGAACGCCGCGTACGCCGCGCACAGCCAGTATTTTCTCAATCTGGCCGCCGGGCTAGCCCCGCAGATCACCGGGCGAGGGCAGCTTGACGCGCTCGACCGGATCGAGGCGGACTTCGAAAACCTGCGGGCGGCGTGGTTGTGGGCGGTCGAGCACGCTGAACTGGACACGCTGACGCGCGCACTGGACAGCCTTTTCTGGTACGGGATGATGCGCAGTCGTTACGCCGCGCTGGAAGCGATCTTTGCGCCGACGCTGGCGGTGCTGGCGGGGTATTCGACCGGCAGCGCTGGCACATTCCGCGCGCAAATCGAAGTGCGGCTGGGCTGGATGCGGCGTTGGCGTGAAGGCGCACCGCTCAACCCGCTGATCGTCGACGAACTCGCCGCGCTCTTGGTCGCGCTGCCCGCCGCGAGTGTCGATCGCGTGCTGGGACTGATACTGCTCGGCGATGCGCTCGATGCGACGGGGAGCGATCCCGACCGCGCCGAGCAGGCGTTCGCCGAGGCGTATACGCTCGCTACCCAACTGCAGGCGGAATTCTATGTGGCGTGGGTCTTGCACTTTCAGGCGCGGTACGCCGGGCGTCGGGCCGGGGTAGAACAAAGCCTCACACTCGGGCGACGGGCGGTCGAACTGCGACGGGGACGTGGCGACCTGATCGGTACGTGCTATTCGCTGTACAACTTCAGCATCGACTTACTGCTGCTCGGGCAGGTGGCTGCGAGCCTCAACGCGGCGACCGAACAACTGGAACTCAGCCGCAACGTGCGGGAATGCTCGAGCATCCTCATGGCGCAGATAACATTAGGCCTGCACGCGCTGCTCGACGCGCGCTTTGAGGACGCGCGCTTGTTCACCGAGGCGAGTGCGCGCCTTGCCGCGGACCTAAATCATCCGTTGGGGATCGCCTGGACGAACCTTATTCGCGGACTGCTGCGCTGGTTCGACGGTGATTTCGACGGCGCGTTCGAACTGTTGAGCGAGAGTGTCGATCTGGCGACGCATGATACCGTGCGCTTTTTCCTCGATTGGGGCTTCACGCTGATCGAGGGCCCGGACGCGGATTTACAGGCACAGCGGGTGCGTTCGCTGAGCTACGCGGTGCGAATTGGCGCACGGGGGGCACAGCGGCTGTGTCTGCCCGCCTGGGCGCGCGCCGCCGCCGCGCTGGGGAATGATCAGACGGCTGCAGCCTTGTTGGGGTTGGCCGAAGGGGCGGGCG
>JAYRZU010000023.1:0-48002 GCA_041916315.1 Anaerolineae bacterium
GCGCGGCGGCGCTGGCGGCTGAACGGCTGGATGTGCCATTAGCGGTCGCGGGGTGGCCGGCCATGCGCGACCTCAACGCGGAGTCGCTGTACTACGTGCAGAAAGAACTGGCGCGGGACAGCGTCGAACGGTTGGAGCGGCTGTACGAACGCTTCGGATTGACAGGTACAAATTTCGCCAAAGGGGCGACGCCGTCGATTGTCAGCCCGCATCTGCATCTGAACTACTTCACGCCAGATTGGTTCATCGCCGATCAGGCGAATCTGCTGGAACAGAATGAATTTTTCGGCGGGCTGCCCGACGCGCCGACCGATGCGCCGCCCGCGTGGCTGACGCAGATCCCGGAGAGCGCCCCGCTCGCCCTGATCACGCTCGGCACGACGTTCACAGGCGATCTGGGTTTCTTCGCGTGGTCGGCGCAGGCGGCGTATCGCGCTGGGCTGGTGCCGATTGTGGTCATCGGGTGGAATCCGGTCACGCCGGAGGAGAAAGCCAAGTTGAAGGCGGCGCTCCCGCCGTCGACGCGGCTGCTCAACTGGGTGAGCTTTCCGCATGTGCTGCCGCGCACCCGTGTGATGATCCATCACGGCGGTATGGGGACGACGCACGCGGCGTTGATCTATGGCGTGCCGCAGTTGGTCGTACCACACGCAGCCGATCAGCAGGGACAGGCGCGACGGGCGTCACAGGCGGCAGTCGGCATCAAGCTGACGGCGCACGAGGTACGGCAGGGACTGCTCATGCAGGGGGTCAAGGCGCTGGCGACCGACGAGAGTGTGCTGGCGACGGCGCGGCAGTTCGCGGCGAATATGCAGTCGCGCGGCGGCGTTGAACGCGCGGCAGACGTGCTTGAGGGCTTGGTGAATTAAGCTCACTTCCGATGCCTAACCTAGAGAAGAGGGGAGACAAACCGTGCTTTTAAGTCCCCTCGCCCTTGGGAGAGGGGATTTAGGGATGAGGCTAGATAAAGTACCGATTGGGAATTGACATGACGCCTTTTCCGAGTGTGGGAAAGGGAATTGAATAGTGTGGAATCAGAGGAGATGATGTATGCGTAAAGGGTTGTTGGTACTGGCGATCATGTTGATGGTGGCCGCGCTCCCGGTGAGCGCGCAGGACGCGGCGGCGTGTCCCGGTGACCTGACCGCGGTGATTGAGTCGCTGAGTGCGGATTATGAAACGCCGGAGGATGCCCTCCGGGCACTGATCGCTGCGCGGGAAACGCTGCAAGCGGCGGAACTCAACTGCGCGCGGGCGGGCGTCGTGCTGGTCGAAGCGGAATACACCCCTGCCGAAGGCACGTTCACGCTGAACTACCCGAACGGCTGGGAAATTGGCGTGTTCTCGCCGAGCGAGACGGGCGGCGTGCTGTTCCTCGGCAATACGCCGCGGGCACAGGATTACCTGCAGGTCGAACAGCCGACGCCGGAAGCGGGCACAGTGGCGCTGCAAGTCCTCATCGGCACGCCAACCGATCGGCAGGATCTCGGCGGTTTGCAGAGCATCGTCGCCGATTTCGAGCTGCTGCTGCGCGGTCTGTACCCGGACAGCAGCACGACTGAGTACTTCTCGCTGGATGGGCGGGAAGCGGCGCGCTTGTCGTATCGCGGCACGGCTTTCGACGGCTTCCTCATCGCGCTGACGATGGACAACGGACGCTTTGTGGCGATCCGCGGCGTCACGTCGACGGGCAACCTCGACGCGCTGCAAGCCATCGCGCAGGCCGTCGCCGTCTCCGTGCGGTAAAGCTGAAGACAAACACCTATTGCAAAGACGCTAGGACGCAAAGTATGTAAACTCCTTTGCGCCTTACCGTCTTTGCGCCTTTGCGTTGAATCTTTTGTCCTTAGGCCGGCTTTTTGCCGAGGATGATGATGTAGGCGTGATCCAGCGTGGCGTCGGGCGTGCCCGCGCACTGGAAATTCATCCACTCCTTGACCGGATCAGGCGCTTGGATAATCATGATCTCCAGCCGTTCGCGGACTTCGGGCGGGCATTCCTGCCGCTCCACCCACTTGACGAAACTCGCCTCCCGGCTGATGCGTTCCCAATGCTCGACCGTCAGCCCGGCGTCGAGGTACAGCCCCTGCCATTCATAGCTGTTGAACACGCGGTTGTGGCTCGGATCGCGCAGTCGTTCAAACGCTTCGAGATACTCGGCGGCTTTGTCGTCGTCCGGGTTGAGGTGATCCTGTACCAGCAGCAGACCGCCCGGCTTGAGCACGCGCGCCGATTCCTGCACAAACTTGAAGGCATCGGCGAAGTGATGCGGCGCGACGCGGCAGGTGACAAGGTCGAACGTGGCGTCGGGATAGGGAATGTTTTCCGCATCGACTTCGGCAAACTCGATGTTGGTCACGCCTTTGCTCTCGATGAAGGCTTTGGCTTCCGCCAGCATCGGCGGGGCGAAGTCGCTGGCGATCACTTTGGCGACGTGTGGCGCGAACTTGAGCGCGGTATGACCGCCACCCGTCGCCACATCGAGCACGACCCAATCGGGCTGCGGCTGCGCGAGTTCGATCAACCGATCCAGATCATGACCCTGCGAATGCGTTTCGCTGGTCACGTAG
This sequence comes from Anaerolineae bacterium, assembly GCA_041916315.1. Taxonomy (GTDB): domain Bacteria; phylum Chloroflexota; class Anaerolineae; order Aggregatilineales; family Phototrophicaceae; genus Flexifilum. Next base: position 2,571 of record JAYRZU010000023.1, read on the forward strand.
CCGTGCGCGTACTGGCTGAAGCGCTGCTTAACATCCCCTGTCATGTTGACCTCCGCTGTGCAAAAATGAATTGACCGTATTGTATGCTCGAAGCGAGCAGGAATTCATCGCCAAATCGAATGAGTGATATTCTGTTTTCCAGTGAACGCCTCAAAACGCGGGCGCTGGAACTGGGCTTTAACCTCATGGGCATCACGCGGGCAGAGCCGTCGCCAACGCTCGACGCGTACCTGCGTTGGATCGATGCGGGCATGCACGGCGAGATGGCATACATGGCGCGACCGGATCGACAGGCGCGGCGGCGCGACCTCAATGTGATTCTGCCCGGCGTGCGCTCGCTGGTGATCGTCGGGCTGGATTATCGCCCGGCGGTGCCCGCTGATTTGCTCGCCGATCCGGCGCGTGGGCGCATCGCCTCGTATGCGTGGGGACTCGACTATCATGACGTGATCACACCGCGCTTGGAGGCGCTGGCGGAGTGGATGAGCGCCGAAACGCATCATCGGGTGTACGTGGACACGGGCGCGCTCCTCGAACGCAGTCACGCGCAGATGGCGGGGATGGGCTTCATCGGCAAGAACACCATGCTCATTCATCCGCGGCGCGGCAGCTTCTTCTTCCTGGGTGAAATCCTCACGACGTTCGAGTTCGACACCTACGACGCCGTAACGCTGGCGCCCACGATGTGTGGTACGTGTACGCGCTGTCTGCGCGCCTGCCCAACCAACGCCTTTCCACGCCCGCATGTGCTGGACGCGCGGCGCTGCATCAGCTATTTGACGATTGAGCACAAAGGCTGGATCGACCGGGAACTGCGCCCACTCATGAGCAACTGGGTCTATGGCTGCGATGTGTGTCAGGAAGTGTGTCCGTTCAATCGCTTCGCGTCATCGACCAGCGAAACGGCCTTCTACCCGCAGTCTGTCGAACGTATCGCGCCGCCCCTGCTCGATCTGCTGGCGCTGGATGCGACGGAGTTCGCCACACGCTTTGCCGGGTCGCCGATTGCGCGTATCAAGCGAGAGCGGTTGGTACGCAATGCGTGTATCGCCGCGGGCAATTGGGGCTCGGACGATGCCATCCCCGCGTTAAGCGTTTTGCTGACCGATGCGAGTCCGCTCGTGCGCGGGCATGCGGCGTGGGCACTTGGTCAGATCGGCGGGACGCGCGCCAACGCCCGGTTGTCCGAACAACTGTCACATGAAACCGATGATCAAGTGCGGGCAGAACTTCAGTCCGTTTTGCGATAAGATCGAGGCGGTTCACGACGTCTGAATCATGTAGGAGGGAGACTCATATGGAAAGCAAATCTTTCGTTGTTCCCAATATTGGCTGCGATGGCTGCGTCAAGACCATCGTCAACGAACTGTCCCAGAAGCAGGGGGTGTTCACCGTTAAGGGCGACAAGCTGACCAAGGTTGTCACCGTGGAGTGGGATACCCCCGCGACGTGGGATGGCATTGTGCAGACGCTCAAGGAAATCGACTACGCGCCGGAACAGTCGTTGATGCCGTAAGGCCAAGCCAGTGCACTTGATTCAAGAAGGCACGCCTCGGCAGCGAGGCGTGCCTTTTTGTGGGAAAACTCATCTGCTGGCTGCTGCCCGCATGTTATACTCTTTGAAATACAAGTGGAAAGGGTTGACAGATGCAGCAGGCGAAGACGTTTCAAATTCCGAGCATGACCGCTGAGGATGCGGAAGTGATCGAGAATGCGTTGCAGCAGGTGGCCGGCGTGATCCGTGTGGATGTGCATACGCCCACGCAGATGATCACCGTACAATGGCAGGAGCCGCCCGCCGTGTGGGACGACTGTGATCAGCGGCTGCGCAAGGTTGGCTTCACGCCTGACCTCCCAAGACCAGAAACTCGCGACTGACGGCGACAGGCGATCCCGACGGATCGCCTTTTTAGGTGCCTCTGTATGTGAAAATCGTAAATTCGATGACAGTGAATTGACTCACGACATTTACGTCAAGTATGATATATAAAGATTTATACATAAGGATTATGGTATGCTGAAATTCGCGTTGCTTGGCGTGTTGAACTATTCGCCGATGAATGGCTACGAACTCAAGCAGTTCATGGATAGTTCGACGGGGCATTTCTGGTACGCCAAGTTGAGCCAGATCTACATGACGCTCAAGGCGCTGGAGGAAGATGGTCTGCTGACGTCTGAGGTGCAGCCTCAGGAAGATCGCCCGGATCGCCGCGTGTACACCATCACCGAGGCCGGACGAACCGCGCTGCGGCGCTGGTTGGCTGAGCCGCTGACGGAGGTCGAGCCGACGAAAGAACCGCTGCTGCTCAAGCTGTTTTTCTCCGCCCAGCTCGACAAGGACGCCATTCTGACGCAGCTCCATCTCCAGCGGACGCTGCATCAACAGGCGTTGGAGGGCATGGCCGCCAGCGCGCAGATCATCACGCTGGCGGTGGAGCAAAATCCCGCCTTGGCGAAAGACGCGCTGCTCTGGGAGGCGGTGCGGCAGGCGGGTGAACGGTCAGAACGGCTGTACGTCGAATGGCTCGACGACACGATCAAGCTGGTCCAAGCGCAGTTCTAGTCACCTCAAGGAGATTCTATGACCGCCGTCACCGCAAACACCCAGACCAATCACCGCGCGCGCAGCCTGATTCTGCTCGTCATGGCGGCCGCCAGCATCGGCTTGCTGGTCGTGCTGCGCCCCCTCATCCAAACGGCAGCGCTGCCTGAGCTGCACCCCATCGCCCGCGTCGATCTCGACATCAAATATCAGGCGCTGGCGCTCAGCGTGGCGCTTGTCAACCTGCTGATCACCTACATATTGTTTCCGGCGAACTTCAAGCGCTTCGCCCGCGTGGGGAACAGCCAAGTGCATCCTGTCCCGGTGAAGGCGCTCGGCATCAGCGCGAAGGACACGTGGCGCAACGTCGGAATCAACTTCGCCATCGTGATCACCCTCGTCACATCGATTTTCCTCTATCTGAATGTGCTCCAAGGTGATCTGTCAGCGGTCGGCAGCGCGGTGATCGGCTTTGCTCCGTTCATCCTGATCTTCGCCGCGCTCAATGCATTCACCGAGGAGGCGATCACGCGGTTCACGGTGGTCGTCGGCTTCGAAGGCGTCGTGCCGCGCCCCACGGTCGCGCTGATGTCCGCGCTGTTGTTTGGGCTGCCGCACTACTTTGGCACGCCGGGCGGCGTGGTCGGCGCGTTGATGGCCGGGTTCATAGGCTGGCTGCTGGCAAAATCGATTCAGGAGACCGAAGGCGTGTGGTGGGCATGGTTCATCCACTTCTTGCAGGACGTGGTGATCTTCATTGCCTTCTTCGCGGTACTATAGCGGCGGCGAACGCAGCGGACAGTCCGCACAAAAAAGGGGTAGAAGTCTCTACCCCTTAAGCGGCCTGTTCCGTATGACGATTCAGCCGCGCGCAGCGGATCCCCTCCGCTCGTTTGATCGTCCGCCGATCCACCTGAAAGCGGATCGCCTCGGCTTCAAACTGGCTGCGGCTGCGGAGCAGCGCTTCCGTGTGCTTCCACACCGTTTCACTCCACCCGTCGATCAAGTCTTCCAGTACCCACGCATCCAGGTCCAGCGCGCAGCCGCGTTCGCTCACGCGCTGATACACGTCCATGACCAGCGTCTTGATCGCGGCGATGACTCCGTCAAAGGCGCGGCGGTCGCGCTGCCGACCCCTCGGCGTGAGCGCGTCACCGTTCACCGCGAGATTGTTCGCTAGTTCGAACACCAGATCGTGGTTGATGTACGTATTCAGACCGAGCAGCAGCGGCTGCAGGGGATCATCGACGGTGGGCACCGCCGCGTGTTCCCACGTACTGATCAACTTTTGGATCGATTCGACCGTCTTCAACTGAGCGAACATGTGCGTTTACGTCCTTCGTTTCAAGATACCCTTATTAAAGCTTGTATCAGCCCACTTGAACATCCGAAGATGGATAGAACTCTGCCTGCGACTAAAGGCGGACATGCGAACAAACATTCAGGAAACATACACTTTACAGGGGGGTGGGGTGGGGTAGAATTCAGGCTGAGAAAGTGGCTATGCGAGCCACTTGGGGAGAGTTGAGCCTAACTGATACGCGGGTGTCCATGGCGTTACGGGACACAAAAGGAGTCCTATGCAGAAGTTGTGGACGAATGAGTCTTTTCAGCCGGAAGTTGCCAGCGCCCAAACCCTCGACGCCAGCTGGTACCTCGATCCACAGGTTTTTGAACGTGAACAGGATGCCATTTTCGCCCGAACGTGGCAAGCCGTCGCCCGCACTGATGAACTCGCCAAGCCCGGCGATTATCTGACCAGCGAAGCCGCTGGCGAACCCATCGTCCTCACCCGAGATCAAACTGGAAAACTGCGCGCCTACTACAACGTGTGCCCCCATCGCGCCGGGGTCGTCGCGCGGGGTAAAGGCAATCGCAAGTCGTTTCAATGCCTGTATCACGGCTGGACATTCAACCATGATGGCCAACTGCTGCGCGCGCCCGGCATGGAAGAGACGCCGAGTTTTGAGCCATCGTGCTTCAGCCTGCACGAGATTCGCACCGAAATGTGGGGGCCGTATGTCTTCATCAATCTTGATGACAACGCGCCCGCGCTCGCCGATATGTGGGGCGACGAATTCACGCGTGTGAGCGGCATCGACTGGGATGGCTGGCAGTTGGTCGAACGCTGCGAATACCTCATCAACTGCAATTGGAAGGTCTACCTCGACAATTACGCGGAAGGCTATCACGTGCCGATGGCGCACCCCGGCCTCAACCGGGAGATGAACCTCGACGAGTACTATGTCGATACCTACCGCTTCTTCAGCATTCAATGGGTGCCCGTCAAGCCCGCCAGTCAGGGCAATCCGAACAAGCGGCGCTATGTCAATCCGCTGCCCGAAGACAAGATCCGCTATCACGTCATGTTCCCAAACTTCATGATCGACGAGTATCCGGACAATCTGTCCGTCAACATCGTGCGCCCGCAGGGGCACGACAAAACCCTGCTCACGTTTGAGTGGTACTTCAAGCACGACATTGATCAAGCGGGCATGGAGACGATGGTTAAGTTCGCGGACGAAGTCCAGTATGAAGACATCGAAATCTGCGAATATGTGCAGCAGGGCTTGAAGTCGCGCTCATATAACCGAGGACGCTTCTCCGCGCGGCACGAAAACGGCGTGCATCACTTCCAGGCGCTGGTGCACGAGTATCTCAACAACGCTGTGATCCCGCTGCGTCGCCAAGCCACTCCTATCAAATAACGCCATGTCGATATTTGACGTCCAGCCGCATCTCGCGGCAATTGCTGCGCGCAGTTCAGCGGCGCGTCAGCCCACGCCTATGCAGATGGCCTACAGGCTCAACGACGGGCATCCGCTGGCCGTTTTCTGCGCCGATGTGGGGGTTCTACTGGATTGGCCGGGCTTGCTGCGCGTCAACGACCCGGAGATCGCCAACGTCACGCTGATCGTGCATCACGGTGACCCGCGCTTGACCGCCCAGCGCGTGGAAGACTGCTTTACGCTCGGTCAGCGGGTGGCGCTGTGGGATCCACAGACCGATCCTGCGCTGATCGACGCGCTGCTAAACACGATCATCTATCTGGGTAATCTGGCGGCGCTGGACACCGATCTGGAACGGACGCTCGCCGCCGTGATGACGCCGCTCCGTGAGGGTGCGGCGCTCCGCCACTACCTCGCGGACAGCCTGCTGCGCCAGTGGATTTGGGCGCAGGTCGTGCGTCCGGAGGTCGAGCGCTTGGTCGGCGGGGATGTGATCCAGCCGCGCCAACTGCTGCGGGCGGAGACGCAAACGCGCGCGCGCCTCGGCGCGTGGCTGATGAAGGTTAAGCGGCGCGGTTTGCCCTACCAAATCCAGCAGATCGGCTTCAAGGACAATCGGCTGGACGGTTTCTGGCTGAAGCTGCAAGCGGTGTAAGTAAACCGGGACACAAACGTGTCCCGGTTTTTGTCATAAAGGCGACTTTGGCGACATCCGCAGCAGCACTGACGCCTGTTTAATACAATGTTTACCGCGCCACTATACGCGCATCCCCCGAACGGATGACCTGCGGATCACTTCATGGAGGATGCGGCACACGCCAGGTTGACCTAGCCTTAAAGCTATCGAATAAATGGAGCTTAGGGGTAGATAATCATGCAGAACCTGACGGCGAGTCAGCGGTGGGTCATTGTGGCATTTGTCGCAGTCATTCTGATGCTGGCGACAACGTTCTTCCTGCAAGGCGATGTGCGCACGTTCGCGTATGTCGTGATCTCGATGGGCGTAGCGCTGTACGCCATTTTGTCATCCAAGAAGCCCGATCCGCAGCAGAAGCGGTAAAATCGATCCAACACTGAGCAGAGAAAGCGGACGATGGACGGCAAGACCCTTAAAGACGTGTGGGCGCGCTGGTCAGGCGTGTGGCACGTGCTGTTTTTGGCTTTGTGCGCGCTTGCCTTAGGGCTGGTCGTCCTCGATCCCAGTTCAACGCTCGATCCCGTACTGCCGATTCTGCTCACCGCACTGTTGATGGTGTGGTATGGAGTCTCGCTGCGCTTGCCCGCGCTGCGGCCGCTCGGTTGGACGGCTGTCTTTGCGGTTGGTTGGGCAATCTGGTACGGGTTGGTGGGGTACAGTCCCACGTTTATGCTGGTGTTGAGCGGCCTGTTCCCCCATGTATTCATCCTCGTTGGGCTGCGGTTGGCAATTGGCCTGGCGCTAATGCTCAACACACTGGTCTTGCTGCAGCTCCAGCGCATCAACCCTGACCTGACGGTGACGTGGATGCTGATTATGTCGGTGGCTTGGGTCGGCGCCGCGCTGTTAGGCTATTACATCACAGCGATCATCCGCCAAAGTCAGGAACGCCAAAAGCTGATCGAACAGTTGAAGGAAGCGCAGACGACCATTGCCACCATGGAACGGCAGGCGGGAATAGCGCACGAACGTCAGCGGTTGGCAGGGGAACTGCACGATACCATCGCGCAGGGATTGATCGGCATTGTGACGCATCTTGAAGCGGCTGACGCCGCCCCCGATGATGCGGCAGCGCAGCGCTACATCGATGGCGCAAAGCGCATGACGCGCGAGAACCTGCGCGAAGTGCGGCACTTCATCTGGGAACTGCGCCCGCCCGCTTTGGAAGGCCGCCGGTTTGAAGAAGGTGTACGTCAGGTCGCTGAAAGCTGGGCACACATGCACGGTATTTCCGCCGCTGTGGTGATCACCGGTGCGCCGCACGTTCTGTCGCCCGCGCATGAACTGGCGCTGCTGCGCGTCACTCAGGAGGCGCTGGCGAATGTCGGCAAACATGCGCAGGCGCATGTCGTGACGATCACACTCTCTTACGTTCCTAACGCTGTTTTGCTGGACATCAATGACGATGGTCGGGGTTTTGCGCTGCCCCTCAACGCGCTTGGCTATGGTCTGGTCAATATGCGCGAGCGGATCGAGGCGTTAGGCGGTACACTGACCATCGAGAGCGCGCCCCACGATGGGACGACGCTGGTGGTCGAATTACCCCTCAATGGGAAGTGATGGGCATGGCGATTCGCTTGTTGATCGTGGACGATCACCCGGTGGTGCGGGTAGGCATGCGCGGCATCTTTGGCGGAGATGACCGCTTTGTGATCGTCGGCGAAGCAGAGAATGGCCGTTTGGCGGTCAAACTGGCCACTGAACTGCTGCCTGATGTGATTCTGCTGGATTTGCGCATGCCTGTGATGGACGGCGTGAGCGCCATGCAAGCGATTCTTGCCGTGCGGTCAGAGGCGCGGATCCTCGTGCTGACCACCTATGACAGCGATCAGGATATCCGGCGGGCGCTCGATGCGGGTGCGCTCGGCTATCTGCTCAAAGACTCGCCGCGCGAAGAACTTTACCGGGCGGTTGTTCTGGCGGCTGAGGGTAAGCCTGTACTAAGTATGACGATCTCCGGTCGCTTGTTCGCTGGGGGCGATGATGCGCTGACAGAGCGCGAGATTGAAGTGCTGGCGTATGCTGGCAAAGGCGACACGAACGCCGGCATCGCCAAGCGTCTGCACATCAGCGAGGCGACAGTGAAGACGCACCTCAAACACATTTACGCGAAACTTGGGGTGACGGATCGCGCGGCGGCGGTGGCGGTCGCGCTCAACCGCCACATCATCCACGGCGATGCCTGACACTCAGCGGAGGTAACCCGACTTCCGCGCCAGTTTGATGGCCTCCAGCACGTGCCCGTTGGGCTTGCGTTCGCCGTTCTTGCCGATCACCCACAAGCCATTGGCGAGGTGCTTGGTTTCGTCCACCCAGTCATACATCGAAATCGTTGGCGCCCACGTGAACACCGGGATATTCGCGCCGCCCGCGTTAGCGAGACGCGTTTCCGCCAGCATCCACCAGAACCACTCGGCTTGCTGCCAGCCGCGCGGCGGGCCGGACGTTTCAGTGAACCAGATCGGGAATTCCGGGTAGCGCTGGCGCGCGTTGAGCGCCAGTTGATGGAAGGGCGGCAGCGTCGAATCGCGGTAGTGATTTAGGCCGATGACGCTGATATAGCGCGGATCGCCGCCAAGTTCGGGGTCGCGCCGACCGATCACAGTGTCGATGACCGCCGCCTGATAGTCCTCCGAGCGCTTGAGCGTTGAATGCCACGGTTCGGGGATGATCAGCAGCGCGTCCGGTTTGACTTCCAGCACGGCCTTGGACGCCTCGATGATCATGCGGCAGATCTGGCGGCGCAGGCGCGTCGCGTTCTCTTTGCGGCGCAGGAACGGCCGCCATTTGCCGAGGCGTCCCGCCATTTCGACCATCAGGCTCGGCTCGTTGGCGATGCACCAGTGCGATAATTGCGGATAGCGCAGCGCAATCGCCCGTGCAAATTCGGCGAAGTGGGTGGGTGCTTCCGGACTCATGAGGTCGAGCCAATCGGGATAGCCGTAGTGCCACAGGTCGAGGTATAGGGTGAGGTGCGACTTTTCCGCCGACGCGACCACGCGATCCAGCCATGTCCAGTCGAAGGTATGCGGGGCGGTGTGCGTCACATACCAGCGCGCCGCATCGCGCACGCCGACCATGCCGATGTCGACCAGCAGTTGGTAGTCGGTTTCCAGAAACTCGTCATGGCGAATGAGTTTGACTTCATCCTGACGAAACAATTCACCATTTTTCATGCGCTGAAAGTCAGAATTTTCGAGGAAAGCCCACAATTCAAGCGGGCATTCATTGGGCAGCATCAGATTCTCCAAAAAATGGGCGCAGCAGCCTGCGCCCGCTAAACACCAGTCAGTTTACTTCTATTCTTTAATCGCCGCGCCTTGAGATATGCGTGTGTGATTATGTATTGGCTATTTCAGCCACGGGATCGGCTGCGGCGTGAAGGTCGGCGCGTGCAGTACCGGGCGGTCACCGTCCCAGGTCAGGCGGTCGATGCGCATGAGCCGAGCGGTGCGCTCAACATCCCACCCGTGATAGACGACGATTTCCTGCCCATCCGGCGCTTCGGTGAACGAGTTGTGACCGGGGCCAATCACCTGACCGGGGACAGATTTCAGCAGAGGGTTGGCCGCTTCCGGCGGGCGGTGATACGGTCCCAGGGGATGATCGGCGACGACGTACGCTACGCCATAATTCTCGCGTTCCCAGGCGCCGCCGCTGTAGAAGCAGTAGTAACGCCCATTGTGCCGCCGTACCGCCGCGCCTTCGATGGTGTGCCAGTCGTAAACGGCGCCGTACATGCTGCGCTCCGACTGGAACAGATGCCAATCGGCGTGCGGCCGCACCACGATCTGCGGATCGCCCGCCAGCGTCTCCATGTCGATCAGTTTGTCGACGACGATGCCCGTGCCGACGCGGTATTCGCCATCCAGCGTGAGGAAGTCGCGCGCGTAGAACAGATACCACTGGCCATCGACATCGCGGAAGGGATGCGGGTCGATGGTGAACGGGTCGTCTGGCGTGAGGACATGCCCGCGATCCACGAATGGGCCAGTCGGTTGGTCGCTGACTGCCATGCGCAGTTGATGGTCGCGTCCGTCGATGCCCTGCGCGGAGAAATACAGGTAGAAGTGCCCGTCATGGAAGGCGACTTCCGGTGCCCAGAACTGAAGCGCGCCGGGGATGGGGGGCAGTGCGTAACCCGCTGCTTCCCAGTGCACGAGATCGGGTGAATGCAGCACGGGGAACTGCCAGCCTTCGGCATTGGGGGCAGACGTGCCGTAGGCGTAATAGTGTCCGTCGTGGCGCAGCACAAACGGATCGGCCATGTAGTGCGGATAGACGGGATTGGTATAGGTTGAGGCAGGTTGAATCATGCAGACTAGTCTCACAGGTGAAAGTAGTCTACAAGCTTACGGAACGGATGAACGTGTGTCAATTGCTGGTTACACCAGCGCGCCCGCCGCAACCCACAGGGTAAGTGTGACCAGCACGAAATAGACCACCAGTTGAATCAGCACTTGGCGGTTGCTCATCGCCTGCTTGGATTGGGCGTTTTCCGGCTTATCATGCGCCTGTTTGTTGAGGATGCCCACGGCGAAGACCAGCAAGAACGCGACCCAGCCAAAATGCATGATTGTGTTCGTGAGTACCATCGCCCACGAGAGCATGCCAGGGATGCGCAGCACGAACAGCAGCACAAGCAGCACGCCGAGCAGCAGCGACCCGGTCACGAACGTGTCTTCGTGTTCTTCCAACGAGTTGTAGATCACGTTGAAGAGCTGCCCCGCGTCGAGCGTCCAGAGCGGAATGAGGTTCATGCTGGCGAGCAGCCCGTTCACGTAGACCAGATCACGGGCGAAGACCTTCACTTCCGGCGCGGCGGGCAGGGCTTGCGCGGCCACGCCGAACAGCATCAGCAGTACATTGACGGCTGGCCCGGCCTGCAGCAGCCAACCGATGGTGTACCAGTGCAGTTGATCGGAACGGGCGTTTTCCTCTTTGTTAATCGGCGCGGCGACGGCGCCGAGCGGGAACAGGAACAGCAGGTGAAAGCGAATATTCGTCAGTTTGAAGACGAGCGCATGCCCACACTCATGTAGGAACATGCTCAGGATCATGGCGATGGTCAGACTCCACGACCAGCTAAACAGGAAGTGGAACAAGACGACAAATAACATGACCGCCAGCACCTGCATCGGTCGCGTACGCTGCATATCGATCAGCCACCAGACGAGCGATTGACCTTCGGGAATACGGAGTCTCTCCAGAAGACTCTTGGGCTGTTCGGCTGCGCGGTTCATGTGCTACCTTTTACTTTTTTCATTTCCATGATCATAACGGCGGCGAGATAACGGGACAACTCGCCTTAAGTACTGGTGACGACAATGATCGGTTAATGCATCCGCAAGTGTGCCGAGGCGGGCACACAGAATTTAGCATGGTTCCGATCACGCGCAGAACTTAGCTGGTTGACAGGCAATCGTACAACGCTGGAGGGGAGAACCCGCCGGGAAAACTGCCAGCGGGGGGACGCAGTCCACCGCCGGGCATGGTGACGTTGATGCTCACATCCTCGACGAGGCGACATGTGTCTACGACCCAACGATCAAACGGGGATGTACCTGTCAAAAAGAAGCGCACTTCCCCGTCCGCGACCATCTGCGCGAGGTCGGCTTCGGTGTAGATCGCATCCGAGCCATTGAATCCGCCAAGGTAAAGGATAGGTTGACCTGTTTCGAGCACCAGCGGCGCGCCCTGCATGGCCGAACCGACGACGAGCAGGTAGTCGGTGGTTTGGTTGGCTTCTACATAAGCCAGCAGCGCCTCGGTGATCAGCGATAGATTACCGACCAGCGCCCCCGGCCCACCGAACATGCCTTCTTGCGCCGTGCCTGTGTAGCTGCTGGGTAACACGGCATTGGTCGAGGCGTCCTGCGCGGTCAGCCCGCCCCACGCCACTGGGATGATCAGCGCGGCACTCACCAGCGCGGGCACGGAGATGCGCCGCCAGCGCGGAAACCAGTAGGCCAGCGCCAAGCTCACGATGCCGACTGCCAAGGCTGTGACGCCGATCAGGCGTAACTCCGGGAGGGCCGCGCCATAGTGATCGGCGGTCAGCCACTGGTAGATGAGCGTGCCGAGCACCGCGCCGATCAGCGCGACGGTGCACAGACGCGCGCGCGGTGACTGGGCGATCACCGCCGCGCCGATGCCGATCAAGGCTGCCAGCGGCGGGGCAATAGTCGCCAGATAGTAAGCGTGAAAGAAGGCGGACACCGTGAAAAAGGCAATGCCGGTGAGAAGCCAACCGCCCCATAACACGGCGCTCTGATTCTGGACGCCGAGCGGCCAGTGCGGTCGCTCGCTGAGGATGAGGACGGCGAGCATGAACAGCGCTAAAGGCAGCGCCCAACTAAGTTCATTGGCCAGCGGTGCGCTGAACAAGCGTAGCGGTCCCGGTTCGCCGACTTCGCTGCCCGTGGGATTAAAGCCGCCCGGGCCAGGGGGCGCCATGCCCGGTGGCGGACCGCCATCCCGCTGTCCCCCGGGAGCGCCGCCGGCGGGCGACCCCGCGCCCGTAACGCGCTGTAAGCCGTTGTAACCGAGCGCGAGTTCCAACACTGAGTTCGTCTGACTGCCGCCGACATACGGACGCTGATCGGCGGGCGTGAGATCGACGATCAGCGCCCATGACAGCGAGACGACCAGCAGTACGATACTAGCGCCGATCAGGTAGGCCAGCTTGCGCGACCCCGGAAGCCGGGCGCTAAGGAAGTAGGCGGCGTACAACGCGGGCAGAATCAGATAGGCTTGCAGCATCTTGGTGTTGAAACCGAGGCCGACGAGGGCTGCGCCGATGAGCAGCGGGGCGAGCTGGCGCGTTTCGATCGCTCGAATGAAAGCCCATGCCGCCAGCAGCAGCACAAAAATGAGCACACTATCGAGGTTGTTGGTGCCGTCTACGGCGATGGAGACCGGCGTTGTAGCCAGCACTAAGGCGGCAATCAACCCCGCGAGCGCGCCGAAGCGCTGGCTGACGAGGTGGTAGAGGACGGCGACTGAGGCCATCCCCGCGAGAATCGACGGCAGGGTGACCGCGAGGCCGTTCACGCCGAGGATCGCCGCTGAGCCCGCCTGAACCCACAGGCCGAACGGCGGCTTGTCGATGCTCACACCGCCGCCCGGTTCGGCGGCTACGAAGAAGAAGTTCACTGGCGACTGCAGCATGGCTTTGACGGCTGCCGTGTAATAAACGTTGCCATCACCCAGCGCTTCGATGTTGGCGTAGCGCAGAGTACCAGCGAGCATGACGATGGCGACCAGCGCGATGAGCGGAAGCGCTGCTTTGACTGGATTGGCTTGTGTTTGGATGACAGAGGTTGATGCCCTAGGTTCCGCCATGATGTGCCTCTTGAACGAGCGTCCTGTGGTTTCACAAGCATTGTAGACGGTTGCGATGATTTTCTTATAGTTTGGGGGGTAATTGTGGGGAAGTTGTGTAGATATTGGGAAGAAACTGTTATTTGATGTGGCTAGGCATAGGTCTTATTCGGATGACGCCAACCATGCCTATCGTCATAACACGAACGCAAACATCAGTTGCAGCCAGTAGGCCTGGAATCAAAAAGGGGCGCACACTGCGCCCCTTAGCCTGTTTCAAATCCTGTTGGTTACCAGCGCACGCGCCGTGACCAGTCATCGACCTGCCGCTGCGCATCTTCACGCGCCATGCCGTACTTCTGCTGAAGCTTCCCGACAAGCTGATCGCGCTCGCCGTTCATCTGCATGATCTCATCATCGGTGAGATCGCCCCACTCTTCGCGGACTTTCCCGGTGATCTGCTTCCACGCACCCTTGATCTGATCCCAAGTTGGACTGTTGGACATGATGTCCTCCCTATTTCCGTCAAGTGTTACGATGCGCTGATCCTAGGCTCCACGTATGAGCAGCACATGAACACGAGGTTATAGAATTACGAAAAATATTACGAAACATTGCTAGCATGTCCGGAAAAGAGGTTTCGTGCGGAATGGAAACAAAAAGGACGAGCGCAAGCTCGTCCTCAGGTTCTTACTATTGGTTGATCAGTGGACGTGTTCTTCGGGCGGGAAGACTTTTTCACCCGATTTCAGGTCACGGGCATCCGGGTAGAGGCGGAGGAAGCGCACGCCGAGCGTGAAGGCCGTCCACGCGTAGCCGACGATGCCAATCGCCACGCCCCATTCGACGAGCGCGGGCTGATACTGATTGATCGGGAACACCTGACTCACGCCGGGCGACCAGTCGAGCGGGATGACAAACCCGGAGAGCGTCATATTCCAGCGATTGATCACCAGCCCGGCGATCACCATCAAGGCGGCGATGATCAGCGCGTAGCGGTTGCGGCGGAGGCGACCCCACAGGAAGAACATTGCCGGAACCAGTGCGCCGAACAGCACTTCGCCGAACCAGAACGTGAAGTTATACGGTGTGTTCTGCGCGAGGATTTCCACGCCGAGCTGCTGTTCTGGTACATAGCTGTAGTAGTTGGTGGCCGCCCAGCTCCACAACTTGAGGTAGAGGTAGGCGAGGCACATAATGCCCGCGAACTTGGCCACGTTTTCGAGGATATCGTTCGGCACCTGCTCGCGCCGCATCAGCTTGCCGGAGAGGATCGTCACCAGAATGGTGAGCGAGACACCCGCCGCAATCGCCGAGAGGATGAACAGCACGGGTGCGGACGGTGAATACCAGAACGGACGCGCCGTCAGGATGCCGTAGGTCGCGCCGAGTGATGACTGATGCAGCAGCGACAAGCCCATGCCGAGCGTCGCCGCCACGGGCATGATGCGATGCAGGACATGCGCCAGCCAGTTGAGCACCTTAAACTTTTTGAGCGGCGTGCTTTCAATGATGATGGGCACGAGCTCGGTGACGAGCACGGTGGAGTAGAGGATCACACACATGGTGATTTCCCACAACACCGAGTGGACGTTCCAGTAGATGATGGGGTGGTAGAAGCGGTCGAAGCGCCCGATGTCGATGAACAGCGCGATCATCGCCGACGAGTAGCCGAGCAAGCCGACGAGCACGGCGGCGCGAGCAATCGCTTCATAGCGGCGGAGACCGAGCAGGTAAACCGCTGCGGAGAGCGTGAACGCGCCCGCGCCCAACCCAATCGATGAGAGGTCGACGGTGATCCACAAGCCCCACGGCAGTTCGTCGGAGAGATTGGACACGCCGAGGCCGTTGATCAGCACCTGCAAACCACTGATCAAGCCGACCGCCAGCATGACCACGAGGAACGCCATCCAACCGAGGAACAGGGGCGAGAAGCCTTTCCGCTTCGGCGGGGCAGGGATCGGCGCAGCATCAACCGGATGTGTGACTGTAGCCATTAGACTAATCCTTCCGGCGGAATATAGTAGACGCTGGGATCGGTGCCGAGGTCTTCGCGCAGGCGCAGCGTGGGCATCGAGGCGATGATCCGCGAGACCGTGCTGTCCGGGTCATTCAGGTTGCCGAAGTGGCGCGCGTTCACCGGGCAGATGTTGACGCACGCGGGGGTCGCGGCTTCGTCCACGCCCGGCATGAGGCCGTTCGCCAGCCCGGCATCGATACGGTGCACGCAGAACGTGCATTTTTCGACCACGCCGCGCGGGCGGCGGCTGACTTCTGGTTCGCCCCATTCTGGCGTTTTGGTGTTGACATCGGAGCGTTCGAACCAGTTGAATTGGCGCGCGCCGTAGGGGCACGCCGTCTGGCAGTAGCGGCAGCCGATGCACTTGGCGTAATCCATCGCGACGAGGCCGTCGTGACGGTGATAGGTCGCGCCGACCGGGCAGACTTCGACGCAGGGCGCATGCTGGCAGTGCAGGCACGGGCGCGTCACGTGGAAGGTGTCGCCGAGCGGCGTTTGATCGACGATATGGATGTTCCAGCGCATGTCGTCGGCGGTGTCGTTGGTGGCCTGACACGCCCAGACGCAGTAATCGCAGCCGATGCACTTGCTCAGGTCGATCACCATGCCCCAGTGATAATTCGAGTCGCCGCCGTGGGGCGTCGTCGCGCGGTTCTGCAAAATGTCGCGCGCGAAGGTGTCGAGCGGTTCGGCGAGTGTCGCCGCGAGCACCAGGCTCGCGCCGCCGCCGATGAGCAAGGTCATAAATTCGCGGCGCGAGAGGATATTCAGCTTGGCCGCTTTTTCCTCACGCGGAGGTGTTGGCGTTTGAGACATACTCGCCATCCTTATTCGGACTGATCCGGCTTGGACGATTGAGCCGCACGGTTGCCCCGCGCGATGAACACGGCGGCGAAGGTCACGCCGAAGCCGAGGCCGAGGATCAAGCCTTGCAGCAGCGGGACGTAGCTTGTTTGCGCGCTCTCTTCAACCGCGGCTTCCAGTTCATTTTCACTGGCGACGGCCCCGGGTTCGTTGGTCGGTGCCATCTCGACGACGACCGTGCGGTCGGCCATGAGCTGCGCCCATTCGCCGCTGGCGACCATGTCTTCGTGACAGGTGGTACACGGCGTCGCGCTCATCTTCATGGTGTGACCCGTTTGCAGGTCAAACACGGAGACGTTATCGGAAATTAACACCGCGCTGCCGTCGGGTTCGCCCGTATACATGTGACAGTCCACGCAGGCGACCGGTTCTGCCGCGTCTTCACCCCAGTGCACGCCGTGAATGAAGCGATCTTCGACGTTGTCGTGGCAGTTGGTGCATAACTCATTGCTGTCATTGCCCGCGCGGAGCTGCTGGCTGTGCGGTGAGTGACAGGTCGCGCAGCCAAGCGGGCCGATTTCGTTGTGCGCGCTCACGCGCCATTCGTCGAGCGTGTTTTCGTGGCAGTCGCCGCACACCCCGGCGATCAATTCCGGTTGTTCGACGACGGGCTGCACGGCGTGCGAACCGTGGCAGTCGGTGCACACCGCGGCTTCCGTATTGCCGGAGAGAATCGCGCGTTCGTGCAGACCGTTTTCCAGTTCAGCGACTTTGTCGGCGTGGCAGCGACCGCACAGCGACACGGCGTAAATGGCGTATTCGCGGCTGTTAGCGGGCGACGGGTTATTGTGCGGGAAGGCATCCTGACCGTGGCAGTCGGTGCAGCCGAGTTCCCCCTGCGGGTTACCCGCGCCGTGCACCGAGTCATGGACGGTGTTCGGGTCGACATACAGGTTCTGGATCGTGCCGTCGCCGAGCGTGACCGTTTGCCACGGCTGGCTGTGACACACGAGGCAGTAACTGTTGTTGCCAGTGATTTCGGTCACCGGCTCAAGGTCGTAAATCTCGGTGATTATAGGCGTCGCATCGGGCGTCGGCTCCGGGGTTGCTTCCTGCGCTTGCGCGATCAGGAGCGGCGACAGCCCGGCGGCGATCAGCGTGAGGCCGATGCCGACGAGGGCGATAATCCACGAGCGTTTGGTAGCAGACATGGCAAGTTCTCCGTTACTGCGCCGCGTACAAGTTCAGGGCTTCGTAGACCGCATCGAGGAGCGCGTCAGAGTAGGCATAGTTGTGGATGCCATAGCTGCCGTCGCGTTCCACAAAATCGAGCGCGGTGATCACCCACGCCGGAGTCGTGTCGGTGATGGCGGCGCGTGCCGTGTCGATTCGCGTGTGCGTATTGTTTTGGATGTCGTCGATCAGTTCCTGCATGAGCGCGGGCGAACTGACTTCGGTGTGGCAGCCCGTGCAGCTATCCTGCAGCGCGGCCTCGGTCAGCGCGACGGCGGGGGTGATCGGCTGGAGCGCATGGCTGACGCGGTCGCCGCCACCATCGACTGGCACGGTGACCGTGTGACAGGTGGCGCACGTCGGGCCTTCTTCGGCGAGGTAGTGGATGCCGGGTTCCGCCACAACTTGATCGATGACGGGCATGCCTTCCCACATCTCTTGCACCGGGTCGGGGTTACCTTGCGCCGGGTTCTGGTTGTGGCAGCTTGTGCACAGCGCGTAGCCGTCCATCACCAGTTGATCCGGGAAGTCTTCTTCGCTGTGCGGGTTGTGGCAGTCGGTGCAGTCGGTTTCGTTCTGTGCGTGCGCCGAGCCGACCCACTCGTTGTACTGCATATTCATCTGCCGCGCGTGACCGGACGCCCACCAGTGATCAGTCTGCGTGAGGGTGACGAGCGTGAACGTGTCGGTGAGGGTTGCGCCGGGGTAGTAGCCGACCGGGTACGGACGACCATCGGCGCTCGTGCCGCGGCTGTGGCACTGCCCGCAGACCTGCGAGTCGCTGCCGGGCTGAATGGCCGCGCGGATCGTCGTCAGTTCTTCGTCCGACGGGTTGCGCCCGGCGTCGCGCGCTTCTTCGACGTGGTTTTCGCCACCGCCGTGACAGGCTTCGCAGTACACGCCGTCATCTTCCCAGCGGTCACGCTCGAAGTTGTAGCCCGTCACATGGCAGTAGGCACAGTTCTGTTCCCAGTCGTACGCGGGGTCTTCCCACGAGTCGGCGAGGGAGAGCGCGCGCCACGCACCTGCGGCGACGTCCCATTCAGCCGGGAGCACACGGTATTCATTGCGGTCGACTTCGTAGAGGTAGCGCTGCACGTATTTGCCCGTACCGACGACGAACGCCACATCATCCGCGGTGAACGGACGGGCGGCATCTTCGCCGGGGAACTGCACGGTACGCACGTCGTCGCCGCTGTCAAAGCTGGCGAGGATCGCGTCTTCATCATCGCTGAGCGTGCGGGCGTGGGCCGTATCATCATGCATGCGCACGAGGTCGCGGTGACAATCGGAGCATTCGCTGGAGCCAACATAATCAGGCGGCTCGTCTTGCGCGGCAGCCGGTTGGCTGTTGATGGCCAGCAGGCTGAACCCGGCGACGAGCAGGATGATGCCTGTCAGGGTAAGGAGTTTAAGTTTGTTCATGGAAGACTGCCTTGGTACGTGCCGAAACGATAGTTTGGCGACATAGAAATCTCGACACCGGCGACGCGATAGGCGAGCGAGTCGCCATCTTCACCGATGGGGAGCGCGTCCGTAATCGTGGCGGCGTGAGGGTTGATCACCGCGTCTTCGATCACACGGGGGGTGAGGTCATCGGACCACAGGCTGTCGGCGTCAATGTGACAGGTATAACAGCCATCGGTGGCCGCATAGACGGCCTCGGGTTGCTCAGAGGGAAGATCGTGGAGAAACCGGGGGATGGACACCGCGGACAGCAGCACCGCGCCCACCAGGGCGACCATGCCACCGACAAGGGAGAGACCAAATTGTACGCGCTTCATGCGCCCCCACTCCGAGATGTTACGGACACTGTTCATTGTCCCCCCGCGGCGCCTGTTTGTAATCGTTCACGGGGATGAACCGGGATCGTTCCCCAGTATGATTTGCGTTAATGCTCACAATGCTTCCGTTCGACTTTCTGTGGTTCGTTCGTCTCACCCTCATCCCCTTCTTCTATGGGAGAGGGGAAAGGGTGAGAATATGTCTGTAGGGGCGAGGCAAGTCTCGCCCACCAGCGGGACGGGCAAGCCCGTCCCCTACTTGATTTTGCCTGGTGGGGTGAGACCCCGGTTTACTCCACCAACTTCAGGCGCATGGCGAGCAGCGCCGCCTGCGTGCGATCCGACACGTGCAGCTTTTGCAGAATATGCTGCACATGCGTCTTGACGGTCGGCAGGCTGATGGTGAGCGTCTCCGCGATCACGCTGTTAGAAAAGCCCTGCACCATCAGGCGCAGTACGTCCGATTCGCGCTCGGACAGCGGTTCGATGGTCACGTCCGAGCCGTCGAGATCGGTGGGCGTCGGCGCGGAATCGCTCGCCGCGTGGGAGAGCGCCGCCAGCAGCAGCGTCCGGTCGATTAAGTCGTCCCCTGCCGCCGCCGCGCGCACCGCGCGCACAATCTGATCCGGGTCGGTTTCCTTCGACAAATATCCAGCCGCACCGCCGCTGATTGCGCGCGCGAGGTAGGCTGGGTTAGCGTACGTGGTCAGGATGATCACACTGGTCTGGGGCGATACGGCTTTGATATTGGGCAGGCTTTGTAACCCATCCCCGTCTTTCATGCGAATGTCGAGCAGCATCACATCAGGATGCAGCGCTTCCGCGAGCTGAATGGCGGCATTGCCGCTCTCCGCCTCGCCGACAACTTCGATGCCGGGGCGGGTGAGCAGCGCCCGCAACCCCTGCCGAACGATGCCGTGATCATCGACGATGGCCGCACGAATGGTCTTTTCAACGTTGGGCGTCGTCATACATTTTCCTTCTCTACGGGTTCTGGAACATGATGCGGGTCACACGGGACGAAAACATGGACGCGCGTGCCCGACCCGGGTTGACTGTGCAGGTCACAGCGGCCATTGAGCAAGCTGGCGCGTTCGTGCATGGTGGTGATGCCCAAACCGCGGCCTTCGCCCACCAACGCTTTCGGGTTGAAGCCGAGACCATCGTCGGCGATTTCCAGCGTGATGCCGTCGCCGTTGTGCAGGGTCACGCGGACGTGCCGCGCCTTCGCATGCTTGCGCGCGTTGTTGAGCGCTTCCTGCGCGATGCGGAAGAGCGTCACCGCGATCGTTTTCTCTGGTTCGGCGGGCAGCGGCAGGAGATCGAGCGTGAGCTCCCACCCGGCGGCGCGGGCGGTCTGCTGGGCGATTTCCTGAATGGCGGCGGTGAAGCCGAGATCGTCGAGTGTAGCCGGGCGCAGCCCTTCGATGATGCGCCGCCCTTCGACAATGGCCTCGCTCAGCGCGTCGCAACCGCGTACCAGCCCGGTTTTGGCGTCAAGGGCTGTGTGCGGGCAGACTTCGCGGCAGCTCGTTAGGTAGAAGCGCGCGCCAACCATCTGCTGAATCAGCCCGTCATGCAGGTCATACGCGAGCAGCTTGCGTTCTTCTTCCTGCGCGCGGATCAGTCGTTCGATCAGCTTGTGCTCAATCATGCGCTTGTTCTGCAGCTCGACCGCCATATGAATGAAGCTGCGCGTCAGCTCCCCGATCTCGTCGTGGGGCAGGTTGTCCGGCAGTTCCGGCGCTTGACCGCCGCGCCCAAAGGTGAACGTCATCTCTTGCAGGCGCTTGATCGGCTCGACAAACACGCGGCTCATGATGATCGCCAGCGCAATGGCGACCGTGACGGCGATGACCTCGAGAAACAGCGCGATATGGTAGAAGTGATCGACCGACTCATAGAGGATGCTGGTCGGCGTGTGCCGGAAGATCACCCAGAAGGTGTTATCGGCGGGCGTCACCGTATCGTAGATGTAGACGCTGTCCGTCGTTTCAAGCGTGCCGCGTTCGCCGGTGAGCAGATTTGGAATGTCAGAGGAGAGGCTCTGCGGCTCGACATCGCTTTGATAGACGAGGAAGCGCCCCGCCTGATCGACCATCGCCCAGGTGTCTGCGCCAGGATCATCAGGGAGCGATCGCAGCATCCAGCCCGCGTGCAGGTCGATGACGAGCACGCCATCGGGCAGGCGAATCGCATAATGAATGTATGGCGCGCCGGACGTGTCCTGCGTCTGGAACGGTGAGACGTACACACCGTCCACCGGGAGCTTCATGGTTTCCTCAAAGTAGGGGACGCCGCTCCGGTCTTGCAGATCAGTGATCGTGCGAACGCGGTCATCGTCGGCGCGCACGCCGATGCGTTCACTGCCATCTGTGCCGATCAAGCGCACGGCGTAGTACATCGGGCGGACGGAGGCCAGCACCAGCAAATCCTGTCCGACTTCATGCGTCCACAGTTCAATCGCCTCGGGGCGGTTTTGCTGGCGCAGCATGTTCAGGCTGCGGAGCGCGCTCAAATACAGCGCGTCACCCTTCACCTGACTCAGCGCACTGTCGATGCTTTCCGCTTGCAGGCGCACCTGATTGATCGACCGTTCTAACGCCTGACCGGACAGGGCATTACTCGTGAAAAAATGCCCGTAGATCCCGGTTGCGGTGAGCGGTATCAGCGCCAGCAGCAGGAAAGCTGCTATCAGCTTCAAACGCAGACTGTTCAGTTGCATGGACTTACTCCTCTTTCTTTATTCTGCGTTGGTTTTCGTTTTATGACGGGTGATACCCGTCACCCCGTAACAATGTGTTCTGTCCTCAGTTTTCTGGCACGAAAAAGGTAAGCTAGTTACATACAAATCTGCCCAAAAATTGTATAGAGGTGAAACGTGGCTGAAATCAGTTGGGAAAAGCCCGCCGCTTCGTCCGTGACGCTGCCAACTAAAGGGAGCGACCGCTGGAAGTTCATGATCGGAGCCGTGCTGCTGCTCGTCGCAGTGGTCTATCTGGTCATTTCTGGCACCATGAACGGCGCGCAGTATTTTATGACCGTTGATGAGTTGGTAAATAATCCTGATTTGGTGGGGAAAACGGTGCGCATTTCCGGCGCTGTCGATGGCAACACGATTGTGTATGACGGCGAGAACCTCGTGCTCGACTTCACGATCGCCAATATTCCCACAGACACGACGGATCTCGCGCTGACGCTGCATCAGGCGGTGTCGGATACGGCGGCGACGCGCTTGACGGTGCATATGGAAGGCGAAGTCAAGCCGGATCTACTCCAGCATGAAGCGCAGGCCATTATGACGGGTGTGGTGGGCGAAGACGGTGTGTTTTACGCCACTGAACTGCTCCTCAAGTGCCCGAGCCGCTATGAAGAAGGCGTTCCCGAGCAAGTGGAAAGCTAGGGGAGAAACCCATGTTAGCAGAAATCGGTTTGATCGCAGCCCTGTTCGCGTTTATTGCGGCAGTTTATGCGATCATCGCAGCGGTTTACGGTGAGCGGTTTGCCCGCAGCGAGGCGATGATCCGCAGCGCCCGCAATGCCGTGATCCTCAACTTCATCTTTGTAACGATCGCCTGCGTGGCGCTGGAGATTGCACTGCTCACCGAGCAGTACCAAATCACGTATGTGTGGCAAGTCACCAGCCCGGATATGCCGGAATTCTTCAGAATTACCGCGCTGTGGGGATCGCAGTCCGGTTCGATTCTGTTCTGGTCGTTCCTGATGAGCACCTTCACCGCCGCTTCCGTACTCTTCAACTGGAAGTCACAGCGGCGGTTGATGCCCTACGCGATGGCCTACATGA
Source organism: Anaerolineae bacterium (assembly GCA_041916315.1). GTDB lineage: Bacteria > Chloroflexota > Anaerolineae > Aggregatilineales > Phototrophicaceae > Flexifilum. The sequence goes on from JAYRZU010000023.1 coordinate 25,508, forward strand.
TGGCGACCGTCGCCTTCTTCCTCGCCCTGACGATCTTCTTTGAGAATCCGTTTGAACGGTGGTGGGCGCTGCCCAGCGGCGATTTCGTCGCTTCGGCCTTCATCCCGGCAGGCGCGACCGCGCCCTCGGCGGCCATGCTGGCGCAGAGCGCGAACGGTCTCAGCCCACTGCTGCGCCACTTTGGCATGGCCATTCATCCGCCGGCGCTGTATCTCGGCTTCGTCGGGTTCATTATCCCGTTTGCGTATGCGATGTCCGCGCTGGCCTCCGGCGATCTCTCGACCAACTGGATTAAAGTGTCGCGGCGCTGGGCGCTGATCGCGTGGCTGTTCCTTTCGCTCGGCCTGGTGCTGGGCGGACGTTGGGCATACGATGTGCTCGGTTGGGGCGGGTACTGGGGCTGGGATCCGGTCGAAAATGCGGCCTTCCTCCCGTGGCTGATCGGCACTGCCTACCTGCACAGCGTCATGATCCAGGAAAAGCGCGGCATGCTCAAGACGTGGAACATGTTCCTCGTGATCGGCACGTTCAGCGCGGTGATTTTCGCGACGTTCGCCACGCGCTCCGGCCTCGTCGACAGTGTGCACAGCTTCGCGCAAAGCCCCATCGGCTTCCCGATGCTGGTCTTCTGGGCGGTGCTCACCATCATCGGTACGGTGCTCATCCTGTGGCGGCGCTGGCGTGGTGAACTGAAAGACGAAAACCCGTTCCGCAGCGTGTTCAGCCGCGAAGCGCTGTTTGTGCTCAATAACTTCGTGTTCGTGGCGCTGTTCGCGGTGATCTTCTGGGGCAGCTTCGGCGCACCGATCATCGCCGAAAACTTCATGGGTACGAATATCACGCTCGGCGCGGACTACTTCAATTCGGTGACGCCGCCGCTGTTCCTGCTGATGTACCTGCTGATGGGCGTCGCGCCGATCTCCGCGTGGGGTGTGTCCACGGTTGCCCGGATGGGGCGCGCGCTGCTCATCCCGCTTGCGCTGGCTATTCTGTCGCTCGGCCTGTTTGTGGTTGGCGGCGCCACCAGCCCCGGTGCGCTGCTCGGTTACGGGCTGGTGCTGCTGGCTGGCTGGGTCGCACTGTACGAAACTTATCGCGGGGTGATGGCGCGCCGTCAGGCGCACGCCGCGCGGGAAAACGTGCTGCAATCGGTCGTGGCCCTGGTGACGCGCAATCCGCGGCGCTACGGCGGCTACATGATCCACCTCGGCATCACCGTGATCGGCCTCGGCGTGATCGGCTCGATGCTGTTCCAGCAGGAAACGCAGCAAACGCTGGCGGTCGGCGAAACCGCGCAGATCGACAGCTACACCGTGCGCTATGACGGCCTGCTGCGCGATCAGATTGCCGAAGATGGCCGCGTGATGGACATCGCTGAACTGACGTTGTTCCGCGATGGCAACGAAATTGCCCATCTGCGACCGCGCCGGGACTTCTTCCCCGAAGCGACGGACATGAACTCGACGACGATTGCCGGGTCCTACAGCACGCTCGAAAACGACTTCTATGTGCTGCTGGTCAACTGGGAACCGATTTCCGCGAGTTCGGCGACCTTTAAGATTTACATCAATCCGTTGGTCAACTTGGTGTGGTGGGGCAGCATTATCCTGATCCTAGGGACGCTGCTAGCGGGCTACCCGCGGGAAACGCTGCCGGCCCGTGTGCGCGAAAAGCTGCAGATCGCCGCGCCGCAAGGAGCAGTCTCATGAGCCGCTTTTTCGTGCATGAAGATGCCGTGTTCGCGAACCCGCTCACGCTGACGGGCAAGGATGTAGAAGGGACGCATGTGCTACCCCTCCCCAAGCCCGCCGAACGCCCGTCGAAGCGGCAGCGGCACATCCTGTCGCTCCAAAAGCTGATCGCGGAGATCCGCTCGTCCGGTCACATTGTCAAAACGTTGATGTTCCTCGTCCTCGCGCTGAGCGTCGCCACGTCGGCGTATGCGCAGGAGACGACGGTCAGCACTGTCACGGATGATCAGGTGAACGCCATCGCCGAAAAGCTGTATTGCCCAGTGTGCGAGAATATCACGCTGGATACGTGCGGCACGGCGGCGTGCGCCGATTGGCGCTACGAAATCCGCTTGCAGTTGGAACAAGGCAAGACGGAAGCCGAAATCATCGAGGACTTCGTGCGGCGCTTTGGCGACCGTGTGGTCGGTACACCGATGGACCCGACTTTGCGGGCCATTTCCTTATATACGCCGTGGCTGCTGGTCGCCGCGGGGTTGATCGGTGCGGGCGTGGTGCTGGCGCAGCGGCGCTCGGCCAAAGCCGCGACGGCGAACGGCGCGGTCGCTCCCGACGCGCAGAACCGCTATGCCGATCTGTTTGAGCAGGACTTGTCCGGTTAACGCATGACCCGATTGGGCGGCGCCAAGGCGCTGCCCGACGGTTCTGAACCAAAATAGAACGCACTCCTTCAAGGAGGATTAGATTGGCTTCAACACTGAACAACAAGCATCAAGAACCCGTCCTTGTGGTTGACGATTTGACGCCGGACGTGGAAGCACCCACCCCGGTCGAAGCGCCGCGCAAGCTGGGACTCGGCTCGATTGTCCTGATCATCGGCGTAATCGCGATCTCGGTGGTCTTCGGGATCGCGCTGGTGAGCCAGCGGCAGACGCAGCCGGACTCCGGCGTCGCGCCGACCTTCTCGTTCGAAACCTTTGACGGTCAGAGCTACAACCTGACCGATCTGCGCGGCAAGATCGTGATGATCAACTTCTGGGCATCGTGGTGCGGTCCCTGCCGCGCCGAAGCGCCGGAACTCCAATCCGCATGGGAATACTATCAGGACAGCGGCGATGTGGTCTTCCTCGGCATCGCCTACGCCGATAACGGTCCACGTTCCATCGAATACATGAATGAGTTCGGCATCACCTATCTGAACGCGCCCGACCTCGGCACGCGCATCAGCGAAGCCTATCACATTCAGGGCGTGCCCGAGACGTTCATCATCGACAAAGACGGCAATATCGCGCAGTTCATCTACGCGGGCATCAGCCGCGACCGCCTGATCACGATCATCGACGGGCTGCGGGCGAAGGAGAGTGCAGGATGAGCGGCGGCGGATTAATCATTGGCATCGTCATGCTGCTGGCTGGGTTGGCGTATCTGGCACTGCCGTTCCTGCGCGGCAGCCGGGGCAGTTGGGAAACCGAACAGGAACGCGAACGTCTGCGCATGATCGCCGCCTACGAGCGCGCGCTCGTCACGGTGCGTGACCTCGATGAAGACTACCACGTTGGCAAACTGACGCAGGATGTCTACGAGGCCGAGCGTCAGCGCTGGACGGAACATGGCGCGCTGCTGCTGCAAAAACTGGAAGAAACCGCCGCGGGTGACGCCAAGAAGGGGAATAAGCGGCGCAAGACGGTCGAACCGGCCGTCTCAGAAGAAGACGCGGTTGAACAGGCGATTGCGGCGTACGTGCGTGCCCGCGAACAAACCAAGGTACAGGAAAAGAACTGATGCGTCAGCGGATCGGATTCACTCTCATCGCTCTTCTCGCGATTTTGGCGGCGGCCTGTTCTGGTTTGGGGAGCGAACCGCGCATTGTCGCGACCACGCCACCTCAGGACGAAGCCGCTGCTCAGGATGAACTCGCCTCGACGATGCAGTTGGGCGGCGAGATTTGGGCGAATAACTGCGCGGACTGCCACGGTCGGATGGGGGAAGGGACAGCGCAAGGCGCGCCCCTGCCGAATTTGACCGATAAGACGGACAGTGAAATTCTCGCCGTGATCACCAACGGCACGAGCGTCAACGGCATTGATATGCCTGCTTTCGGCACGCGGCTCTCGGAAGCCGAGCTGAACGCGGCCATGACCTATTCGAAGATGATGTCGCTGGCGATTCAGCGCGGCATGGTCAACGCGACCGCCGAACCGAACGCGGAAGTCGTCGAGCCGAATGCGACCGCCGAAGTCGCCTCGCTCCCGGTTGAACGGCCGGGTGTGGTCACGGGCGTATTGACGAACGGCACGGCGGGCACGGCGCTGCTGCCCGATCAAACGGTGACGCTGCATGTGGTCACCTCGGACATCACCGAACAAAGCTTTGACTTTACGGTGGGCGCGGATGGTGCGTTCCGGTTTGAGAACGTCCCGTTCAGCCCCGATTACCAGTACGTCGTGACCGCGCCCTATGGCGATGTGCAGTACGTGAGCGAGATTGCCGCCGCCGATATGACGACGCTGGCGCTCGACCTCCCGCTCAGCATCTATGAGAGCGGCGCGACCGCCGAAGAAGTCACGATCACCGGCATGAGCCTGCAGATCGGCGTCGCCAGTGGACTGCTGCAAGTCATTCAGATCGCCAGCTACACCAACAATTCGGATCGCGTGTACTTCAGTGTGAACGATGGCGTGGGTACCTCGGTTGGTCTGCAACTTCCGCCGGACGCGACCATGCTCGAAAATGTGAGCAGCCGCTACACGGTCATCGACAACACGATTTACGACTCGCGTCCCATGCTCCCCGGCGAAGCGCACCTGATCCACGCCTCGTACACGCTGCCGTACACCGACAGCGCGACGGTCGTGCAGGCGCTCACCTTCCCGCTGGCGGGCAGCTTGAGCATCGTCGTCGCGTCGGATGGTTTGAGCGTGACGGGCGAGGGCATCACTACGCAGCCGCCCGTGACCTCGGGCGGGCGGGACTACGCCGCGTTTGGCGGTGACCTGAGCCTCGCGGCAGGGTCGACGCTCAACTTTGTGGTGAGCGGTACGCCCACGGCGACTGCCAGCGCGGAGAGCGCCAGCGCCAGCAGCAGCCCGATCCAGCCGATTGCTTACATTCTGATCGGCGCGGGTATCAGCGCCCTGCTGATCTCCGGCATCCTCATCCTGCGGGATCGGATGCGCGGTAACAAGCTGGCTGCCCCGGTCGCCGGTAAACCGGCGGGGAAAGCCGATGGTAAGGCGGAGATCGCCGCATTGATGGAGCAGATCGCCCAACTGGATGCCGAGCATCAAGCGGGCACGATCAAGACCAATGCGTACAACCGGCAGCGCGCGGCGCTCAAGAACCAGCTCGCCGCCCTGATGAACAGCAAGTAACGTTCGTGGGGCGATGTGTGCATCGCCCCAGTCAAAAACATCGCTTAGTTTGAATCGTAGGGGGAACACCATATCATGAATCTGGCACAACGTTTGCACCTTGCGCCCACCAGCGAAGCAAGCAGCAGCGTCAACATCAACCGGAGAGATCAGATTCTCCGTATGCTCACGCTGCTGGCCGTGCTCGGTTTCGTCGTGTGCGCTTATCTGGCGCTCGGTTTCGCGGGTACGGATGTGAATCAGGGCAATGTGCAGCGCATTTTCTACTTCCATGTGTCGGCATTTAGCGCGGCCTCGTGCGCGCTGTTTATGGCGGTGGTTGGCGGTATTGCTTTCCTGCGTACTCGTAACGCCGCGTGGGATCGCCTGTCACTGGCGGGTGTCGAAGTCGGCCTCTCGCTCTCGCTGGTCACGCTGATCACGGGCATGGTGTGGGCGCGCCCGACGTGGAATACGTGGTGGACATGGGATCCCCGTTTGACCGCGTGCGCGATCATGACGCTCACCTATGCAGCCTACCTGATGCTGCGCGGCGCAATTGAAAACCCGGACAAGCGTCGTCTGTTGGCCGCGGTCTACGGCATTCTGGCGTTCGGCATGGTGATCGTCACCTACGCGATCATCCGCATTCGCCCTGACACCATTCATCCGACGGTCATTGGCCCGAGCGCGCAGAACGCGCAGGGTGGCTTCAGCATGGCGCAGTCGATGGGGATTACGTTGGGAGTCAGCAGCCTTGTGTGGTGCTGTTTCATCGCGCCGGCGCTGGTGTGGTGGCGCATCCGTCTCGAAAACCTGTACGAACGCGCTCAGCAGCTGCGCGTTGAGCTGATGTAAGGGAGAACCAATCATGATCAATACGGATGCATATCTCGCGTTAGGGCTGGTCGTCGTGGCGACGATCCTCGGCGGCTACATTGGTGTGCTGGCGCTGCGTTTCCGCCAGGCGGGCAAGCTGATCGACACGCTGGTCGCGCTCCAAGAGGACAAGTAACCCGCGCCGCAGGTCTGCGAACGTGAAGGACGAGGTTTAGCCTTGTCCTTTTTGATTCACACTTTTGCCCCTAAACCTAACGTGAGTTCGGGATAAAACAGCCGAGTGGAGACAAATCTGCGTGCCTGCCGTTTGTATCCGACCCCACCCCCGTCCCCTCCCCGAATTCGGGGAGGGGAGACAGAGTCCCCCTCGCCCCACTTGTGTGCGAGAGGGGTGACTAATCAGATGTGGACTGATCGCAGATCAGCTTAGCTACAACTGATGTTAAAGTTAACCGACATTAACTTTTTCTCCGCCGATCCTCACGGTAAACCGTGGCAATCGTCACTACGGCGGGCTGACCAGATCACGGATACTGAGGTCTAGATCAAGCACCAAACGAGAAAACCTATGGCTGTGTGTCACCCTGTCGAGCAAAAAGTCTGGGACGGGACGCGTGTTGTCCTCGTTGGCAACCCGAATGTCGGCAAGTCGGCGATCTTTGGGGCGCTCACCCGCCAACGCGTGATTGTTTCCAACTATCCCGGCACGACCGTGGAGATCGCGCAGGCGGCTTTGCCCAATGGCGCCGTGTTGATCGACACGCCGGGGACGAACAGCCTGACCGCGCAAAGCGATGATGAGCGCGTGACCGCCGACTACCTGAGCGCGAATCACGCCGAGATTGGCGCAGTCGTGCAGATCGCCGACGCGAAGAATTTGCGGCGTGCGCTGCTGCTCACGGTCCAGTTGTCGCAGTTGGGACTGCCGCTGGTGCTGGTGCTCAACATGATGGACGAAGCGGCGACGCAAGGTGTGCACATCGACACCCAACGCCTCGGCGCGAAGCTGGGGATCGACGTGGTCGAGACGGTCGCCGTGCGCGGCGAAGGTATCGATCAGGTGTTGGCAGCGCTGCCCGCGGCGCGCGTGCCCCACGTCGAGCTGGCGGCGGTGCAGCCCGGCGACTATCCGCCGCGCGCGCAAAAGCTCAAGCGCGAACTGCATACGGTCGCGGATTTGCTCCACGAGGTGATTTCGCACAGTGTGCCCGCGGATCGCCGTTGGGTGCGGCAGTTGGGACGCTGGATGGTGCATCCGCTGCTTGGGTGGACGTTCCTGCTCGCCGTGTTGTGGCTGGTGTACAAGTTCGTCGGTGAATTCGGCGCGGGGACGTTGGTCGGTTTCCTCGAAGAGACGGTCTTCGGGCAATGGATCAATCCGGCGGCGACCAGCCTGATCGATACCGTGCTGCCCATTCCCTTCATTCACGATTTGCTGGTCGGCGACTACGGTGTCATCACGATGGCGCTCGCGTACGGCATCGCGATTGTCTTCCCGATTGTGGCGACCTTTTTCCTCGCCTTTTCGATCCTCGAAGACACGGGCTATCTGCCGCGCTTGGCGATCATGTTCAATCGCGTGTTCAATCTGCTGGGGCTGAATGGCAAAGCGGTGCTGCCGATGGTGCTCGGCCTCGGCTGCGACACGATGGCAACGATGTCTACGCGCATCCTCGAAACGCGCAAAGAACGCTTGTTGGTCACGCTACTGCTGGCGCTCGGTGTGCCCTGTTCAGCGCAGTTGGGAGTCGTGCTCGGCATGGTGAATCAGGTGAGCACGGCGGGCATGCTGTTGTGGGCGGGTGTGGTGATCGGCACGATGTTCGCCGTCGGGTGGCTGGCGGTGAAACTGCTGCCCGGTGCGCGCAGCGATTTCATTCTCGAACTACCGCCGCTGCGCCTGCCGCAGATCGGCAACATCACCGTGAAGACGTTGGCGCGCGTGGAATGGTATCTCAAAGAAGTGCTGCCACTGTTCGTGGTTGGCACGCTGATCCTGTTCGTGCTCGACAAGACGGGAGCGCTCGCAGTGGTCGAACGGCTGGCCGCGCCGCTCGTGGTCAATGCGTTGGGGTTACCCGCCGCGGCGACGGGCGCGTTCCTCATCGGCTTCTTGCGGCGTGACTATGGCGCGGCGGGCTTGTTCGCGCTGGCGCTGGCGGGCGAACTGAATACGCAGCAGATGATCGTCAGCCTGATCGTCGTCACGCTGTTTGTGCCGTGCGTCGCCAACGTGCTGATGATCGCCAAAGAGTACGGCGCGAAGATCGCGCTGTACGTCGTGCTGACGGTGTTCCCGTTGGCATTCGCGGTCGGCGCGCTCGTCAATGCGGCGCTGAATGCGCTGCACATTCAATTGTAGTCGCATCTCGACTCCTCTCCGAGGGGACGGGACACTGATAACAATTGTTTCCTTGTAGGGACGCGCTTCTGCGCGTCCGTGGTCAGCGGACGGCCAGAAGGCCGTCCCTACAAGATGGCATCTGGGGTGAGGCCAAAGAGGAAAGGGAGAATGTATGACAACCTGTCCCTTATGCGGTTTTGAATTCGACGGCACGGCGCTTTCGTGCCATGCGTCCTGCGCGTTCAACGAGCGGTGCGCGGTGATCTGCTGCCCGAACTGCGGCTATCAGATGGTCGATGAGCAGCGCTCGGTGATGGCGGATCGGCTGCGGCGCTGGTTGGCGCGGCGCAATCCCCCCGTTCGTGAGATTGGCGAGGTGTGCGCGCTGACCGAACTGCGCCCGGGGCAAACGGGGCGCGTGGTCGAGATCGATGCGGCGAACGTGGCGCGCTCTGAACGGCTGCAGGTGCTCGGTTTCGTCAAAGACGCCGAGGTGCACTTGCTGCAAACCAAGCCGACCTACATTGTGCAGGTCGGGTTCACGGAAGTCTCGGTCGAAAAGAGCATTGGCGCGGGGATCAAGGTGCTGGTGGGGTAGAGCAACCCCACCCCCAGCCCCTCCCCGAATTCAGGGAGGGGAGAAAAGATTGCTCGCCAAATCGTCTTTCTCGCCAGCGAACGAGTATGCGGTTACTTGACCGCCTCCGGGTTGACGATGTTGGCGGGTTCGCCGTTCACATATTTGACGAACTGCTCGAAGGCCGCGCCGAAGTACGCCTCGTAGCTGTCTTTCTCCACATAGCCGATATGCGGCGTGGCGACGACATTGTTCATGTGCAGCAGCGGGTGATCGATCACCGGTTCGCTCTCGAACACGTCGATGGCGGCGTAACCGGGACGTCCTGCCTCCAGCGCCACGACCAGTGCTCCCGGCGCGATCAAGTTGGCGCGGCTGGTGTTGACCAGCAGCGCGCTCGGCTTCATCGCCAGTAAATCATCGAGTGTGACGATGCCGCGCGTCTCCGGCACCAGCTTGATATGCAGGCTGAGCACGTCCGCCCGTTCGAACAGCTCGCGCTGACTGCTCACGGTCGCGTAACCGTCCGCCTGTGCCCGCGCCTGCGAGCCTGCTCGTCCCCACACGAGCACGTTCATGCCGAACGCGCGCCCATAGTTCGCGACGAGCTGGCCGATATTCCCGTAGCTGAAAATGCCGAGCGTACGCCCATGCAGTCCGATACCAAACTCACGCTGCCAGCGCCCCGCCTTGAGGTTGGCGACCTCCTGCGGAATATGGCGCGTCGCGGCCAGCACGAGCGCCCATGTCAGTTCGGCGGTCGAATAGGGCGACCCGCCGCCCACCAGCACAGGAACATGATGCTGCGTACACGCGGCCACGTCGATGTGCGGGATGCCGCGCCCGGTCTGTGCGATGACCTTGAGTTTCGGCAGGCGGTCGAGCAGCGCGGCGGTGATGGCCGTGCGTTCGCGGATGAGCACGAGCGCGTCCGCGTCCTGGAAGCGTTCCGCCAGCGCGTCGATGTCCGTCACGCTGTCGTTGTAGATCATGACCGTGTGCCTATTAAGGGTGGCGAAGCAGTCGAGGCCGCGCACGGCGTCCTGATAATCATCGGGGATGACGATATGCATGCGGTTTACTCCACAACGGCGGCGGCTTCTGCCGCCACGGCGGGTACATCCAGATTGGCATTGGCGGACAGCACGACGACGATTGCATCCGCGTCCGGCAGATAGACGCCGATGCTCACAAAGCCGAGCACCGCGCCGGAATGACCCCATGCTGCCCCAAAGTCCGTTGTCCATTCGGCGAGGCCGAGGCTGTAACCCTCACCCGCATCATCGGGGCGAAAATCGAGCAGGGTCGCCATAGAATCGGCGTTGAGCAGCGTCTGATCCGCCAGCAGCGCGCGGTAGAAGGTGGTCAGGTCGCCCACGTTTGAGATCAGCGCGCCGTCGCCCAGGCCCCAACCATCGTTGATGGCGGTCACGTTGTCGAGATCGCTGTCCCCGAACCAATCCTCCCACCCGTTGACCAGCGCGCTGCCTGGGGGAGCATCCTCGAAGCCCTGCGTATAAGTGTCGACCATGCCGAGCGGATCGAGGATGAGGTCGCGCACCAACGCGTGCAGCGGTTGCCCCGTCGCCGCTTCGAGGATCAACTGCATCAGGATGTAATTCGAGTTCGAGTAGTAGTAGTCTGTATCTGGCTCGAACATGGCGGGTAGATCGTAGGCATAGGTAATCGCTTCGGCGGCGGTCCACGGGTGATCCGGTTCGGTCTCGACCACTGACCAGAACTCGTCGGTTTCCAGATAATCGCTGATGCCGCTGCGCATCGCCAATAACTGCCGCAGCGTGACCTGATCCGCGTTCGCGACGTTGGCCACCACTTCGGCGGGCAGATAGGTCGCCGCCGGGTCATCCAGCGCGATCACGCCGTCTTCAGCCAGCAGCAGCGCGACGGTGGCGACAAACGTCTTCGACATGCTGCCGATGCGGAAGCGGTCAGAGGTTTCCGCGGCGCGGCGGCCATCCGCACTGCCACCGACCGCTGACCACGTACCGTTTGGTGTCGTCACCTGCACCGCCAGCGCGGGATCGGTTTTATCGGCGTAACTGGCGACGATGGCGTTTAGTCCATCCGCGTCCTGCGCGGTCAGCGGCATGACGCTCAGGGTGAGCAGGGCGATCACGAAGCAGAATAGGGAGAGATGTTTGTTCACGATGGGACTCCGGGGTGAAAGCATGCTTTGTCCTTGATAGTCTGTTGCCCGCACATGAGAACGAGGCATGAAGTTATTTCAGAATCGGTGAAAATACTCAACCTCACCCCCGACCCCTCTCCGAAAAGAGGAGAGGGGAGACAAACCGAGTTCTCAAGTCGCCTCTCCCCCCCCGGAGAGGGGATTTAGGGGTGAGGTTAGACAAACTGCTGATTCTGAAAATGGCCTCATGCCTTGTACCTACGTACACTTCACCCCACCACCTTTGCGAGCGGAGCAGCGCGCTACAGAGCTTCGTCTGTCTCCCCTCTCACGGCTTGCTTCGGAGAGGAGGTGGGGGTGAGGGGGTGGAACCGGGCTACGCCGATTTCAAACTGGCGAGCGCGGCGTCTTCGGTATCGAACATGGTGACGTAGGTCGAAAAGCGCACGAGGTCGAAGACCTTTTTATAGTGCGGGCTGACCCCGGAGACGAGAATCTTCTGCCCGGCTTTCTTCGCCTGCATGACCACGGTGATCAGCACGGAAATGCCCGACGTATTGATATACGCGGCTTGGCTCAGGTTGAACAGAATGTTCGTATAGCCTTCGGCGACCGCCGTGCGATACGCTTCCTTGATTGCGGCATCGCCATCCGAATTCACATCCCCATTCAGTTCGATGATGGCAGCCTGATCGCTGCGCCGTGTGACGACTTGGAGCGTCGCTGGAGTCATACAGTGTCCTCCTTTGGCTGCAAGTGAATCACCATGCGAAACTGGTTGCCAGTGCCGAGATCCGGCGGGACGAATTCGGCTTCGTCCACCAGCGACTTGATCACGAACAAACCAAGTCCGCCTGCGGGCAGCGCTCCATCGATCTGCGCACCGATGTCCGGCAGCTCAAAATCGGCGGCGGTCGGCGTGCCGTCGCGGCCCTCGTCAGCCACGTCGATAGCGAGGCGGTCGGGGTGGGCGGTCATCGACACGTAGATGCGCGTCTCGCCGTCGTAATGGTTGCCGTGCTCAAAGGCGTTGATGCACGCCTCGGAGACCGCCGTTTCCAGATCGAGAATGCGCTCGGGCGTGAAGCCCATGCGCTGTGCCAGATCGCCCGCGCAGCGCATCGCGATCTTCTCATAGCCGGATTCGCACGGAATTTTCAACTCAATTGTCTTTAAGGCCACTGAACCTAACTCCTGATACTCACCACGTCCCTGCCTGCCACATACCAGTAAACACCTGACTTTCGTCCAGACCAATCTGCATAAGGATGCTGACAGCCTGCTCCAACGCGCTCATCGCGCTGGCCTCGTCGCCGGACTGCATATACGCCTGGCCGAGATTATCATAGACGCACGCCAGCCCGTGCAAATTCCCCACCTGCTCGAATAATGCCTGTGCCTGTCGCAAATGGTCGATGGCCTGCGGGAGATTGCCGAGCCGTTGAAACAGCAGACCGAGGTTGTTATGAATGCCCGCCAGCCCGGCTGGATTTTTCGATGCCCGCCACAGGTCGAGGCTCTCGGTGTAGCAGCGCATAGCTTGCGCGTAGTCGTCCTGTTTCCACGCGATCATGCCGAGCGTTTGCAGCGCATATGCCAGATTACGCTGATCGTCCTGCGCTTGCGCCATGCGCAGCCCAAGCTGCGCGACCGCCTGCGCTTCGGCGAGTTCGCCTTGGCGATAGTGAATCTGGCTGAGGCCTAGATACAGCAGGCAGGCTTCTTCCGGCGGGAGTTCGGTCGGCTGTTCCGCGAGTCCCAGTTCGTAACACTGCGTCGCCTCGGTATAGCGCCCCCATTTATGCAGCACCTGACCCTGCTTACGCTGTAACCGGATGCGCCACGGGGCGTAATCGGCTCGGTCGAGCACGCGCATCCCAGCGGCATACGCACTGTGCGCTGCCTGATACGCGCCCGCCGCCTCGTGGAGATCGCCCAAGCCTTCGTAGAGCGGCGCGATCTCGCTCGGCGGGAAGCGTTCGCCCTCCGCGACCAGCAGCGCGCGTTCGTAATAGCCAATCGCTTCGTGATTGGCGTGCAGCGACAGCATGTACTGTGCCGACTGGATGCAGTAGTAAACGGCCCGGTCGGCGGTACCGGCTTTCTCATAGTGATAGGCTAAATCCGGCGCTTTGACGGTCACATTGTCGGCGTGGACGCGCTCAATCGCCGCGCCTGCCCGGGCGTGCAGTTCGCGCAGGCGTTCCTGTAACTGCATCGAATACGCGGCGTCGCGCAGCAGGGCATGGCGGAAGACGAAATGGGTCTCGCTTTGCGCCACCCAGATCGCTTCGTCGGCAGCCTGCTTGACTTTCTCGCGCACGTCGCTTGCGCCCGCGCTGCTCATCTGTTCGAGCACGGGCACGTCGAACTCCTGACCCAACACCGACGCCACCTGCACGGCGGTGCGCAGCGCGGGTGAGAGACGATCCAGACGGGCGATCAACACGGCGTTGAGGTTGACGGGCATGTCGTCGATGTCGGCGGCGCTCAGCGTCCATTCGCCGCCCGCCGAGGTGAGCGCCCCGCGTTCGTGCAAATCCAGCGTGAGCTGCTCGGTGAAGAAGGGGTTGCCGTTGGCCTTGCTCAACAGGTAGGCCACGGTGCTGGCGCTCACCTTGCCGTTGAGCAGCGTCGCCGCCAGCGCCGTCACGCCGCCGCGGTCCAGTTCGCGGACGGGGAACAGCGTAATGGCGTGGCGATCCGCGACGGTGTGGTCAAGCTCGCGGCTGTCGATCACCACGGCCAGCGGGTAGTTTGCCGCGCTTTCGATCCACAGTTCGAGTACCGTGAGCGAATCGGGGTCGAGCCACTGTGCGTCCTGCACGTGCAGCACCAGCGGTTTGACGAGGCTTTCGGCCTGAAACAGCGTGTTGATCGCCGTGAGCGAGCGCTCGAAACGCAGATGCGGATCAGCGCTTTCGAACGGTGAGTTCGGCCAGTGCAAGCCGAGCAGCGCGCCGAGATACCAGCGCGCTTCATTGAGCGCGGCGATCATCGCCGGATGCTCGCCCAGAGCGCGGATCAGGCGGTCGAGGCGGCGCTCGAACAGCTTCTTTTTCAGGATGTCATTGATGGCGAGGAAGAAGCTGAAGTATTCGTGGAGTACGGGCATGACCGCGTGCAGCGATTCGTGCACGAGCTGATCCGTCGGGAAGCGATACCACATAATCGCGTCGCCGAGGTGTTCGCGCGCGGCGGTGATGAGGTGCGTTTTGCCGATGCCCGCTTCGCCATAGACCCAGGTCGCGCCGACCGGAAGACCATCAATAATCGGGGATATCGCACCCAAGAGGTGCGCCAGCTCGGTGCTGCGTCCAACCAACGGACGTACAGGCTGCACCGTGCCCGGTTCGGCGTAGGCGACGAGGCGCGCCACGGGGAGCGGTTCGCTGCGCCCCTTCACCTGAATAGGGGTGAGCGCGTCGGTGACGAATTCGCCGGCGACTGCGCGCTGCACCCGGTCGGTGATGAGCACCGTGCCCGCGGCGGCGTTGGTCATCAGGCGGGCGGCGAGGTTGACCGCGTCGCCGATGACGCTGTATACGCGGCGCGTCTCGCCACCATACGCGCCGGTACGCGCAATGCCCTGCGCGAGGCCGATGCGTACCGAATGGATGTAGCTCAATTCAATGGGGAGCTTGCGTAAATCGAGCGCGGCGGAGGCGGCGCGGACGGCATTGTTCTCATGCGCGGTGGGCGCGCCGAAGGCCGCGTAAAAGTGACTGCCTTTATCGGCGGCGGTGACCTGCAGCAGCGTGCCGTCGTAGCGCGTGACAATCGACTGCACCCAGCGCACATAGGCGTCCAGCTTGCGCTCGGCGTCGGGGTCGCCGTCGTAGTCGATTCCCGTGAACGCACAGAAGAGGGCGACGGTCGGGCGCAGTTCGGTGAGCAAGGCGTCTTCGCGCTGCAGCAGCGCGGGAATAATCCAGGAGCGAATATCGGCGGCGGTGAGCGCATCGGGCGGGAGTTCCGGCCACGGCGCGGGCGCGGCGGCGCTGGTCAGTGAGCGGATGACGGCGAAGCGGTAGGTGGTGTCCTCGTTCTGCCGCCATTCGGTGACTTCGCACGCCTGGAACAGCACATTGGCGGTTGCCTCATCGATCACGACTTCGCCGCGCGCGGCGTGGCGTTCACCCTGCGCCATGCGGTTGAGCGTCGCGCCTGCCAGCA
Source organism: Anaerolineae bacterium (assembly GCA_041916315.1). GTDB lineage: Bacteria > Chloroflexota > Anaerolineae > Aggregatilineales > Phototrophicaceae > Flexifilum. The sequence goes on from JAYRZU010000023.1 coordinate 40,635, forward strand.
CGTCGAGGCACAGCACGCCCGGGTCGCCGACCAAAAAGCGCTGGACTTTGCCCGTGGCCACCGCCACTTTGAGCGAGAGGCTGACGGTTTCGCCGTTAGGCAGGCGCACTTGGGCAAACGCCTGCATGGCCGCTTGTAAGGCGAATGCGCACGTGAGCGCGCGCCGCGCCGCCTCCCGCAGCGATTCGTCGCCGCTGGGGAACCAGCAGGTGAGCGCGTCGCCGTTAAAGTTAGTGATCGTGCCGCCGAAATGATCCATTTGCCGGATGAGCGCGTCGTACACGCGGTTGAGCTGGCGCGTGAGTTCTTCCGCGCCGAGGCGTGGTCCGAGCGCTCGTGCGAGCGCTTCGGTCAGCGGGGTGAAGCCGGAAATGTCGGCGAACAGCACCGATCCGGCGGCGCTGGACGGGATCGACGTCCCGTGCGCGAGGCTGTGCCGCCGATCAATGGGGAGGAAGCTGAGGAGGGAATTCAACTGCACCGGGTATCCTTCACTGGAAGTCAGGCAGCCGTCGCGTCCGTGACCTGCAGCACGACGATGGTCACATCGTCCTGCTGGCGTTCGCCTTCGACAAACGTCTGCATGTCGTTGAGCGTGGCTGAAACCAACGTGCTGGCGTTCACCTGCTGGCGCGCATGCTGTTCGACCGTCTTCTGCGTGAGCTCGAAGCCGAACATCTCGCGGCGCGGGTTGAGCGCTTCGACCAGACCATCCGTATAGATGAACAGGGCATCGCCCGCCGCGAGCTGAATCTCGCAGGTCGTGTATTCGCAGTCCAGCACGAGGCCGAGCGGCATGCCGAAGTTTTCGAGTTCGGTGGTGTGTGCCTCATGCCACCAGAAGGGATGAGGATGTCCGGCGCTGGCATAGCACAGGGTGCGCGCCTGTGGGTCATACACACCATAGAACAGGGTGACGAACAGCCCACTTGGGATGGTCGCGACGATCACCTCGTTGACTTTGCGCAGCACTTCAGCCGGGGAGGGGTTGCGTTCAGCCTCGGCGCGGAGCGCGGCGCGCGTCGCCGACATGACGAGCGCGGACGGCATGCCTTTCCCCGCGACATCGCACACGACCACGGCGATCTGTTCGCCCTGCGAGCGATCAATGTAGAACACATCGTAGAAATCGCCGCTGGCTTCGTAGGCGGGTTGGGAGAAGGCCGCGACATCCAGGCCGGGGACGATGGGGAGTTCTTTGGGCAGCATGGAAACCTGAACTTTGCGCGCAAGGTCGAGCTCCCGGCGCAGGCGTTCGCCTTCGTTGGATTCCAGTTCGCGCAAGCGCTTCAACTGACGTAGGTCCTGTTCGCGCAGCACAGAGACGAGCAGGATCAGCAAGGTGACGGCCAGACCGGAGCCCCAGACAAACCCGAACGTCACGGGTTGGATGCCCTGCACGATGGCCATGAGCGCCATGAGCACGAGACCGATGAACGCTGCCTGAACCGTTGACCGCAGATCAAGCAGGAGCGCGGCGATCAGCACGGCGACGACATAGGCCGAGGTCAGGCTGACGCTGATCCCCCGGTAGATCAGAATGAGTCCGGTGAGGAAAGCGATGATCGCGGCGAGCGTGATCCACGCGCCGATGGTGTAGCGCTGGGTGAGGCTGAAGCGGTAGCCGAGCCACGCGCTGAAGGCCGTTGCCGCAATTAATGCCGTCCCGACCGGGCCGAGCGAAATCGCCGGGTCGGGAAAGGCGATCGAGGTGATGACGCTGATCACCGCGGCCACGCCGAGGATGGCCGCCAGCGCGAGCGCCAGGCTGGCCAGCAGGCGCGCGGTGCGGCTGTGCTCCGGGTCCGTGATGGAGGGATGCGGATGCGTCAGCCGCAGATACTGCTGGCGCAAGCGCGTCAAACGCGAGACGTGACTATCGGATGTCATTCGGCAGCCTGCACATGCATCGGGTTGTCGGATCCTCTACTATGACACGCGCATTATAACTCGAAACGTAAATTTCAATGAGCCGTTAAGCTTGGAAAGACTCAGTTTTCGAATAAGATAAGAACATTCTTCTGTGCCCATGCTGGATGAAAGGTACTTTCGTGCAGTCGATTGCCTCACGTCCCATTCCCCGTGCTAAGTCGCTGCCGTATCTCGGCGTTGCGTTGGACTTGCGCGTTGATCCCCTGCGTCATTTCTTGAACCTCTATCACGAACTCGGCCCGATCTTTCAGATCACGCTGCTCGGTCGCCCGATCATCGTCATGGCGGGTCTGGAGGCGAATCGGTTTCTCGCCCGCGACGGTGAGACCTATTTCACCAGTGAGCCGCTGTTTGGCGGACTCGCGCAGGAAATGGGGTCAGATGCGTTCCTCGTGGCGCTGGATGGCCCGGCGCACCGGCATCAGCGCAAGATTCAGCAGCGCGGTTTCTCGCGTGATACCATGCAGAACAATCTCGGGGTGGTCAAGCAGATCACTTATGACTTCGTGCAGACATGGTCGGTCGGTCAGCGACTGCCGTTCTTCCCGACGCTGCAGCGTATCGTCACCGATCAACTGGGTATGTTGACGGGCGGGCGGGTGTGCGGTGACCTGTTCGACGACCTGTGGGCGCTGCTCAACACGAATATGAACGTGCAGGTCTTGAAGACGCATCCGAAGTTCTTCCTCAAGCTGCCCAAGTATGTCCGGTCGAAGCAGCGTGTGTTCGCGTTCGCGCGCGAAGTACTGGAGTGGCACCGCGCTAATCCACCCGTGGATCGGGAGCCGCGTCTCATCGACGATTTGGTCGCCGGGGTGGATGAGAACGGTAAGCCGTATTCCGATGCGATGATCATGTCCGGGATCGCCGGGGCATATTTCGCAGGGATGGACACAGTCGCCTCCACGTTGAGCTTTATGCTCTATTCGGCGCTCAAAGTGCCGGGGCTGCTCGACCTCCTGCACGCGGAAATCGATGCTGTGTGGGAGAGCGAAGGCGGACTCACTCCGTCGGCGCTGCGTAAGATGGACGTACTGCACGCGACGGCGCTGGAAACCCTGCGCCTGTACCCGATTGCGCCGTTCACGCCGCGCACATCGACCAAGGCGTTCGAGTTTGAGGGCTACACCGTGCCCGCGGGCAGTGAAGTGTATGTTGCCAATGGGATTCCGCATCTGCTGTCGGAATTTTTCCCTGACCCGGAAGTCTTCGACGTGGATCGCTACTCCCGCCCGGATCAGCCGAAGACGCCGCACGCCTTCGCGCCGTTCTCGCTCGGCGCGCACACCTGCCTCGGCGCGGGCGCGGCGGAAGTGCAGATGATGACGTTGATCGCGACGCTGCTGCGCACGGCGCATCTCGGCTTGGGGCAGCCGGAAGAGGTGACGATTTTCGCCAACCCGCTGCCGAATCCCGGGCGCGAATTCGCCTTCCGCTTCGACGGGCCGCGCAAGCCGCTGTAACCGCTCCGACCTCCCGAATTCGGGGAGGGGGCGGAGTATTTGTGTAGGGGCGAGGCTTGCCTCGCCCACCAGCGGGAGTGGCGAGCACGTCCCTGCATTTTCTCAATTCAGATCAAACGGTTAACCCTCGCTTTTTGGCTGAGTACGGGACACTTCCGGCAACCGAGCTATTGTAGGGACGCGCTTCTGCGCGTCCGTGGTCAGCGGACGGCCAGAAGGCCGTCCCTACAATGTGTCGTTTGAGGGAAGCGTGTCTCGAAGTGTTAAAACTGTCCTGCCGTGAACTTTTGGGCGAGGAATTTGGGGTGAGGTGAGGCTCTACCCCCGTGTTCCGTGATGCAGTTCGATCTCGACCACTTCGCAGATGGTGTGCCACGCCAGCAGATGCAGTTCCTGAATGCGCGGCGTGATCGCGGCGGGTGCGATGAAGCAGACGTCGCTGCAGGCGGGCAGTTGACCGCCCGTACCCCCCGTGAAGCCGACCGTCGTCGCCCCGATGGCGCGGGCATCGGCCAAGCCCTTGAGCACGTTGGGCGAATTACCGCTCGTCGTGATGCCAATGGCGACATCGCCGGGGCGCGCCAAGGCGCGAATCTGCCGCCCGAACACATCCTCGAATGCCCAATCGTTGCCGACCGCTGTCAGGATCGACGTGTCGGTAGTGAGCGCGATGGCCGCGTAGGGCTGACTTTCCAGCAGGAAGCGCCCGACAAACTCCCCGGCGATGTGCTGCGCGTCGGCGGCGCTGCCCCCGTTGCCGAAGAACATCAGCTTGTGACCGCTCTGCAGCGCCGTGCTCAGGACGCGCGCGACCTGTGCCAGCACGGGCAGCGACTCGGCGAGCAGACGTTCGTGCGCGGCGAGGCTGTCGCGGAAGATGCGCGCCATATCGGTCTGCAACTGCGACGTGTCGGGGATGTCGAGGCTGAGCCAGAAGCTTTCGATCTCCTCGGCGCAGCCGTCGCCACCGCGCGCTTTGAGCACCCGGTGCGCGGCGGCGCGGGCGGCATGTGTACCATCGGCAGGCGCAAAGCCGAGCGCGGCGGCGGCGATGGCTGGGGCGTCACGGTCGCTGTCGCCGATATACCAGACATCGGCCAGCGTCAGGTTGTGCCGGGCGACCAGCGCTTGCAACCCAGCCAACTTGTCTTTCGCAAATTTCGTGACATCGGTCACGTTGAAGCGCGCGGCGATGCGGTCGACGAGTTCTGTCTCCTCGCCCGTCAGGAAGGCAATCGGCAGACCCGCCCGCGCCATCCGCTTGACGGCATCCAGATCGCGAAAGCTCAACTGCTTCTCCTCCATGCCCGCCGCCGATACGCCAATGCGGCCATCGGTCAGCACGCCGTCAATGTCAAAGACCAGCAGTTTGGGTCGCTGAATCATCTGGGATTTCCTTCCTCTGAGTGGCCCCCGTCGGGCAGCGGCTGCCGCGACGAGGCGTATGTGGATCACGTTTCGAGTATAGCGCACGGCAAAGACGGTCGATCCGTCCGAAGGGGATTTGCTGTAGTGGTTCTCATGCGTTAGTTTGGGGAGGCTAGGAGGGACTCTATTCCCAATCTCACTTATCTTAATATGTGTAGAATTATATAGGTAAAGTATTCACGTATGTGCTATCTTGTTGAGGTTGCACTGTATTAAAAGGGGGCCGCTTGGAATTCCGGAATCCCGAAGAAGAACTCGTCGTCCTGTGCGCGCAGACCCCGCTCATGGACCCCACGAAGGCGCAAATTCAAACCCTGCTGGAACAGCCGTTCAGTTGGTCGGCGTGCCACGAATTTGCGCAGAGTCAGCACGTCACGCCGCTGTTTTTCCATACGCTGTTCACGCATTGGAAGCGGACGCCGCCCACCCCGTTCATCGATGAACTGCGCCAATGGTACCAAAAGCACTCCATACGCAACCTGATGGTCACGGCGGAGATGCTCAAGTTCAAGCAGTTCGGTCTGGAATTGGATGTGCCGCTGCTGGTTGTGCGCGGCCCTGTGCTGGCGCGCTTGGCCTACGGTGACGTGCGTCTACGGCAGTTTGCCAATCTTGACCTGTTCATTCACGCTGAAGATGTCGATCGCATGCGTGATCTACTGTTGGAAAACAACTACGACGCGATCACCCCGGCTCCGCCCGCCGAACCGCGCACCGATTGTGCCGTGTTCGCGCACCGCTCACGCCTGTTCAACGTCGAACTGCACTGGCAGTTGTGGCCGCCGCACTACGACGGGCGCGTAGCACTGGATGGCGCATGGGATCGACTGCAATCGGTGGCCTTCACCGAACGCGAATCGATGTCGACGCTCGCGGGTGGCGATCTACTGCTGTACTTGTGCGGGCACGGCGCGGTCCATGAATGGTCGCGGCTCTCCTACTTGTGCGACGTGAATCAACTGCTGCTCAGCCGGGTGAGCTTCGATTGGCCGGGCGTCGCCAGACAGATTAGCCGGGCACAGGATGGGCGCAGTCTGCTGCTTGGGCTGGCGCTGGTGCGGATGGTGTTTGGGACCGCGCTGCCGGCGGAGATCGCCACCTTGTGTGACCGTGACGGTCAGCTCAACAAACGGCTGATCGAGGCGCTGGAACGGCTGCGCGAACGCGCCAATCAGCCAGGGACGGCCCGATCAATCCATAGCAACTAGTTGCGTTCCCGACTCGATAGTGCTACAGTGAAAGCGTGGTCTAGTCCACACTATACCACGCGTATAATTATTGGTTAGGGCTCAACGCGCCTCGTGCTATGGCGAGGGCGTCAGTTAAAATTGGAAGATCTTTCATGATCAATCCTCAATTAGCGAAACCGCTGTATGAGCAAATCAAGCTGTATCTGCTGACGCGCATTGAGCAGGGGGAGTATCTGCCGGATACCCGCCTGCCCTCCGAACGCGACCTCGCGGAACAGTTCGGCGTCTCGCGCCTGACGGTCAAGAAGGCGATCAGCGACTTGCTGCAGAGTGGGCAGGTGTACGTGCAGATTGGCAAGGGGACGTATGTCAGCCGCGCCAAGATCGACCAATCGCTCGATTCGCTGACCAGCTTCTCGGAAGACATGGGCAAGCGGCAGCAGCGACCAGGCAGCCGGGTTCTGGAAGCGCGGGAAATTCAGGCGTCGGTCGAAGAAGCACGGCATTTGCGCGTCATACCCGGCGCGCCGCTGTATTTGCTGCGCCGCGTGCGCCTCGCCGATGATAAACCGATGGCGATTGAAAGCTGCCGCATCGTCGCGGCGTTGTGCCCCGGCTTGCTGAGCGAACATGATTATGAGCGCGAGTCGCTGTATCAGGTGCTGCGCGGCGAATACGGGATTCGCTTGGCCTACGCCGAGCAGTCGATTGAGGCGCGCTTGGCGGGAGCGGACGAAGCGGCGCTGCTGCAAATGGAAGCGCGCGCACCCATCCTCGACATCAGCCGCGTGACGTACACCGACACGAATCAGCCCGTCGAGTACACGCTCTCAGCCTACTGCGGCGCGCGCTACAAATTTCAGGCGATTCTGCGCCGCGTGTAAGTGTTGTATCCGGTAAATCGTTGAATATGGTCTTGTAGGGGCGCACGGCCGTGCGCCCCTACGAACACTTGCCGGACGGAACACTAAGTTGCACTCCCTGATATGGGGTATTTCCAGAGGACGGTATGAGCGACTTGCAAGCGGCGGTACAGCCCATCATTGATGCCCATTTGGGCGACACCTTTCCGGCCTGCGTGATCTGTGTGCGCCATCAGGGACAGATTGTGCTCCACGAGGCGTGGGGGCACATCGACCCGGAGACGCAGCATATTCCCGTGACAACCGACACGTTGTTCGACCTTGCGTCAGTCAGTAAACTCTTCACGGCGACGGCGTTTTTGTCGCTGGTCAGTGCGGGGCGCGTGCGCCTCGACGACCCACTCGTAACTGTGATCCCCGAGTTTGGCGCGATCCAGCCACGTCCGATTGATGGTGGGCAGGATCCGCACAGCAAACAGCGCCTGACTACGC
>JAYRZU010000024.1:0-106887 GCA_041916315.1 Anaerolineae bacterium
CGGTGATGAAACGCTTATTTGGTGATGTGATCCGCTCTCGTTCATGGCGACTTCAGCGGCGTGAACCCATGCTTAAAGCGCTGGTCTATAACCTGCACCGTTAGTGCTGCCTGTTCTTACTTCATCTTTGCAACTGAGCAATTCCAAGTCTATTTTCACCACAGTTACCGTCAACCGAGGTTCAGAAATCGGCGAAGATAACAAAACAGAAAGTTAAGCTAGTAAAGAAGCAAGTTAAGCAGGAAATGAATGTAATAAAATCCAAATGGGACGGGCGAAATGCTTACGAAGCTCGCCAAGAGCAACTACATCTAGCTCCGTACATTGTTCTTGAGAACCTTGTTTCACAACTAGAGGTTGCATTAAACGAATTGGAGATTAGAGGAAGCGTGGATTGGCGTCCCGAATTTGGCAACATCATAATGGGTGACTTCGAGACGGGCGAATGGCATGTCTTCAATGAGTTACAAGCCATAGTTTGGCAGGCTAAGCGAGCTCAACAAATGTTAACTGATCTTGAAGAGTTGAAAACTGAATATCAACAACGCATACAGCAGTTACGTATTGATATTACGGAACGCATGCGAAGAGACAAACGTACTGGATTTGTCTACATTGTAGTCGCGATTCTTCCGGCACTGTTCGCTGTATGGGTGTTTAGCCAGAGAGCTATGGCGTCAGTAGGACAGTCAACGGCTGTCTTAATGCTTGCTGGACTTACTTTGTTTTTCTTGTTGCTTGCGGTATTAGCACTTCTTTCAAGTCGGCAACCAAACAAGGCTATTCAAGCTCAGCTAGAATTAGCCAAAACGAATCTTGAAAAATGTCTTACCACTATTGCTGATACGAAACGAGGTCTAGCTGAGCTTAAAGCGATGTATGTACAAGCAAAAGGTACAGCGCTACTTGACAACTAGTTATGATGTTTTGTTTGCAGAGCGTCCTAGTAAAGCATTTCAGGAGTAATTTCATTTATGCCCAACCAGCAACCTGACCAATCCACCGACCTGCCGAAGATCGGCGCGCCGGCGACGCGGGCACTCAACGGCGCGGGCTACTATCGCCTTGAGCAGTTGACGCAGGCGACCGAAGCCGAGCTGATGGCGCTGCACGGCTTCGGGCCGCGGGCGCTGCGCATCCTCAAAGAAGCGCTCGCCGAACGGGGACTAGCGTTGAAGGGGTAAAGGCAGAACGGCTAGAGCTTCCCCGCCTGCTTGAGTTCGACGATGTCACGCGCGTGGTCGCGCTCGTGGATGATCGCGCCTTCGACGAACTGCGTCACAGGCTCGCTGCCCCACGGAAAGCGCACCATCTGCCCGTAAGCGTCGGCGGGGATGCTCTCCAGGAAGATTTTGAGCGCGAAGCGGTTGATCTCGCATTCCAGCTTCGCTCCCTCCAGCGTCGCGCTCTGCCGCTCGGCGACGAACTGCGCGTTCGCGGCATCCACTGTGGTGTAAGGGGCAGGTTTGACAGGCTCGCCTGCCAGCGTCTGGCGAAACGCATCAAAGACCAGCGCTTCCCATCCGGCAATATGCGCGAAGAAGTCGCGCTTGTTCCAGCCCGGGTAAATGTCGACCGCCGGGTCGACATCGGACAGCACCGCCCACAGGTGGTCACGCTCGGCGTCCAACGCCTGCAGTAAACTCGCTTTATCTTGGCTCATCAGTTTTTACCTTAAGGTGTGAGAATCGCGCAGGTCGAAACGCCGTGCGCGTACAGTTTGCCCGCCGCATCGACCAACCGCGCTTCGGCGGTAGCGATGCGCCGCCCCACGTTGATCGTCTGCGCTTCGGCGCGCAGCAGGCCCGTGTCGAGCGTGATCGGGCGGATGAAGTTGGTGTTGCCGCTCACGGTCGTGTAGCCGACGCCCGCTTCCAGCATGGTCTGCACGGCGCAGCCCGTCGCCGAATCGAGGATGGTCATGGCGACGCCGCCGTGCACCAGCCCGATCGGGTTGTAGAGGTATTCGCCGGGCGTCACGGTGAACACGGCGCGTCCCGGCGCGACTTCGATGAGCATCATGCCGAGCAGCGAGGCGAAGGGTGGGCGGGGGATCGCCCCATCGATCATCGCCTGCAAGAAGTCGAGTCCGCGCATCGTGCGGGCTTTCTCGGCGATGGGCAGCGGGTCCTGCCAGGTGACTGTCCGGGTCCGATCCATTTGTTCCCCCTTCTAAAACCAATGTGGAGACGTGATTGCTTGCATCCGCTGTTTCGACCCCACCCCCGGCCCCTCCCCGAATTCAGGGCTTGAGGGGCGACACTCGATACTCAGGTTGCGTCTGTAGGGGCGAGGCAAGCCTCGCCCACCAGCGGGAGGGGCAAGCCCCTCCCCTACATTCACGCGTGACCTGACCCCGGATCTCTCTTGGGAGAGGGGGGAGGTTCACAGACTCACCAGCACGATGCCCGTGAAAATCAGCGCGACGCCGAGCCACTGCGATTTGTGGAGGCGTTCGTGCAGCAGATACGCCGCCAGCACGACGGTCACGGTGGTGTAGAGCGAAGAGAGGACGGTGACAATCGAGACTGCGCCGAGCGCCGTGCCGCTCAGAATGGCGATGTAGGCGGTGGTGTCGCATACGCCAATCAGCAGGACGCGGGCGAGGTCATGCTTGCGCGGGACGGGCAGCGGGTGGCGGATGAGCAGGGCAACGCCGCCGAGCACGACGATGGTCAGCGCGCGGATGATGAACACGGGCAAAATGCCGCCAAGATACGGCGTCACGTAGAAGCCGAACAGCCAGAAGACGAGGCTGTAGCCGACCGCGCCCGTGATCGCCCACGAGACGCCGCGCCGGACGTTGCGCTGCTGCAAGGCTTCCGGGTTGATGACGAAGGCGGTCAACATCACGCCGATCACTGCCGACGCTACGCCGAGCACACGTACAGCGGGCAGGCGTTCGCCGCTGATGAAGGCGAACACGGCGGTCAGCGCGCCATAACTCGCCGTGATCGGGGAGACGACCGCCATCAGGCCGATCTCAAAGGCGCGGTACAGACAGAACGAACTGACGATGTTGAGCAGCGCCGCCGCAACCGCCGCCGCATAGACGATGATCGGCTGCGCCTGCAGCGTGAAGAACAAACCGGTCGCCAGCGCGTACAGCCCCACGGTGATGAAGCCGACGAACTGCGTGAAAAACAGCGTGCGAAAGCTGCCCATCTGGCGGGAGGTCAGCCCCGCGAGGAAATCCGCGCCGCCCCAGCCAATGGCGGACGTCAAACCGAGAATGATTTCCATGCGATCAGCCGGGCTGCCAGTAATCGTATTCGATGTAGCGGGCGGTCTGCCGCGCCACGTCTTCACCGAGCAACCGCTGCACCATGTGGAAGGCCATGTCGATGCCCGCCGAGACGCCTGCCGAGGTCACCACGCGCCCGTTATCGACGTAGCGCACGTCGCGCAGCACGGTCGTCGTGGGGTTATTGGCCGCGAGTTCGTCGAGACCGCTGTAATGCGTGGTCGCCCGCAGGCCATCGAGGATGCCCGCTGCCGCCAGCACGCGCGTCCCCGTGCACACGGACAGCGTGAACTCGGTGCGCTGATCCTGCGCTTTGACCCACGCGATCAGCTGTTCGCTCTTGGCCGCCTTCCGCGACCCACTGCCGCCGGGGATGACCAGAATATCGGGCGGCGGGCAGTTGTCGATGGTGTAGTCGGGCACGATAGTCAGCGGGTTGGCCGCGCGAAGCGGCCCGGCGGTCTCCGCGACCGTGTAGACGTTGAACGGCGGGTTGTCTGCCAGAACGGTGTTCACCGAGGCGAACACTTCGAGCGGTCCGGCGAAGTCGAGCACTTCGACGGTTTCAAAGAGTAAGATCGCGATGTTACGCGTCATGCAGGTTGATCCTCAAAGATGAACAGCCTCACCCCGGTTTTCTCACAGGTTTAAGGCCGTGTTGGACATTTACAGTGCAGGTGTAGGGGCGAGGCAAGCCTCGCCCGGTCTTGGGAGGGGCAAGCCCTTCCCCTACACGAGTCAAATCCATCCCAACGCGCCACGGCGCGGGTGCGGTTCGATTAGATGTTGACGATGGCGCGGTACGCCAGCAGGGTAATCATGCCGATGATGACGGTCAAAAGCAAGTTCTTACTGCGCCACGCCACCAACGCCGAGACCATGCCCGCCACCAGAAACGGATTCGCCGGGGTGAGCGCGATTTCGCCCTTTGGCATGATCACCGAGGGCACGATGATCGCCGCGAGGACAGCGGGCGGCACGTAGCGCAGCGCCTTGAACAACCGCGCGGGCAGCTCAATTTTGCCGACCAGTTCCAGCAGCGGGTAGCGGATGAGGAACGTCACCAGCGCCATCCCCGCTACAAGCAACACTTCATTCATACGGACTCCAAGAGCAAAAAATCAAGATTTAACGCAAAGACGCCAAGCCGGAAAGGCGCAAAGAGAAGGTAGATGAAAACTTACTTTGCGTCTTCGCGTCCTTGCGTCTTTGCGTTCAGCAGTTCTTCTTTGTTTTCATCTTGCAGGCCTTCGGTAATGACGCCGGCCACCACGCCAGCGAGCGCCGCGATGATTAAGCCGATATTGTTGGGCAGGGCGTAAGTGAGCACGGCCACCGTCCCACCCACCAGCGCCGCGGCGAGGACTGGGCGCTGCTTGAGCGTCGGGATCAGCATGCCGATGAAGGTCACCGTGAGCGCGAAGTCGAGGCCGAGGTTGGTGAGTTGATCGCGGTCGACGGTGCTGGCGGCGACAATGCCGATCCATGTGAAGATCTGCCAGTTCACATACAGCGCCAGCGCCGCGCCGAGAAAATACCAATGCTTGTGCGGCGAGTCATCCGGTTCGTTGTAGCGGTTGATCACCGTGAAGAAGGCTTCGTCGGTGAGCAGGAAGCCGAGCACGATCAGCCAGCGGCGCGGCAAATGCTTGACGTAAGGCGCGAGCGTCGTGCTGTAGAGCGCGTGGCGCAGATTCACGACGAACGTGGTCAGCCAAATGATCGGGAGCGTCGCGCTGCTGGCGACCAGATTCACGCCGATGAACTGCGACGACCCGGCGAAAACAAATGCCGACAGGGCAACTGCAGCCAGCGGCGATAGGCCGCTCAAAATGGCGACCGCGCCGAAAATCACGCCGAAGGGTGCAGCTCCGACGATCATCGGGATCATTAGGCGTGCCCCGCGCCAGAATTCGCGCGTGGGAGTCGAGATTTGAGATTTAACGGTCATAGAGACCCAAAGATACGGCCAGTAAATTATGTATGATTTTCGCCTAGCAACTGTGACGGAAGCGATTGGTCGTGTCTGTAAAAAGCGCACACTTAATTTGATGGGAGAGGGTTTTGTAGGGACAAGGCATGCCTCGTCCCTACGAAGACGGCTCGCCGTGCTGCCCGTAGAAGAACGCGCCGGGAAACTCGTCCTCGACCTGCTTGCGCTTGCCGCTCCACGAGTCAATGCTGATCTGGAACACGCTCGTGCGTTTGAGCTCGTCCAGCGTGATCGGGCGGTAGTCGCGACCCGATTGCAGGTGCGGGAAGTACTTGTCAAGCAGCAGCTGCAACGCGCGTTCGGCCTGTTCCCCTTCGATCATCGTGGCGCGTCCAAACACGACCACGCCGGAATACTCCACGCTGAATTCCAGCGCTTCGTCGGCGGGCAGCAAGCGCCCCATGGTGCTCACACTGAAGCACACGTTGGCATCGCTTTCGACATTGGAGCGGGTGCGCCCGACCTGCGCGGTATGTGTATAAATTGCCTGATTTTGCGCGTCATACACGAAGAGGTTGCTGTTAATAAACGGTTGGCCATCATGGACGGTGGCGAGCGTACCAATCGGCGCGTGAGTGAGCATTTCGGCGATCCACGCCTCATCGGTGACCGCGCGATCTGACCGACGCACCTGATTTGGCGGGAGTGCGGCATAATCTCTGGACATCGTTTTACCCCGTTTCGTGTTATAACAAAGAGAGTACCCAAAAACGTACTCCGCCTTAGTGCCAAATAAGACCGCGCCCAATGATCGTTGCCAGAGAAGCGTGTAGAAGGTAAGATGATGGCTGTAACAGATATTCGCTCCGCAAAACTGGTCGATATTCCGGTCATTCAGCGTCTGGTTGAAAAGGGAACGATCCTCGACAGTGAACTCGCCTGCACGCGTGAGGCGATCAGCCAACACATGCTGACGAATTTGCTGCCGCATCGGAACGTCGTGACGCTGGTCGGAAGAGTCGATCACCTGCGGATTGCGGGACAATTTCGTTTGAAAGCCGATGAACATCTGGCGCAAATGCTGTATATCGCGCCTGATTTGAACGAAGCGCACGGGGACACCGCGTGGCTCGAACTGGTCGATTCGATGGCCTTCGAAGCAGGTCGCCGTGGTGCGCACATGCTGACCGGCGAAGTTGACGAAGACGGCACGTTGTTCACCACGCTGCGCACCGCTGGCTTTGCGGTGTATGCGCGGCAGGAAGTGTGGCGTCGTCCCGCTGGTTACACCATGCCCGATCACATCACCCCCGCTGAACTCCAACCCGAAACCGATGCCGACGCGATGGAAGTCCAACTGCTGTACTGCAACATCGTGCCGCGCCTCGTGCAGCCGGTGGCGGTGCCGTCGAGCGAAAGTCAGGGGTATGTGTATCGCGGGGCGAATGATCGCATTCAGGGGTATGTCGCCGTGAGCGAAGGCCGCAGCGGGATCTATGTGATGCCGTTCCTGCATCCGGATATTCCGTATCACAGCGCCGCGTCGATTCTCGCGGGGGCGATGACGCGTGTGAACCGCGCGGACAAATTGCCCGTATATATCTGTGTGCGCCGTTTCCAGGATTGGCTAGAAGAGGGTCTCGCGGACCTGGGCTTCGAGCCGTATAAGCAGCAGGCGCTGATGGTGCGGCATATTGCGGCTGGCATCCGCCAGTCCGTGTTCACGCCGCTGAAGCAGGCGTTAGAGGTTGTGCCGGCGGCTGTTCGCCCGCCCACAACCCCCATCTCAAAGTCGGTTTTGGATCAAGGAGAATAGCAGTCTTCAATATGGAACGTCGTATAACAGACGACCTAGACAAGCTCAAGCAAGTCTTGCCTCCTCACATCAACCGCAAACTTGACGAGCTCGGTCGGGCAGATGATTTGCTCGAAGTCGTTCTCGACTTAGGGCGCATCCCGACCGCCCGCTATATCACCGGGGAAGTCTCCCTTTCGGAACATGAAGTCACCCGTGGCGAACTCGATGCCGTCGTCGATGGCATCGGCACGTTTGACGCGGATAACCGTGCTGGCATGGAACGCACGCTGCATCGCATTTCCGCGATTCGCAACCGCCGCCATGAAGTCGTCGGCCTGACGTGCCGCGTCGGTCGCGCCGTGTACGGCACGATTGATATTCTGCAGGACCTCGTTGAATCCGGGCAGAACATTCTGCTGCTCGGCCCGCCCGGCGTCGGCAAAACGACCATTCTTCGCGAAGCGGCCCGCGTATTGGCGGACAGCAAGCGCGTGATCATCGTGGATACGTCCAACGAAATCGGCGGGGACGGTGATGTGCCGCACCCGGCGGTCGGACGTGCCCGCCGGATGCAGGTGTCCGTGCCGGATCGCCAGCACGAGGTCATGATCGAAGCGGTCGAAAACCACAATCCCGAAGTCATCGTCATCGACGAAATCGGACGTGAACTGGAAGCTACCGCGGCGCGCACGATTGCCGAACGCGGCGTGCAGTTGATCGGCACGGCGCACGGCAACGCGCTCGATAACCTGCTGCTCAACCCGACGCTCTCCGATCTTGTGGGCGGCATTCAGGCGGTGACGCTCTCCGATGAGGAAGCGCGGCGGCGTGGCACGCAGAAAACCGTGTTGGAACGGCGTGCCCCGCCGACATTTGATGTGCTGGTCGAAATCCAGACTCGTGACCGCATGGCGATCCACGAAGATGTGGCGGCGGCGGTCGACGCGGTGCTGCGCGAGCGTCCGCTCCCGATTGAACTGCGCTATCGCAATGAGTCCGGCGAAGTGCTGGTCGAACAGCAGATGCCGGAAGTTCGCACGATTGCTGAACGCAATACGCGCTCGAACAGCGCCAACGGCGAACGACAGGCGGCGCGCAACGGGAAAGAAGGCCGCCGCCGGTCTGACGCCTACGAGCGCAGTCCCGCGGTCTATGATCGCCCGCCGGAACGCACGCCCGCTGAAAATCGCAGCGGCAAGCCGATGGTCGTGTATGCTTACGGCGTGGCGCGGAATCGCTTGCAGCAGGCAGCGCGGCGCTTGCATCTGCCGCTTACGCTGGTCGATGAGCCGGGGCAGGTCGATATGATCGTCACGCTCAAGAACTACTACCGCCGCCGTCCCAAGCTGATCGTCGATGCGGAACGGCGCGGCACGCCGATCTATGTGCTGCGCGCGAACACCGTCTCGCAGATGGAAAACTTCCTCATGGATGTGTTCGGTCACGAACCGCGTGAGGGCGTGAGCATGGCGGATGATCCGTACGCGGACGATTAGCCTGGTATCCGTAGGGGCAGACCGACGTGTCTGCCCCTACGTGCAATGAAGAGCGTAGGGCGGGCGTAAGTTCGCCCTTTTTGATTCCCTTTGTATACTCCACAGCATGAACATTTACTCGCTTCCGTCTCTCCTGTTACCGACCCGCGCCGCGCCGACCAACCCGCGCCGGATCGTCATTTTGCTCCCGTGCTGCATCGGCGATGTGGTGCTGGGCACGGCGACCTTGTGCGCGCTCCGCCGCGCCTATCCAAACGCGCATATCACGTGGGCGGTCGGGCGCTGGTCACGCGCCGCGCTTGAAGGTCACGATCAGCTCAACGAATTGCTGGATACCGGGGAGGGCGCGCTGCCGACCCATTCGGTCGCCTCGCTGCGCGCGTTCGCGGCTCAACTCCGCGCCGGGAAGTTCGATCTCGCGGTGTCGCTGGTGCGTTCGCCGTGGATGAGCCTGGCTGTGTGGCTGGCGCGGATCCCATATCGCGCCGGGCTCGACAGCGCCGGACGCGGTTTTGGTTACAACATCCGCGCGCGCATCAACCCGCGCACTGTACGGCACGAAGCCGAGATCTATCTCGATGTCCCCCGCGCCTTGGGGATCGACACGACCGACTGCTGGGCGAATGTGCCCGTACGCGAGTCGCGTTCCAGCGACGAGCCCTACATCGTGGTCAACCCGGCGGGTGGACGCAACCCCGGCATGGTCATGGATAGCAAACGCTACCCGCCCGCACAGCTCGCCGAAGTCGCCAACCGCATTGCGCGGGCGGTGAAGGCCAAGATTATCGTCATCGCGGCGAAAGAGGATCAACTCTTGGTGGATGCGGTGACTGCACATCTGGATCGTCCGCCCGCGCAGTTCGTCGGCGTGCTGACTTTCCGGCAGATTGCGGCGCTGGCACATGGCGCCCGGTTGTATATCGGCAATGACACGGGGCTGACGCATCTCGCGGCGGCGGCGGGGGCGAAAACAGTGATGATCCTCGGCCCGACTGACCCAAAACGCTATGCGCCGTTTGCGCCGGATGCGATTGCGCTGTGGAAACCGGCGACCGTCTCGCAGACGGGAGTCGCGGATGGTGTGCCGACCGATTGGGACTGGGCACGCGACGGGATCAACGTGGACGAGGCTGAACGGCAGATCCGTAAATTTCTCGGCATCAGCCGCGTGCTCTAGTGGTTATTCCGCGGACAGATTATCCAACAGGCGCTGCAGCAGGTCACGCAGCACGATCTGCTCGTCGGCGTCGAAGCCGCGCAGCAGATTCGTCTCCAGTGATCCCCATGCAGCGTTGACATGGGTGTGCAGATTGCGGCTGGTGTCGGTGAGGTACACGCGGGAGACGCGCGCATCGGCGGGATCCGCCCGCCGTTCGACCAGCCCGCCGCGCTCCATGCGGGTGAGCATTTTGGTGACGGTCGGCGGTTCCACGCAGAGCGCACCCGCCAACTGGCTCTGCGATAAGCCGTCCTCTTCCCACAGCCGCGCGAGGATCATCTCCTGCCCGACATGCAGCCCAATCGCGTTCAGGCCGACATCTGCCTGATAGCGGTGGCTTTTGCACAACTGCGCCAGCAAATAGCCGATACTCTCATGAATCTCGCTCATAGGTCACCCGGTTGGTTAGCCGCCTAAACGCTACTCGCATTTCTGGCGGCTGTCAAGCGGACCGGCGCACGGGCCTGGATTGTCAAGATATTTAAACTCGCTTGCGCCGCCGGGATAGAGCGTGTATAACGGCCTGTTGTATCAATTCACGATGAAGTGTCCATGAAGATCCTGTTTGTCGCGTCCCTGCATCATCCCGAAGAACTCCGTGCCGCCATTGCGCAAACGCCACCCGGCGCGCGTCCACCGATTTTCCCGCCGAGCATGTCCCAGCATTTCTGGGAAAAGGCGCTGATCAAGCGCGGGCACACGCTCGATGTCTACTGGCGCAACCTGCCGATCCGCAAGACGCAGAAGCACAGCGAGCGCCTCACGCCGGGCAAGTTGTTCAATGCGGCGCTCAACCGCATCCCTCCGCAAATCAATCCGGATGTGCGGCGCAAAAACGCGGGTTTGCTCGCTAAAGCCCGCGCCTTCCGTCCCGATGTGCTGTGGATGGTGGGGGATAACACGGTGATCGTGCCGGAGACACTGGCGACGATCAAACGCGAGCTCGGCTGCAAGCTGATCTACGCGTGCGGCACGTCGCCGATTGTCTTCTCGCAGCCCATCGACCGGGCGTCAGCGCGGCTGTACGATCTCGTGCTCGCTAACGACTACTATCATGGCGTGCAATGGCTGGAACTCGGTGCTAAGCGCATGGAATGCCTGCCGCTCTCCGCCTGTGACCCCGACTTTCATCACCCTTACGCGCTCACCGACGAGGAGCGCCGCCGCTACACCTGCGATATCGCCTTCGTAGGGACGCTCGTGCCCGATCATTTGTACAGCCGCCGTGTGCAGGCGCTCGAAGCCCTGCGTGAGTTTGATATTGGCATCTGGAGTGTGCACGATGTGCCCGCCAGCCTCAAACCGTTTGTGCGGGGCAAAGCGCTGGGCGAAGAAATGCTGAAAATCCTATCCGCGTCGAAAATCTGCTTCAATACCCACGGCGATTTCGTGTATTATGGGGGTAACTTGCGCCTGTTTGAAGTGGCGGGCGCGGGCATTTGCCAGTTGGCCGAAGATTTGCCGGGGACGCGCGCGTGGTTTCCAGTGGTGGACGGCGGCGCGACCATCCTCACCTATACCGATCTGACCGGACTGCGCGCGACCAGCGCCCATTATTTACGCCACGACGACGAACGTCGGGCACTGGCCCAACGGGCGCAGATGCATGTTTATGCGCATCACACCTACGATCACCGAGCCGCCAAGTTCGACGAGTTGCTTCAGTCCTTAGGGTAACGCATGACCGCCGACCTTTTCATTCTCAATCCCCTGTATCAGGGGTATCCCGATTCCGGTACACCGCACTATCACACGCTGAAGTTCGAAACAGTCGCGAATGTGAGTAACGAAGCGCAGTGGCAGGCGCTGATGCCGTTTCTGATTGTGTGCTGCGGGCTGTTCCTGTGCCTGCTGACGACACCCTTGCTGGCGTTCACCCCGCCCAACGCCGGGTCACCGAGCTTTATCGGCATGCTCATCCTGCTGGCTTTTGTGGTCGTCAACGCCCTCCGCTACGGGACGAGCGGTTTTCGGCGGGCACGGAAGGAGCGCCACCAAAATCGCATTCGCTATCAGCGGCTGTTGAACGGCAGCCAGGTTTTGTCCGGCGAAGTCGTCGGCATGGTCTGCCGCTTAGTCGCCATTGGCCGCGGTCAGGCGTTTGAAACCGTCGTGCATTACCAGTTTATCAACCCGCAGGGCGAAAAACTCAGTGGTACGCAGTACTGCACCAAGCGGCGGCAGCCCGTTCCCCCCGGCACGCCGATTCGCGTGCTCTATGCCGACGATGACGCGTTTGTACTGCTGTAGTCGGTAGCCACGCGGGCTACGCCCTCCGCCGGAGCCGATCTCGCTCAGGCGGCGCACACCTCCCCAACCGATGCTAGATTAAACGTTTAAGCTGAAGGTCGCACGCCGAAATACGCCGCTGTGCGGAAGATTGCCGCGCGCTTCCGGCGTATTCTAGAGGCATCATCTTATGCATAACCGTCTGTTGACGGAGGAAACCAAAGCTCATGAAGCGCGTTATTTTGCTGCTGCTGACCGCTGTGCTGCTCTCGACCACGCTGGTCGACTCGGCGTATAAGAAGGGCTCGTTCGACATCACCGAAAAAGCGGCTCCACACGACCGGAAGGGGTCATTCGATATCAACGGCAAAGATCCTGAGTTCCCGGTCACGCCTAACTAAGTCATCAAGCCTGTTTCCGCTCCAACACCCGACTTGTGCTCGGGTGTTTTGATTCCCGCGCTTGAGGTTGTTTACGAAAGGTAGTATAGAGACGCGGGTCAGACTAAAGTACTAATTTACGCCAATCTCGATTATTGACTGCGACATCCCTCTGAGTGTTCACGTTCTTCAGGGTGTAGTTTGCATGTAGGGAGTTTGCGTAAAATGACTAGAACTCATCAACAACTCAGCATGGCTTTGGGCTTGGTTTTGGTGCTGCTCGTGGGGATGGCCTTGGTCATGCCGCTGAGCGCGCAAGAGACGCCGCCGACAGTTGACCCGAATGCCGTCGTCACTCTCACGGGCGAGGTCGTCATTGTCAATGGCGTCGTGCAGGTCAACGGTTTCACGCTCGTCGGCGCGCTGCCGCTGGGACTGCAAGCCGGTGACTTCGTCGTCGTGATCGGCAATCAGCTCGCGGACGGGCTCACCATCGAGGTGGTCATCTTCGACGTGGTGATTCCGGTGACGCCGGAGCCCGAACCTACCGTCGAAGTGACGCCCGAACTCACGCCTGAGCTGACACCGGAACTCACTCCGGAAGCGACGCCCGAAGCGACGGTTGAACCGGAAGCCACGCTGGAACCGGGCTGCACGAACGAATATCACCCGGTAGCGCAGAGCATGGCTGATGCTTTGGCTCTCCCCTATGCCGAAATCATGAATCTGCATTGCAACGGTTATGGCTTTGGCGAAATTGCCCGCGTGTACCTGCTGGCGGAAGCGTCTGGCCTGACGGTCGAAGAACTGCTAGCGCGTCGTGAAGCGGGCGAGGGTTGGGGCAATATTGTCCGTGACACAGGTGTCCACCCGCGCGATCTCGCGCCCGGTCAGCTCCGTCACCGCGGCAATGACCCCGAAGCCACGCTCGATCCTGAAGCGACGGCTGAACCCGGCGCCACCCCTGAACCCCGCGGTAATGGCAATGGGAACGGCAATGGCGGCGGGAATGGGAATGGCAACGCCGGCGGCAACGGGAATGGTCAGGGCAATGGCAACGCCGGCGGCAACGGCGGCGGAAATGGCAACGGCAATGGCAACAGTGGCGGGAACGGTCAGGGTAATGGTCGCGGCAATGGCGGTGGCAACGGCAATGGCCGGGGCAACGGTCGCGGCGGCTGATCCACCCCTTATGAGCAACTGAATAGCTGTAGTCGAGGCGCACACCTGTGCGCCTCTTGTTTGCTTTCTTCCGAAAATCGGAGAACTCTACTGGTGTAAGTTTGTCATAAATATGACATTTTATTTCTCGCAGCTAAACAAATCTCACTTCCCACTCCAAACTTCCCGGTCTACGCTGACAGTAAGCTGAGACCCATTGCCCCTTCGCTGTGTAGTCAGCAGTTGTCCCCATTTCAATTTCCTCTAAGACGTGCCGTGTTCCTTTAGTGTCGTCCTGCGTCCATCTGACTTGTCCATCTGCCAGTGAAAGGAACTGAACCATGTCCCTCGAGTCGAACAAAGCGTTGATCAAGGACTATTTGGAAGCCATTCGCAAGGATAAGCACCCTGCCACGCTCGACAAGTACATCGCCGAGGAGGAGCTGAAGCAGCATATCGCCCAAACAGAAGCGGTGACGCCCGGCTACTGGATTGAGGCCGAGGATATGGTCGCTGAAGATGACAAAGTCACCCTTCGCGGGACAATCCATGCTCAGCATACTGGCCCGCTGATGGGCGTCCCACCGACCGGAAAGCCGTTGTCGTTCACTATCTTCATCACCTACCGTATCGCGAATCACAAAATCGTCGAGCACTGGATGCTGGTTGACTCGCTGGCGCTCATGCAGCAGATCGGCGCGCTGCCTGCGCCATCCCACGCGTAAGGCGGAGGGCAAGCGCCTGATCTTTGCTCTGTGAGCTTTGCCGCCTCTGTGGTTAAATTGGCGGCATGAGACTGTCGATTGTCATCGTCAACTACAACACCCGCGAGCCGCTGCGCCGCTGTCTGGAATCGATTCGGCAGCAGCGCGGCGCGCTCACGCTAGAAGTACTCGTGGTTGACAATGCCTCGAAAGACGGCAGCGCCGACATGGTGCGCGCCGAATTCCCCGAATTCACACTGATCGCGCCGCCCCAAAATACATGGTTCACGGGTGGGAATAACCTCGGCGCGGCTCAGGCGACGGGCGAGTTCATCTTCGTCCTCAACCCGGATACGGTGATCACGCCGGGGGCGCTGCCGACGCTGCTCGCGTATCTGGACGCACATCCCCAGGTCAGCGCGGTGACATGCCGCATGGAATATCCCGAAGGCGGCGTGCAAAGTACCTGTTCCCGTGTCCCCAGCTACCTCGATCTGTTGCTGGGTTATACGTTTGTCGGCGTGCTGCTGGCGCCGCTCCGGGACCGCCTGCGCCGGGCGATGTGGTATGACGACTGGGCGCGCGATACGACGCGCGCGGTCGAAGTGATCCCCGGCTCGTGTATGCTCATCCGGCGCGACTGGCTGTTCGGCCTGTTTGATCCCGCGCTCAAACTCTACTTTCCGGAAGATGATCTGTGCCGCCGCATCTTGCAGGCGGGCGGGGCGATCCACTTTGTCGCCGAGGCGCTCATCCTGCATGAGGAGCATGCCAGCGTCAAACAGGCGCAGCGGCTGGCCTCGCGCATCTACTTTGACGATTTGATCACGTTTACGCGCAAGCATTACGGCAGCCTGGCCGCGGCCGTGCTCCGCGCGCTCATTGTGCCGACGCGCGCCGCGATGGATTGGGTCCAGCGGCGGCGGGGCGAGAAAGACCGTTTCTAGAAGGGACAACACTGCATGAGCCGCTACGACTCCACGCGCCGCGCGTGGGAAGACATCTGGGACAGCGCCTCCGTCGACCAAGAGCTGGAGACGATGACGTATCCGCGCGCCGTCGAAACGCTCAACGCCTATTTGCCCTACCTGTCGAAAACGGACATTGTGCTGGAGGCGGGCAGCGGCTTAAGCGCGGTGATCCTCACGCTCAAACGGATGGGTTATCGCGTGATGGGCCTGGATTATGCCGTCAACGCGCTGGAAACCTCGCAGCGGTACGATCCCGAGCTGGCGCTGGTGGCGGGCGATGTGCATCACCTGCCGTATGCGGAGAACACTTTTGGCGCGTATCTGTCGTTTGGCGTGTTTGAGCATTTCGAAACGGGGATGCGCGGGCCGCTGGCGGAAGCCTACCGCGTGCTCAAACCGGGCGGCGTGCTCGTGCTGACCATTCCGTACCCGAATGTCATCAATCAACTGCTGGCGTGGCGGCGCAAGCGCGCCGGGATGAGCGTGCTCAACGACGATGAGTTCTATGAGAGCACCTACACCCGTGCCGCGCTGACGAACGAAGTCCAAGCCGTGGGCTTCAAGATCGAGCAGGTGGTGCCGACGAGCCACGCCTATACCCTGTGGGGAATCGGGGCACCGTTCCGCGCGCCTGGTTATTACCGCACCAACGCGCTCGCCGAGGGGCTCGGGCGCGTGCTCAAGACTGTGCTGCCGTGGCCGTTCAACTTCAGCACACTGGTGATCGCGCGCAAGCCATAGTTGAATAACCTCATGCAGCATTGTTAGTGAACTAGGGGAAATAAAACAGGGCGATCCAATCGGATCGCCCTGCTGTTTGCTGCGGGGTAGTGCGAACTATTCCTGAACGACCAGCACGGTCACCATGCCGAACATGCCGTCGCGCGATTCCGCGTGCGTCAGAACGTGGCAGTGGTACGCCCAGAAACCGAGTTCGGTGCAGTCGATGATGACGTCGTAGCGTTCGCCGGGGGCGACGTTGAGCGTGTCGCACTTATACGGCATCGGGAGCGGCCAACCATCCTTGGCGATAACCTGCTGCGGAATGCCGTGCAGGTGCATCGGGTGGATCATCAGACCTTCGTTCATGTAGCGGACGCGGATCTTATCGCCGAGCTTGGCGACGATCGGCTGCGTGTACGGGAACGCCTTGCCGTTGATGGTGAAGCCCATCGCGCTGTCATTCAACACCCAGATGTATTCCGCGGTCACTTCCGGTTCCGTGCTGGGATCAGCCGGGTCGATGATGAAGGCGGCCATCAAGCCCTTGGTCACCTGTTCCGCCGCATTGTGGTGCGAATGGTACATGTGCGTGCCGGGGTTGCGGAGCGTGAATTCGTACGTGCGGGTCGCGCCAGAAACAATCGGTTCTTCGGTCACGTACGGGACGCCGTCCTGATTGTTCGGGACGTACACGCCGTGGAAGTGGATGGCAGTGCTTTCAACCATTTCATTGGTGACGTTCAGGCGGATGGTTTCGCCTTCGGTGGCGCGGATGTACGGGCCGGGGACGATGCCATTGTAGGTCATCGCGGGGAAGCTCATGGTCGGGGTGGTGAACCATTCGACGTCCTGACAGGTGATGTTGAAGACCTTGACGTCGCCGTCCATTTCGTATTCCAGCGGCAGGCCCCAGAAGTTCGGGTCGGCGCCGATGTTAGCGAGGAACACTTCCACCGCTTCGCGGTGGTGTTGATCCATGGCGGCGGCATCTTCCGGCGTCACCTGGCGAGCGGGCTGCTTGGGAGTCGTCTTGATACCGAGCGCGCCTGCACCCACTGCACCAGCACCCACACCCATCATCTTCAGAAAGTCTCTGCGCTGCATGTAAGTTATCCTTCTATAGAGATGCACCCATCTTGGGGCACCGTATACGCTATGTAGCCTAAGCTGTTTGGCTTACTGGATAGTTTACATGCTAAACGAGGTTTCGTAATCTAAGAAGGCGAAAACGGCACGTTTTATATGTGACAAAAATCACTTGCGCCCGTGCGCCCGCCTGTGCATAATAGGGTGCTTCCAAATTCCAGTTTCTGCGATTGAAATTCCGAGGAATTCTCAATGGGTAACAACACCCCTAATCGTTCGGCGGAACAGTTTCCGTTCGTTCCGGCTTTGATTTTGCTCGTCGTGTTTGGGTTTGCCTTGGCGCTGTTTTTGGCTGGGCAGCCGCGGATCGCGCCGCAAGTGCGCCCGACCGTGACCATTCGCCCGAGTGCAACGCCGATTACCCCGACCGCAGTGGCCGCTGTGCCCAGTGAAGTCCCCGCTCAAAATGTTTCGGCTGGTACTTATGCCCGCGAGAATGTGCGCGCCGGTGAAAATGTCATTATGGCCACCTGCTCGGCTTGCCACGGCATGAATGCGCGTGGTATTCAAGGGCTCGGCAAAAACCTGCTGGACAGCGAATTTATTGACAGCCTGACAGACGATGAACTGGTCGCTTTTATCCGCGTCGGTCGTGAAGCGAGCGATCCGCTCAACACGACGGGTGTGCCCATGCCCGCGTCGGGCGGCAACCCTGGCCTGACCGATCAGAATCTGTATGATGTGGTCGCTTACCTCCGCGTGAACGCGGATCATCCGGAAC
This sequence comes from Anaerolineae bacterium, assembly GCA_041916315.1. Taxonomy (GTDB): domain Bacteria; phylum Chloroflexota; class Anaerolineae; order Aggregatilineales; family Phototrophicaceae; genus Flexifilum. Next base: position 17,726 of record JAYRZU010000024.1, read on the forward strand.
GCATCGGCTCCGGTGGCGGCGCGGCAGCAGGTGGCAGTGAAGCCCCGGCGGCTTCGCCCACGTTGGCGGGTACGCCCACGCCGACCGAACCGTTCGTCCTGCCGATCAATCGTCTCGGTGGCGGCGCGACGGCGACCCCGACCGAAGCTTACGTCCTGCCGATCAACCGCCTCGGTGGTGGCAGCGAAGCGACGCCGGAAGTCACCCCCGGCCAGTAAAGCTCAACTGATACGGAACAGCTCACAGTAGGCTCAGTCTTGGACTGGCGGCTGTGAGCTGTTTTATTTTGCCTGAACGTCGAAGCGCCTCGCAGTGGCGCGTCTGCCCAGAAAAGCAGCAGACGCCATGCTTGGCGTCCGCTGCTTTTCTCTCGATTTGCGTGCCTACGACCGGGATCGTGTTCCCGTCACAGCCGACTTTCACTGTGAAGTGTCAGCTGATAACTGTTTACACCAAGTCCTTGAGTTTCTCACCCGCGGCCAGTCCGCTGAGGATTGCGCCTTCGACGCGCGGTCCGGCAAAGGCGTCGCCTGCGAACATCAGCGGGGCAGGCTGCCCTTCGGCCAGCAGATAGCGTTCCGGGTAGGTGATGTTCGGCTGCGAGTACCGCCAGCGCTTAATCTCCCATTCGACGATCTGCGACTTTTCGTCGAGGAACGGCATCAGATCCACGCGCAGTGAGCGCATGATTTCTTCGTCGGAACGGCCCCACAGTTGGTGGCTGTAACCTGCGTTCGCTTGAACGGTCAGGATGGTCGTCTGGCTGATGCCTTTTTGGCGGTTGTCGGCAATCCACTGGATGGGTGCGTGCAGGCGTTGAATCGCGCCGGGAGCGGGCAGGTTGACGCGCCCTTCGACGCGCGCCATGGCCGTGATGCAGGGCAAATAGTCGATCTGGTCGAGCGCTTCCCGGTCTTTGGGGGCAAGCGGAACCGGGCCGCCATCGAGAATCGCGAGGGACTGCGGGACGGGAGCCGTCAGCAGCACTGCTTTCGCGCTGACCTTGACGCCAGCTTCGTCACGAATTTCCCAGCCGCCTTCGACCGTGTGCATACTGGTGGCGCGCACGTTCACGCGCACATCAAGGCCGACGGCCAGATGCTTCATCAGCGCGTTCATGCCGCCGTTGATGGCATAGCGCGGGTTCCCGTCGCGGGTCGAGACCAGACTGCCGTCGCTCCAACCGCGCGACCATTCAAAGGCGATGCCCGCCTTCAGCCATTCATCGAGCAGGGTGCGGAACTGGGGCGAACGCACGGTGAAGAACTGCGCCCCGTGGTCGGCGGTACCGCTGCCAATGCGTCGGGTCGCCATGCGACCGCCCACGCTTTTCCCCTTATCCAAGATGAGCACCCGCTTGCCCGTCTTGCTCACTTCCCGTGCAGCCATTAGTCCGGACAAGCCCGCGCCTACTATGAGTACATCCGTATTCATACATCAACCTTTGTTGTCTGCAACAGAATAGGTCTATTATAACGAAAACGGAGCAATCTCTCGATTACTCCGTTTTTCTTGTGATGAATTTCACGAATTATGGGAACGATGGACACGTTTGCCGTTGAATACGGCGGGCGAATCGTTACCGGAAGAGTTCGCGCACGATGACGTTGCGCTGAATTTCGCTCGTGCCTTCGTAAATCTGGAAGACCTTCACATCGCGCATCAGCTTTTCGACCGGGTATTCGCGCATGTAGCCGTAGCCGCCGAAGACCTGCACCGCATCCACGGTGATCTTCATAGCCGCGTCTGCGGCGAAGGCTTTGGCGAAGGCGACCGCCTTGGGGTTGCTGATGCCGTTATCGACCAGCCACGCCGCCTGATAGGTGAGGAGCCGCGCCGCTTCCACGTTGATCGCCATGTCGGCGATTTTGTGGCCGATGGCCTGATGCTGCCAGATCGGCTGGCCGAACGTCTCGCGTTCCTTCGCGTACTTGACGCATTCTTCGAGCGCGCGCCGACCCACGCCGACTGCGCCCGCCGCCACGCCGGGGCGGCTGTGATCGAACACGGTCATCGCTAGCAGGAAGCCCATGCCTTCTTCGCCGATGCGGTTTTCCGCGGGCACTTCCACATTTTCAAACGTGATTTCGGCGGTATCGGCGGCCCGCTGGCCGAGCTTGTCGAAGTGGCGGCTCACGCTGATGCCGGGGGTATCGCGCTCAATAATGAAGCAGGAGATGCCTTTGTGCTTCTTGGCAGGGTCGGTCACCGCGAATACCGTGTAGAAGCTGGAATAGTTCACGTTGCTGATGAAGATCTTCGAGCCATTGATGATGTACTTGCCGTTGACGCGTTCGGCGCGCGTCTGCATGCCGACCACGTTCGACCCAGCGCCGGGTTCAGTCACGCAGTAGGCGGCGAGATCGCCTTTGCCGACCATACGGTCGCCGAGCCAGTATTCCTTCTGCTGTTCCGTGCCGCCGAGCATGATCGGCAGCGACGAGAGGTTGTTGACGCTCATCGCTGTGCTGATGCCGGAGCAGCCGTAGCCGAGTTCTTCCTGTACGATGACTTCGTCAAAGACTTTCGCGCCGGGGCCGCCGTATTCTTCGGGGATGTTCAGGTTGACGAGGCCGAGATTGCGCCCCTTGTTGATGATGTCGATGGGAAATTCCGCGGTTTTATCAAAGTGTTCCGCGACCGGGATGATCTCTTTGGCGGCGAAGTCGCGCGCCAGCTTTTGCAGCATCTTCTGGTCGTCGGATAGCTCAAAGGAAACGCCGTTGACAGCCGTCTGGTCCATAATTTGCGTGCTCCAAAACAATAATCAAATGTCGATTAGATTATTATAGCGGGGAACATTCGCGGGCGGCAACTAAATATCTGTATAATGAAGCGGCCCGCATGTAATCGAGGAAGCGCCATGTCGCTGCTCGTTTTCGAGTAAATCAGGCTGAAACGCAAGCATTTGTCCGCAGTCGTCCCGGCGGCTGTGTTGTTTGCTCTGCCTGTTGACCGACGAAAAGGAGTAACACCATGTCCGACTTCCTGCCCGGTGTGCACGCCGCGCCGAATATTCAAACTGCCCCTGATCTCTACGAACTTGAAAACCGCGCTGCCGACCCTGAGCAGCGTATTGAAGCCGCGATGCGCTCCATTGCGGTGTGGGATGGACGTATCGTTCTCGATCTAGGCGCGGGCACGGGGTTTCATGTGCCGCGCTGGCACGCCGACGCCGCGCATGTGATCGCCGTCGAGCCGCATGATGCTTCGCGTGTGCAGATTATGCGGCGGGTAGCAGCGCTCAACCTCGAACGCGTCTCGGTCATGACGGGATCGGCGGAGCGGATTCTGCTGTCGGACGCTTCAGTCGATGTAATCCACGCGCGTTTCGCCTATTTCTTCGCGCCAAACTGCCTGCCCGGTCTCACCGAGGTGGTGCGCGTGCTGAGACCCGGCGGTACCGCGTTCATCATCGATAATGATCTGCGCCATGGGCAATTTGCCGAGTGGCTGAAACGGCATCCGTTCGCGGGCGTTGATCCCGATGTGGTCGAAGGGTTCTGGTCCGCGCAGGGGTATCAACTGGTGCGGATTCCCAGCGAGTGGCGCTTTGACAACCGCGCGGATCTGGAAGCGGTCGTGCGGCTGGAATTTGGCGAGGCGTTAGGGAATGAACTGCTGCGCGATCATACCGGGCTGAGCGTCGAGTACCACTACGCGCTGTACTGGCGGCAGGTCTAGGCACTCGAAGCCGAAAATAGCCAGAGTACTCTCGTAGGGACGCGATTCAGAGGGTGTCCAATAAGGGTGTCATCTGTAGGGACGAGGCATGCCTCGTCCTAATTTCTAGAGAAAGATACAGAGGACAAGGCATGAGGCTATTTCAGAATCGGTAAGCTACCCATCGACCCCACCCCCGCCCCTCCCCGAATTCAGGGAGGGGAGACCGATTTCCCCCTCGCTCCGCTTGCGTGGGAGAGGGGGTAGGGGGTGAGGGGTGTAATTAGGCAATAGCGCCAATTGTGGAATAGCCTCATGCCTTGTCCCTACAAAAACCTCTCTCACCAAGACAACTGGCGCTTTCTAGACACCCACTCCATCGCGTCCGCTGTTTCCGACCCCACCCCCGGCCCCACCCCGAATTCAGGGAGGGGAGCCAGATATGCTGGTGTGTAAGGACGGATTTTGCCTTGTCCCTACCGATGTGGCTGTTCGTCGCTGCGTCGAGTCGTATGTTTCCCCCCGACTAGAGATTGCTACAACTCCATCAAGCCATACGCGGCGGCAAGGATGCTAATCGGGTGCACGCTTTTCGCCCCGGTCGCATGGGTGATTTGCCAGCGGCACGTCTCGCTGTCGCAGATCACCGGCTTGCTCGCGCCGATGTCGTGCACCTGATCAAATAACTGCTTGCCCACGGCCATCGCGATATCGTACTTTTCGACTTTGAAGCCGTACGTCCCGGCGATGCCGCAGCACGAGGCGTCGGAGAGGCGTACGTCGAGGCCGGGGATGAGGTCAAATAGGTCGAGCGCGGGCTGCCCCATGTTGTGCGCCTTTTGCTGGCACGGCGCGTGATACAGCAGGGTGCCGCCGAAATCGATGCGCTGGAAATCGGTCTTGAGTTCGCCGCGGCGGTACAGCAGCAGCAAAAACTCGCTGATGTCGTACACATTCTCCGCGACGACATCGCGGTCGGGGTGGTCGAGCTGCAAAATCTCGCGATAGTCGGATTTGAAGCTGAGCGTACACGAGGTGCTGGCCCCGACAATCGGGATGCCCGCGCGGGCGTACTGCGCCAGATGATCGAGGTTGCGGCAGGCATGCGACCGCGCCGCTTCAAATTCACCATTGGACTGCATGGGCAGGCCGCAGCAGTTTTGCTCCGGCAGCACCACATCGTAGCCGTTGTGCGCGAGGATCAGCACGGCGGCTTTGCTGACCGCCGTCTCAAAGTAGTTGCCCGCGCAGGCATGGAAATACGCGACTTGGCCGCGCATGGGCGCTGTGGCCTGTGGCTTGTGCCGCGCAAACCATTCCCGGAACGACTGAAACTTGAAGTTGGGTAGGGGGGCGTCGCGGTGAATGCCGATCACTTTTTCGACGACGATGCGGGCGGGGCGGAGATTCGCACCCCAGTTGGCCAGCGGCGCGAACTTGTGCCCCAGCTTCCCCATCAGTTCGGAGCGACCCAGCGCGCGGTTGCGCAGCGGGATTTTTCCATCGTAGAGCTTTTCGCGTGCCCGCGCATTGATCTCCATCACCTTGACGCCGTGCGGGCACACCATGGTGCACATGCCGCAGCCGGAGCAGTAATCGACGCTCTTGTCGGGCGAGTCGGCGCCGCGTTCTTCGTTCATCCGGAAGCGCTGCCACTGCGGCCCGACGACCTTGGGGCCGGGAAACAGTTCGGTCACCGGGGCGACGGGGCAGGCCGCTGTGCAGATGTTGCATTTGACGCACAGGTCCGCGCTGAATTCGACCTGTTCGCTAATTTCAAAGGGGTTGATCAGGTTGGTCATGAGAAAGCCGCCACTTTATCAACAATGCGAGTGATTATAACGTAAAGCAGATTAACCACAGAGAACACAGAGAGCACAGAGCCCTTAGAATCAATACTCTGTGTTCTCCGTGTTCTCTGTGGTTCAATCTTTTGTCTTTAGACCACTGCGCGCCGCCGCCAGAAGATCGAGCGGGGACGCCGCCGAATCGCCACGCCGCGTGAGCGCGTGATCACGATTTGCAGCACGATGCCGAGAATCGCCAGCAGGATCACCCACTGCGCGCCGAGACCGAAGCCGAGCGCGATCATCTGCGCGCCGACGATGGCCGAGAACACGATCAGCAGTTCAAACGAGATGAGCAAGAGCAGCACGCCGCCGATGATCAGCGCGATCAACAGCACGATATCCGAGGGCAGGCCGAAGCCGAGCGCCAGCGCCAGCGAGCGCGTGAGCACGATGCCGATGTAGCCACCGATGAGGAACACGGCGAGGAACCACAGGACTGCCGCCAACGCCGCGCCGATCAACCCGCCGACGACGAACACCGCCAGCGCGATCACCGTGTTCGGCTCATTGAAGAATGAGAGCGCGATCAAGCCGCCGATCAGGAAGCCCGCGATCAAGATGATGAAATCGTAGACCGCCCAGCCTGCGACCAGCAGAATGATGCCGCCCACGATCAGGATGATGCGCGCCGTCTCGGATGTGGGCGGTTGGAGTATGCGCTCCCACAGGCTGACCGCCGCTGTAGTCAGGCTTTCCGCCGCACCTTCGGCCACATCGACCACGCCGCCCGCCGTCTCTTCGACTTGCGTCGCGTTGGGTGTGGGCAGCGGTGTGAGCGTGGGCGCCGTATCTTGCGCGCTGACCGCGCTCACGATGAGCAGCAGTCCGAGTGTCACCAAGCAGATTCGTTTGAGCATACCTTCACCTCCTGTAATTACGAATTACATTATACAGGAGATAGAGCTTTCTGCGCGGCCAATGCGCCCGTTGCCAAGTCGACGCCTTCCGCGCTGCCTTCCACGACCGGGCTGTACCCGGCCAGCAGCCGACCCGCCGCATAGAGATTCGCGGCGAACGGCTGACCATCTGTGCCCAGCGGACGCAGATCGACGTCCGTGTTGAGGCCGACCGTGTGAATCGGTTGCGCTTGGCCACTCAGGATCGGCGCGGTGAACCAGTCATCACGTGTGGTCACATTGATGACGGGCAGATCCAGAATCGTCTCGCAGATGCGCCCGGTGTAATCGCTCTCCAGCCCGCCGCCGTACAGCCCGCCCGTCGTCAGGATGACCGCATCGGCGGGGATGATGCGGGGGCGACCGTTCGCCGTGTTCGCCTGCACGCCCGTCACGCGTCCATTCCTGATTTCCAGTCCGGTGACGGTCGCGCCGATAGTGATGCGTCCGCCGCGCGCCAGGAAACTGCGCCGCAGCGCATGGAACAGGCGTAGACCGGGGATCGATGGGGTAAGCGTTGGGATTTCGAACACGGGCACGCCGAGTTCCTGCGCGATTTGCCGCGCGGTTTCCGCCTTGAAGCCAAGAATCGCCGGGAAGCCGATCACGGTGGCGTCGCGCACCAGCGGTTTGACCTGCCGCACGACGTCCGCGCGACCGTCGGGCGTGTCGAGGTAATTGGCGTAGTCGGTCGGCCAATCGTCGAAGTTGCCGCCCATATGCGGCAAGTCGATGACGCTCGCATGCGCTTTGAACCCCGCTGCATTGAGGTTGTCGGCGATCAGACCGCCGTAGAAGTCGCGCCAGCCGTCCACGCCGATGATCATGATTTTGTCGCTCGATGTGAGCGGGTAAGTCACGCTGCCGAGGCCGAACGCGATGGGACGCAGCTTGCCCAGCGCCGTCACCGCCTGCAGCGGCGCGCCGTTGGGGAACTGGGCGCTCAGTCCGTGTTGACGCGCTGCGCGCTCCACTACACCCGCGCCGAGCGGCAGCGCCGCCGCCGCTTTGGCATACGGATGATCGGGGTTGGCGGCCAGCGCGTTGACGTCGCCCGTCTCGATCCATGCCGGGAACAGCGTGAGTGCGCCTTGACCCGCTGTCACCAGTTCGACGCGCGCGCCCAACTCAAGCGCGGTCAGCGCAGCGGTCAACCCGGCGAGTCCCGCGCCGACCACGACGACGCGCGGTTTGGGCGTAGCGTCTTGTAGGGGCGCCCGGCCGGGCGCCCCTACAGGTTCCGTCGCAGCTAAATTGGGTACAAACTGCTTGACATTCCCTGTCTGCGCGGACAGGCCGAGGATGCGCCCGTAGATGTGTTCGGAGAGCAGCGCCTGCCGCAGATTGTGCCCCCACAGCAGCGGTTTGACCCCGCCGAAGCGCCGCTCCACGAATTCGCTGAGCAGGGCGTGGGTGTTTTCCGGCTTATCGTGCACGTATTCATGGCGAATTGAGGCGGCGCGGTACGAGCAGAATCCACCCTGACACGGCCCCATGCCCACACGTAGATCGCGACGCAGGTCGTTGAGCGTGACGACATCGCCGCCGCGCAGCGCCTCGATGATCTGCGGCTGCGTGACGATCTCGCACTCGCAGATCAGCGCGCCGGGGTTGCCGCCGTGCTCGATAGCATCCAGGCGACCGCGCAAACGGTGATAGTTCGACTTCGCGCCGTGTGCCGGAGGAATCGGCGTGGTGGCGGTGCTGCACGGTTTGGTCACGTTGAGTTTAGCGCAGGCCATGTCCGCCGCGCGTTCGGCCATCTGCCGGAAGGTGGTCAGCTTGCCGCCGATGATACTGATCAGCCCCTCGAGGCCGTCGGTCTGCGCGTGGTCGAGCAGGGTGAAGGTGCGCTTGGCTTCGCGGCCATCCGCGGACTCGCCGGGGTCGTAGAGCGGACGCACGCCGCCCCACGAGCGCAAAATGCGCGCCTGACTGATGCCCGGCGTCATGGCTTCGGCTTCGTCGAGGATGCGTGTGACTTCCCACGCTTCGACGCGGGTATCGCCGGGGTCCTCCGTCTTGACCGAGGTCGTGCCGATCACGCTGACCGTGCCGACCGGGACGAAGATGTCACCGTCGCCGGGCGTGCGCAGCTTATTGATCACCGTGTTGACCCAGCGGATGTTGTAGGCCAGCATCGCGCCGCGGCTCAGCTTCATCTTGAACTTCGCGCCCGCTTTCGCACCGATCTCGCCCGCCCAAGGGCCGGCCGCATTGATCACGACCGCGCATTCAACTTCGACCGACTCGTTCGTGCGCAGGTTGGTCAGGTTCGCGCCGACGATCCGATTTTGCTGCTTGCGGAACGACTCGACGCGGTGATAGGTCAGGAACTGCGCGCCGTTGGCTTCGTGCGCGCCGCGTTGGAGCGCGTGGAGCAGATCCCACGAGTCACACGTGCCGTCCGGCACTTCGTAGATCGCTTCCAGCTTGGGATTGAGCACTTTCTCGCGCTTGAGCGCTTCGCTCAGCGGGACTGCGCGCGTGGGCAAATCGACCGCTGCGCACGCTTTGAGCCACTTGTCGACGTAGCTCACGTCGTCGCCGGGGCAGAGCACAAAGAAGCCGCTCGTGTCTTCAATAGAATGCGGCGCGACCTGGCGGATGATGCGGTTTTCGTCAATACATTCTTTGGCGCTTTCGGGGTCGCGTACGGCGTAGCGCCCGCCGGAATGCAGCAGGCCGTGATAGCGTCCGCTCGTCCCGGTCGCGAGATCGCCCATCTCCGCGAGGACCACGCGCACCCCGCGCAGCGCCAGATCCCAGGCGATGCCGCCGCCCGTCGCCCCACCGCCAATGATTAAAACGTCAGTTTGGATCATCGTTGATCTGCAAACTCCTGCTCATTTTTGGCGGAGATTATAGCGCGGGGAATCAAAAAGGACGCGGCGATCCGCGCCCTTCTGAGGATAAGGTCTTCATGCTCACATGTAACTAAGCCAGCGCAAGTCACGTCCAATCAGTAATTCAGTTTGTTGGGTATGATGGGTGTTCTTCATGCTGATAGTTTTGACTGCCAAACCAAACTTCTTAGCTAAATCTCGAATGTACACCGAATCATCATAGGTGATCAGAAAATCACCATGTACGCTGTTCAGTTTTTCGAACAGCGCATCATGATCGAGCTCGAAGTGATCATATAGTCTACTGCCTGGCTTTTTTCCTGCGGCTGTATATGGAGGATCGACAAAGTACACCACGTCTTTACGATTCTTGTGCTCACTTATGACTTCAAGACCATCACTTTGTAGGAAAATGAACTTGTCCTTTATCGTAACAATATCTAGTATCCGCTTTCGTAACGTAGTCGGATACCATCTTGACTGAATACCTCGATTGTTTTCCCCTGACTTAACGCGACCTGCACCTTTTGCGAGAATCCCACCTCGATTGATTCGATTTTTGACAATCGTCTGCAATGCTTTTTCTTGAATGCTTAGATCTGAGTGCTCAAGTAATTGATTGACAGACTCGGATGTCATCGGAAAATGCATGATCGCATCTGCCAACCAAGAACCATACTCTGTATTAAAAATCGTTTGCCAAACGGCCGCCACCTGCTCATCGATTTCAACCAGCATCACTTGGTCAACTAGATTTTCAAAGGCGGCTGTTAACCCAACAATCCCTCCCCCCGCAAATGGTTCAATCAATAACTGGGGTTGGGCTTTCAAGCTCGAGAGCCATATACGAATTTGCGGTATGAGCCAAGTTTTGCCTCCGGGATAGCGAAATGGACTTCGCTGGGGCACGGAAGCAACATTGGTTGGCTTTTCTGGGAAGAGAGGTAGTGGATATTGGGTCACAATTGATTCTAGACCAAATCATTATCAGTCAAAATTGGCGCATCTGGTGCATTTGAGCCGGTTTCGAGCTTCTCATCAAGCTTTAGTTGTAAGTGCTGCATGAAGTTATCAAGCGACCCGATTCTAGGATTGGAAATCTGAGCTAAAGCTGGCTCGAAAAGAGTGTAAACAGTCTTATACAGCCTGAGTTGATACTCGTTCGTATTTGAATCTAATTGCAGATCGTAGACAAGCCATGCGATATCTGCTTCTTCGCGGCTGACTTCACTAAATACTGGTAGCGTATCATAAAAGCCTCGGTTTAACGCAACGGCTTGTTTCTTTTTCCAACTTTTGAGGATACTGCCTTTATATAGAAGCTGGGGTAGGAGACGTTTACGTGATGAAGACAAATAATCGGGACGAGGAAAATTACTTTGATTTGACACTTTCCCCGTAGTGTATTCGACTGGATTCTCCATATAGTTTTCAAAATGTGTGCGAATGTTGCCAGAAATGTAAACCGCTTGGATCTCAAGCGACCCAAACTGTGTCAATCGCCCATGCTCATCATATGCCACCAAGACAAGATCGATATTCCCAGCAGAAACCCCTTCGGCGTCATTGATACGAATTTCTGTAAGTGAAGTCCAGTGCTGACCTTCCTCAAAGAAGAATTTGGCGGCGTCTTCCGCGATTAACCAATCCTGTCTGAAGCGAATTGGGCAAGTAATGACGGGTATTCGCTGGCTATCAAAGACGCTGCATACCCCGAGAGGATTCTTCGCTTTATCTTTGGTGCAATTGGGTATTTTGTTGTTGAACGGACACAATCGGCTTTCGCGATGTCGTTTCGCCTTATCGGATAGATTGTCGATTGGAAATCCGAAAACTTCGGCCATCGGTTGTTGAGCCACTATAAAGCCATTCCTTTACGAGTAGATACGAAACCGGAAAACCGTGTTTGACTTACCCCTTCGTCGAGCGAATCTCTCCGGTTTCGTCGGTGCGCACGGCGCGCATCGATCCAGTCGTGGTCGTTTTCATCGGCTTGGGGGCACGGCGAGCGTAGACCAGCAGGTAAATCAGGAAGCCGATCACGCTGAACGCGCCCATGACGATCACCGCGCCGAGCAGCGCCACGCCGAGGCGCAGCACCTGCGGGTCGAGCGCATTGAGCGCGGCGAGTGGATCACCGGGAGTGGTGGTCGCAATGCTGGTGACCGGACGCTGCGCGCCATACCACAACACGGTCGGCATGACATCCGCTTCGATGGTCTGCGTGAAGGTGTCGGGCGTGGTTGCCGTCCAGTCCGCGCCCGTGACGATCACGGTGTAGGTGCCGGGGGAGAGGCGCTGGAAGCCGATCAGCCCGCGCGAGGCGTTGGGCGATTCGTCGAGCAGGGCGCTGGCCACCACCACGCTATTCGCGTCGAGCAGATCGACAGAGACGCCGCGCGTGATGAAGGGTTCATTCGGGTCGCGCGCGCCGTCGCCGTCGCGGTCTTCAAAGGCGTTCACCCACAGTTGACCGCCGCCCTCCTGCGCGGAGGCGGCGCTGGCCACCAACAAGCCGATTACGATGCAGAGTAGGAGTAAACGCCGCATGATTCTTTGTCCTCCGTTAACGCCGCCGCAGCACCAGTGAAATGCCCATGCCCGCGACGAGCACGACGCCCGCCGCGCCGAATAAGATCAAGCCGAGGTTGTCCGTCACGGGATTGGTGCTGCCCGTTTGTGGTTCGTCGCTTTGCGCCGTCACGTTGACCAGTTCATCGGCGGGCGGCGGGGTGACGGGCAGCACGCCCTGCGCGGCGCCAAACGCCAAGTTGACCTTGGCTCCGGCAATCGCACGCACGGTGAGCTGCGCCGACGTCGTCAGACCGTAGCCCTGCGGCGCTTCCATCGACGCGGTGTATTCGCCCGCGGCGAGGTCGGCGAAGCAGTACGGTTCCGGGGAGCTGTCCATCGCATGTTCGCCCACGACGCCGCTCGCACCAGTCAGGGTGATCACGCCGCCGGGGAGCGCGACTTCGTCGGCTTCCTGTACGCGGTCGGCGTTGATGTCTTCATACAGGCTGATGCACACCTGCGCGGCGTCTCCCGCCGGGTTGATGGATGGCAGCACGTCACCACCAGCGACCGAACGAATGGGCGCGGGGGGCGCGGACTCGACGGGGGCGGGCGGCGGATTGTTCGCTGCTTCCGCGGTGCTTTCGGGCGCGGCCGATGCCTCCGCCGTCGCTTCCGGGTTCACTGTGCCCGCTTCCGGTGCAGTGATATTTTCGGCGGTCAGGAGTTCGGCGGTTACTTCGGGCGTCGCGGCTGAGGTCGGCGGGCGGATGATGATCTGCTGGCCGATCTGGATGATGCGTGGGTCGCGGATGTCCGGATTGACTGCCAGCACCTCGGCGCGCGTCAGGCCATACGCGACAGCGATGCTATCAATGGTGTCACCGGGCTGTACCGTGTGGACGATAGAGCCGTCGCCCTGCTCGTTTTGCGGCTGTACAAAGCCGACTTCGGCGGGCACGGTCTGGATCGGCGTTGCGCCTTCTACAGCGGCGGGAGCCGCCGCGCCGCCCGCACCACCGCCGACGAGCGCTGCATCATCCCAGTACACATTGTTGAGTTCGAGCGGCCACTGCTGCGTGGCGAACAGGAAGACGGTCGCCGTCGTGCCGGTGGTCGTCGCGCTGACGGTCATCTGACCCCATGTATCATGCGGTGTCGCGTTGCCCGACCACACGATATCGCTGTCATAGGGATTGGTGCCGCCGTTCGGGTCAATGCCGACGCGGGTATACGCGCCTGATCCAGTTGCGGATGTGCAGTTGTCAAAGCCATCAGGAATGTCGCAGGTCTTGAGGTACGCCCACGCGCTCGCGGTGACGTTCGCCCCCTGCTGCACGCTCACCTGCTGGTAGAGCGCGGCGGTGAAGGTCGCAAAGCCTTTGTTCAGGTTGACAGCGCGCCCGCCGGAATGTGGGTTGGGGCCGGGGCCGTTGTGCGGAAAGCCGACGGGCGGCAGGTTTTGCCACGTTTCGCTGCGCGGGGCTTCGGTGTACCAGAAGCTCCAATCGGCGGGGATATTCAGGTCGGCACGACCGCGCTGGGTGTAGGTGCCTTCCATCCCTCCGTCGCGGAGGGCATTACCATCTTGCGCCGCGAGGGGCGCGCTCACGAGGAAGAGTGCGATCAAGAGAAGCGGGAAAATCCGCTGCATTGTTCACCTTCATGGCTTCAATAACAAATCGGCGTGGTTTCCCACGCCGTGAGCGGATTATAGCATTCGAGATGTTCGTGTCAACCAACGGTTGGGCTACGGTACGGCGGGCGAAAAGTCCCCCTCAGGTCTGCTCCGACATCCGGAACAGACCTGTTTTTGCCTGTGACTACGCCGCGATATCACGTCGCTGGAAGGCGACCATGCCCACGCCGACCAGCGCCACGGCTACGATGATCAACACCAGCAAGGCACCCGTTGCCATCCCGTTCTTCACGATGTCGGTCGAGCGGTAGTAGCTGAACACGGAAATCCGGTTGATGGTGCTCAGCAGGTCATCCCCGACCGACGCCGCAAGGAAATTGAGGAAGAAGCTACCGATCACCGCGCCAAAGGCGATCGTCATCACCCGCGAGCGGCTCGGTATCAGCGCTGCGAGCAGCGCCGTGAATGCCAACACGACCAAGCCAATCGGGAACAACGCTATCGTCATTTCGAACAGCCGCCCCATTGGGAAGGTAGCAGCCACCGGCGTGGACAGGACACCACCCGCCGCGCCTGCAAAGGTGATTAGCGTGACACCCAGCAGCAGCACGGCATAACCAGCGAACTTCCCGGCGATCAACTGCCAGCGCGGCAGCGGCGTGCTCAACACGCTGTTGAGGATGCCGCGATCTTCATCCGCCGCTGTGATGTTCAGCCCGCTGAGGACAGCGTAGACGGCGAACATTACCACGACGAAGCTAAAGAAACGTCCGGCCAGATACCCTTCCGGCGTCGCCAGCACGTTGACGTCGTCCGTGCCGAGGAATTGCAGCAGGAAAGGCGGCATGGAGGCGACTAAGTCGGCGAACTCGCGCAGCGCGTCTACGTCGCCGAGGACGACCGCTTGCACCAGAGCGATGAGCGCGAAACCCCCGCCCCACATCAACATCCCACGCCAACTGCGGCGCAGCGTTTCGCGAAACACGACGAATGTCATGATAGCACTTACCCTCTACAGTCCAATATCACGACGCTGGAACAGGAACGCGCCGCCCACGAATAGCACTGCGCCCGCCGCGATCAACAAGGCGATATTGCCCCACGCCAAGCCGCTCGACATTACGGTATCGCTGCCCGTGTAGCTGAAGTACGACAGCACACGCAGCGCCGCAACCGCCGATTGACTCGCCGCGTTGCCGATGAACTCGATGAAGTAGCTGCCGATCACAAACGCGACCGCCAGTGCCAGCGCCGTTGCGCGGCTGCGGGCGAGCGCGCCCACGAGCACGCTAAAGCCGAACACCGTCAGCATGGCGGGCAGCATGTTGAGCGAGGCCACGAACAGCTTCCCTAGATCGACCTCGAGGGTCGAAACCGCCTTGCCACCCAGGAATCCGAGGTATGAGACGAGGATGGTCAGCACCATCAACAGCACATACGCCGACGCTTTTTCGATCATGAGCTGCGTCCGGCTAACCGGCGCGCTCAACAGAACGTCGAGAATGCCGCGATCTTCTTCGACCGTCGTCACATTTAACCCGGCGACCACGCCGTACACACTCATAATCAGCATGGTGTAGGTGAAATAACCGAACCCAATGAACCCTTCCGGCGTGGCCAGCTGGGCCACATCGGACGCGCCGAACGCCTGAAGGAGCGCGGGCGGCATCGATTCGAGTAAGCGGGCGAACCGCTGCAAGGACTCCGCGTTCGGGACGATAAGCATAATGAACATGCCGATCAGCCCGACCCCCAAGCCCCAATACACGGCAGACAGCCAGTTCCGCCGCAGCGTATGAGTGAAAATCACGCCTCTCATGTTACCCCGTCACTTTCTCGCGGTGATTGTTCGTGGGCTGCCCGCTGTAGAACGTCAGGAAGATGTCTTCCAGCGTCGGCTCTTCGATGCGTACATCCTGCACATACACACCATTCAATGCTTTTAACAGCGGGTCGAAATCGCCCGTCAACTGCAGCGACAGCGCATTGGTGCCTTCCGCGCTGACCTTGCTCACGCCAGCGACATTTGCTACCAGTGCGGGCGCGACCGCATCGCGGAATGTGAGCGTCACCCGGCGGAAATCGACATGCGTCAACCGTTCGACCGTTTCGACCGCTTGCAGCTTGCCCTCGCGCAGAATGCCGACGCGGTCGCAGATCGCCTGGACTTCGCTCAAGACGTGCGAAGACAGGAACACAGTCTGACCGTTGGCCTTCGCCTCCAGCATCAACTGGTTAAAGGTCTGCTGCATGAGCGGATCCAGCCCGCTCGACGGCTCGTCGAGGATGAGCAGGTCGGGTTTGTGCATCAGCGCGAGGATCAAGCCAAGCTTGCGCTTGTTCCCGGTCGAATACGTCCGCATCCGCTTGGTCAGGTCGAAGTTCAGCCGTTCCGCCAGTTCATTGACATAAGCGGTATTCACCCCGCCGCGTAAGTTGCCCATGTAGTTGACGATTTCGCGCGCCGTCAGCCGATCCCACAGGTTGAGTTCACCGGGGAGAAAGCCGATGCGCTGGCGGATCGCCACGCTCTGCGCTACGGTATCCAGACCGAAGAGCGCCGCGCGCCCCGATGTCGGTCGGATGAGATCGAGCAGGAGACGAATTGTGGTCGTCTTGCCCGCACCATTCGGCCCCAGATACCCGAAGATCTCACCTTGCACGACGCTCAAACTCAGGTTTTCCAGCGCGGGTTTACCGCCGCTGTAGACCTTGGTCAGCTTCTCGGTTTGAATCACGACATTACTTGCCATAGTTCCTTGGCCCCCCTCTATCACGGGCACACCCTCAAAAGATTTTTTGCCTGTCGGCTATAAATAAGAACATCAAGTACGGATAGAACTGACGAAATCGCTGCGGTGCGGTTCGCAACCAACCCCAGCCCCGACCCCTCCCCGAATTCAGGGAGGGGAGACCGATTTCCCCCTCTTCCCGCTTGCGTGGGGGAGGAGGTCAGGGGTGAGGGGAACTGCTCTGGAAACAAATCGATCTGCGTTCACCTTGCATAACTCACCTGAAATAAAAAACCGCAGAGATCCCAACTGAACCTCTGCGGCTGTCACGGTTCAGTCCCGACTATTGGTTGCTGGCGTTGCGCTTCCGCCGCTCTTCAATGGCCAAACGCACTTGCGCGATATAGCTGCGAATGATCGCCTTGCCCGCGTCTGAGCTGCCTTGCCCATCCGGTGATAGCCCCTTGCTCAGCATATCGGCCATCGCCGCGACGAGCTCATCAATGGGCGGCGTATGTTCCGGCGGCAGCACGTTCTCGCTCATCAGGAAACCGTAGCGCATATACACCAGCAGATGCGTCACGGTTTCAGCGGATAGGTCGCTGCGGATCAAGCCCGCTGCCTGAAAGTGCGCGATGAAGTCGCGCCCGAACATCATCCCTTCCTGCGGCGTGGTCATGTTTGCAAAGCGCCGCGCGAAGTCGCCCAACACCCGTCGATCCCGCGTGGACAGCGCCCGAATCAGCGGGTTGGTGATCGCCGCCCGCAGCGCGTGGCTGTAGACATGGAACAGCGTTCCTCCTTCAGGATCCGCTTCGATGCGCGCGAACATGTCATCCATCACCCGTTCGGACTCACGCAGGAGCAGCGCTTCGAACAGCGCCTCCTTGCTCTTAAAGTGCAGGTAGACCGCGCCCTTCGAAATGCCCGCCGCTCGCGCAATCTCGTCGACGGTGGTTTTGTCGTACCCGTAATGGGTGATCAAGTCGTTCGCCGCATCTAGAAGGCGGCTTTCGCGTTCGGCGTCGCTCATAGCCCTCGTGACTATTTGACCGGATTCGTCAATCTGGTCAAAGCATAACACGTTTGGAGACTTTTGGAGGTCAAGAATGTATTAAAACGGCTCCATAGACCGACACATGTCGTATCAAATATGTAAAAAATCTGCATCGACAAACTTCTTTAGGGAGGCTTTAAATAGTTAAGATATATGCTATTTAACAAGTCTCCAAAAATCTGTAACAGTCGTACTAAAAGGACCACAATGTTTCGATTCCGCTTCAGTGCACTTGTCCTGCTGCTCGTCAGCGCCTTGGTTGCCGGGAGCCCGGCCTTGGCCGACCCGATCACCGTGACGAACACCGGCACGATCTCCACGACGACCACGATGACCACGCGTATCAATCGCAACGGTACTGCTTCAACCTGCGCTGGAAAGGCTTATCCTGGCACGTTTAGCTCAGCTACTTTGGGCTATACCGTCGAAGGCCCGTTCGGACCGACTGCAAGCAACCACTGCGTCACCGTAACGTGGAATACCGGTACCTGTAATACAAATGCGCATCCCGTTGCCTTTCTCAACGGTTTCGATCCGGCCTGGGGGGCCAGTAACGCTGCCAACTATTTGGGGGACGCCGGCAGCAGTGTTTCCGGCAGCTTCAGTTTTCCTGTCTCAGCCGGAGAATCGTTCGTCTTGGTCTTCATGAATACCGGCAGTTTGTCAGGCTGTACGTACAGCTATTCGTTCACCTACGACGGTGCAGGTTCAGCCGCGGCGGGGCCGGAATGCACCCTGCCTGTGCCGGAAGGCAGCGTCGTCGGCGATGTTCCGTTCAATGCGCAGGTCTACTATGCACCGGGCAGCGCGTCGCCGGGCGTGCTGCTCAACCCGGGGACGTACATCGTCATCGGTCAGGACGCGAGCGAAACCTACTATCAGCTTGTGCTTGCCTGCCAGTATGTCTGGGTGCTGAAGTCGAACGTGCAGCCTAGCTTTCTGCCACCGCAGAACGGCGCAGCCTTGCCGATCCGAATTGTCGACGCGCCGAGCGGTGATACCTCGGCTTCCGGCGCTGCGAACGACCTCGGCAGTTCCTAAGTTCACGCATTTACGGAATCAAAAAGGGCGATCCACTACAGGATCGCCCTTTTGATTCACGGTCGCGCCCTAACTTCCGGCTTCCAGCCCCGGTTTGGGCGTTGGCAGCAGCGAAAGTTCTTCGCCGTCAAGGATCAGCGTAACTTCCGGCGTATGCAAGCCATACTGATCGAAGAAGGTGCGCACCTCGTCGGCCAGCAGTTCTTCTTTGTCCAACAGCAGCGCCTGCAGCGCCTTGACGACCTCTGCGTTCTCACGGAGCGCGCGGCGGGTTTCGCTCAGGACGCGCTGGTAGGTCTCTTCCATCGCACTCATCATCTCTGGCGGTAGGCTGCCGAATGTGCCATCCGGCTTGAGGCGCATCGAGAGCGAGCCGCCGAGCGGCCCGAGCATGCCCGCGAGCGCCATCATGTTGAGGCGCTGGCGCACATAGCTGAAGTCGCCGCCCACCCCCAACGTTTGATTCTGCTCGCCGCAGAACTCGATTTCGGCGGCTTTCCCGGCGACGGCCACGCGCAGCGCGTTGTAGTACTCATCGCGCGTGTTCAGCCCTTGGAACGATTCGCGCGCCGGGTAGCTCACCACGTGACCGAAGGCCATGCCCTGCCGCACAATCGTGATGCGGCTGATGCGGTGATGCGGCTGGAAGATGCGCACGGCGACCGCATGCCCCGCTTCATGGAAGGCGAGGCGGGCTTTCGCCTCTTTCGACAGGTTCTTGATCGGGTTGCGCACACCCATTTCGTGTTCCGGCTTGGCACGCTGGAAGTCGGCGTAGGTCATGTAGCGCCGACCCGCGAACAGGGCATAGCGCAGCGTTTCGTTGAGCAGATATTTGATGTCGGCGGGGGTGTAGCCCGGCGTCTCCGACGACAGGATGACCGGATCCAGCGATTCGTCGTGCGCCATCTTCGACAGGTAGTACTCGAAGATGTCGCGGCGACCGAGCGCGTCCGGCGCGTCGATGCGCAGCTTCTTGTCGAAGCGACCGGGACGCAGGAGCGCGGCGTCGAGCGCGCTGATGCGGTTGGTCGCGCCGATGGTCAGCACGCGCTTATCCGGCTTGGGCGGCAGACGGCGCAGCAGTGTTTTGTAGAACCATGTGCGCAGGCGGGCCTGCCAGCCATGTTCACCGCTGAAGCCGCTCATCTGGCTGAGCATGGTGTTGAGCAGCGCGGGATCGCCCCCCATGCCGCCCATACCCTGCTGCTGATTCAGACCGCCGCCGACCGCGCTCACGCCGGCGCGCGAACCGATCGAGTCGATTTCGTCGAGGAAGATGACCGCCGCGCCGTACTCCCGCGCCGCTTTGCGCGCTTTGCGATACATAAAGATCACGCGCAGCGAGCTCGTGCCCATGAACATGCCTTGCAGCGACGAGGTGTCGACATAGAAGAAGGGGACGCCTGCCTCCGTGCTGATCGCTTGCGCCAGCCACGTCTTGCCCGTGCCGGGCGGGCCTTCCAACAGCAGACCGTTGAGCGGTTCGCCGCCCGCACCTTCAAACGCCTTGACGCCGCGCAGCAGCGTGACGATTTGCTGCGCGTGTTCGAGGATTTCCGGCTGACCGCGATAATCCTTGAAGCCGACACCTTCGGCGCCCGGCATGATCGTGTACTGGCGCGGACGCCCGAGGAACCAGAACATCAACACGAACTGGAAGATCGCGCTGCCGAGCAGCACGGCGAGCTGCAGCACAAAACCCGCCGCGGAGAGCAGGAAGGTCATGAACCCGGCGTCGAACAGGGCGTACGCGAACAGGGCGATGATCCCGATCCACAGCCAGAAATTGGTCAGGAAGCGGAAGATGCGGTTGGGCAAGCGATTTCGCTGGTCGACCAGCGTCGCCTCATGCTCCCAATCGACCGGATCTTTCGTGGGCAGATACTTCTGATTGGGCGCGTGTTTGACGGTCGACATTTACACCACCTCCCCTTCGACCACGTCGGCGGGCGCTTCCCGGCGCAGCTCGACTTTCGGCGTGTACAGCCCGTACTGATCGAAGAAGTTTTCGACTTCGTCGGCCAGCATTTCATTCTTCACTTGCAGCACCTTGATCAATTCCTCGGCCATATCGCGGTGCATACGGAAGGCCATGCGCACTTCGTCCAGCACCATGCGGAACATCTCTTCCATCGCTTCGCGGGTCTCGTGCGTGGGGGAGCTGCCATCGCCGAGCGCGCCGAACATGCCCGCGTCGGCCATCGCCGCCAGCACGGCGCGGATGTTGGCGAAGTCGCCGCCGACGCCGAGCGTCTGCTCGCCGACGCCGCAGTATTCCATCTCACCTGCCTTGCCCGCCACGGCGACGCGCAGGCGGTTGACGAGCTGCTCATACGAACTCATGTAGTCGTATTCTTCCTGCGCCGGGTACGAGCTGACGTGCCCATAGGCGAAACCCTGCCGCACAATCGTGATGCGCGAGATGCGGTAGCTCGGACGGAACAGGCGAATCGCAATCGCGTGGCCGGCCTCGTGCGCGGCGAGGCGGCGCTTGGCTTCCGGCGAGAGGTTCTTGATCGGGTTGCGGATGCCCATTTCGTGTTCGGGCTGGGCGAGGCGAATATCGCGAATCGACATGGCGGTTCGGCCATCGAACAGCGCGTAGCGCAGCGCTTCATTGAGCAGATATTTGAGGTCGGCGGGCGTGTAATAGGGCGTTTCCGACGCCAGAATCAGCGGATCAATCGTCTCGTCATGGGACATCTTCGACAGGTAATATTCGAGGATGTCGCGGCGACCTTCGAGGTCAGGCGCGTCGATGCGGATCTTCTTGTCGAAACGACCGGGACGCAGCAGCGCGGCGTCGAGGGCGTGCATGCGGTTGGTCGCGCCGATGGTCAGCACGCGCTTTTCCGGCTTGGGGGGCATCCGCCGCAGTACATTCTTGTAGAACCAGGTGCGCTTGCGCGCCCACCAGCCGTGTTCGAGGCTGAAGCCGCTCATCTGCGACAAGAGCGCGTTGAGCAGCGCGACGTTGCCGCCACCGGGCATAAACATGATTGGCAGGCGGTTGGGCTGATAGCCGCGCACGCCCGGATCGCCCCCGCTCACCCCGGCGCGCGAACCGATAGCGTCGATTTCATCCATGAAGATCACCGCCGCGCCGTACTGGCGTGCCGCCTTGCGCGCCTGCGCGTACAAGCGACCGACCTTGAGCGGCGAAATGCCGAAGAACATCGATTGCAGCGAAGAGGCATCGAGATAGAAGAAGGGGACGCCCGCTTCCGTGCTGATCGCCTGGGCCAGCCACGTCTTGCCCGTCCCGGGCGGGCCTTCGAAGAGCATACCGCTGAGCGGTTCGCCGCCCGCTTGCTCAAACGCCTTGACGCCGCGCAGCAGCTTGACGACCTGCCGCGCCTGTTCGAGCAGTTCCGGCTGACCGCGATAATCTTTGAAGCTCACACCTTCCGCGCCCGGCATGATCGTATACTGGCGCGGACGCCCGAGAAACCAGAAGATGAGGAACAACTGCCCGATAGCCAGCGTCGCCGTGACCACCAGCCGCAGGAGCACCGGCGCGACATTGATGATCGCCTGCATCACGGTCGCGTCGAACAGCGCCCACAGGATCAGACCAACGATGATGGCGCGCCACCACGCCCAGCGGATAAACCGCAGGATGCGGTAGGGAAGACGTTTGCGGCGCTCGACGAGCGTCTCTTCATCCTGCCACGCGTACCGTTTGGTCGATAAAGCCTTGTCGTCGGTTGGTTTTACCAGTGCCATACAAAACTCTCACATGAACTTGTTTATACCATTGGGAAACATTCGGAACGCAAACCGCACCATGGGATGCTGCCCCTCTCCTGTAGGAGAGGGGCAGGGGTGAGGTTGAGGTTCGTTGAGGCTGGCACTTCAGCGTCCGAACGGCGGAATCATTTACTGCGCGGCGTTCGGATCAGGCAGCATGAACATCGGGTGATTCGGCTGCCCCTCGTACAACACGACATCGCGCGGGCTGACGTAGTCAAGCGTGCCCGTCACGATCAGATCGTAGAAGGTGGCGAGGCTGCGCTGCCCGGCAAGGTATTCGGCGGCGTCCGCGCGGTCAATCTGCGCGGTGGCGACCACCAATCCGACATAGCTCGCGCCGTTGTTCAGCGTGTTGATGGTATTGGGCACGAGCAGACGCACCTGCAGGATGTCGGTGTCCCGGCTGGCCGTCATCGTCCCCTGCCATGTCAGTTCCATGATGCGGCGGATGCCGTCGGCAATCGCGATCTGGCCTTCCTGCGTGTTGGAGTCAACATTCGGCGGCGACCACAGCAGATTCACCTGAAAGGTTCGCGCCTCGTCATCTTTGCGAATTTCGATGATGTCGACGGTGCCGCTCGCCTGTTCGATCCGATCCGCGGCGGCGGTTAGGGCGGGGTCGCTGGCTCCGGTTTTATCCGCCATGACTAACTCAAGCGATTGGACGGCCGCGTCGGCCTGCTGATCCCCGGCCGCCTGGCCAGTCAGCACGCGCAGACCTTCCATGCGGCTGCATCCGGCAATGAGGAACGCGGCCATTAGGGCAAGTGTGAGGGGCAGAACCCGGCGCATGGGATATTCCTTGAGTATGAGATTATTTCCGGGCGATCAATTACAGCTTAACACGAATTAACGTAAAAATGCCTAACTTCGGATGAGAGTCTTTACAACGATTCCTGAAGTCATTTGTTCACATTCACCAACAAAGCCCCCTATTTCGCGGGGCTAGCGACAGAATTGATGCTTTATAATAGAACAAGGGTGTGGAAAAGGTTCATTTTCCACCGAAAAGGAGCGTTCAGTGAAGACGTTATGGGGACGCTTGCTCGTCTTGATCTGGGTGGTCGCGGTGAGCATGGGCGCAGCAGCGCAGGCTTCGCCGTTGTTAGCGTTTGTCAATCTTTCCGGGCAGTTGGTCGTCAGCAGCGGCGATGGGGGTTACCGCTGGATTGTGACCAACCCCGGTGAAACGCTGGTTGGTGGTTTCGAATGGGCGGATGGGCGTGTCGTCTTCGCTGTGTATGATGGCGGCGAGATCAGCGTGCGCGTGGCCGACCCGAACGCCCAGTCAGCGTATGAAATTGGCCGCGGTGCGGGGAACAGCATCGCCTTTGGCGGTATGGCGCAGAATGCGGCGGTCGTCGCCTTTGACGGTCGCCTGGCCGTCTTCGACCTGAACGGCGGAGGCGGTGGCGAGCTCGGCGTGACCGGAACGCTCGCGGAACAGGCCACGAACGGCGGGATGATCTTCTTCCGCGGCAGTGACGGTAACTACGCTTTGATCGCGCCGAACGGCGGGTCATTTACGCCGCTCGGCTTCGCCAGTGACCCGAACGCGCCGTTCATCAGCCTCTGGTCGGGGTCGCTGGTCGCCTATGCCGACTATGGCATCGGCAGCAGCCTCGCCGTGACGGATGCCAACACGGGCGCCACGGTCACGCTTGCCAATACAGGTTCTATCCCGCTGCTGCCGCTGGCGTGGACGGGTTCCACGCTCATCTATCGCGGGTCGAGCGGGACGGTGCTGGCGGCCGAGCTGTCGGGCATCAATTCCGGCGCGAATCCGCTGGAGAGCGGCGTCGACTTCCTGCCGGGCAGCGCGACTGAAGTGCAAACCGATGGCCGCTACGCCTACTTTCTTGACGGTGAAACGGTCGGCGCGGTGGATCTCGGCTGCTTGAATCGCGGTGACTGCCTGAACAGCGTGCAAATCATCGGGGGGCAGGCCGCGCCAGAGACCATCCTGAATGTGAGCGGGCGCGTGTTGACCTACACGGGTTACAGCGGCAACGCTTATGATCTCGCCAGCCGCGAACTGCGCGCGGTTGATCTCGGCTGTTTGGGTGGTCAATGCCAGCCTGCCAGCCTCGCGGGCGGCGCGACGGCGGGTTACTTGTCGCCGGATGGCAGCTTCGTCACCGTGCAGGATGTGAACGGCGGCCTGAGCGCAGTCAATCTGCGCGCGGGCGGTCTTGGCTACCTGTCGGATGGTGGCGACCTGCTCAGCGTGCGCTGGTCGGAATAGCTGTAGATACAGACACGAGCGAGAAGTCGACGAATAACCCCTCATCCCAACCCGTCTCCCACGCAAGCGGGGAGGGGTGAGGCATGGCGAGTCTGCTGGCTCCCCTCCCTGAATTCGGTTCACGACAGGACAGTTTTAACATTTGGAGAGCATCTCCCCTTAGTCAATACATTGTAGGGACGGCCTTCTGGCCGTCCGCTGACCACGGACGCGCAGAAGCGCGTCCCTACCATCGAGCGATTGTTAAAAGTGTCCCGTCCTCAACGGAATTCGGGGAGGGGCCGGGGGTGGAGTCTGAAAGCAGTTCGCTTCGGCACGGTCGTTTTGTCCACACAACCCCCTATTTATGAGCTGCTTGTGTAGCTTGGACGGATGTGATCACTCGCGTCCGTTTTGTTTCCACAATCCGACCAGAAAATGAATGCTTGCACAGAACTCGACCGTTTCGGCGCAAGATTACGCCAGCACGGTTGAACCGAAATCCGCGCCGCGTGTACAATCAACATGACTCGATAGCTGAATGGACACGCGCCCCATGAAACGCTCACTGTGGATCATCACCCTGATCGTACTGCTGGCTTTCCCTACGCTGACTTCCGCGCAGACCGCCCCCGCGTACATCAACTGGATACCCGCCGACTTTGACGGCTTTGTGCGCGTATCGATGGATGATCCAGCGTTGGCGCTGCGGCGGCTGAACTTCGGCCTGTTCGTGGCAGCGTCGCTGGAATGGGCGCGCTTTCCGAATCTGAGTGAGACGCCCACGCTCGATCAATATTTCCCGCTCGACATGCTCGACCTGGAAACGGCTTCGTTCGGCACGAACGTGGCGCCGTGGCTGGGGGATGAAGTTGTGATCGCCTATCGCGACCTGAATGCCGACTTTCAAGCCGATCAGACGCTGATGATTCTCCCGACCTACGATTCGTTCACGTCGGCATTCCGGCTGCGCAGCGCCATTCAGGCCCAGGATTTCCTGCAGCGCGACCCGTACCGCGACACCATCATCTATGTGGGTGACCGCACCGCGATTGCCTTCACACCGCAGGCGATCCTGATCGCGTCGGAAGACATCCTCGAAGCGACCATCGACATGATGCTTGACGGTGGCGCGGCGCTGACCGCCGACCCACAGTACCAGCAGATCAGCGCGCAGCTTTCCGCCGAATCACCGATCACGGCCTACATCACCGGAGAGGCGGTCGGGAATGCGCTGCCCATGCTGCTCGGCGGGGACAACGACGCGCTGCTCGGCGCGTTGGGCGGCGCACTCGGCGCTGAGGGTGGCACGTTCGGCGCGCTGCTCACGGGTGAGCCGACGGCGATGGGCTTGAGCCTCGACCCGAACATGGTGTCGCTGCAAGAGGTGGAGGCGCGCGTTGTACTGGCCACGGAGAGCGGCACAGTCGCCGCGCTGGATCAGGCGGTGCTCGATTTCATCCCGCGCAGCGCCATGATCGTGTACAGCGGCGCGGATGGCGCGACGCTGGGCGAACACGCGCTGACGGCGCTGCCGCTCGGGTCATTCATTCCGGCGGCGCTGGCCTCGTTTGGCGTGCAGCCCATTCCTGGGGAGGTGCTGCCGCTGCCCACCAGCGAGCAGATCGCGACGGTGATTGAGCGCTTCACCGCGGCGTTAGGGGAGACCACCAATGTCGATTTGCGCGCGGATGTGCTGGCGCATCTGAACGGCAGCTTCGCGCTCGCGGTCATCCCGCGTCCGAATAACCCGATCCCGGTGTGGAATTTGCCCGTCGAAGTGCTGCTGGTCGCGCAGGTGGATAATGCCGACGAAACGGTCGATTCGCTGCTCACGCTGATCGAGAGCTTCACGGCCGACCGCTTCACGCGGGAGCGAGTCGACGGCAGCCCCGTGTTCACGCTGACCGCCCCCGACTCCGAGACGGCGCTGATGCAGATCGGTTCGGTCGATAATTGGCTGCTGCTCGGACTCGGCACTTCGGTCGATGCAGCGCTGGCGGCGCAGGGCGGCGACAACCGCCTGATCGCGCAGCCGCGGTGGTCGGCGCTGGCGGAAGAGATGCCGCCAAACGTGTATGTTGACCTCAACAGCTATTTCAATACCTTCTTCCCACCCGAAGGCGGCACGACCCAGAGCAGTTTCTCGCAGATGGGGTTGTACTGGCAGGCGCTGGACGGCGGCCTGTTCCAGATCGACGCGGTGATCACGCTGCCGTAACCTGTCGGCAGTGACTGCACGGCGCGTCCCTACATCTCTGGAGGGACGCGCCCTAAGTACCTTTTCTCCATCCGTCAGCAATTTTAGGCAGAATCACCAACTTCCTCCCCTCAAGTTTTGCCGCGCAGACATTGGTTTTATCGCCGATTTAGGCTATTATGAACTCGTGTGTTTTTTTAGGGCTTTTTGAGAGGAACAATTCACTATGAAGAAAGCAGTACTGCTCCTCGCGGTTTTGCTGCTCGTGCTGCCGTTTGCGGCGATCTCGGCGCAGGAACCCCTCATTGAATCGGTGTGCTTGGTCACGGATGTTGGTCGCGTGAATGATGGTACGTTCAACCAGTTCGCTTATGAAGGTATGGAACGCGCTGCCGAAGAATTCGGCCTCGACGCTACCTTCATCGAAACCACTGCGCAGACCGACTATGCGGCGAACATTGAAACCTGCCTGAACGACGAATATGACGTGGTTGTGACCGTCGGCTTCCTGATTGCCGATGCGACCCGCGCGGCGGCTGAAGCCAACCCCGATACGTACTTCATCGGTGTGGATCAGTATTTTGCGGATGCCCCCGTGGCGAACCTCGTCGGTATCCAGTTCCGTGAAGATCAGGCTGGCTTCCTCGTCGGCGCGCTCGCCGCGCTCATGACGGAAAGCGGCACGATCGGCGGCGTGTACGGCATCGACATTCCCCCGGTGGTCAAGTTCCGCAATGGTTACGAACAGGGCGCGCGCTACGTCAACCCTGACCTGAACATCCTCGGCGTGTACATCGACAGCTTCACCGCTCCGGATCGTGGTGCGACGGCGGCGGAACAGTTCATCGGTGAAGGCGCGGACGTGATCTTCGGCGCGGGCGGCCCAACGGGCTCCGGCGCGATCACTTTCGCGGCGCAGGAAGGCGCGATGGTCATCGGCGTGGACCAGGACGAATACGCGACCACGTTTGGTGGCGGCGAAACCCCCGGCGCGGAAAACCTGATCAGCAGCGCCCTCAAGCGCGTTGACAACGGCGTGTTCCAGCTGCTCGAAATCCTCGTCGGCGGTGGTGAAGGCTGGCCTGAAACCAGCATCTACATCCTCGACGTGGTCAACGAAGGCATCAGCTTCGCCCCGGCGCATGACTCGGAAGTTCCCGAAGAAGTGACCGCTCAGGTGGAAGAAATCCTCGCTGGTCTGGTTGATGGCAGCATCGAAACTGGCGTTGACCCGGTCTCGGGCGCGTTGATGAGCGAAATGGAACCGGAAGCGACCCCCGCGTCGTAAGTTGATCCAGGCATTGAACTCACACCGGAATACTTCTGGGTGAGTAAACACAGCCCGCTGAAGCCAAACTTCAGCGGGCTGTTTGCTGCTTAGGCTGCGTGACTCCCTGCACAGTCTATCGCACTCCAAAATCGAGGTTGAGGGGGCGACGCTTGAATTTGGAACTGTAGGTGTAGGGGCGAGGCTTGCCTCGCCCACCAGCGGGAGGGGCAAGCCCCTCCCCTACATTTCTCTGCCGGGTGTCGAGCTGTCGCCTTCTCCCCGCTTGCCTCGGCGAGGGGAACGGATATAGAAACAGATCGATCGTCCCCCAAAAAAGAAGTTCTGATACCTGCTTAGGGCTCGCTGAAGGTTAGCCAAGCGTATGGACAGCGTCAGGCAAGGACTGCGGTGGCCTATGCTAGAATAGCGGCGCAACGAAGTTCAAGAGGTGCGACTTTGCGAATCTCGATCTTTGCGCCGCTGCGCTTCATCTGGCGGAAAAAACGACTGATTGCCCTCACCTTAACCGGGTTGGCGACTCTGGGTGTGCTCAGTGTGGGCGGGCTGCGCCTCTACAGCGCGGTGCGCGCCCAACCGCAAATCTACACGCTGGAGACCGTGCCTGAACGTCCCGTGGCGATCATCTTTGGCGCGTCCGTCCTGCCGAGCGGTCGCCTCAGCGCCATGCTGGCCGACCGTGTCCGCATGGGCGTCGAACTGTATCACGCGGGGAAAGTCCGTGCGCTGCTGCTCACGGGCGACAACTCCGTGGAAACATACAACGAACCGGAGGCGATGCGCCGCTACGCGCTCGAATTTGGCGTGCCTGATTCGGCGATTGTGCTCGATTACGCGGGCTTCCGTACCTATGATAGCTGCTATCGCGCCCGCGACATCTTTCAGGTCGATCAGGCGATCCTCGTCACGCAGGCGTACCATCTGGATCGCGCACTGCTGACGTGCAACGGCCTCGGCGTGGAGTCGATTGGCGTGGCGGCGGACGTGATGCGTCCGACGGGCTACGCGCAGCGTTCACTGCTCACGGGGCAGATCCGTGAACTGCCCGCGACCGTCGCCAGCGTGGTCGATCTGCTGATCAACCGTCAGCCGACGTTCCTCGGCGAGCCGCTGCCCATCTTTGCGCAATCGCGCTCTGAGAATGTTTCTTAAGACATGGTGCGTCTGGGCAAACAGACGAGGTGCATTCAGTGTACGGAAAAAGTAGGGGCGGGACTTGTCCCGCCCGCTTACTTGGGCGAGGCTCGCCTCGCCCCTACAGATTGATATGCTTATAAACGCCGCAGATTAGCGCGCGTACTCAATAGCGCGCGTTTCGCGGATCACCTGCACCTTGATTTGACCCGGATACTGCATCGTCTCTTCGATCTTGCGGGCGATATCGCGCGAGAGGCGCAGCGCCGCCAGATCGTCAATTGAGTCCGGGCGCACGATGATGCGCACTTCACGCCCGGCTTGCAGGGCATAGCTCTGTTCCACGCCGTCGAAGCTGGTCGCGATCTCTTCCAACGTCTTGACGCGGCGAATGTACGTTTCGAGGCTTTCGCGCCGCGCACCGGGACGCGCGCCGGAGATGGCGTCGGCGGCTTCCACGATGTAGGCTTCCACGCATTCCTGCTCGACTTCGTGATGGTGGCTGGCGATGCAGTTGACGACCTTCGCGTTGACGCCGTAGCGCTTGGCGAATTCCGCGCCGATCAGCGCGTGCGTGCCTTCGACTTCATGGTCGATGGCCTTGCCGAGGTCATGGAGCAAACCGCCCATCTTGGCGAGCATCACATCGCCGCCCAGTTCCGCCGCGATCATACCGGCGATGTGCGACGTTTCAATCGAGTGCGCGTGCTGGTTCTGCCCGTAGCTCGTGCGGAACTTGAGGCGACCGAGCAGCTTGAGGATTTCCGGATGCAGGCCGGGGATGCCCGTCTCGTAGGCGGCGCGTTCACCTTCCTGCTTGATGATGGTTTCCACTTCGGCGCGCGCGTCTTCGACCAGCTTTTCGATGCGCGCTGGGTGAATGCGGCCATCGACCACCAGTTTCGCCAGCGCCCGCTTGGCGACTTCACGCCGAATCGGGTCAAAGCTGCTGATGGTGACGGCTTCCGGCGTGTCGTCGACCACGACGTCGACGCCCGTCGCCAGTTCAAAGGCGCGAATGTTGCGGCCATTGCGACCGATGATGCGCCCCTTCATTTCGTCGCTCGGCAGCGGCACGACGCTCACCGAGATTTCGCTGACGTGTTCGGAGGCGAGCCGCTGAATCGCCAGCGAGATCACCTCGCGGGCACGCGTTTCCGCGATCTCGTTCGCTTCAGCTTCCACCTGCCGGATGATGCGCGCCATATCGTTGCGCGCTTCGGTCTCGGCCAACTGCATCAGTTCGACCTTCGCTTCGTCGGTCGTCATCTGCGCGATGCGCTGAAGTTCGGCAGCGTGTTCTTCGTGAATCTTGGTCAGATCCTGCTGCTGCTTGTCCAGCTTGCTCTGACGTTTGTTCAGGTTCTGCGTCCGCTGTTCGAGCTGTTCCAGACGCTTGTCGAGGTCTTCGCGGCGGCGGCGGAGACGTTCATCCTCGGCATCCAGTTCGCGGCGGCGGCGAATGTTGATCTCTTCGACCTCATCCATCGCGCGCTTGGCTTTATCTTCGGCTTCGCGCAGGGCGGTGGTCGCCTGCAGCTGCGCCCCTTCGACAATGCGCTGTGCTTCTTGATCTGCCAGCAGTTTACGGCTGCGCCCCTGCGAATTCTCGTAGCGCATCCATCCGTAAATGCCGACCCCCGCACCTAGCGCGATCCCGACAATCGCAACCAGTAGTAGTCCAACGATGTCCATGTCATGTTCTGGCGGTCTAGCCTACGAGGCATAGGTGAGTCCCGCCCACTCCTCTCTCTAAGTTAGGTATTGTCATTGTCATCGGTTAGGTCTTCACCCGCTGCGAAAAAGGCAGGGGTGTCGGCGTCAATTTCCTCAATCAAACGCGCGACGACCCGGCGAGCGGCTTCAAAAGAAAACCCCCGCCGTTGTAGAAACACGTACATTTTGTCACGAAAAGCACGACGTTCCAGCCCGCGTAAGCGCCGCATATGGCCTTGAGCCGCTCGGTAAGCTGCATCGTCCGCGTCGAGATCGGCCAGCGCCTCCTGAATAATGGCGTCGGCGATGCCTTTCTGACGCAGTTCGTAGCGCAGCGCGCGCGGACTGATCGGCTTGAATTGGTTGCGCTCCCGCACCCAAAACGTCGCAAATTGCTGATCGTCGAGGTAACCAAGCGCCGTCAAACGCTCAATGGCGGCATCGATCACGGCCGGTGGGGTATCTTTCTGGACGAGATTTTGCCGGACTTCGTGTACACTGCGCGGACGCAGGGACAAGAAACGCGCGGCCTGGTCAGTGGCGACCGTCACAGCGGCTTGATCCTTCAAGGCGGCCATCTCTGCCTCGGAGAGCTGCTGCCCCTTCCGAAGGCGCGCTGCTTCATCCAGACTTACGCTGAAGGCATATTCGTCCTCAATGAAGACATTGACGCGATGTTTATTGCGTTTTTGCACTTCAAGGGCGGTTATGATGCCCATCGTCTACCCGTAACAAAACAAAAACCGTGATCTCCAGAAACGTTGACCACGGCTGGTTTACCCATCAGATATGCGGTTGCGCCGCGCAAGCTGCGCTCGCTAAACTCTACGAATATTTCGTTGGCGTCCTACACCGCGTATACGTTCAGCTTGACCGATTGACGACTCTTGCAGCACAAACCGTCTGTTGACGGGTTTTAGTTCCAGCACTCACGCCGTTTCCATCAAGGACGGCGGTGGTAACGTTCAGGGTTACAATCCAACTATCATATGGTAGATCATTATCCACGATTTGAGCTTTTTGCACAACAGGCAAAAAACATGAGCCGCAGGTAGCGTTTAAAGGAAAGTAGACCACTTTTGGCCGCTCGCGGTGGGCTTTTAGCCCAAAACACGGAGATTTTCAGCCATTTTACTCGGTCAAGCGCGGGCAAAACTCGAAAATAAGTGCATTGATCTGTGAAAGTTGCCCGAACGAACCTTTAAGCAAATTTGGCACACACATCCCGGAGTTCCTGCACGGTATTGTATTGGTTGCCAAAGAAGGCCAGCACCGCCATGATTTGGCGAATATACAGCAGTTCGAGGCGCTCCCACCACCCTTCAGTCAGCGGATTCACCTCGATATAGGCATCGAAAAATTGGCGTGGCACTCGCCCGTACTGGCGGGTCATGCTCAGTTCCGCCTCGGCCCAGCCATAATTCACCGCGGGATCAATCAATGAAGGCACGCCGTGTCGATCAACGAGCATATTGGTATGCCACAAATCGCCGTGCAGCAGGCAGGCGGGCTGCTGTGGGATGAGGTCTGGTAGTCGCTTGACGAGCCGCTCGACGCGGCTGCGGTCTTCGGGCGTTAAGCTCTGTTCGCAGCGCGGTTCCGGTAGATAGCGCAGCACGCGCTGCTGCCCGAAGAACTCCCAACCGTTCGTGGTCTGCGTGTTGATTTGCGACAGCGGACCCAGATAGTTATCGTACGCCAGTCCAAACTGATCAGCGGTATGCTGATGCTGAACCGCAATCGCTCGCCCAAACTGCTCCCAGTCGGGCTCAAGGTCGCCATGACTGCCCAAATCTTCGAGCAGGAGAAAGTCAGCGCCAACGGCCCACACCTTGGGCGTCCGCATCCCGGCTTGACTCAGCAGTTGGAGCCCGGCAGCTTCACACTCGAAGAGGCGATCGGGTGCCGCACCATTTTGCTTCAGGATAAAGCTCGCCTTGGAGGAGGTCGTCACCCGGCACGTCTGGTTGACATGGCCGCCCGTGACCGCCTGGACGTCGCTTACGCTGCCAAAACCGTCCGTGAGCAGGGAGGCAGAGACTGCCGCCGGAATAATCTGGATCATAAATGCCGTACCAGTGAGTGATAGTTTCGAGCGCTTGAAGATACTATAGCAAGCTGTTTACGAGCAACTGGACAGTGTTCGAAATACGCGAGGCGAGGATGAGGCATGAGCGTATTTCACAATTGTTGAAAATACTCAACCTCACCCTGCTTGCTGCGCAAGCCGTCCCTCTCCGTGGGGAGAGGGACACGACCCGCCGTTCTTTTGCCCCTCGCCCTCCGGAGAGGGGCGGTTGAGCGAAGCGAAACGGGGTGAGGTTAGGCAAAATGCCGATTCTGAAATGGCTTCATGCCTCGTCCCGACGAAGTACGCTTTTGTAGGGACGAGATACATCTCGTCCTGTTGATTGACATTCGACCTACGGCTGCGGTTTCTGCCTAAAGTAGGCGATCGGAAATTATTGTGTAGGGGCAGACCTCTGTGTCTGCCCGGTTTTCGGGCGAACACACAGGTGCGCCCCTTCATCCGTTCGTGATTTTGTTTCGAGAACCCACTTTAGACAGATCACGTTCCCACTCCTCGCTTCTCCTGAACCTTCCCATTTCGGCTTTAGCTGCCCGAACTCTGGAAATCCGGTTCACAGTTGACAGTTCACGGTGGAGATGTCATCCTACAGCGGGTCAAGACACGCTGAATTGTGAACTATAGACTGTGAACAACGCTCCCAAAATTCTGGTAACTGGCGGTGGAACATTTTTAGGCGACAGCATTGCGGCGGCGCTGCTGGCCGCGGGCGCAGAGGTCACGCTGATGGTGCGCCCCGGCGCGGAAGACAACGTCACGACGCTGGCTGAGCGCGTGCGGGTGGTCACCGCCGATGTGTGGAATCCCGCCAGCCTCAAAGGGCGTGCGCGCGGTCACCAGCATGTGATCCACACGGTCGGCGGCCTGCGGGCGGATCCGTCGCAGGGGCTGACCTACCAGTATCTGAACTTCGTCTCGGCGCGCAATGTGGCGAATCTGTGCGTGAATGGCGGTGTGCAGCATATGGTGCTGCTGAGCAGCGCGCGCGCGCCGTGGGTCAACTCTGGCTATATCGCCGCCAAGCGCGAGGCCGAAACCTACATCATGCGGGCAGGACTGCGGGCCACGATCATCCGCGCCCCGGTCGTCTATCTGCGGGGCACACCGCGCCCGTTGTTCTACCAGTTGATGTCCTTACTCGGCGTCATTCCGCCGATCTCATGGTTGGGCATGCGCCGCATCGCCCCCATGCCCGTCGATGTGCTGGCGCGCGGCGTCGTCCGGTTGACGCTGGAATCGCGCCGCGACAGCGCCGTCTTCTACGCCCGAGATCTGCGCCGCGCCAACACGCAGGCCGAACGCTTCTACGGTACGCCGGTCGCGCCGCTGCTGAGCGACGACGATACCAAGCCTAAGAACCCGTTGCGGGCGACCGGCGAAGAGGCCCCCTTCGGCTGGACTCCCCCTAACAATCAGGGTGACCGCTGAACCGACTTCAGGTTTAGGATCAAGACGATATGGCGTGACTAGGGGGTACACAACCAATGAACCGCAATGCCGGTCTCTTCGCTTTAGGTATCGCGTTTTTCGTCATTGGTATGACGACGAATTCGGCATTTTACGTACTCGGGATCGTGTTTTTGGTATTGGGTCTGGCGGGCAATCGCCGCGCCAATGAGAAGCAGTAGTCCAGCGCCAAAAGCGAGCCGTGGCACTCCGCGGTTGCAGGTGCTGACCGACGCCGGACGGGGCGGGGTCAGCATCGTTTTTTTATCGGACCAGGACTGAGGTTATTTAAGTGCCGTCAGGCCGACGTTGCGCTTATGACGCATATTCGCGCAGGTAGAAATCCGCCCCGTAGGCCATCAATGCCGGGTTCACGTTATCCGGGTTGGCCGTGACCGGGATATCCACGTACACGCCGCCCGCGGGGGCAAACTGCTCATCCGGCTGTTCCTGATACAACTCAATGCGCAGACGCACGCGCGTATACATCCCCGCTGTGATTTCAAACGTTTGGCTAGCGTAGCGATTCGACAACACGAGCGTCGTTTCGAGGCCGGAGGCCGGTTCCCCGTTGATGAGTGACATACGCAGCAGCACGTTCACCGTGTCGCCGATGATGTCTTCGCCCTGCGCGTCATCTACGCCCACGGTGATGGTCGTCGGTTGGCTGGCGAGCAGCGTGTGCGGCGCGGCGATGACGAGCCGACGGCGCACGTAGCGCGGCTGATACCCGCCATCGTCTTCGGGCGCGGTGAGATCGTATTCCTGCAGCGCAGCGACCGCCCGGTAACCCTGATCGGTCAGACGGTAGACCTGCTCGCCCGCCATCGACAGATAATTACGCGTGACTAAACGGCGAATCCCCTTGCCAAACCCGCGATCACTGAGCGACGTCCCCTCGGTGATGTCGTCGGCATGGGCGGAGGCATTGCCCGTCCGTCCGTAATAGCGCAGAATGTCGAGGGCTTCCGCGGGGAGGGTTTGCAGACTCAGAGGCATTTCCATAGCAACAGGTTCCCTTGTTCTAGATAGGAGTTCGCCGAATTCATCGGGCGCTGATAGCCGCCCATCGTGCAGTCGGTGGACGCCGTGGTCGGCATCCCAATCCACCTCACCCCCTCGGTTCGAGAGGGTGAGCGTAGTCAAATGGCTTAAATCCGAACGATGCGCGCCCGGCTCTTGGTCGTCTTCGCGGTCGCGTTGCGCGTATCGACGATCAAGCGGCTGTGATCGACCAGATGCTGATAGTCGAACGTGGTGTGATCCGTGATGATGACCACCGCGTCCGCCGAGGCGAGCAGATCCGCGCTGTAGGGCGAGCTTTCCATGATCGCTTCGTCTTCAAGGCGAATGCGCGCCACATAGGGATCATGGTACTCCAGTTTTGCGCCCAGTTTATGCAGCAAACCGATCACGTCAAGCGCCGGGCTTTCGCGCACATCGTCCACGTCGCGCTTGTAGGCGACGCCGAGAATGACGACTTTCGAGCCGCGCACCGACTTGCAGTCGTCGTTGAGCGCGGTCGTCACCTTGTCGATGACATGGTGCGGCATGGAGGTGTTGATCTCGCTGGCGAGCTCGATGAAGCGCGCGTTGTAGTTCAGCGACTTCATCTTCCAGCTCAGGTAGAGCGGGTCAATCGGGATGCAGTGCCCGCCGAGGCCGGGGCCGGGGTAGAAGGGCATGAAGCCGAACGGTTTGCTCGACGCGGCGCGGATGACTTCCCACACGTCGATGCCAAGCTTGTCGCAGATCAGCGCCATTTCGTTGACGAGGCCGATATTCACGGCGCGGAAGGTGTTCTCCAGCAGCTTGACCATTTCGGCGGTCGCGGGCGAGGATACGGTGATGACCTGATCGACGGCGGCGCTGTAGAGCGACTCAACGGCTTCGATGCACGCCGGGGTGACGCCGCCGACCACTTTCGGTGTGTTGCGCACACCGTACTTGGGGTTGGCGGGGTCGATGCGTTCGGGCGAAAAGGCGACAAACACATTTTCACCGGGCGTGAAGCCCGCTTGCGCCAGCCGCGGGATGACGAGCTCGTCGGTCGTACCGGGGTAGGTCGTGCTTTCGAGCACGATCAACATGCCTTCGTGACACACATCCGCGACCGCGTTAACCGAGTCGATCACGTACGACATATCCGGGTCTTTGGTTTGACGCAGGGGAGTGGGCACGCAGATGCTGACCGTATCCGCCGCGCGGAGCGCCTCATAGGACGTGCTGGCGCGCAGTTTGCCCGCCGCGACCAACGGCGCAAGGCGGCTAGTCGGAATATCGGGGATATAGCTTTCGCCCCGGTTAATGGCATCTACTTTGGACGGGCTCAGATCGATTCCAATGACAGTGAAGCCTTCGATGGCGAATTCGACCGCCAGCGGCAGCCCGACATAACCTAAGCCCACAATCCCAACGGTCGCCTGACGACTTTTCAA
The DNA here is from genome assembly GCA_041916315.1 of Anaerolineae bacterium. GTDB lineage: Bacteria > Chloroflexota > Anaerolineae > Aggregatilineales > Phototrophicaceae > Flexifilum. The sequence goes on from JAYRZU010000024.1 coordinate 54,255, forward strand.
GCGATCCAGCAGCGTCTCTTTTATGCTCATAGAAGAGTGGTCTCCAACATACGATTCTTAGGCATTATAGCTTTTGCGCCTGTACCTCACAAGCCGATGGACGTCACCTGCCGTTGAAACCGCTTGACAGAGTGTATTACCCCGCATACGATCCCATGTAAGTTTCGAGTGGAAGCCACACATGAGGATCGAGTTATGACCGCGCAAGCCCCTAGTCCGCCGAAAGGTTCTTCCAAGGAAGCCAATGCGCCCAAGCAATCGCAGTTTAACCGAAGACGGCATCCTTTATTAAAAGAACTCCCTTATTTCACGAAATTCCCGCCGCTGGATCCGAAATTCTCGTTGATCAACGAGCAGCAGTTGACCGAGTTTTTCGAACGGGAGCAGATTGATCCCGAGCTGCAAAGCAGTATCCGTACTGATCTCAACTTTATGGAACATGAGCTGCTGCGGATGTTCCGGGACCGCGACTATAAGGCGAAACTGCACCAAAACCGCTATCGCCTGTACCAGATTCTCTACATCTGGCTGGCGGCGCTCGCCGGGATGTTCGGCGCAGTGCAAGCGCTGTCGATTGACAGCAACCCCGGTCTCGTCCCGCTGTTCGCCTTTCTCGAAACGGTGATCGCGGCGTTTGTCGCTTACTTAGCCACGGTCAGCGGGCGCGAACCACCCATGCCCCAATGGTTGACCAACCGCCGCGCAACCGAACAAATGCGGCGTGAATTCTTCCGCTACCTCGTCCATATGCCACCCTACGACAAGCTGGATGGCTACCGGCGCAAACTCACCTTGTCGCAACGCGCAGCGGATATCAACCGCGGTGTCTACCCGCAGGATGTATCCAGCGGCGGAGGGGACTAAATGGCCAGGCTCAACCGCAAACAACTAGAAGCTGTCTACAAGCTGTTCAATCAGTTCGCGCTGGAAGATCAGCGGACGTACTACATTCGCACGATTGACCGCTACCGCCGGGCGGCCATCACCGTTACCCGCCTGCGCGCTGGTTTCGCGCTGCTCACGGGTATCGCGGCGGCGTTCGTCGGTTTGATGGTGGCCGTGAACCCCGGGCAGTGTGTTTCCGGGACCCCTGTCGGCGATTGTACCGGAACGCAGGTCCTGCTGTTCATCGCGCTGCTGGTAACCGTAGCCGCTCCGGCGATCGGGTCGGCGTTCACGACGCTGGCCGACCTCTACCAGTGGGATCGCATGATCGCGCTGTACGAGTCGGCGCTGGAAAACCTCGACGTCGCCGACGCGCAGTCGCCGCTCGACGAGATGAACGACGACATCTACCGGGCCGCATTTCTCACGTATGCTGAGGGAACGCTCGAAGTCATGAACGACGAAACCGCGCAGTGGGGGCAGTTGACCAAGCCGCCGCAGCAGCTCGTGCAGTTTGTCGAAGAACAGGAACAGAAGGCGCAGAACGCCGTCGCGCGGACCCGCCGTGCAGCCTCGTCTTCGACGCAGGGCAGCAGTTCACGCAGCAGTGGAAGTGATACTCCTGTCACCCCGGAAATTCCGCCCGATCCGACTTCCGGCGGGTAAAGCACTCAACCGCAGAGCATAAATGCAAGCGGGGATCAATGTTGATCCCCGCTTGCATTTACATTCCCTGTGTTTAAACGGTGCTTACGTGTTCGGGACGGCGGTCGCCTCCGGCGTGACTTCCGGAACTGGTTCGCCCATCGGCGGCGTCATGTGGAAGCGGAAGCCCGGCATGCCTTCCATCATCCCCGGCAGCATGAACATGTCGCCGGTCGGTTCGCCCAAGGTGACCTCGACGTCGCTGCTGGCGCCAGCGCGCAGCACGGTCAGCGTGACGATGTCGCCGGGTTCGTACGCCGCGATCCGGTCACGGAGCGTACGTTCCTGATCGACAGGTTCGCCATTGACGGCCGTGATGATGTCGCCCACCTGCACATCGGCTTCGGCAGCCGGGCTGTCCGCCGCCACTTCGGTGATCAGCGCGCCTTCGACAAACTCGACGTCATTCTCCGCGGCGGTCTGTTCGTCCAGCGTCACAAACGTCACGCCGAGGCGACCATAACCACCCATCATCATCCCGCCCGGCAGCAGGTCGAAGCGGCCATTGCCGCCCATGCCGCCGCGCATGCCCAGCATGCCGAATTCAATGATTGCCGATACGGGCACGTCGATGCTCTGTTCCGCGCCGTCGCGTTCTACGGTCAGCGCGATAGTGGCATCGGTGTCGCTGCCCGAAATCAGGTCGAACAGCCCCATGATATCGACCGATTCGCCGTTGACCGCCGTGATCACATCGCCTTCACGCAGCCCTGCTTCATAGAGCGGCGTGCCTTCGCTCAGGCTCTGGACTTCCCAGGTGCCGTTCTCGGCGTTGTAGATGATACCCACGTCCATCATCGGCATATCGCCGCCGCGATTACCGGGTCGCCCGCCGCGGCTCGTGCCCGCTTCCGGTGTGGCTTCCGGCGCGGTGCCGAGGACAACGTCGATATCCTGCGCTTCGCCCGCACGGGTGATGGTCAGCGTTATCGTGTCACCAGGCGCCGCTGCTTGCACGGCCGCCGCGACATCGGCTGCCTGCGTGACGGCGTCACCGTTGACCGCGGTGATCACATCGTCGACTTGCAAACCGGCGTCCGCCGCGGGCGAACCTGCTAAGACTTCACGGATCACCACGCCGTCGTCGCCGTCTTGCAGGCGAATCCCGACAAAGCCGCCGCTGTTCTGCGCGGCCACCGCGCCCGCCACCACGACCACCAAGATCAGCCCGAAAGCTAAGATCAGACTCTTCATCTTCATCGTCTTACCCTCCTCAACAGACTACGTTTCAAACGTACGCTCGCTGGCTGAGGACGAGATGAAACAAGTGCAACCAATCTGTAAACTTTGATTACGGTTTGTAAATTCTGGGATCGGTGAGGATATTGGGGGAAACGCGGCGGATACGTGGTTCCGCACTCTTGCTCTATCAAGACCCGCTTGAGGTACGGTCGTAGCGTAGGAACAAGCATCTTCGGGGATGCGTAGGGGCTTGGCGCGCCAAGCCCCTACAATCGATGTTGACAGTGACGGCGTAGTCAGACCTCCGCGCTTCCGAATTACTCGTCACCCTTCTTATCGCCGCGCAGACGTTTGCTGACCGCCGAGCCGAACAGTCCGCTCATGAAGAGATCGGTGCTGGATTCGCGCTTGACGCCGTCCGTGCGGTCGTCCCATTCGCCTTTTTGCCGCCGCGCGACCCATTCCTGATACGCTTGCGCCGAGTCGATGAGCAGCCCTTCGAGCGCCTTCTGATCGTTCTGGGCGAGCACGTCGCGCAGGGTGTGCAGCGTTTCCAGCGTAGCGTCGAGCTGGCGCACGACGTTGTCGCGATTATTGAGCAGCAGGTCGCGCACATCGTCCGGATGCGCGTCGAACAGGTGATGCGTCAGCCGCCCAAACGACGGGTTACCCGCGCGGCGGGCGTCGTTCCACCCGTCCCGGCGCACCAGACCGTAGAAGGTCGCAACGCCGAGCGCGGCGGGCAGACCTTCGGTCGCCGCGACCCACACATCGTGCTCAGCGGGGTCGGCGAAGTGCGGCGTCGCGCCGAGAATCTCGGAGAGATCCGCCGCCAGCTCAACTGCCTCTTTCGGCGCTTCGAGATGCGGCATGAGCAGCATGTGCCCGTCGTCAAACAGATCGGCCGCGGCGTGCTCAACATCATCCGTGCCGTCGAATAGGTACTTGAAGTTGAGAATCGGCGTCACGCCCAGCGCAAACGCTTCGCCTTTGAGGTGCTTGGTCGCCCAGCTCTGTGAGGGCTGCTTGAGCGGCGACAGGTCAAGAATGACCGTGCCCGCACGCACTTCGCCACCGATCAAGCGGTAGGTGGCGGCGACTTCGCGGTAGGGCAGCGCCAGAATCAGAATCTCTTTGTTGGAGGCGGCATCCAGCAGCGACCGTGTGACCGCGTCGACGGCGTTCTGATTGCGCGCCGTGACACCCGACGCTTCCAGCGGATCATAGCCTGTGATGTTGAACTTCTGGCGGGCATCCTTGCGCGCGTTATAGCGTTTGAGCGCCAGCCCAACCGACGCGCCAATGCGTCCCAATCCCAGTATCCCGACGTTGATGGTATTCATGATCTATTGTCCTCAGTCAAGCGTTTCGGCCGTTAGCGTTTAGCGTTTAGCCATTAGCAAAAGCCAAAAGCTAAGCGCTAAAGGCTAACTGCTCTAAGCTAATTCGCATCGTCTGCCCGTTGAAGGCGTTCTAATAAATGGAATAACTCGTGATTCTGCCAGTGGGTTCGATTTTCCTGATGATGGGCTGCTAACCAGACGGCATCGGGAGTCGCGCCTGCCGCCGTCATGAGCTCTGCGCTCCAGTCGGGGTGGTGCACGTAAACAACAAACGGACGAATCAGCAGGTTACGCGGATCGCCGCCGCTGAGTCGGGCAAAGAGGCGTGGAACCAGCCGCCGCAGGATCACGGCGTAGGTTTTTTGCCACACGCCGAGCGGATAGCGACTCTTGCCGCTGTCGTGCAGCAGGGCGGCGACGGCGAGATCGCGCGGCGTATCGCCCTCGGTGAGCAGGTCGCGCAGCACATTGAGGCTGTGCAACTGCTCATTGCGGCGCATGGCCCGGAAAACGTCCATGAGCGGGGGCGAGAGATACCGTGCCGCCAGCCCGTAATCGGGTGTACGCGCGAAGGCGGACAGGGCTTGCAGCCCCTGACGGACACGGTAGGTCATGCTCATCGACCGAAAGCGGTGATGACACTGCTGTACTGGAACAGCAGCGGAAAATCGAACAACGCGATGATCAACTGGTTGAGCGGCTGACTGATGAGTATGCCCAGCGGATTGAACCCGGGAATGCGCACAAAGCTGAGCAGGATCAAGCCGAGTAGGATGTACTGCGTGGTCTGAGCGTGGCGCTGCCAGACCGAGGCGAGATTGGGCGGCAGGAGGGACAGCACGATCTGCCAACCGTCGATGGGGAACAGCGGCAGCAGGTTGAAGATGAACAGCAGCAGGTTCAGCACCACCATCTGAAACAGAATGAGCTGCAGCATGGGCGGCAGGGTTTCGACGACATCGACGGTCAGGAGGCGCAGGATCAGCGCGAAGATGACGGCCAAAATCAGATTGATGAGCGGTCCCGCCGCGACCGCCGCCAACCAGCGCCAACGCCGATTATCGGCGCGCATGCGGTAGGGCGAAATCGGCGCGGAGCCGAGGATGCCGAAGCCGACGATGACGAACATCAACCAACCGATCCAGTTGATGTGTACGAACGGATTGAGGGTCAGCCGTCCGGCGCGGGCGGGTTCGGGATCGCCCATGCGCCAGCCAACGTAATTGTGCGCGAACTCGTGCAGAGTCATGGCGATTAGCAAGACGATGCCGTTAGCGAACAGTTCTGCGAGCGAAAGACCGGAGAGCAAATTAGATCTCCACAGGATACGATAGACACTGCCGTCATTATAGCAGGGAGTAAATGAGGAGACGTAGAGCGTTCGTGGGCGCTGCGAAAAAGCGCACGATCGTGGTGGTGGACAAGCATTAACTGTCGATCAGCGGCTTTTTGTCTACAATGTTTCACTGTGCATCAATGGTTGTAAGCTGTACACTAGGGTCTTATGACTGCTGAAATTCAAATTGGCGACCGTGTCCAGATGAAAAAGCCGCACCCCTGTGGGAGTGATACCTGGGTCATCTACCGGGTGGGGGCGGATATCGGGATACGCTGCACGGGCTGTGAACGCCACGTCATGCTGGCACGGACCGAGTTTTTTCGACGTTTAAAACGAGTAATCAAGGGGAATCAGGGTGCCTAAACGTGTGCTATTCATCATGTCGGATACGGGTGGGGGGCATCGGGCGGCCGCAGAAGCGATTCGCGATGCTTTGATCGCCAAGTATGGCGATGAGGTGCAGTGCCAGATGGTAGATGGCTTCCGCCACTATTCGCCGTTTCCGTTCAAATACATGCCCGAATTCTACCCGTGGCTGATCAACCATAGTAAATCGTCGTGGGGCGTCGGCTATAAACTCTCGAATACCCGGCGCCGCGCCAAAGTGGCCGCGCAAGCCATCTATTTGACGGCGGAGAAGCGCCTCAAGCGTATGATCCGCGAGTACCCGGCGGATGTGGTGGTGAGCGTGCATTCCGTGCTGACGCACCTCGCCATGCAGGCGATGATGGCGCAGGAGAAGCGCCCGCCCTTCGTCGTCGTCGTGACCGACCTCGTCTCCACGCACATGTTCTGGTACGACCGCCGTGCCGACCGCACGCTCGTGCCGACGCTGCCCGCGCTCGAACGCGGCCTCGAAGCCGGCATTAAGGCCGAACAGATGCGCATCACGGGTCTGCCCGTGCATCCCCAGTTTGAGAAGAAGCTGCTCGACAAAGCGGTCGCGCGCCAGCAGCTCGGTTGGGACGCGAATCTCCCGGCGATCCTGATGGTGGGCGGTGGCGAAGGCATGGGGCCGCTCTACAAAGTCGCGCGTGCCATTAATTCGCGCAAGCTCAAATGCCAATTGATCATCATTGCCGGACGCAACAAGGCGCTCAAAGAGAAGCTGGAAGAGAGCGAGTGGAATCAGCCCGTGAAGGTGTACGGTTTCGTCACGGACATGCCCAAGCTGATGGCGGCTGCGGATATCCTCGTGACCAAAGCCGGCCCGGCGACGATCAGCGAAGCGGCGATTGCGGGGCTGCCGCTCATCCTGTTCGACGCGATCCCCGGTCAGGAAGAGGGGAATGTCGATTTTGTGGTCGAGAACAAGGCGGGCGAATACGCGCCCACACCCAAGCAGGTCGCAGATGCCGCGCAGCAGTGGTTGAGCGAAGGCGCGGCGGGCTTGAAGCGCCGTTCCGATGCCGCGCGCAGCATCGCCCGACCGAATGCGGTCTGGGAAATTGCCGAGGAAATCTGGGAATACGCGCACAAACCCGCGATCACCACCAATCGCCGTAACATCCTCAAGGATGTGGTCGAGCGGTCGAAATTCCTCAACTCGCTGCAATCGCTGACGGACTAAGTCCAACCCCACCCCCGACCCCCCGCCTCCGAATTCAGGGAGGGGAGACAGCCGACGCGCCGTTCCCCCTCTCCCACGCACGTGGGGTGAGGGGTTTTACTCCGCGTTACTCCGCGAAATAGAACAGCGGCGGCAGCCATTCGATTTGCGTGATCGCGCCGTCGAGCGCGGCGGAGAGATTGATCGTGGTTTCTTGATTTTGCCCCCACAATGAGATTGCCCTGTCACCTGTCACAATTGCCCCTATATCTTGAAATGTTTCATAGTCGTACTTGACCCCCGTTGGATTGAATTGCAAGTTCTCCAAAGTAGTTTGAATACTGGTATTAGGAAGAGATGCCACTAACTCCAACGTGGGAATGTACAACCCGTTGAAACATGTATCACAAAATTCTCGGGATATGGCGTAGATATTCAACTGAGTATTGTTTTCTACGAAGAGCGTTTCACTATTGTCGGAAAATGCAAATCGTTGCCCTTCAAGCTCCAGTGGAATCAGTGAATTGCCTTCAGGCGATTCCACTGTCACGCTGTAAGGATAATTGAACTGAATAGTGTCCGTACCCGTCTTCACGGCATACAAGCTGTAATCAGCGGTGAACTGCATACAATTGATTGCCGAACACACGGGAGGATAGGTATAGAGGAAAGGTAGGGGATCGAATTGCTGAGTGATGTCCTCTGGAAGCGGGGGGATCAATGTGGGAAGACTCCCATCTACGGGGAGCAGATAATGTGATCCGGTGATCGTCTCTATACGCAGATTGGCAAGTCGAGGATACGGGGAATTCAAAGTTGGTTGCGCAGGCGATTGCCCACTAATTTGCGCAACGAGATCAAGCAACTGTTGGTCGGATGTCAAAGGTATTTCGCGGACATTCGTCGTATCGTTCAGGTATTCGTCACTGCTGCCACTTGTGCGAATATAGGTTCGCTGACTCTCGATAGGCGCAACTAGCCAGTCTTGCAGCGTTTGGTGAGCTAAAGTGTACACATAGGTACCATCATATGCTCGCTGAAAACCAGCATAGAAAGTCATACCTAGGTTAAGCGTCCGATCGTAGTAGCAACCGGATGCGTAATCATGCGTGCGCGTGACGATGAAGCGAAGCGGTGACGCTTGTTTGAAAAGAATGTACTCCGGTCCACCTCCGCCCGTAAGGTAACTTTCCACGTGAAGAATGGCATTGAGGCTGCTGTCATCCACTTCTACCACTGTTGCTTTGATATAGTAATCGGAAGATTCAATTTCGGTATTGAGGCTAGATGGCGCACCTCCACCGAAACCGGGACAACCATACTCGTCCTGCGCGTGACCATTAACGACAATCAATGTACTGAGACTCAAAAGTGCGAGGAAGATGAGCCAAGCGGTGCGCATGCGCCTAGTCCTTTCGAGGCGATCTCGGTCTACCTCATACTAGCGCATCTCCGCTTACAGCGGCGGACGCTTCACCTCCGCTCAATCCACCGCTGACTGTTGGAAAACCCACGGTCAAACCCTATGAAAACAGATATATGTGCCGAATTCATACATTTTTCGCTTTTGACCTCACGCATTCTGCCCCTTAAACGTGTATAAGATGAATTGCAGAACCTTAACCTGCGTTAGTACCCGCTGTGCATTGCGCGTTTACCCAATGTGATCTATGCTTCTGAGCGTGGAATTCTAACTGTAATGTTGTAGGGAGACAAACTGTATGAAGCGAACATCCTCGCTGCCCCGTCTGCTCCTCATCGTCGTCATTTTGCTGTTCACTGCCTCCATGAGCGCGGCACAAGAGGACGCGCCGCCCGCCGACATTGTCAATGATGAAGGCGGCGCGCAGGTCATCACCGGCACGCTGTCGTACACCAACACGCTGTTCACGGCGGGCGTCGCCCAGCCGATCATCATCACGGAAGACCAAGCGGGCTTTGTGGACCGTGACAAGTATTTCCTCATGCCGCCGCAGTCGCAGACGCTGGCGCAGATTACGAGTGATTTCTATGAATCGCCCGTCAACTACAGCCTGACGCTACCGATTGAACCGCAGGGCTCGTTCCGCGATGTGGACCATGACGCGGAAGCGGAACAGGGAGTGCAGGTGTTCGCCATCGCGTACTGGTCGAACACGTTTGGCGATCCGTTCCTCGAAGAACGCGATCTGTACGGCGGTGGTTGGTCGACGGCCTACGCCTCCACGCGCATTGACCCCGATCCGAGCTCGGAAGGCGAAGTCATCGGCGGCAAGTATGTGATCTACGCGACCGATGACACGCAGGGCTTCCCGTCCGGTTTCGGCGCCGATGGTCGACTGTTCACTGAGGACGATCCGATTGTCACCGTGCCGCAGGGCTACACCGTGGTCGATATGGACACGGATCCGTTCACGTTCGACCGCTCCGCCGCGCCCGTCATCGATTTGATCGAAGGTGACGCCTCGGCGCTGCAGGACTTCTCGTCGCTGAGCTATACCGACGCCTTCGACGCGATGATCGAACTGTTCCGCACGCGCTACGCCTTCACCGAATACAAGGGACTGGATTGGGACGCGCTCAAGACGGAATGGCGTCCGCGCTTTGAACAGGCGGAGGCGGACGGCGACGCGCTCGAATATCGCCGCGCGCTGCGCGACTTCCTGTGGCAAATCCCCGATGGGCATGTGTCCGGACCGTTCATCCGCGAAGACCTGATCGACGCGGCCATCGGCGGCATTGGCCTCTCGACGCGCGAACTGGATGATGGCAGCTTCATCGCCACGCTGATCGTCCCCGATCAACCCGCAGAACAGGCGGGCATCAAGCGGGGTGCGGAGATCGTCAGCATCAACGGCGTGCCAATGAGCGACTGGGTTGACCAGACGACCACGTGGACGGGGCCGTTCAGCACCCCACATCACCAGCGGCTCGAACAACTGCGCTTTGCGACCCGTTTCCCGCTCGACGAGCAGGTGACCGTCGAATACATCAACCCTGGCCAGAGCACAACCGAATCCGCGACCATGACGACCGTGCAGGAACTCGACAGCCTGTTCGTCGGCGCGGCGGATAACCTCACGGGCTTCGAACTGCCCGTCGAATACGAACTGCTGCCAAGCGGCTACGGCTACGTGACGATCTACTCGTTCAGCGACAATGACCTGCTGACCATTCAACTGTGGGAACGCATGATCCAGACGCTGAATGATCAGGGCGTGCCGGGGCTGATCATCGACATGCGCGTCAACGGCGGCGGCAGCGGCTTCCTCGCCGATCAGATGGCGGCGTATTTCTTCGACGAACCGCTGGAAACGGGCGGCTCGGGCGTGTACGACGAATCGCTCGGCGATTTCTTCTTTGACCCGCGTAGCGTCGGGCGTTTCTACCCGCCGCCGGAAAACCTGCGTTATCACGGCGACATCGCCGTCATCGTCAGCCCGACGTGCCTGAGCGCGTGCGAATTCTTCAGCTATGACATGACGCTGGAAAACCGCGCCGCGATTGTCGGCCAGTACCCCACGGGCGGTCTGGGCGGCGGCGTGCAGGACTTCGCCATGCCGGAAGGCGAATTTGTGCGCTTCACCATCGCGCGCGAAGTCGACGCCGAAGGCAACATTCACATTGAAGGACGCGGCGTCGCGCCGACTGTGCGTGTACCCGTTACCGTCGAAACACTCATAGATGCCGAAGACGCACTGCTGGATGCAGCAGTGAATTATCTGGACGAACAGTCATCATAAGGGGGTAGGTGTATGAAGGGTATCATTCTCGCCGCCGGACAGGGAACGCGTCTGCGTCCGGTCACGTTGACCATGCCGAAGCCGCTCGTTCCCGTCGCCAACATGCCGCTCATCGGCTATGCCATTGAAGTGCTGCACAATGCCGGCATCGAAGAAATCGGCATCGTTGCCAATGAGCTCGATTCACCAATTTCACGTGAACTCGGCGACGGTTCGGCGTTGGGTGTGAAGCTGAGTTACATTGTGCAGGCGGAGCAGCGCGGTCTGGCGCATGCCATTGGCCTGACCAAAGACTTCGTCGCGGGCGAACCGTTCTGCGTGTTCCTCGGCGATAACATCTTCCAGGACAAAATGGGCGATCTGCTGCGCGCCTTCCCCGCTTCGGACTCCGAAGCCAATATCGCGCTCGGCGAAGTCGCCGACCCAACGCGCTTTGGTATCGCCGAAGTGCACGACGGCGTGATCAAACGGGTGGTGGAAAAGCCGAAGGAACCGCCGTCCAACCTCGCAATTGCGGGCGTGTATCTGTTCCGTTCCAGCATCTACGACTCGATCTCCAAGATCAAGCCGTCAGCGCGCAACGAATATGAGATCACCGACGCCATCCAGCACCTGATTGAAACAGGCGCCAAGGTCACGCACTACAAGATCACCGGGTGGTGGATCGACGCCGGGAAGCCGGATTCGATCATGCAGGCGAATCAACTGGTGCTCGGCGAACTGCCGTATACCCCCGCGCCGGATGATCGCAGCATGATCATTGGGCGCTGCGACATCTCGCCGCGCGTGCTGGTTGGCGAAAACAGTCAGATCATCGACAGCGTGGTGCGCGGTCCGGTGATCATTGGCAAGAACGTGACCATTCGCAACAGCTATGTTGGTCCGTACACGGCGATTGGCAACAATGTGGTCATCGAAAACAGCGAAATCGAAGCCAGCATCGTCATGAAGGACTGCGCGATTCGCTCCATCCCCGGGCGCATCGACTCCAGCCTGCTGGCGGACAATGCTAAGGTGTTCGCCGCGGATCATGGCCCGGCGGTACATCGCTTTGTGCTAGCCGAAAACAGCTACGTTCAGCTCTAAACGGTGTTGTAATTCACATCTACCTCTGCCAACCCCTCTCCCACACTTCTATGGGAGAGGGGCGGTTCTGCGAACACCGTTGGCTCCCCTCCCTGAATTCGGGGAGGGTTGGGGGTGGGGTCGGACACCGTCAAACTAGACTGTTTTTGAGGATCACCATGACTTACAACCTGGGCTACAAGACGATTGCGGAGATTCGGGCGGAACTGGCCGAGTCGCGCCGCGTGTTGAATCATGTGCTCGACCACGTGGGCGACCGTTGGGACGCGCAGGTCTATTCGGAAGGCGCCGCGTGGAACGTGCGCCAACTGCTCGTGCACCTCGTGCTGACGGATGCCGCGCATAACAACATGGCGATGGGATATGCCGAGGGCAAAGAGGTTGTCCCTGCCGATTTCGACCTCGAACGCTACAACCGCCGCTCGGTCGAGAAGAAAGCGGAACTCACGCCGGAACAGGCGCGGGAGAGTCTGGCGCAGTCGCGCGCGGCGCTCGATGCGTGGCTGGACAACGTGACCGACGAGAGGATCTTCGAAAAGACGGGGCGTCACGGTTCGATGAACATTATGTCGGTCCGGCAAATCTTGCGCGTTGCCGCCCAACATGAGCACAATCATGCGCAAGATATTGCGCGTGTACTGGGGATTCCCGTCTAGACAAGCTTATGAACATCTGCGTTTACTGCTCATCGAGCAACACGATTGATCCGAAGTATTTCATCCTCGCCGAGTCGCTCGGTGGGCATCTGGCATCCCGGGGCGATACGCTGGTGTACGGCGGCGCGAGCGTCGGCCTGATGGGCGCGATTGCGCGCAGCGTGCATGCGGCGGGCGGGCGCGTCATCGGCGTGATCCCGCAGGCGCTGGTCGACCGGGAAGTCGCGTATCACAACGCCGACGAACTGGTCGTCACGCCGAACATGCGCGAACGCAAGGCGACCATGGAAGCGCGTTCGGATGCGTTTCTGGCGCTGCCGGGCGGCATTGGCACGCTCGAAGAGGTCACGGAGATCATGGTGGGCAAGCACCTGCGCCTGCTCGACAAGCCGCTGGTGCTGTTGGATCTCGAGGGGTTTTATCAGCCGCTGCTGACACTGTTCGAGCATATGCGGGCGGCGCAGTTCGTCCACACACCCTTTGAGAAGATGTTTCATCTCGCGCCCACGCTCGACGCGGCCTTCGAGTACATCGACGGGTATCGTCCCAGCGTCTAGCCGTGCGGTAGCCATGAGCCAGCACGCACTCAGCTAAGTATGAGTCTCTTGTAGGGACAAGGCCTGCCCTTGTCCTCTCTTTCACCCTCAGCGTTGTGTGAATACGATTTCCAGATGAGTCGTCAGAACAACCGCATCTGCCCCGTGTGGCTTTGCTGCTTTTTGAGTGATTTGGGCGGGCGCAAACCACGTTCCCACAACCAGTTCCGGTCCGGCTCCCACAAGAAGCGGTTCAGATCGACGACCTCTGCGTCGTCGGCCATCACTTCCTCGTAACGCAGACGCGCCCGCTGAAGCGCCGCCGACACGCTGTCCGGCGGCAGGCTGATTTCGCCTTTGCTGTTGATTACCCGATGCCAGGGTATTTCCGGATCATCGACGCGGGAAACGGCATTCATCGCATCTCCCACCCACCGTGGAGCGAGCTTTTCATAATCCGCCGCCTCGACTCCGGTTGGCGCAGGAATCATCGTGGCGATATGACCGTACGTGGAAACTTTTCCCGCCGGGATGTGGCGCACTATCTCCCAGACGATCCGATAGTAGACGATTGGATCTGGTAAGGTAATCATGGGACGCGCTCTTTCACTCTGTATTTGAGAGTATAGAAGATTCAATCGGCCATTGACAATGAATGTTTGTAGACTGTAGAGTCAGAGCCGTTATGAACTGTTGCGAACCAATTGAGGCTCTATGACCAACCCGAAAATACTGAGTGGGGAGCGGGTGTATCTGCGACCGTATACGCCTGCCGATGCTGACCTGCTGCTGGCGGGCGCGAATGAACCGGAGAGCGCCCGCCTCACCGGGACGCAGCAAACTTTCACCCGCGAACAGATCGACGCGTATATTCAGCGCAACCTGCAGCCGGGAGAAGATCGCGCGGCGTTCATGTTTGCGGATGTGAGGGATGATCGGGCGGTTGGCGAGGTGGTGATCAACGAGATCGATGCGGCGAACCGCTCGGCGAATATCCGCATTGCCATTTTCGCTCCGGCGGATTGGGGTCAGGGATACGGCACGGAGGCCATGCGCTTGATGGTGCGCTACGGCTTCGAGACGCTCAAACTGCACCGCATCGAACTTGGCGTGTACGATTTTAACCCGCGCGCGCAGCGAGCGTATGAGAAGGTCGGCTTTCAGCGCGAGGGTCTGCTCCGTGATGCTCTGTTCTGGGAGGGGACGTACTACAACATGATCATCATGAGCATCCTCGAACACGATTGGCGCCAGAGGCAATGGTGAGACGTGCTGGTAGGGATGCGCAACGGCGCATCCGCCGCTTCCGACCCCACCCCCAGCCCCTCCCCGAATTCAGGGAGGGGAGACAACAGTGCTCGCAACGTTTTCCCCTTCCTCATTTTCTTGTTTGGTCGAGTTGTGATGACAGCGCATGAGTTTGATTGACAGACCTTGGCTTTTCGAAATAAAATCAGCATTGAAACTATTTCAAATGGAGAATAGGCGTTGGAGAACAAATTACAGGAACTCAAAACCCGGCTGCTCGAATATTCCGATTTGAGCTTTGTCGGTTCGGTGCTCAACTGGGATCAATCGACCTACATGCCGCCGGCTGGCGCGGACGCGCGGGCGCGGCAAATCAGTCTCGTGGGCAAGCTGGCGTTTGAGCGGCTGGTTGACCCGGCCATCGGGCATCTGCTGGATGATCTGCGCCCATACGAGGAAAGCTTACCGCACGATCATGACGATGCAGCGCTGATCCGCAACACGCGGCGGAGTTACGAGCGCTACGTCAAAGTCCCGGTCGATCTGGTCGGCGAGATCTTTGCCCACACGGCACGCACGTATTCCACGTGGGCGGAGGCACGCCCGGCTAATGACTGGGCGCGGATGCAGCCTCTGCTCGAAAAGACGCTCGACCTCAGCCGCCGCTATGCCGAATGCTTCCCCGGCTACGACCACATCGCCGACCCACTGATCGACATGGCGGATTTTGGCATGAAGGCGCAGGATGTGCGCCGCGTGTTCGCGGAACTGCGCGAAGGGCTTGTACCGCTGGTCAAGGCGATCACCTCCCAGGCGCCGACCGATGACTCGTTCATCTACAGCCAGTATCCGCAGGCAGCGCAGCTCGCGTTCGGCGAGAAGATCATCAAGCAGTATGGGTATGATTTCCAACGCGGGCGGCAGGATTTGACGCATCATCCCTTCATGACCAAGTTCGCCTGGGGCGACGTGCGCATCACCACCCGCGTGCAGGACAACGACGTGCGCGATGCGCTCTTCAGCACGCTGCACGAGGCGGGACACGCGCTTTATGAGATGGGCATCAATCCGGCGTATGAAGGCACATCGCTGGATGGCGGCACATCGGCGGGCGTGCATGAGAGCCAATCGCGCCTGTGGGAGAATATCGTTGGACGCAGCCGCGAATTCTGGGATCACTACTATCCGGAACTGCAGGCGACGTTCCCCGATCAACTGCGCGGCGTGACGGTTGACCAGTTCCACCGCGCCATCAACAAGGTAACGCCGTCGCTCATCCGTGTGGATGCTGACGAAGTGACCTACAACTTGCATGTGATGATTCGCTTTGACATCGAGTTGGCGCTGCTGGAAGGTTCGCTGGCGATCAAGGATCTGCCGGAGATGTGGAACAGCCGCTATGCCAGCGATCTCGGCGTCACCGCGCCGGATCACCGCGACGGCGTGCTGCAAGATGTGCACTGGTACGGCGGGCTGATCGGCGGGGCATTCCAGGGCTACACGCTCGGCAACCTGCTCAGCGCGCAGTTCTACGGCAAGGCGCTGGAAGCGCACCCGGAAATCCCGAGTGAGATCGGGCAGGGCAAGTTCGACACGCTGCACACGTGGCTGAAGGAAAACATCTATCAGCACGGCAGCAAGTTCACTGCGCCGGAGCTGGTTCAGCGCGTGACGGGCGGCAGCTTACAGGTACAGCCGCTGCTCAACTATCTGCGGGCGAAGTACGGAGCGTTGTACAACCTATAATTGCCGACCCCACCCCCGATTCCCGCGCGTCTTTGTAGGGGCGGGACTTGTCCCGCCCACCTTAACGGGCGAGGCTCGCCTCGCCCCTACGGTTTAGGCTTGCCAAGACCTTGGCTCTCAGATTTGTGAAGGGGTAGAGCACCATGCAGGGTGAGGTTACAGTTCCCCACGCTTGCGTTTCATGTCCATGTCGCGCCCCAGTTCGTCGAGCAGATCGTTGCCGTCGGTGTCCAGCCGAATCTTCAGGCCACCGACCCAGCGCGCAGCGAGGTTGTAGCCCCACGCCAGCACGGCTGTGCTGATGCCACCAAACATCGCTGCCAGCGCAATGCCGACGAAGTAGAAACACAGCATGCTCATGATGCTCACGCCCGCGAACAGCGAGAGATCGATGGGATTGCTGTTGACGGTCGTATTGGTGGTGATACTGTTCATAAACGGCGCCAGGAACACCACCTGCATCAGCGCCGAGAGCAGGCCGAAGATGGTGAAGAAGATGGCGTAGGTGATGGCACCCACGCGGAAGGCCGAACCGACATCAACTCTGGTGATAGTCCTCAAGGGGAACGTCCTCTCTACAGTTCGCTGCAATCCCACATGAAACCGCAGCGATCACAGCGCACTTTGCACGCCCGACGCACTGTGGGCGCGTCGCAGGCGGGGCAGACCGTCGACAAGCTGTAGTTGGGCAGCGGCAGCGGCGTCAGCGAGACGCGCAGCGGCGGACGGTCGGACTTTAGTTCAGACTTAGCCTGCTGATCATCCATCATCGCCTCTCGCTTCACTAGTCGTTTATAAGCCGGACGCGGCTCTGTGCGTCCCTTCAAAGTCAATTCTAAGAGCTAACTGCTCATTGCTAACTGCTGAAAATAAAAAAGACACTCCCCATTATAGGGGAATGTCTGGAAGGCGACGACCGGATTCGAACCGGTGATCAAGCTTTTGCAGAGCTTTGCCTTGCCACTTGGCCACGTCGCCGGAGTAGAAAATCAGTATAGCGGATGGTGTTACCGCTGACAAGGCTGGATTGGTCAGCCGAAGCGGGAGCGATGCGCGATCGGGAATGGATGGCGCGCGGAGTCCCGACTTGCATCACCGCGCAAAAGCCGCCACAATACAAGTTATGACAGACGAAACGACACGCCTCCCCGCAGGCGACAACGAACCCGTAGACCCCGCCGATCCCGTGGCTGAACCTGAGGATGCGGCTGAACCGTTAATTGATCCGCCGGATGTTTCCGACTCGTTTGACGAGCCGCTGCTCGAACTCACCGTGCCGGAGTGGAGCATCTATTCGCCGGACAGCAGCGGGCAGGATATTGACGCGGCGCTGGCGGCTGTCGCCGCATTGAGCGAACCCGTCACCCGGCAGGAAGCCGAAGAGATCGCCCTTGATGCCGCGCCGCGCAAGCGAGTGAGCGCGTACGCGCCGCAGCTCGCCATGCCGCCCATGTCGCGCCTTAAGCGCGGGCAGCTCGGCTCAGTCGTCCCGGCGCTGCTGCTGATCGGCTTAGGCGCGTGGCTCACCTTGACCACGACCTCCGGCGGCAGTATCGACCCGCAAATCTTGACTATCGCCTTTATCGGCGGGGTGGCGCTCTCGCTGGTGGCCTACTGGCTCGGCGCGGGCCGCTGGTCGCGCGGGACACTGCTGTTCGGCCTGCTGATCGCGCTCACGCTGGCGGTCAGCGTTGCGATGCTGCAGTCCGTGAGCTTCTACCCGCTGATTTTCGCCGCACTCGGTGTCGGCTTGATCGGCGCGGGGGTGCTGGCGCGTCCCGTCGAGCGCCGCGCGTTCATCCCCGGCCTGCTGTTGATCCTTGGTGGGGCGGCGGGGCTGCTGGAAAGCCTCGGCATTGTGCCACCGATTCAACTGCCCGCGGCGACAGTCATCCTGCCGGTGGTGGCGGTGCTCGTCGTCATTCTGCTGATTCTGCCGCGTCTGCGCCGCCGTTAGTTCATCGTGCGCCTCGCCATCGACGCCAGCCGGACGACGGTCGCCCGCGTCACGGGGACGGAGCGCTACGCGCTGGAAATCATCCGCGCGGTGCTGCGCCACAACTCCGACCACCACATCACGCTGTATTTTCGCGATCAGCCGCCCGCCGATCTCTTCCCCGGCGCGGACTGCCGCGTCATTCCGTACCCCCGCGCGTGGACGCATCTGCGGCTTGCCGCCGAATTGTTCAAAGACCGCCCCGACGCGTTGTGGACACCTGCGCATACGCTCCCGTTCGTCTTCCCCGGCAAGGGGATCATGACCGTGCACGACCTCGGCTACAAGTATTTTCCCGAAGCGCACACGCCGAATCAGCGGCGCTACCTCGACGTGTCGACGCGCTGGAGTGCCCGCCGCGCCCGTGTAATCTTCGCGGACAGCCGCGCGACCGCCGACGATTTACAGCGCTTCTACCACACGCCACCGGACAAAATCCGCGTTGTCTATCCCGGCGTCGCTGCTCCGCCCATCGGCGATGTGACCGCTGCGCGCCAAAAGTATCATTTGCCAGAACGTTACTTCTTGTTTTTAGGGACGCTCCAGCCGCGCAAGAACATCCAGCGGATTGTGCAGGCGTTTCAGCAGTGGCGGAAAACGCGCCCGAAGGCCGATCCGACCGGGCTGGTGCTGGCGGGCAACCCCGGTTGGCTGTTCGACGCGGCGTGGGTGGTCGGCGCGGAACACATCTACATGCCGGGCTACGTCGACGATGCCGACAAGGGCGCGCTGTACGCGGGGGCGCTGGCGCTCGTCTTCCCGACGCTCTATGAGGGCTTCGGCTTTCCAATTCTGGAGGCGATGCTCTGCGGCACGCCCGTGATCACCTCGACCACGTCGAGCCTGCCGGAACTGGCGGGCGACGCCGCGCTGCTGGTCGATCCGCTGGATGTGGCGGCCATCGCCGACGCTCTGGAACGCCTGAGCACGGATGACGCCCTGCGCGCCCGGCTGGTCGCGGCGGGCAGGCCGCAGGCGCAGCAGTTCACATGGGATCACGCCGCTCACGCCGTCCTCAATGCCCTGAAAGACATTTAAAGAAAGTGCTCAACGCAAAGGCACAAAGACGCAAAGGCGCAACGGAGGGGGTTTCAGAATATCTGCTTGGCGTCTTTCCGTCTTGGCGTCTTTGCGTTAGGCTTTTTCTTTTCTTGTTTTTTGTCTGAGCAGATGAATGTCCCAACGGTTTTTGATTATTCAGCTGGCCGATATTGGCGACCTGATCCTCTCCACGCCCGCAATCAGCGCGCTGCGCGCGGCGCATCCGGACGCGCATATCGCCGTGCTGACCACACGCCACGCCGCGCCCATCCTCGATCCGACGCTCGTCGACGAGGTGATCACGTTTGACAAGCACACGTTTGACAGCCCGAAGGCCATGCTCAAGCCTGCCAACGCGCTCGCGCTGCTCAAGCTGGTGGGGCGACTGCGGCGCGGTCGCTATGACACGCTGCTGTTCTTCCACCACTTCACCACGCGTTTCGGCACGCTCAAGTTTGCGGGGCTGGCGCTGGCGGCGGTGGCGGGACGGCGCGTCGGCCTGGAGAATGGACACGGCTTCTTTTTGACTGAGCGCGTCACGGATGAAGGTTTCGGCGCGCGGCATCAGGCGCAGTACTGGCTGGATGTAGTTGCGCGGGTGGGAGCGTCCAATGCGCCGCGCCCGGCACAGGTGGCAACCTCACCCCTAAATCCCCTCTCCCAAGGGCGAGGGGACTTGGGGCGCACGTCTCCCCCTCTCCGCTCGGAGAGGGGGGCGAGGGGTGAGGTTAACGCCCCCCTGATCGCCCTTCATGCGGGGAGCGGTGGCTTCAGCCTCGCACGGCGCTGGGAAGCGGAGAAATTTGCCGCCGTCGCTGATGCGCTGATCGAGCGGCACCATGCGCAGATCGTGCTGGTAGGCGGCAAAACCGACGACTCGCCTGCGGTGATCGCGGCGATGAAGCACACGCCGCTCGATTTGACAGGCCAGACGACGCTGCCCGAACTGGCGGGCTTCCTCCAGCAGTGCGATCTGTTTATCGGCGCGGACAGCGGCGTCATGCACCTCGCGGCGGCGGCGGGCGTTCCGGTCGTAGCGGTATTCGGGCCGAGCAACGCAGCCGCATGGAGTCCGTGGGGCGTGCCGCAGACGTTGGTGCGCAGCGCGCCGGAGTGTTCACCGTGCAGCTATGTCGGGCATGAACTCGGTTTGCGCAACGGCTGCGCCGCGCGGACGTGCATGCGCATGGTCATGCCGGAGCAGGTGATCGCCGCAGCGGAAAAGATGTTGACGCAGGGTGACACCGTAGGGGCAAGGCATGCCTTGCCCCTACAAGCCGAATCTGCACATCGTTACTCCGATCACCTGCACATTCTCGGCATCCCCGTCAGCCGCATCACCTACACGCAGTGGATGGATTTGATCGATTCGTGGGTACAGGCCAAAGATCGGCTGCACCATGTGTGCACGGTCAACCCGGAAATGCTGATGATCGCGCAGCAAGACGTGAACTTTCGCAACATCCTCCAGCGCGTCGACTTGACCGTACCCGACGGCGTTGGCTTGCTGTGGGCGGCGCGGCGCATCGGGCAACCCATACCTGAGCGCGTCACCGGGTCAGACGGGGTGCCGCGCATCGCGCACGAGGCGGCGAAACGCGGCTGGAAGTTGTTTTTGCTCGGTGCGGCGGAGGGCGTCGCCGCGAAAGCGGCAAACATCTTGCGCGCTCAGAATCCTGGTTTGCAGATTGTCGGGACATATGCGGGCAGTCCGGATTGGCGAGAAGAAGATCGGCTGGTGGAGCTGGTCAACGCCAGCGACGCGGATATTCTGCTGGTAGCGTACGGCGCGCCGGAGCAGGACAAGTGGATCGCCCGCAATGCGCCGCGCCTTACCGTGAGCATGGCGATGGGCATCGGCGGCACGCTCGACTTTGTCGCGGGCATCATTCCGCGCGCGCCGCTGCGTTGGCAGAAGCTCGGCTTGGAATGGCTCTACCGCTTATACTTGCAGCCGTGGCGCATCAAGCGGATGCTGCGCCTGCCGCGCTTTGTGCTGGCGGTGTTGCGCCGAGGGGCAAACTGATGACAGATCTCAATACGTGGATTCCCAAATTGGCTGGGGTGCGGATCATCGTCGTCGGGGACGTGATCCTCGACGAATATCTGACCGGACGCGCGATGCGCATGAGCCGCGAAGCGCCGATCCCCGTGCTGGAGTTCGAGTCGCGCCGCTTGATCGGCGGTGGGGCGGCGAACCCGGCGGCCAATATCGTGACGTTGGGCGGGGACGCCTTACAGGTCGGTGTGGTGGGCGTGGATGGCGAAGCCGACGCGCTGCGGCAAACGTTGGCGGCGCGGGGCATCGATGTGCGCGGATTGATCGCCGATGCAGAGCGCCCGACGACGGTCAAAACGCGGTTGATGGCGCAGATGGGGCTGCGCTTTCCGCAGCAGGTGGCGCGGTTGGACAAGCTGTCGCGCGCGCCGATCCCAGCGGAGATTGAGCGCCAGTTGTGCGCCTTTATCGAGGCGGAGATTGACGGCATCCACGCCCTGCTGTTCTCCGACTACGACGGCGGCGTCATCACCAAGTCGCTGCTAGCGGCGGTGCACGGTCTGCGTGGCACTCATCTGCTCACGGCGGACGCGCAGGGGCAGTTCGACAAATACGCGGGCTTCGATGTGATCAAGTGCAATGCCGACGACGCGCGGGCGTATCTACGGCGCGATTTGCGCACGGATGCCGAGTTCGCACAGGCCGCGCGGGAATTGTGCGACACGCTGCGTTTGGGGCGGGGCATGGTCATCACGCGCGGTGGGGATGGCGCGACCGTGTGCACGCCCGATGGCACGGTCTACCAGTGCCCTACGCCGACCATCACGGATGTGTACGATACGGTCGGCGCGGGCGATACGTCAATTGCGGTGCTGACGCAGGCGCTGGCGGCGGGCACGCCCCTCGTCGACGCGGCGATGCTGGCCAACATCGCCAGTGGAATCGTCGTGCGGCGGGTGGGCAATTACGCGCCTACACCCGACGAATTGGCGGCGGCGATTCCGTTGTAATGCTACCCCTCACCTCCAACCCCTCTCCCACGCAAGCAGGAGAGGGGGCGGGGGCGCTTTTCAAGTCCCCTCTCCTCGTTTCGGAGAGGGGATTTAGGGGTGAGGTTGCATCTTGTCATCAATTGTGAGATTCGCCCGCTGCTATCCGGGAGGGGCAAGCCCCTCCCCTACAAATCCCATGTGCGGTGAATCAAAAGGGACGGGGCATTCGCCTCGTCCCTGATCGTGTGAAACGGTGGTGTGACCCGCGCTTACGGGTACATCATTTCGGGTTCGCCCATGAGCTGCGGAGCAATCACCGATGCCCAACTGCGGATCTTGGCCCAGTTGCGGTAGTCGCCGACGGGCGCGTGGATCATCTTGAGGGCGATGCGCGGCATAACGCCGAGCTTGTGCGTGTCGATTTCGCCCGCGAACAGCCCAATCGAGATCGGGCGGACTTCCGGCACGGTTTGCATGACCGGGTCGAAGTAGTGGAGCACGGTTTCGCGGTTCTCGTCCGTGTCTTCAGTCATGGTGATGCAGGCTGTGAAATAGGCCACGGGGATACTCTTCAGATAATGGCGGTGCTTCTGCAAGAATTCGACCGCTTCCGGAAGCCAGTGTCCCATGCGGATGGCGCTGCCCAACACCACACCATCGTAATGTTCGATATCCAGCCGCTCATGCGTGGAACGAACTTCAACCTCGACACCCCACTCCTGCAAAACATCGGCGATAGCTTCGGCAATTTCAATCGTGGATCCAACGCGAGTCGCATAAGCAACGAGAATCTTTTTAGCCATGACACACCTTTCGGCGGTAGTACTTCCAATCAATATACCTAGAGTCTAATTGACTTGGCGCCCGGGAGTTAGTGAGGAGCGACATGTGCTCTTGTGCGGAATGTCACAGATAAAGCCCAGTTTAATTGTGTAAGTCTAACAAGTTGTGTTTTCAACATTATTTCTGACGTAGTGCCGACCCGGCGTGTGCGCCTATGGTAAAATAGTCGGTAATTCGACCAGTTAATTTGAACGTGTGATGAGCCGGAAACCGACGCTTGACCTAGAGCAGCACCGTCAGCCGCTGACCGCGCTGCTGCGCGATATTCTTGACCTGCGTGACCGCGAACAGATCGATAAATTGGTGCGGGCGCATGCCAAAAAGAACCGCGAAAACAAAATGTACAGCCGCGACGAGCTGATCGCCGCGTATCGCGCGTGGGCGGGCTCGGAGGGCATTCCTCCGTTCGACCCGGCGGTGGTGGAACGCCTGCGCCTCAAACCCGTGCGCACGAGCAGCGGCGTCACGCCCGTCACGGTGCTGACCAAGCCGTTCCCGTGCCCCGGCGAATGCATCTTCTGCCCCAACGACGTGCGCATGCCCAAAAGCTACCTCTCCGATGAACCGGGGGCGCAGCGCGCGGAGCAGAACAGCTTCGACCCGTACCTGCAAACCATGTCGCGCCTCAAAACGTACTATCTGACCGGGCACCCGACCGACAAAATCGAGGTGATCATCCTCGGCGGAACATGGTCGTTCTACCCGGAAACCTACCAGATCTGGTTCGTCAAGCGCATCTTCGACGCGCTGCACGATTTCGGTGCGGGAATCGACCACTCGGCGGCCGTCGAGACCGCGATTAAGGCGGGGTCGCAGCTCCACCCGGAAATGAACACGGTCAATGTCACCGTACATGGCGTGGATATGGCGCAGACCTACAATCAGGTGGTACAGACGGTCTACGCCGCCGAAATGCGTCGTTCACGGGATGTGAGCGCCAAAATCGCGGGCGGCGACCGCTCGCCGATTGACGAGTGGGCGACCTGGGATGAACTCGAAGCCGCGCACCGCTTCAACGAGGAGGCGCCGTGCCGCTGTGTCGGCTTGGTGATTGAGACGCGCCCCGACCACATCAGTGCGGACGAAGTGCTGCGCGTGCGCCGTTTGGGCTGCACCAAAGTGCAGATCGGCTTCCAGAGTCTGAACGACAATGTACTGCGGTTGAATCGGCGCGGGCACACGGTCGCGGCGACGCGGCGCGCGGTCAAGCTGCTGCGGCAGGCGGGCTTTAAGATACACGCGCACTGGATGCCGAACCTCTACGGCTCGTCGCCCGACGAAGATATCGCCGACTATCAGCGCATGTTCGCCGATCCTGATTTCCGTCCGGATGAGCTCAAGGTCTACCCGTGTTCGCTGATCGAGAGCGCGGCGCTCATGCAGCATTTTCAGGACGGCTCATGGCGACCATACACGCAGGACGAACTGCTGCATGTGCTGGTCGAATGTTTCCGTCTGACGCCAGAATACTGCCGCCTCACCCGCGTAATCCGCGACATTCCCGGCACGGATATCGTCGTCGGCAACAAGGTGACGAACTTCCGCCAGTTGGTCGAAAATGAGCTGCAGCGGCGCGGCGACCGTCCTACGGATATTCGCGGGCGGGAAGTGCGCCATAATACGATTACATCGGAAGCGTTGCACTTAGACGAACACCCCTACGAGTCCGCGTGGGGGGAGGAAATCTTCTTGCAGTACATTACGGAAGACCGGCAGATCGCCGGGTTTTTGCGGCTGTCGCTGCCGCCGCGCGATGAGACGCCGCTCACGCCAGAACTGGCGGGCGCGGCCATGATCCGCGAGGTGCATGTGTACGGGCAGTCGGTCGAAATCGGCGAGACGGCGAGCGGGCGGGCGCAGCATGTGGGCCTCGGCACGCAGTTGATCGAACGCGCGGTGGAGATCGCTCGCCAACGAGGGTATGAACGGCTCGCCGTGATTTCGGCGGTGGGAACACGGGGCTATTATCGCAAGCGCGGCTTTCTCGACGGGCAGTTGTATCAGCTGCGGGTGCTGAATGAAAGGAGTGAAGCGTAAACCACGACGGTATGAAGAAGCCATACGGGAGGTGTGGAAGTATTATCCCGGCGCGCGGTCAACGATGTACTACGGGTATCCAGCATATAGCGTTGCACACAAAGTGTTTGTTTTCTACCCCACGCCTAAAGATGTGGTGTTTCGCCTATCACGCCGTCGGGTCGAAGAATTGGCTGTGGCGGGAGAAGGCATTCTGTACGTTACAGAACGGGGTATGTGGCCTGATTGGTTTATGCTCCACTCCTTCGCGGATAATCCCGATGAACATGGGCTTTACTTCAGAGAAGCCTATTGGTTCGCGTTGGGTCAAAAAATCACTGCTAGTTTCATACCTTGGGCAAGTGGTTCATACATTCAAGATACAGACTGAGTCAGTCCGATCAACGACGGGAGCGTGAACATGGCGGATTATCGTGAAGATCACAAAGCGGCGCTGGATCGCATTCTCGGTGTGATCCCCGGCGTGAAGATCAGCAAGGCGTTCGGTTACCCGGCGTACAAAATCGGCGGGCGCATCTTCTGCTGGGTGGGTCAGAACGGTATTACTATCAAGCTGCCGCGGGAGCGCGTCGACGAGCTGATCGCCGAAGGCGGCAACCATCACCCCTTCGGCCCCACTAAAGAGACGATCTGGCGCGAATGGCTGGCGATTGATCGCGAACAGTCCGCCGACTATGAGCAGGATTTGCCACTCTTCGAAGAGTCGATTTCGTTTGTCAGCGCCGCTTTCTGAACCGGAGGTAGAGGAGCGATCATGAGTACGCCACTCATCAAAAGCGTGGACTGTGTGCGCTTGTACGTCGCCGATCTCGAAGCGGGCCTCGCGTTTTACCGGGATCAACTCGGACACGCGATCATCTGGCGGACTGCGAACGCCGTTGGCTTGCGTTTGCCGGAGAGCGAAGCCGAGATTGTGCTGCACACCGAACGTCAACCGCCGGAAATCGACCTGAAAGTCGATTCTGTTCCGGCGGCGGTTGCGCGCTTTGCAGCGGCGGGCGGAACCATTATCGTGCCGCCGTTCGACATCCCGATCGGACAGGCGGCAGTCGTCCAGGACCCGTGGGGCAATACGTTTATCCTGCTGGATACCAGCAAGGGGCTGCTGCTGACGGACGCCGATGGTCAGGTGATTGGCAACGCGCCGCCCGAATCCTAGGTGACAGGGGGCGAGGCGGTAAGTGCGTAGAAGGCCGTGAAAACGGGTACTGGTCGGTTATGGGCTCTTGCGGACGCGATTTATCGCGTCCCTACGCGAAAACCGTCTGTGTGTAGGGACGCAATTCATTGCGTCCGCTGCCCCCAAAAAGGACTTCACGCTGTTGTACGTGGCTACCAGCGAGTCTCGCTTGTGGGCGGTCAGTGCGTTATCATTGCCCCGATTACGTCCATCAGAGCGAGTTGTCGTATGAATGATCTTGTAGCTGCTGAGCGGAGTCGACGCAACTTACGCATCGCTCTGTCCATCATCATCGTCGCCACGCTGCCGTTTTACTGCTTTGGCATCATCCTGCTGACGAATCCACCCGCGCGGGTGGGCAGCCCGACGCCGCAGTCGATCACCACGCAGGAGAGCCTGCCAACGAACACCGTGCCCGGGTTCGCCAGCGTGACGCCGCTGCCGCAGCAGAGCAATTCGACGCTCCAGCCGACGCCCGGGCAGTTCATTCCGCCGACAGTGGTGCGCTTCATCACGCCGACCTTTGTCTTCCCGACGACCGCTCCCACCAATTACATCTTCCCGACGCTGACGCTCGCGCCGACGCTCACCATTCCGCCGACGCAAACGCCGCAGCCCTCGTGGACACCCTTCGTCCCGACCGCGACTATCCCACCGACTGCATTGCCGCTGCCGACCGATACGGCGCTGCCCATGCCAACTGATACCGAAACGCCGACCGCCACCATTGAACCTGTTTCGCCGTAAGGCGCTTGATCCGAGGAGAAAACTGTGTTTGATCTCAAAGCCCACCTTAAGACCCTGACCGAAACCCACGCGCCCTCGGGGCACGAAGCGCCGATCCGTGAAGTGCTGCGCTTCGAATGGGCGGATCTCGTCGATACGATGGAAATGGACAAGCTCGGCAGCTTGATCGGCGTGAAGCGGGCGACGCAGCCCGTCGACCCGCCGCGCAAAATCATGCTGGCCGCGCACATGGACGAGATCGGCATGATGGTGCGCAAGGTGCAGGATGGCTTCATCTTCGTGCATCGCATCAGCGGGGTGGATAACCGCATTCTGCCCGCGCAGCCCGTGCTGGTGCATGGACGGCGCGCGCTCCCCGGCCTCGTCTCGACCGTGCCGCCGCACCTGCTCGGCGGGGCGCAAAATCGCTACCTGAGCTTTGACGAGCTGGTGATCGACGTTGGCCTGCCCGCCGCTGAAGTTGAAGAATTGGTGCGCATTGGTGACTTGATCACGCCGGACGCGCCGATGATCGAACTGCAGGGCAGCCGCCTCGCGGGCAAGGCGATGGATGACCGTGCGTGCGTCGCCGCGGTGACGGCCTGCCTCGTCGAACTGCAAAGCCTGCATCATCGCTGGGATGTGTACGCCGCGGCGACCGTGCAGGAAGAAACGGGCTTGCTCGGCGCGGCGACCGCCGCTTATCACATCAAGCCGGATATCGCGATTGCGCTGGATGTCGGCTTCGCGCCGCAGCCCGGCGTCGACGCGGATGTCACGCGCGAGATGAATGGTGGCCCGGCGCTCGGCATTGGCCCCAACTTCCATCCTGGTCTGGTCGACAAGCTGCGCGAGACGGCCAAGCGGGAAGAGATCAAGATGCAGGAAGAGATCATCCCCGGCGCGAGTGGCACCGATGCGTGGGCGATTCAGGTCGCCTTGCAGGGCATTCCGACGGCGCTGTTCAGCATTCCGCTGCGCAACATGCATTCGCCCGTCGAAACAGTCGATCTGCGCGATATCCAGCGCGCCGGGCGCTTACTGGCGCACTTCATTGCCGATCTCGATGCGGATTTCATGGCCGCGATTGACTGGCCGGATCTCAAGGCTGAAGGTTCGTAAGTCGTTACACCTCACTTAGCAATACCCCCTGCTTCAGTGAAATTCTCTAGAAAAGGCAGACATTCGTCTGCCTTTTTTGGTTAGAAAATTCACATCTTCATTGTAAAACAATGGTTGTGAAGAAATCCTCGCGTATACTCATTAATGAACATAGAGTTGCGATAGAACTAAAGAAAGGGGCAATTCTAATGTTATCTCAACTGTTTAAGCTTATCCCGCTGCTGGTTATTCTGGCAGTGTTTCCGCTCGCCGCCGCCGCGCAGAGCGGCGTCCCGATCGATGCAGCGTATACGCTCACGCTTCCAGACAACTGGAACTGGCAGTATGCCACACCGCACGCTGGCTTTTATCTCTCGGGCGACAACACCACCGTCTACATGATTGACCCCGCGGAACTCCGCGAGATTCTGCGCTACACCCCCAAAGCGGGCATTGATGCCGTTTTCGCCGACGCCTACGCCGCGCTCTATGAAGGGGGACTTCCCTACGGCGCAAATCTGCAAAGCATTGACCTCGATGGGCGCGCCAATCTCGCCTGGCACTACAGCACCCTTGATGATCGCGAAGGCTGGTTCGTGCTGCTCGAAATGAGCGATGACAGCTATGGTCTGGTCGATATGTATGGCCCAGAAGCGGAATTCGATCTCGCCAATAGCGCCCTGGGCGGCTTGCTGCAGTCCTTTGACACGGCGCAGACGGTCATGAGCGACGCAGAGCCCTTCGCTGCTTTCGAACTCGCGAGCGAACCCGTCGCGGAAGTTGAACCCTGCCGCGTTTCCACCAACGCAGCGTCGAGCGCGGCGCTGCGCGTCGGCCCCGGCGAAAATCGCACCTCGGTCGCTTATCTGCCCGTCGACGTGGAAATCGCTGTCACGGGGATGCTGGTCGCGGCAGATGGTTCCGAATGGTTCCAGGTCGATAAGACGCAGGCGGCACCGCAGTCGGCGGCTGCCGAAGTGTGGGTGCGCCGCAGTGATGTGCAGGAACTTGGAGCGTGCAGCGCGGTCGCCGCGGCGGTCGCGCCGCCCATCATCCCGATCAGAGTAGTGACGACGACCCAAGCCGCGGTGGATGCCGTCGCTGCCCCGGAAACGCAGGCCGGGCAGGATGCCGCCTTCGCCCCCGCCGCTGGGACGTATACGCTGGCCTTCGCCTCGACCACCTACATCTCCTGTGACGGTCGCCCGAACGTGCAGCGCAATTCGGCAGACATTTTCATCAACCTGCAGTTGGGGAGTCTGGCCCTCGCCCCGAACGGGGACAGCCTGACCATCAGCGGCAACACGTTCACCCGGGTGCCGGGCACCAACACGTTTACGGGGTCGCTCCACTTTGCCGACAGCAGCACCAACACGCTCTCGGTCACGTTGACCAGCCCGACGACGGCGACGGGCACGCTGACCGTCTATGTGACGACCGAAAACGGCACGAACTGCGTGCTGACCGTCGCGGTGACATTGAGCGCATAACTCGCGCGAGTCGGGCACGCATCGCCTAAGCAACCCCAGATAAAGGCAGATCGCCCGGTCTGCTTTTTTGTTGGCAGAAACAGACATTTGTCACGCGCAGCCAATGAGCGAGAGACATATACTAGTAAGCGTATATTGAGTCACTGGCCTATAGACTGTGTACAGGAGCAGTGGGTTATGTTGCGCCGCAGCACCAAACTAGTCCTTCTGTTGTGTCTGGTATTCGCCTTTGTCCCCAGCATCGTTACCGCCCAAGCCGAAGTTCCCATCGACCCCGCCTACAACATCACCTTGCCGGATGACTGGAATTGGGAGTACGCCACGCCCTATGCGGGGTTCTTCCTTTCTGGCGATGACTACACTGTTTATCTCGTCGATCCGGCAGAACTGCGCGCGGTCGTCCGCTATACCACGAAAGCCACGATGGAAGAAGTCTTCCGCGATGCGTTCGCCGCGCTCTATGACGGCGGTTTGCCGCCGGGCGCGCGCATCGAAGACCTGAACGTCCCCGGTCGGGAAGGGTTGGCATGGTCGTACACCATGGACGACAACCAGGTTGGCTTGTTCATGTTGATCCTGATGACTGATGAGAGCTACGGCGTCTTCGACGTTTATGCCGATGCGGATGTGTTCGATGATCCTGAACGCGAATTGCGTGACCTGATCCTCTCGTTTGACAATACAGAAGCCGTCGAAACGGCGGTACAAGCCCCCGCTGCCGACAGTGGTGAGCCGTGCCGCGTGTTTACCGATCAGGAACGCACGGTGGCGCTGCGCGTTGGCCCCGGCGAAAACCGGACCTCGGTCGCCTTCCTCCCCGCGGGGACGGAAGTGGACGTGACGGGCATCAACGTTTCGGATGACGGCACCGAGTGGTTCCAGTTGGACAAAGCGCAGGCCGCGCCGCAGTCGGCAGCGTCTGAATTGTGGATGCGCCGCGGGGATGCCGAAGAGATCGGCGACTGTGACAGCGTCGGCGACGCCGCCGCGCCGCCCGTGATCCCGATCGCCGTGCAGCCGCCGACGCCTGCGCCGGGTGGCGGTGGGGGCAGCGAACCGCAGCCGCCCGCAACTGGTTCGATCACGCCGCAGCCGGGGCGCTACACGATGAGCCTCAACTCGGTCACCAATGCGTCATGTCTCGGGGGCGAGAACGTCCGCATCAACACCAGTGAAATCTATGTGTCGCTCCAGTTTTTCGACAATTTCCTCTCCAATGTGAGTGGCGGCATCGACATCAACGGCGATTTCTTCGCACGAGTTGCGGGGACGAACAGCTTCGCCGGAGCGTTCACCTTTGACGACGGCAGCAACGACCAAGTGCGCTTCAACTTCAGCACCCCGACACTGGCGACGGGCACGATCGTTATCAACCTGACGGCGAACGATGGGACACCGTGCAGCGGTACGGTGGCGTTCACGTTTGCTCAGTAAACCTAGCTGCACTCGCTAGTCCGGAGGCGCACGGGTGTGCGCCTCCGGGATTCTCCCCACCGCGGCGTGGGTGCGGCAAAAGAGCGTCGGGCACAGCACGCCCTCCAACTTCCGTTCCATGCCGAAGACCGACTTTGGTCGGATGCCTGATTCCGGCTTTATGCACATGAATCGGTCTTTATTTAGGCATGTAATTAAGCATAAGAGTGGTGGTCAAGGTTATGACCGAATGCGGCTGAAAGGACGCACATCATGAAAAAACTCGGACTAAGTCTTCTATTCGTCCTACTACTCTCATTGGCTGCGGTTGTGGTCTACGCGGGCAGCATCAGTTTCACCGGGACGCTCATCCCGGGTGGCCCGGCGCAATCTCAAGTGGCGCTTATTACTACGCCAAACTGTAATGGTTCAAGTATTTCGTTTACCATATTGTATCGGGCGTACCCCTTCGTTGTGGATGCGGCAGGTTCCTACACGATCAGTGAACCCGGGACAGACAGCGCCGTCTATGTGTATGCGGGCAGCTTCAATCCCGCAAACCCGGTCGCGAATTGCTATGCCGCCAGCAACAGCAATCCGATCAACTTCGCAGTATCGCTGAACCCGGGTGTCGTCTACACCCTGGTGGTGGTTGAAGATACGTTCGATCAGGATGGTTTGGCCTACAACGTGACGATTTCGGGACCGGGGAATGTCTCGCTGCCGACCGACAACTGCCCCGATCCGCTGCCGAGCGGTTCGACTGTACGCAGCGTGCCGTTGGGTGCGCCGGCTTACTATGCAGCCGATGCGGCGACGCGCGTGAACTTTGACCTGCCGGCGGGGACGTGGTGGGTGACGCAGACGAGCGGTGACTTCACGCAGGTGTGGATTGGCTGTCAGGCGAATCGCATCTGGATCCCGACGACGGCGGTCGGCGGCTAAGTCTCTGTTTGACCGTGCAAAACAATCCGGGCGACCCAAAGGGGTCGCCCGGTTGCATTTACGCAAAAGTCGTTGCGCTATCTGAGGAAAGTGATTCCGTACCGCGCCGCAATCTGATCGCGATCCGCGTCGGCGGCGTGATATTCGGCGAGGAAGCTTTCGAGCATGGGCGGGGTGGTGATCATCAGCAGGGTCGCCTCGCCGATGGTATCCCAACTGTGCGGAATGCCGCGCGGCAGAAAGACGAAACCGCCCGCGCCGACTTCCGCGTGTTCGCCGCCGATCTCCACCGTGATCGTGCCGCTCACCACGTAGAAGTACTCATCCTCATGCGTATGCACATGACGCGGCGCGCCGCCGACCGTGCGCGACTCGATCAGCGTGAGCATGTTGCCCGTCGCCGCGCCCGACGCTTTGACTTCCGCGCCAAAACCCGGCACGCCCGTGCCCGGCATCAGCACATACGGTTTGACCGTCGCTGTCATAGATCACCTCTCCACTCAGCTTTGCCGCTATATGTCGCAGGGGGATGATGTGTGCTGCGCAGAGAGCGCGAGCGCGACACAATCTGGCTATAATCAAGGCAAAGGACAGCAATGTGGTCGAGACTCATGCCCAACAAAGACGATTTTATGTCACTGGTTCAACTGCACGAGCGCACTTGGGGCAACCAGACCTATAGCGGACGTCCCACGCTGAAAGACATCATGGATGCGCCCGTCGTGACGATCTGGCGACCGATCAAAGAAGACAAGCAGCAGCGCTTCACAATCAAAACCCACAAATCTACGGACGATGTCGAACAGTACATGACCAAGCTGCTCTTTCGAGCGCACATCAAGCTGCCCGAAGAACGGCTCGTGCGCGTGTTCGTCAACCACAAACAGGTCGTCGTGAAAGCCGTCCGCATTCTGTTTCAGGAACTGCCAACGGATTAAAGTGCCCATCCGACGCGCTGGAGCACTGCGGCGGCAATCTCGTCGATAGTTTTGCCGCCCGTGTCGATGACGTGATCGCCGATGCCGCGCGCATCCATGAGCGCGGTCAGTTCGGCGGCGCGGGCTTGATGCCAGCGCAGACTGTCGCCGCGTTCCCGTCCGGCAAGGCGGCGCTGCAATTCGGTGACGCTCGCCGTTAAGCGCACAATCTGGATCGCTGCGCCGGGGATGGCCGCGGCGTAATCGGCCCCCTGCTCAGGCGTTTCGACCACATCCACAATGATCACCCGCTCCGCGCCCACTTCCTGATAATTCGCCCACATGGCCGCCAGATTGCGATAACCCACTACCGTGTTGAACGGATCATCCGCCGGGCGCGGATAGCACGAGCGCAGCGCATCCATATCGATCAGCGCGTGGGGACGGTTGGCCTCTGTGAGCTGATCGGAGACGGCGCTGCCGATGGTGGTTTTGCCCGCGCCGACCGCACCCGTGATGATCAGCGTCGGAATCGAAACGTGTGCCAGAGACATGGTTCACCTTGCTGTAAAGATCGCGCCGCGCATTGTACCTGCCTCCGACACGCTCGTCACGATCCTGGCGGTGGCGGCGGCGGCTCAGGTGGGCCGCTGCTGGTGGGCAGGGGATTCCCCGCGCCGGGCGGCGGTTCCCCGGCGACCGGCGGCGCATTGAGCGTGGTCGAGGCGGTGACCGGGAGATCCGTGGGTGGTGGGGAGCCGACGATGGTTGACACGGGATTGACGGTAGGTCGTGGGAGGATCAGCGGTTGATCACATGAAGCAAGGAGGGCGGCGGTGAGGCTCAATGTTCCCAAACACAGGCGAACTTTCGGGTTGAACATTGGACTTCCTTTGCGCAAACACCATGCAGACACTACCGATGAATGTCTGAACATGCAACTATTTCAACGGTCGGATTGGTGCAAAGCGCCGCGATCTGTGGTATTTTTGCTGCGTTTTGGCGCTGGCATAGTGAAGTGAAAAGATGATCTTAAAAGAGCTTTCCGAGGCGGTAGGCGTATCTGGCAAAGAGGAAGCCGTCCGCAAAGTGATCCTGAGCGCGATCAAAGATCACACGCAGGACATTCGCATTGACCCGATGGGGAGCGTGACCGCGGTCAAACGCGGGACGAGCCTGCGTCCGCTGCGCGTCATGATCGCCGCGCACATGGACGAAGTCGGGTTTATCGTGCGCGGCATCGACGGCGACGGCACCATCCGCTTTTCGGCGGTCGGCGGCATTGATGACCGCATTCTGCCGGGGCTGCGCGTGAAAATTGGCGATATCCCCGGCGTGATCATGTGGGCACCTATCCACCAGAATCGTGAGCAGACGGTCGTCAAAATCAACAATCTGCGCATCGACATTGGCGCGAGCAGCAAAGACGAAGTGAACGGCAAGATCAAGCTGGGCGACCGGATCGCCTTCGACAGCCGCTTCATGGAGATCGGCGACAAGATGCTGCGCGGCAAGTCGTTCGATGACCGCGCGGGCTGTTCGCTGCTGGTCGATGTGCTGCAAGGCGGACCGTACCCGGTCGATATTCTGGCGGCGTTCACCGTGCAGGAGGAGATCGGTCTGCGCGGGGCGAAGGTCGCGGCGCAGGCGCTCAACCCGGATGTCGCGTTCGTCCTCGAAGGCACGACTGCGAACGACATTCCGAATCCCATGGCGGATGCCGATGATGGACTGGATTACAACCCGACATGCAGCATGCAGGCGGGGCCGGTTCTGAGCGTGATGGATCGCAGCATGATCGTTAATCCGCGGCTGCTGGGCTTCCTGCGGGCGACCGCGGACGCTGAAGGGATTCCGTATCAGCTCAAATCGCAGTTGGGCGGCGGCACAGATGGCGGTTCGATTCACATGGCGAACGCGGGCGCGGCGACGGCGGTGATTTCGCTGCCCTGCCGCTACATTCACAGCCCCACTGCCTATCTGCATCGTGATGATTACGACAACGCGCTCAAGCTGATCAAGGCGGCGCTCCAGACTATCAAACCCGAACATTACAGCCACGGCAGTTAGCGATAAGCACTGCGTTCGGTTAAAAGCTCATCGCTAACTGCACCTCTACAAGGAGTATTGTTGTGAAAGAACTGATCAAAAAGCTGGTTGAGGCCTGGGGGCCATCTGGCTATGAACATCACGTGCGCGAAATCATCCGGCAGGAAGTTGCGCCGTTCGCCGATGACATCCGCGTTGACCCGCTCGGCAACCTGATTTGCCGCGTCGGGAAGGGCGGCAAGAAGATCATGATCGCCGCGCACATGGACGAGATCGGCGTCATGGCGCTGTACACCGAAAAGTCGAGCGGCTACATGCGCTTTGCGCCGATCGGCGGCGTGCTGAACTCCTCGCTGCTGGGGATGCGTGTCCGCTTTGAGAATGGCGCGACGGGCGTCATCGCCGCGCATGACTATTTTGGCACCGGGCGCACCAGCTCCGCCGAACTCGACAACTTCTTCATCGATGTGAACGACGGCAGCGCCAACCTCGTGCCTTCGGGCAGCCCGGCGATCTTCTGGCGTGACTACGAAGAACGCGGCTCGCGTCTGATCTCCAAGTCGATGGACGACCGCATCGGCTGTGTGGTGGCGATTGAAGCCATGCGCCGCCTCAACAAACAGACGCCGAACGAGATCTATTTCGTGTTCACGGTGCAGGAAGAAGTCGGCTTGCGCGGCGCGCGGGCGGCGGGTTACGGCGTCGATCCGGATCTGGCAATTGCGCTCGACGTGACTTCGACGGGCGACATGGCCAAGAATTCGAAGATGGAAGTCAAGCTGGGCGGCGGCGCGGCGATCAAGGTACATGATACCGGGTTGGTGGTTCCGCCCGCCGTGCGCGACTGGATGATCAACCGCGCGCAGAGTGACGGCATCCCGTATCAACTGGAACTGCTCACGCTCGGCACGACCGATGCGGCGGGCATTCAGACGGCGCGGGCAGGCGTGCCAAGCGGCGCGATCTCGATTCCCTGCCGCTACGTGCACACTACGAGCGAAACCGTCGACATCAACGACGTCGAAGCGTGCATCAAGCTGCTGACGGGGTTGGTCGGCAACACGGTGACGCTGTAGACGCAGCGGCGTGAGGCGGATGGGGCAGATCGACGTATCTGCCCCGGATGAAAATCAAACGCACCTGACCGTTAGATGCGGGTTGGTGGCGGTTGTACTGATCCCTTGACTGGTATTTACCTTATCTTTACATTGCTCTGTGAATAGCGCGTAAATTCCGCCTTCATGTCTGGCCAAAATGTCCAAATACTAAGTTGTTAAGGGTGCAGAACGGGTCGAACTACAGGTAGGTTTGTAAAAATATACAAATTTCAGTTTTAGGGAAGTTTCTTTATTTTCCTCTGTAACATTCACCACTACAATGAAATAGCTAACTGATATGGGGGGATTTATCTCTCAGGTTAGAATTTCCTACCTTGATGCACCTGTCCGCCTCTACCGCTGTTGAGCGATAATAGGCCTTACATATGGCAGATTACATGCACGGTTTCCAAGTGAAAGACCATCCCTCCTTAGAAGATTTTGAACTGCTGGCCACGGTTTCACAGATGCTCACACTCTTTGATCAAGAGCGCGTGGTTGAGCAGGTGATCGAGTTGATGATTAAGTCGGTTGAGGCCGAAGGCAGCAGCCTGCTCATCAACCCGGAATTTGGTGATGATTGGCGTCGGTTGTTCACCCGCTATGTCTCGAATGCGACCGGCATGGAAGATCCCGGTCAGACCGTGCGCTTCGCGCGCCGCGTGCTGGACAAGGGGTTGGCAGGCTGGGTGATCGCTAATAAGCAGGGCGCGATCATCAGCGATACCGTCACCGATGCCCGTTGGCTGGCCTTTCCTGACAGCGACTCGAAGACGCGGTCCGCGCTCAGCCTGCCGTTCTTCTGGAATGGCGACGTTCTGGCGGTGCTCACGTTCACGCATTCCCAGCCAGACTACTTCACCGACTATCATCTGCGCCTGTTCTCGATCATCGTGAATCAGGCGACTGGGGCGATTCGCAACGCGCAGTTGTTCGCGCATCTGCTCGAACAGCGGCAGCAGATGGAGGCGATTCTTCGCGCCATTCCGGATTTGCTGCTCGTGCTCGATCAAGCGGGCGTGATCATGCTGGCGAATGATGCGGCGGCGGCGCTGGTGGGCACAGGGGAACTTCCCAATCGCGGCGAAGGTCATTCGATCCTCGACTATGTCGCAGACGACGACATGTTCAGCTTTGTGCACAGCATGCTCGACAATGTGCCGACCCCGGGAAACTCATGGTCATTCCAGAGCCGCTCCGAGAAGCACCGCCGCGATTATCTGGTGACAGTGTCGCCGTGGGCGCAAAATGCTGACGCGACCGGCTATGTGATCATGCTGCGCGATATTACGACCCTGCGCGACCTGAACCGCTTCAAAGACGAGATGTTGCAGATGGCGTCGCACGACTTGCGCAGCCCACTGGCGTTGATCGTCGGCTACTGCAGCTTGATTGAGCTGGATACGCCCGAAGATTCGCCCGTCCGCGAATACCTGAATGTGATCGAACGCTCGATCGAGCGGATGCGCGGCCTGCTGGATGATCTGCTGCGCGTTGAACAGATTCGCAACTCACCACTGGAACTGCATCAGCCCGCGGATTACCGCGAACTGATCAAGACTGTCCTCGCGGACAGCATCGACGGTGCGCAGCGCAAACGTCACGTGCTCAAAACGCATATCGCCCTGGATGATCTCCCCGAGCGGATCACGCTCAACGCGATGCTCATTAGGGAGTCGATGGATAACCTCGTCAGCAACGCGATCAAATATACGCCGGACGGTGGGACTATTACCATCCAAGCTTATACCGAAGGCAAGCGCGTGTATTTCGTCGTGGAGGATACCGGCATCGGCATCGCCAAAGAACACCTCCCGCGCGTGTTCGAGTCATTTTTTCGCACGCGGCAGTCGGGCACGGAAGGCATCGAAGGCCGCGGCCTCGGCTTGAGCCTCGTCAAGACGATCATCGAACGGCATGGCGGGGAAGTGTGGGTCGACAGTGAACTCGGGAAGGGCAGCCGCTTCGGCTTCTGGCTCCCCATTCAGTAAAAGAAGTTCACAGTAGACAGTTTACAGTTCACAGTGTTGACAGTTGTTTTAACTGTTCACTGAAAACTGAAAACTGTCTACTTTTTAGTTCTCGAGCAGACTGTAGGCGTTGGCGGCGTACTGCTGCGCCGTGCCCGTGACGGGGGTTTGCGTCACCGTCGACGAGACGCGCTTTTCGTCGATCTGCGCTTGCAAGCGGAAGAGGTCGCGGTCATTAGCCTCGACCTGCAGCGCGGCATCGAGGAGCATGTCAGCGATGTCGAGATGCCGTGGGCTTTCAATCAGGAGGCGCGCCAGATCGACCGTCGTGGCGACGACCGCATTTTTCGCGCCGCTCTGATAGGCCAGATGCAGCGCCTGTCGATAGCGCAGCACTGCCTGACCCAAATCCTTCGCCTGAATGTGCGCATACCCGAGATGGCTCAACTGCTGGCGTTCTTCGTCGCGGTCTTTGACCTCGCGGGCGATGTACAGCGCCGACGTGTGGAAGCTGATCGCTTCGCGCCAGCGTTCGAGTTTGCCATTGGCCGTGCCCAACCCGCCGAGTACCTTGCCTTCATAGGCGCGCTCGTCGTTTTCGCGGAACAGCGTCAGCGCTTCTTCCCACGTGTCGATGGCTTCGTCGGGTTCGCCGCTGTCCAACTGCGCATAGCCGAGCTTGTAGAGCACGAGCGCTTCGTTGTTACCGTCGTTCGTGCGCACGAGATCGAGCGCCTGCGAGTAAGCGCGGATAGCCGCTTCGCTCTCGCCCAACTGCTGATGCGCGTCACCGAGGATGATCAGCAAACGCGACTCGCTCGTATCATTCTGGAGCTGATGTGCCAGGCGCTGACCGCGCGAGGCATGCAGCACGGCGGCTTGCAGGTTTTCAGTTCTGGTCGTGAGTTCGGCGAGCGCTTCGAGCGTGGTCAGCATGCCCGGAGAGTCGTTGAGCGCTTCGTAGATCGTCAGCGCTTCGGCGTAGGCCGGAATGGCTTCCGTATCCTTGCCTTCGGTGACCAACTGGCGACCCAACGCGCCCTGCAAATCTGCTTGACGGCGGCGGTCGCCGCTTTGGCGGGCCTGCATGATCTGGTTTCGGAGGCGTGTCGCTTCGTCCATTGGGACGGTGTCGATGGCGGGGCTGGTTGCGGAATCATCGGGCAGATCGTCGTCGATCTCATCTTCGTCGTCGGCCTCAACGTCGTCTTCGTCATCGAGTTCGTCGATCAGATCGTCTTCGTCGTCCAGCTCGTCCTCATCCTCTTCGTCTTCGTCGATGAGATCCTCGTCCGCGATGAGGTCGAGTTCGTCCTCCTCATCATCTTCGAACATGCGCAGCGTCGCCGAGACATCCGCGAGGCCGGAATCTTCCTCGGTGTCGTCGTCCAACTCTTCGACTTCCGGCTCGTCTTCGACGGGTTCACCGTTTTGCAGCGAAACCGAATCGGCGAGTTCGTCTTCATCATCTTCGACGGCGGGCAGCGGCGGAGCGGCGACGACCACGGGCGGCGGGGCGGCTGGTGTTTCGACATGGGCTGGGAACGCGCCGCTCGAACTCGTCGCGTGGCGGCGGAGCGCCAGCAGTTCGTAGACATAGCCGCGCGCGTTGACGAAATCGCCCGCCTGCGAGAGCGCGACGATCAGCGCGTTCACGAGGTCGCGATTACCCGTTTCGGCGGCGCGTTCAGCGGTGGTGGTGATATTCGCCATTTCGGCGGCGAGATAATCATAGCCGACCGGACCGAGGGCGCTGTACTTCTTGGTATAGGCCAGCACAGAGTCGCGGAACTTGGCTTGCAGCGTGTCAAGGCGACCGGAGCCGCGCAGCCAACTTTGCGCGAACAGCAGCGTGATTGGGTGCAGGCGGTAGTAGGGACGTCCATAGCGTTCGAACTGCTCGACGAGGCGGTACTGTGCCAGTTGACCCATCGCGGTCTGAATGGCGTCGACGGGGGCGCCTGCGATCATGCTCACCAGTTCAACCGAGGCTTCACCGCGCAGCGTGCCGCCCATCACCAGAATCAAGCCTTGCAGCGCGTTCGAAAGGGCGCGGAAGGCTGCGGTCAGCGCCAAGAGCTGCGGCGTGACCCCGGCCATCTGTCCCTGCGGCGGCAGCGCCGATAAGAACTGGTTGGGCGTCTGCTTCTTGAGATGACTGACCCCAGCGGCGACGGCCAGCGCGAACGGCGTGTAGTCGAGCGCGGCGGTGAGCGCGTTCAAGCCCTCGTTGGCGACGGACGGATCGGCGAGCTGGCGGTAGAGCACGGCGGCAGGGTCGGCGTCGAGCTTGTTGAGCGCGAAGGTCTTCCAATCGCCCGTGATCTCGGTCTCCGCGGCGATCAGGACGGGCAGGCGATCCGCCACGCGCTTGATGAACTCGCTGGTCGCCGCTGCATCCGGCTTGCCATCGAACACGATCAGCGGTTTGTTCTGGCTGAGCGTGCTGGCCGCTGTGCCGACGAGCGCTAGCGGGTTATCAGTCGTAATCAGGTCGGTGATGCCGTAGGCGCGCCCCACCCGTACGAGCAGTTCCGCAAAGGGCGTGTTGTCGACGGTGAGCCACAGGACGCCGCCGGGCAGTTCCGTATACGCGTTGGCGAGGGTAGCGGCTAAGGCAGTCTTGCCGATGCCCGACGCGCCGACGATCAACGCGGCTTTGTTTTCTTTTAACTGGGCATACACGCGCCTGAGGGTGTCGTCGCGCCCAATGAGCTTGCCGGGAAGCATCACAGGCAGGTCTAGACCTTTGCGGGCAGGCGCTTCATGGGAAATCGGGTCAGCCATTATCTGTCGCTCGATTCGGTCAGCAGGAACCAAAGAAGTTAACGATTTACAGTTTACAGTTTACAGTGAAAATGCTCACGCGACCGTTCATGATCTGCTGAGGTCGGCATTAGGAGGATCAGGTTGGGCGCATAGACACAGACGAGCGCCGGTCACGCCGCGAACGACGCTGCGCCTGTGAGCTGTTCACTGCAAATGGCTGGCTGCGCGTTACGGCACCGGCAGTTGTTCGACCGGCGTATTCTTGTACTTTTCGCCTTCTTCGATCAACATGATCGGGATGCCATTCTTGATCGGGTATTTGTTGCCCGAATCCTTGCTGATTAGCCACGAGTCCTTGTACAGTTCCAGCTTGCCGAAGTCGTCGCCGGGCTGTTTGTTCAGCTTGACCGCCGCCGGGCAGCGGAGCAGGTCGAGCATTTTGGGGTCAAAGGTTTGAGCCATCGATCTACTTTCCTCTCCAAATCCAGTCTGAGTATAGCTATGCCCGTTAACAGCGTCAATTTTGGAGTCTGGTAAGGCTATGATCACCCTGCGCCGCATCGCTTATCTGTTGATCGCCGCATCGATTGGGTTTGCACTGCTCTCCGGCCTGCGTGTCTGGTTTGAGATCCCGTTGCTGCTGGGATTGTTCGGCGCACGGCTGTACCTGCTCACCCTCGATCCAGTACTGAGCGGTAATCGACGGTTAATGGCCGCATCGATTGGCATATGGGCGCTGCTGCATTACGTTGTAGGTGTCAGCGCTGCGGCGGTTCGGGATTTTGTCGGGCTGCCGCTGCTGTCTCTGCCACTGATCTATTGGCTGATGACGCGCTTCAGCACGGTTACGGAGACATGGATAACCCTCAGCTTTCGCGTGACCACAGTCTTGTTGGCGCTGGCGGGCTTTGGTGCGCTGATGGTCAACGAAGTTCCGGCGTTTTCGACCATTATCCCAATTTGCCTGTTCATCATCGCCGCCCACTTCTATCACACCTTTACCAGTCCAAACGGGAATCGCACGCTCGCGGCTCACTGGGTGGTGCTCACGCTGCTCCTGTGGTTGGGCGCTTTTATCGGCACTGCCCTCGTGCCGCAG
Source organism: Anaerolineae bacterium (assembly GCA_041916315.1). GTDB lineage: Bacteria > Chloroflexota > Anaerolineae > Aggregatilineales > Phototrophicaceae > Flexifilum. Next base: position 95,916 of record JAYRZU010000024.1, read on the forward strand.
CTTGGTCTGACGAACCCGACTCACGCCTTCGGCACCGTTAGGTTGCATTCGGTGAACGAATTCGCGGCTTTGACCGTCATTCTTGGCCTCGGAAATCAAATCACGGCCGATTTTCGCAGCGAGAATCGGCGCATCACCGGGCTAAGTGCCTACTGGTTGGTGGCTTTTGGGATCACTGTGAGCACGTTAATCACACTACTGGCTTCTGCTGTCCACAGCTATGTGGTCAATCGCGGTCTCAATCCGAATGTGATGCCGGAAGACTTCTATCTGATTTCCAAGCAAGCCTACATTTGGCAGTGGGCGATTTGGCTGGGCTTGATCATCTATCTGGTGCAGTTCTGGATCCGGCGTCCGAGATTCGAACCTCACCCCCCGCCCCCCTCTCCGAGCGGAGAGGAGGAGACAAGCTCCCGCCTGTAAGTTCCCTCTCCCACGGGAGAGGGGGAACGAGGGGTGAGGCCAAAAGTGGTTACTGCGCTGCTGGTACTTCTTTCGTCAGGCAGTGCACAGCGCCGCCCCCGTTGACCGTCCCCGCGCAGTTGATCGGGATGATCTGGTAATCGGGCATAGCCTCGGCATACACGCGCAGCGCCTCTGCATCTTCGGCGATGCCGAACACGGGCACGAGGACGCGCCCATTGACGGTCAGCGCGTTGGTGTAGCTGCGCCACACGGGATACACACCCCAGTTGACATACAGACGCGGCGTCGGAAGTTCGAACACCCGATACGGTTCCCCCGCCGCGTTTGTCTCGCGCCGGAAGACAGCCGCCGTTTCCCGCAGACGTTCGCCGTTGAGCGGGACGGTCGGCGCGCCGACCAGCACCGTGCGCGCGTCCGCCAGCTTACACAGCAAATCGACGTGCCCGGTCTCTTCGAGGCGCAGTGACGGCGTGATGATCAGCTTGTCGAACTCGAACAGGGTGTGCAGTTGGTGCTCAACCTCGGCGGGCGTGAGGTGCGGGTTGCGGGCGTACAGGTCGTCGCTCATAATCAGCGTGCCCGCGCCATCTGACCACAGATTGCCGCCCTCGGTATGCACGTCGGTGACGCGCACGGGGATGTGGTTGTAGGCTGACCAGCGTTCCGGCATGGCGTTGTCGCGCGTTTGCGGGTACGTCGGCAGCGGATCATACACGGCGCTGACCGTCACGCGCTGACCCTGCGCGTCGAGGCCGACGATGGGGCCGTAGTCGCGCACCCACACGTCGTCGGTGGGGAGATGCAGCAGGCAGACCCGCAACAGATCCGCTTGGCCGCGTTCGCTGAGCAGCATGCGGATCGCCGCCGCCCAACCCGGCGCGGGAATGAGCACGTCGGCGCGCGCCACCTGACTGATCGCCTCGATCATCTCCAGATGCGCCGTCCACATTGATGGGTAGAGCACGGGAAAGCTCAGGATGATGGCTTCGAGGGGTTCCCACTGCGCTGGGAGGCGGAGTGGCGCAGCGGATGGAGCGGCTTGGGCGCTGGCGTCTGCTGTGGCGACTGGAATGCGCGCCGCTTCGATGGCACGTTTGGCGCTGGGCGCATCCATGTGCGCGGGCAGCAGCCCCCAACGGGTGAGGTAGTGTGCCAGTTCCGCCGGGCTGTCCGGAGGATTAGCGTCGGCATCTGCCGCTGTAAATGGGCGGATGATCCGCTTGAGCGGCGCGGGCAGTCCCGCGCGGCGCCACAGCGGGTACGGAATGAACTCGAAGCGCAGCGGGCCGCGTTCGGGCTGGGGTTTCGCCCCATTCGTCCAGCGGGCAAACCACTGAATCTCATCAGCCGCGCGCATGTAGCCGCCGCTCGCGCGCAGCGTATCGCCCATGATGCGCGCCCAGTCGCGATACTGCGATTCTGAGAGGACTTTTTCGGAAGCAGCCCGCAGATCATCGGCGGTAAAAGTGCCGTAGGGCGGTTCGCCACCGAGCGTGATCCCCGCGCCGACGGCGCGCACCCGTTCCGCCACCAGCGCCTGCTCGAACTGCTGTGGCACGTTGACCATGGGCACGCCGTAGTACAGGGTCTCGGTCACGCTGTTCATGCCGCTGTGCGTGATGAACAGGTCGGCGCGCTCCAATATCTGCAGCTGCGGCACAAACTCGCGCACGATGAAGTGCGGCGGTAAATCGGTGAGCTGCGCGGCGCTCTGACCCGCGGCGATCACCACCTGACCGTCAAAGTCGCGGAAGGCTTCGAGCGCGGTCTGGTAGATGTTGGCGCGGGTGTTCATGATTGTGCCGAGCGCGACATAGACCAACGGCTTGCGCGTGAGTTGATCGAACGGGAAGTCGGTGTCGCCCGCGCGCGGCGCAAACGATGCGCCGACAAACTTGTAGCGGTCGTCGAACTTGTCGCTCCCAAACTGGAATTCACGCGAGGTAAACACGATGTGCAGGTCACCCGTGTTGTTGAAGGCGTGATCGCCCGGGCGGGAAGTGTGCGGATAGCGGCGGCGCAGTTGGGCGTCGAGCTGCAGCACTTGCGCGAGTTCGGGCAGGTTGCGACCGAATTCGCGTACCAGATTGCCGAGATTCGGCATGCGCGCGCCGAAAGCGAACGTGCCAATCGTGACGACCGTCGGCAGGCGCTTGACCGCCGCCGCGACGCGCCCCCACAGGCACAGCGAGTCGTGCATGACGTAGTCCGGTTGTTCGCGCTCCAGTTCGGCCAGCGCGAACGGGATCAGGCGCTCGGATACACGATGCAGCAGCACCGCCGTTTTGAAGACTTTACTATCGTCACTGGCGGCACCAAGCTGACCGGGATCGGCGCTGGCCGGGTAGGGGCGGAACTCCGCCCCGGTCGCCTCGATCTTGGCGCGAAAAGGTTCCGCGTTGTAGTAAATCACCTGCTCGCCGCGGCGGACAAGTTCACGGACGAGCGGTAGGGTGGGGTTGATGTGGCCGTGCGCGGGCAGATTGAAAAAGACCGTTTTCACAGTGGCTCTCTTGCTACATCTTTAAGCTGCTTCTATTGTGCGCTGAAAATGTAGCAAAAATGTAAAAAGACCGTTACTCCTTTGTGGAGAGCGCTGTGGGCAGGCCGTCCTGACTGCACTGGTTTTTCTCACGCTGATACTTGGCAGTGCCGTCTTCGCCCTTGGCCACCCAGTACTTGCTGAGCGTTTCGCGTTCGCCGACATAGTCCATGAAGGGCACAGCATAGCCGCACGAGGTCTGCGTTTTGTGCAGAGTCGCGGTGATGATCTGGCGCGTGCCGGGGTAGGTAGGGAACAAGGGCAGCAGGGCATCCCACTCGGCGGAACCGGGGAGGATGGTGCGGCCTGTGCCGTACAAGCGCACAATTTCGGGCGATCCCTGAAACGCGCAGAACATAAACGTTATTCTGCCGTTTTCGAGCAGGTGCGCGGACGTTTCGTTGCCGCTCCCGGTCATGTCGAGGTAGGCGACTTCGTGATCAGAGAGGATGCGGAAGGTGTCCATGCCTTTGGGTGACACGTTGACGTGGCCTTCGCCGCTCAGCGGGGCACTGGCGACGAAGAAGATATGCTGCTTGGCGATAAACGCGCGGATTTCCGGCGTGATATTGTCGTAAAACTTGGCCATCTGTGCTTCCTTCTGCTGATGATACGGCAAGCGTAGCTGAAATTGGGGCATGCTCGCAAGATAGCAATCAGTCCAGTTTGCTGCCGCAAAAAGAGGACGAGCCTAGTACTTCCCTTTCAGACTGATTTTCAATACAATGTATATAGCAACGCCCCTGTAGCTCAGGCAGACAGAGCGATTCACTCCTAAGGAATAGGCCGTGGGTGCAAGTCCCGCCAGGGGCATATGTTGAAAAGCGGCGCGCTAACGTATAGCGCGCCGTTTTTGATTCTCACAGGTTCTCAATTCGCTCCTTGCCTATTCACCGTATTGCTGTTAAATTATGTAGAGTGCTCTATTTAATTTAGGCGAGGGCGATGAGCAAGGGTGAACAAACGAAAATGCGGCTGGTGACCAAAACCGCCGACCTGATAGCCGAGCAGGGGTACCATGCGACCGGGCTCAACCAGATCACACAGGAGAGCGGCGCGCCAATTGGATCGCTCTACTACCATTTTCGCGGCGGCAAAGACGAACTGGTCGCGGCCGCGATGCAGGCGGGTGGCGACATGATTGAGTCCGCGCTGAACGCCGCGTTCGCCTCGACGAGCGATCCGGCAGCAGCCATCCGGATGGTGATCGGGCTGCTCGGCGCACAGCTCGAAGCGTCCGCCTATACGCATGGTTGCCCGATTGCGACAGTCACGCTGGAAGCCGCCGCGCAAAACGACACCATACAATCCGTGGCGCAGTCGGTGTATCGCGGGTGGCAGGCGCAGATTGCCGCCTATCTCGTCCGCGTGGGGTTAGCTGAACCGATGGCATCAGACATCGCGTGGTTCTCGCTGACCGTTATCGAAGGCGGTTTGCTCCTCAGCCGCGCCGAACGCACTCTCGCCCCGCTTCAGCAGGCCGGCGAACAGCTCATCCGCTATATCGACTATCAGATTGGACAAGCTCATGATTGAAGTGGCTCAGGATGTATATTTGCTCCGCGGGACGCCCGACTACCTGATCAACGCCTATTTGGTCGGCGATGTGCTGATCGACGCGAGCACCCGCATGGCGCAGCGTGGGCTGCTCCGCCAGCTCCGTGGCCGCCGCTTGACCGCGCACGCGCTCACCCATGTCCATGCGGATCATCAAGGGGCGAGCAAAGCGGTCTGCGACGCGTTCGGAATTCCGCTGCTGTGCGGCGCCAACGATGCCGCGGCGATGGAGAGCGGCGATATGCACGAGCAGATTCCGCGCAATGTGGTCACGCGTCTGCTGGATGTCTTCTGGACCGGACCCGCGCATCCGGTTGCCCAGCGGCTGCGCGAAGGCGATGTGGTCGCGGGCTTCACGGTGATCGATACGCCGGGCCACAGCCCGGGTCATGTTTCCTACTGGCGCGAGTCCGATCGCACGCTCATTCTCGGCGATGTCGCCAACAACCTCGACTTTTTGACGCTGAGAACCCGCTTGGGCGAGCCGCCCGCGCTGTTCACGCCGGACAGCGCGCGCAACCGTGAATCGGCGCGTAAGCTGGCGGCGCTGCAGCCGCGGCGCGTCTTGTTCGGGCATGGCCGCCCACTGACCGATGGCGCGCGCTTCGTTGACTTCGTCGCCAGTCTCTAAGCGACAGCTGACAACCTCACCACGGTGAGACCCTCGTGAAAAGCTGCACAAAACCCGCCCGGACGGTGTACAATAGGGCACGTCAGGGAAAGGCAAACAGGCGATGACTCCAATCCTCGCGCATGGGGCGCTGGGTGCTGCCGACGAGATCATTCTCATTGGCGTCGCCGTCGGATTTCTCGTCCTCATGGGAATCAGCTTTTTTATGAACCGCAATAAATTCGTGGAAGAGGTCGATGCACCCACACCCGAAGACCAACCGACTGATCAGCCGGATCATTTCCGGTTGGACTAAACTCGCGCTGATCGCGGTGCTGCTGCTGGTGTTGAGCGCGCCGCGGGCGGTCAACGCGCATGGCTATATCGTCCGCTCGATTCCAGAAGATCGCGCGTCGCTGGAACGCGCCCCGGCGCGCGTCTCGTACTGGTTTAGCGAAGAGCTCGAACCCGACTTCAGCTCGATCACCGTGCGCGACGCAACGGGCGAGGTTGTGGCCACGGGCGGCGTCGCGCCGGAGTCCGGCGTGCTGTTGAGCGCGCGTTTGCCGTCCGGCCTGCCGGACGGCGCGTATGTCGTCGACTTGCGCTTGGCGTTCGCCAGCGACGGCCATGTAATCGCCGAGAGCCGCACGTTCTATATCGGGCAAGCGGCGGGCGGCGCGGCGAGCACATCTGGGAACTGGGCGGCGGTGCCGTGGGAAGTGGTGTGGCGGGCGGCGCTGCTCGTCAGCACGCTGCTACTGTTCGGCACGTTCACGGTCTACACGTTGGTGCTTGTGCCCGCGTGGGGCAGCGCGAGTTATCCGGCGGGGCGACTGCCGCCGCGCGTCATGCGCCGCCTCAACCTGCTGGTGATCATCGGCTTGCTTGGCGCATTCGCTGCCAGCATCGGCGCGCTCTTGCAGCAGTCGAGTGTGTTTTTCGGCGCGGATGTCGGACGGGTGCTCGGCGAAGGCCTATGGAACGTCGTCCGCATCGGCACCCGCTTTGGAGATACGTGGAACGCGCGTATCGTGCTGCTGGCGTTGATCGCGGCGCTGTTCGGCGCGGCGCTGTATGTGCGCCGTGAGTATCCTCATCTCGTCTATCCGTTATGGGTGGCGGCGGCATGGGGCATGGCGCTGGTGCTCGGCGCGTGGAGCGTCTCGGCGCATGCCGCCGGGTCGCTGACGCTGGCGTGGGTGGCGCTGCTCAGCGATTGGATTCACGGGCTGGCGGCGGGCTTCTGGGCTGGCGGTTTGGCCGCGCTGACGCTGGTGCTCCCGGTTGCGCTGCAGCCTTATACGGGCGATCAGCGGCGGCAAGTGATCGTCGCGGCGCTCAATCGTTTCTCGCCTGTGGCGGCGGCGGGGCTGATCGTCGTGGTGGCGACGGGCGTGTATAACGCGCTCAACTGGTTCTATCGTCCTGCCGATATCGGCACGAGCTACGGCGGGGCACTGCTGCTCAAGCTGTTGTTCGTCGTGCTGCTGATCGCGGTCGGGGCGCTGCATCGGCTGGCGCTGGCGCCGGAACGGTATGAGCGTTTCCTCAATCTCACCCGGCGCGTGCGCGGTTTCCTACCGACTTTGCAGCTAGAATCGGCCTTAGCGGTCATCGTTTTGATCGCGGCGGGCTGGCTGAGCGCGACACCGCCGCCCGATCCGAATCTGGCGGGCGAGAACATTCCCGTGCCGCGCGTGACCGCTGACCTGAATGGCGTTACACTCAACGGCGAAATCACGCCTGGCGGGCCGGGCGTCAATTCGTATGACGTGCTGCTCACGCAGAACGGCGCGCCCATCGAAGACGTGACGGCGCGGGTACGCTTCGTCGATCCAACGCGCGACTGGCGCGGCGCATGGCACCCGCTCGACGCGGTCGGCGATGGCCTGTACGCGGCGGTCGGCGATGATCTGGATCAAGCAGGCGAGTGGTGGGCGCTGATCGATGTAGGCGATCAACGCGCGGCCTTCGTCGTCAATGTCAGCGAGGAAGCCGCCGTCATCCGCCAGCGACCACCGAACGCGCTCCAACTGCTGGCGCTGATCGGCGTGATCGGCGCGCTGGGGTTCGCGGTTTATCCACTGGCGCGGCGCGGTTATCGCAAGCTGGATCGCAGTCCCGCGAGCATTTTGATCGCATTGGGCGCGACGGCAGCGACGGTCGTCATCACGGTGATCGGCATTGGCGCGGCGCTGTCGTCGCAGAGCGAGTATGAAGCGGTGGTCAGCCCGCCGCCCGCCGTCGTCAACGCTGTGCTGCCGGATCAGGCATCGCTGGAGCGCGGACAAGCCGCATTTGCGGCGGCGTGCGCGGGCTGGTCGGCTGACCCGACGTTCGGCGCGCTCACCGGGCGGCTGGAGCGCACGCGCGATGAGGAACTCTACACCATGACCCGCGACGGGTGGCGCACCTTGTCGCCCTGCGCCGCGCTGGACGACTCAACGCGGTGGGACGTGGTGAATTATCTGCGTTCGTTGGAAGGAAGCTCATAGCGGTTAGCTGTTGGCAACTAGCGGTTAGCATTTAGCACAAGACTTTGCCGTTGTGCTCCCCTCTCCCTTGGGAGAGGGGGTGGGGGTGAGGTTGGCTAATTGCTAACGGCTCATGGCTAACCGCTCTATCAATACTGAGGACTTGTTATGCTGAAGCTGGTCTACACTCCATCTGACTCTGCGCTCGCCACCCGACTTGAATCGGAACTCAAGAGCGCGGGCTACTCGTTCACGGACGGCTCGCCCGTCCTCATCCCGATTCTGTCGCCTGCCGCGCTCAACGATCAGGCGGTCAATGATGCCATCGTCGCCGCGCTGGACGCGGGGCAGCAGATCACCCCGGTGATCGCCGCGCCGCTCCAGATTCCGCGCCTGATCGATCACCTCTCGCTGGCTGATTTCACCGAGGGCAAAGACGACTTCGCCACGCTTAAGGCCAACATCGACGCGGCGCTGTCACCGGAAGCGCGTTTGCCCATGCGGGTACTCACCCCATCGCGCCAGAAGATGAACCGCTCGGCGGGTATTGTCGTCGCGGTGATCGCGCTGGGCATGTTCCTTGTCGGTCTGTACGCGGTCGGCGTGCTCGGCATTCAAATGCCGCAGGACGAGTACAACGCGGTCGATACCGAAGCCGCCATGACGCGCGATCCGATCCTGATCCCGATTCTCGGCACCTATTCGCGTTTCTTCCCGCGCAGCACCGACGAAGCGACCGTCTTCCCGTCGACGCTGGAACGCATCCCGACGGTGTACCGCCCGTTGATCGCGCGCACGGTCACGGCGCTGGCGCTGCCCAGCCCGACGCCGCTCCCGCCAACCGAAACGCCCGAACCGGGCGTCACCGAAGAGGTGCAGCCCGTCGTCACCGCGCGCCCGACAACGGGTGGGTAAAGGGTGTTGTGCCGATTTGTAGGGGCGCACCTGTGTGTGCGCCCACGGTGAGTGGGAAGGCTCGATCTGATGCGCAATGAAGTGCTGGTGATCGGTGCGGGGCCGGCGGGGATTACCAGCGCCTATTATCTGGAGAAGGCCGGCCTGCCGTATCGCCTCGTGGATCGCGCCAATATTCCGGCGTCTACCTGGGCGAGCATCTACCCGTCACTCCAGTTGAACACAGCGGGCTTCGTCTCACATCTGCCGGGCAAGCGGATTCCGCTGCGCACGGGCTGGTTCCCAATGGGGACGGACTACTACCGCTACATCCTCGACTATCTGAAAGAGCATCCGTTCACCATCGACTACGGTGTGGAGGTGAAGCGCATTACGCCCGTGGACGGTGCCTGGTGCGTCGAGACGAACACGGGCAGTGATGTCTACCGGGCAGTGATCATCGCGACCGGACGCTTTGGCAATCCGATTCTCCCCGCCATTCCCGGCGAGTTTGCTGGTCGCCTGCTGCACGCGCATGATTTTCACACCCCAGAGGGCTTCGAGGGGCAGCGCGTGCTGGTCGTGGGCAGCGGGCCGAGCGGCGTAGACATCGCTGTGGCGCTGGCGGGACGCACCGAGGTGTATCTCTCGGTGCGCAGCGATATTCTGCTGGCGCGCAAATACCCCTACGGCCTGCCGAATACCGCGTGGCAGGTGCTGCTCAGCCCGATTCCCGCCAAGTGGCGCAAGCCGATCCTTGATCGCATCGTGTACCAGAGCTACCCCGATATTGCAAAGCTCGGCCTGAAGTTCGCACGCAATCGCGAAGATCGCATTGGCACGTCGGCGCCCGTGCGCGGGTACGAACTGGTCGAAGCGATTCGTGCTGGGACGATCAAAACGGTCGATGGGCTGGACGCGTTTGCGGGCCGCTGCGCCGTGCTGGCTGACGGTACGCGCCTCGAAGTCGATACGGTGATCTTCGGCACGGGCTATCGTCCGGTGCTCGACTTCCTCAATTTCCCCTACGAGCTGGATGACGTGGGCTGGCACATCCGCATTGATCCGACGACCTACGCGGTCGCCGGGCAGCAGGCGTTGTACCTCGTAGGCTGGTTCTACCGCGGCTTAGGCCCGCTCTACAACATCCGGCAGGAAGCTAAAGCGGTGGTCAACGCCCTCAAAAGCTGGTGGTGACGAAAGTTAAATCGCATATAATTGGGCTGGAATATGACTTTTGGAGCCCAACCCGATGGTGTCCCTCAATCCGCTAGCAACGTCTGAATTCAAAGTTGACCGAGTGCTGGTGTTCGATCAGCCGAGTTGGTCGCCGCTGCACGTCAAGCGCACCTTTTCGCTGGCGCACGCGCTCGAAGCGGAGATGATCGCGCCGGACGCCCGCGTGATGTACTTCGAACTCAACGGGACGGTCTTCGTCTTTCAGACGCTGCACCTCGCCTTTCACCATGTGGTGCAGGGGGAGTTCAACGGGCAAGCGTGGATGGTGTCATTCTGCGTGGTGTGCAATGCGGGCGCAGCCTTCAATCCGCTGGTTAACGGCACGGTGTATCATTTCGCCGGGAATGCCATGTATAACGCCATGACGCTGTTGGTAGATGACGAGACGAATTCCTACTGGAATCACCTGACGGGGGAGTGCCTGCACGGGGAGTTGAAAGGCGCGCAGCTGGAAGGCTATGGCGTGCTCAGTCCCGCGACCGCGAAAGAGGCGCTGGAGACGTACCCTGAAGCGCAGTTGATCTTCTCGCAGTTGAACAAGCGCGAACTAATCGAAGCGGAGGCAGATTACCGCTTTGCCATCAGCGAGCCGAAAGATGCCGTCCTCAGCGACATGTTCATCAAGACGCTGGATGCGCGCGAGGATACGCGCCTGCCGCGCCTCGACATGGGGCTCGGTGTGTGGACGGGCGAAACCGCGCGTTATTACCCCTACACGCGCTTAAACGTGCACAACAACGCGCTGATCGACGTGATCGACGGGCGGCGCTTGGTGGTGTACGTCGATCCAGTCAATGCGAACCCGGGCGCATTCTACACTGACGCCTACCGCGCGACATGGCGCGGCACGGATCTCAACCTCGGCACAGGGGATGTGTATCGCGGCGGACTGCTGCATACCGCCAGCGGAGCCGATGCGCCGGAACGCCCCAAGCAAATGTTCGTGCGCTGGTACGCGTTCGCCTTCACGTTCCCCGGTTGCGATATCTTCGCGGGGTAGCCTCACCCCGTTTCGCTGCGCTCAACCGCCCCTCTCCAGAGTGAGAGTGACGACAGGCAGCGTTCTTAAGTCCCCTCTCCTCTTTTCGGAGAGGGGATTTAAGGCTTGTCCGGTACTCAGCAAAGAAGAGTAGCGAGCGCGCCATCGGGACGAAGGAGGCGGCGGTTCAGATAGAGCCCAAAGTTGTAGGCCGCCATGATACAAGCGAGGCGTGTCAATTGTCCCCA